>JBGVKL010000024.1:0-108203 GCA_045123675.1 Acetatifactor sp. | reverse complement strand
GTTAAGTAAGACCCCTTGAAGACGACAAGGTAGATAGGAATGAGGTGTAAGCACAGTAATGTGTTCAGCTGACATTTACTAATCGGTCGAGGGCTTAACCAATGGTTGGAGAGGAAAAAGTTATTCTTAGAGAATAGCGAGATGTTTTGTGAAAGATTAATTCAGTGTTCGGTTTTGAGTGTATAATGCATTCATAAAAGAAGCGAAAGCTTCATAAGATAATTACGAAGTAATTATTCTTCCTCCTTAGCTCAGTCGGTAGAGCACCTGACTGTTAATCAGGGCGTCGTTGGTTCAAGTCCAACAGGGGGAGCTTCCTGAAAAGGAATAGTAGAAAATGCTCCGCGTTTTTGTATAACGTTGCGAAGCATGATATTTGGCTCCATGGTCAAGCGGTTAAGACATCGCCCTTTCACGGCGGTAACACGGGTTCGATTCCCGTTGGAGTCATTTTTAATATGGCGTGATAGCCAAGTGGTAAGGCCCCGGTCTGCAACACCGTCATCGCCGGTTCAAATCCGGCTCACGCCTCTAAGGAAACCTCGAGAATCTCTCGAGGTTTTTTCTATTTAAAAAGTAATGGAAAATTCCTGTCTCTTGGGGTATAATGAAATTAATAACGTGAACGGATGGTTTAATTCCGGTCAGCGAGGAGGTAGCTATGTCATACAAAATTTTGGAGATTGATCCATATTTAAAGAGTTTTGAGAATGATATTAATTTGCGCATGGACAATTACAAAAGAAAACGATATGAACTGCTTGGGGATAAGGGAAATATTGTAGAGTTTGCAAACGGACATAATTATTTTGGCTTCCATCGTACAAAAACAGGTTGGGTGTATCGAGAATGGGCACCTGCTGCAGATGCAATGTTTTTAACAGGTGATTTTAATGAGTGGGACACCACAGCTTGTCCTATGAGACGATTGGAAAATGGTGTATTTGAAGTGCACATTAAAGGCGCGAAAGCTCTATTGCCGGGGCAAAAGGTGCAGGCTATAGTGGTTCATAATGGCCAGCAGCTTCGCCGCATTCCGACGTATGCTACGAGAGTGGTTCAGGATCCGGTAACTTATATGTGGTGTGCGGAAATAGAAGACCAGATAAAGAAATTTAAATGGACTGACGAAGAGTTTAAGACTCCGGATACACCATTTATATACGAATGTCATATCGGAATGGCTCAGGATAAGTATGATGTTGGTACTTACGAGGAGTTTAGAAAGCTTACATTGCCCAGAATTAAAGAACTTGGATACAATACGATTCAGATTATGGCAATTATGGAACATCCGTACTATGGCTCTTTTGGTTATCAGGTTTCTAACTTTTTTGCAGCTTCTTCCAGATATGGTAGTAGCGTAGAACTTAAGAAATTAATTGATACGGCTCATGAGATGGGAATTGCAGTTCTCCTGGATGTGGTTCATTCTCATGCGGTAAAAAATACAAACGAAGGCTTGAATCAGTTTGATGGCACAGAGTATCAATTCTTCCACAGTGGTGGTAAGGGGGAACATAGTGCATGGGGAACGAAGTTGTTTAATTATGGTAAAAATGAGGTGCTTCATTTCCTGCTTTCCAATCTAAAGTATTGGATGGAGGTGTTCCACTTTGATGGTTTCCGTTTTGATGGTGTTACCTCTATGCTTTATCTGGATCATGGTTTAGGTAGTGCATTTAGTGACTATAGTATGTATTTTTCTATGAATACTGATGTGGAAGCGGTAACTTATTTGCAACTTGCGAATGAATTGATTCATAAGGTGAATCCCGGAGCTATTACTATCGCTGAGGATATGTCCGGTATGCCGGGTATGTGTATTCCGGTTGAAGATGGTGGAATTGGCTTTGATTATCGATTAAGTATGGGTGTGCCGGATTTATGGATAAAGACTTTAAAAGAAAAGGCAGATGAAGACTTGGATATTTATAAATTATGGTATGAATTGGTAGGTCGCAGACCTGCAGAAAAAAATATCGGTTATGCAGAGTCACATGATCAGGCATTAGTTGGAGATAAGACGATTATGTTCCGACTGTGTGATGCAGATATGTATACCGGAATGAATAAGTTTGGCGGTAACATGGTAGTAGACAGAGGTATTGCACTGCATAAGATGATACGTCTGGTGACTGCGTCTCTTGCCGGTGAAGGTTATCTTAACTTTATGGGAAATGAATTTGGACATCCGGAATGGATAGATTTCCCGAGAGAAGGTAATGGATGGAGTTATCACTATTGTCGTCGCCAGTGGAACCTGGTAGACAATGAAAATCTGCGTTATTGTGAGCTGAATGATTTTGATAAAGCCATGATTGCTTTGTTAAAGGAAGATAAGATATTAGAGAAGCAGGCACAGAACAGGTGGATGCATCAGGATGACAAGGTGTTGATTTACAATAAGGGTGATGATGTTTTTGTTTTTAATTTCCATCCGACAAAATCCTTTGAAGGCTATTTCGTGCCGGTGGCAACAGAAGGTAAATATCAAGTTGTTCTTTCTTCGGATGATGGTACTTTTGGTGGACAAAGTAGAGTGGACAAGGATTATGTATATGAAACCATGCGTACAGAACATGATTGGATAGGTTTCAAATGCTACCTTCCCAACCGATGTGCGTTTGTTTTAAAGAAAATTGATTAATAAATTAAAAGCTGTGATAATGGAAGTCATTATCACAGCTTTTTTACGTGCATCACAATTACAACATTTGTGTTTAGATTGTTTTATATGCAGGTACAAATACAGGGAAGTAACTATTTCCTTTCAGACAACGTCCGGTAGAAATGGTAACCTCTTTGTCTGTAATAACGTAGTCAATCTGAGCATTATCTCTGATAGTGGTATCCTGCATGATAATACTGTTTTTAACAACAGCACCCTTGCCGATTTTTACGCCACGGAAGAGAATACAGTTTTCTACTTCACCTTCAATGACACAACCGTCTGCAACCATGGTGTTCTTAACTTTGGAATCACCGATATAGCGGGTCGGGTTGTCATCACGAATCTTGGTATAAATAGGTGAAGGCTCGAAAAGTGCATCCAAATTAGCATCATCCAACAGCTTCATGTTTTCGTGATAGTAGCTTTCGATATCGGTAATACGTGCAGTATAACCTTCGTATTTATATCCATAAACCTTCAACTTATTTAACTGAGGTGCAAGTACATCACGTTCAAAATAAACATATCCGCGTGCGTAAGCATTCTGAATCTGCTCAATTAACAATTCTCTGGCAATCATATAGATATTCATAGAGAAGTTCTGTGGACCGTTCTCTTTAGAGTTTGTGTGAATATCTACAACTCGTCCTTCCTCTAACTGTAATGTATAGTAGAGGTCTTTTGACATATTCGGCTGCAGATTCATAAAGTTATAAGGGATTTCCTCTTCCTTATAAGCGATGGATACATCTGCACCGGAAGCAATATGTTCTTTTAACATTGCGTTAAAATTAAAGTTAGCAACGATATTAGAATCGGCAATGACTACATATTCTTCCTTCTGTACTTTTAAGAAATCAACAATACTTGCGAGAGCTTCTACACGACCGTTGTATACCTTTACGGTTTTCTCAGCAAATGGTGGAACAATGTTTAGACCGCCATTCTTACGTGTTAAATCCCACTCACGTCCGGCGCCCAGATGTTTCATAAGAGAGCGGTAGTTTTTCCTTACAATGATGGAAATATTATCAATACCGCAATTTACCATGCTGGACAGCAAAAAGTCAATCATTCTGTAACGGCTTGCAAAAGGAATGGAAGCCATCAAACGCTCATTACACAAAGCTGAAATTTGATCATCGTAACTGTTTGGGAAAATAATACCCAATACATTATTGCTTGAATTTACCATTGTGTATCACCATCCTTTACATCTTTATCTGCCATTGCATTTGGACCAATCAAAGCGCGAGAACCGATTGTGACACCGGGACCGACGGTGGCTACACCATTGACTCCATCTGCAGGCATAGCACCTACAGTAGCCATTTCTCCAATGGTAGCACCTTCACCAACGATACAATGTTTTACATGTGCGCCGGATTTTACCGTACTATTTCCCATAATAACAGCGTCTTCTACAATGGCACCCTCTTCAATTTTAACACCTGCAAAGAGAATGGAATGCTTAACAGTACCGTCAATACGGCAACCGTCAGTAATCATAGCGTTCTCGATTACTGCATTAGCACCTACTTTGTGACCGGTCTTACCACTGTTACGGCTGTAGATCTTCCAGTCTTCATCAAAAAGATTAATACCGCTGTGTTCAGGGTCCATAATTTCCATATTAGCTTCCCACAAAGAGGAGATAGTTCCTACATCCTTCCAATAACCGCTGAAACGATAAGCATACATTTCGCGCTTGTCTCTCAACAGGTTCGGAATAATATTGTTACCGAAGTCATTGGATGAGTTAGGATCTAATTCATCTTCTGTCAAATATTTCTCCAAAATATCTCTGTTGAAGATATAAATACCCATGGAAGCCAGATTTGACTTAGGATTCTTGGGTTTTTCCTGGAATTCGGTAATCTTATCATTTTCATCAGCAACCATTAAGCCGAAGCGGGGAGCTTCTTCCCAAGGAACTTCCATAACAGCAACACTGAATTCTGCACCCTTTTCCTTGTGGAATTTCAAGAAGTCACTGTAATCCTGCTTACAAATCTGGTCGCCGGATAAGATAATGACATATTTAGGGTCATAGCGATTAATAAAAGATAAGTTCTGATAAATCGCATTTGCAGTACCTTTATACCAGTCGGAACCGGTTGCCTGCTGATATGGAGGAAGTACATGTACACCACCATACAGACGGTCTAAATCCCACGGCTGACCGTTACCTATGTACTCGTTTAAAACGAGGGGTTGATATTGGGTAAGGATACCTACGGTGTCAATACCGGAGTTGACGCAGTTAGATAGGGGGAAATCGATAATACGATATTTTCCGCCAAAAGGAACTGCAGGCTTTGCCAGTTTTTGGGTCAGAGCATAGAGTCTGGAACCTTGTCCGCCGGCCAAAATCATTGCAATCATTTCTTTTGCCATAACAATACTCCTTTTTCTATTTAGTAATATATTTTATACTGGAATGTATCACTTATATAAGTGTACCATTTTTGGCAAAAAGTAACAAGTATTTTTAATAAAATGGTGAAAATTTGATTAAAATTACAAATCTAAGGAGGCAAAAACCTGTCCAATCGGTTCTTTTATTACTAAATCAGCGTGTGTATCCCGGGGAGTTGGTGCCATATTGATGACAATCAATTTATCACCGGTAAAATAGTCAATCAATCCTGCGGCGGGGTAAACAGCCAGAGAGGTGCCGCCGATAATCAGCACATCCGCATGTCGTATATGGTTTACTGCACCATTAATAATGGATTGGTTTAAGCCTTCTTCATATAATACGACGTCCGGTTTTATTGTAGCACCACATTTACTGCACTTTGGAACTCCTTTTTGCTCCAGAATATAGTTCAAATCATAGAATGCGCCACAACCTTCACAGTAGTTACGTAATACCGAACCGTGAAGTTCGTATACATTTTTGCTTCCGGCCGCCTGGTGGAGACCATCAATATTCTGGGTAATTACAGCATTAACTTTGCCAAGTGCTTCCAATTTTGCCAGTGCAATATGTGCAGCATTGGGTTTTGCATTGGGAAAAAGCATTTTGTTGTGGTAAAAGCGGTAGAATTCTTCCACATTGCGGCGATAAAAAGTGTGACTTAGAATGGTTTCCGGAGGATAATCGTATTGCTGATTATAAAGACCGTCTATGCTTCTGAAATCAGGAATACCGCTTTCTGTGGAAACCCCTGCGCCACCGAAGAAAACAATGTTATTATGTGTTTCAATGATTTTTTTAAATTCAGCCAGTTCTGCAGACATAGAGAATCCTCCTTATAATTTATTTGCTTCTATTGTATCATGAACCCGGAATAATATAAAATAGTTTCCTGATATTGTTTTTTGTGGTTGAGGAGTTTCTTTTTTTTTGTTATATTATCATTAATGAATAAGGAAATGGGTGTAGGAAGTATGGATATTCAGGTGGGTAATATTTTAAAGCTAAAGAAGCAACATCCTTGTGGTTCAAAAGAATGGGAAGTTTTGCGAATAGGTGCGGATTTTCGATTGAAATGCTGCGGTTGCGGGCATCAAATTATGATTGCAAGAAGAGATTTGGAAAAAAATGTAAAAGAAGTACAAAAAGAAGCAGAAAAATAAAAAATATGCTTGCTTTTACATGCGAAATATGGTAACATGTCAAATTGTGATATAATATTTTCCTTGCTCTCGGTAGGACGAGGGCCAGAGACCAAAAGGAGGTAACTACAATGAATAAGTACGAATTATGCGTGGTTGTTAGCGCAAAAATCGAAGATGAAGAAAGAGCAAAAGTCATTGACAAGTGCAAAGCTTACGTTGAGAGATTTGGCGGTACCATCACAGAAGTAGACGAGTGGGGCAAGAGAAAACTTGCTTACGAAGTTCAGAAGATGAAAGAAGCTTTCTACTACTTTATCAGATTCGAAGCTGAAAGCACTGCTCCGGCGGAAATTGAAAACCGCGTTCGCATTATGGACAATGTAATCAGATATTTATGCGTTAGACAGGACGAGGCATAATAGAAAGCGAGATTAAGTATGAATAAAGTTATTCTTATGGGACGTTTAACAAGGGACCCGGAAGTGAGATATTCACAGGGCGCCAGCGCAACCGCAGTTGCCCGTTTTTCTATAGCAGTTGACAGAAGATTTAAGCGTGAGGGTGAACCTGATGCAGATTTCTTTAACTGTACATGTTTTGGCAAACAGGCTGAGTTTGTGGAGAGATATCTTCGCAAGGGAACAAAGATTCTTACTGCAGGCAGAATTCAGAATGATAATTACACAAACAAGGATGGCCAGATGGTTTACAGTGTGCGTGTAATGGTAGACGAAATTGAATTTGCAGAGAGCAAGAATGCATCTGCAGGAAGCGGTGAGGGCGGTTACACCGGTGGTAACTTTAACAGACCGGCACCCAGTGGTGCAGGAGATGGCTTCATGAATATTCCGGATGGAATTGATGAAGAATTACCGTTTAACTAATTGATTATTTTAAAGATAGGAGGCACTGACCATGGCTTTTAATAAAGCAGAGAAATCCGATTCTCCAATGAGAAAAAAAGGCGGCATCCGCAGAAGAAAGAAAGTTTGTGTATTCTGTGGTAAAGATAATGTGATTGATTACAAAGATACTAACAAGTTGAAGAGATACGTATCAGAGAGAGGAAAAATCCTTCCTCGTCGTATCACCGGCAACTGTGCAAAGCATCAGAGAGCACTCACTGTTGCAATCAAGAGAGCTCGTCACGTATCATTGATGCCTTATACTTGCGACTAAAACGTAGAGACCAATTACTTGAAAAAGTAGTTGGTCTTTTTATTTGAAAACAATCGATAGCACATTTGATGGGAAATGTGACAAATATGTAAAAATACTGACAGAATTATTACACAATTTAATTAATTATTATGTGGAATAGTTAGAGAAACTTTGGTATAATTAATGTTAAGTTTCGGATAGACGGAAAATGTTATTTGGGATGCTTACAGATTTGATTCGCAAAGAATATGGGGTATGAGATGAAGAAGCATATTAAAATTAAAGGTCGTATTAAGACATATTTGAATTTCACAATATATCTGGGCATATTACTGTGTGCAGTGTCCTTGGCCGTAGCCTTGGTGAATTTTACTGCCGGAGTAATTGTCAGTGGTTTTACTATTTTCTATTTTGCAATCACATTATCGCTTTACTATTATAATAAACCACTGATTATGAATGAACTGATTAGTTTTGCCACAGAGTACGGACAAATTCAGCGACGGTTATTGCGTGAGCTGGATATACCGTATTGTTTGCTGGATGACAGTGGTAAGGTGATTTGGACAAATACATCCTTTGAAAATGTGGTACACCAGCCGAAAGGCTATAATAAATCCATTACTTCTCTGTTTCCTACCATTACCAGAGAGAAGCTTCCGGATGACAATGGTGTGGATGAATCGCAGTATGAGTTGCAATATGAAGGATCAGAATATGTAGTTAAATTCAAGAAGGTTTCCTTGAAGGAAATGGCTGAACATAGTGATATGATTGACGCAGAGGGCTATGATGGCTATCTGATAGCAGTTTATTTGTATGATGAGACTGCATTGCAGATTGCTCTTCGGGAAGTGGATGATCAGTCACTTGCAGTAGGTATGATTTATCTGGATAACTATGAAGAGGCGTTAGAAAGTGTAGAAGAAGTACGTCGTTCCCTTTTGATAGCTTTAATTGACAGAAAGGTAAATAAGTACATATCAGCTATCGATGGTATTGCCAAGAAGTTGGAGAAGGACAAGTATTTGATTATTCTTCGTAAAAAAGCAGTGAAACAGTTGCAGGAAACTCGTTTTGAGCTTTTGGAGGATGTAAAGACTGTAAATATCGGTAACGAAATGGCAGTCACCATGAGTATTGGTGTGGGTCTGGACGGACTTTCCTATGCGCAGAATTATGAATTTGCCCGTAATGCTATTGATTTAGCTTTGGGCCGTGGCGGTGATCAGGCCGTTCTGAAGACTCCGGAAAGTATTACATATTATGGTGGTAAGAGTCAGCAGGTAGAGAAGAATACCCGAGTTAAGGCGAGAGTAAAAGCACATGCACTCAGAGAAATTATTACTGCCAAAGATAAGGTTATTGTTATGGGACACCGCATGGCGGATGTGGACAGCTTTGGTGCGGCAGTAGGTATTTACCGTATTGCCAATGCCCTTGGCAGAAAGGCACATATTGTATTAAATGATGTGACGACTTCGGTAAGACCTTTGGTGGAGCTGTTCAAAAACAATCCGGAATATGATGATGACATGATAGTAGGCAGTCAGCAGGCAATTGAACTTGCCGGCAATAATGTGGCATTGGTTGTGGTGGATGTGAATAAGCCTTCCATTACAGAGTGTCCGGAGTTGCTTAAGTATTGTAAGTCTGTTGTGGTTTTGGATCACCACAGACAAAGCACGGAAACCATAGAAAGTGCGACACTTTCTTATGTAGAGCCTTATGCATCCTCTGCGTGTGAAATGGTATCAGAGATTTTACAGTATACATATGACAATATTAAGATTCGTACAGAGGAAGCAGACTGTATGTATTCCGGTATTATGATTGATACCAATAACTTTATGAGCAAAACGGGTGTGCGTACCTTTGAGGCGGCGGCATTCTTGCGTAGAAACGGTGCGGACGTTACCCGTGTACGTAAGCTGTTCAGAGAAGAAGCGGCAGAATATAAAGCGAAAGCAGATACTGTCAGTCAGGCAGAGATTTATAAACAGTGCTTTGCAATTTCGGTATGTACGAATGAAGATTTGCAGAGTCCTACCATTGTAGGAGCTCAGGCAGCAAATGAACTTTTGAACATTAAGGGAGTTAAGGCCAGCTTTGTATTAACAGATTATCAAGGTAAGATTTATATAAGTGCCCGTTCCATTGATGAGGTAAATGTGCAGATTATTATGGAACGTTTAGGCGGTGGCGGACATATGTCTATCGCGGCATGCCAGATGGAAGGCGTAGGCTTAGTAGAAGCAATAGGTGAGCTGAAGCATTTGATTGATACAATGCTGGAAAGCGGAGAAATATAGTCCTTTTGTGTAGAAAATAGTAAATACAGATTTGAGGTGTTTGGATATGAAAATTATTCTTTTACAGGATGAGAAGAAATTAGGAAAAAAGGGAGAAATTATTGAGGCGAATGACGGCTATGCCAGAAACTACATTTTGCCTAAAAAGATTGGTGTAGAGGCTACTCCCAAGAATTTGAATGATTTGAAGTTACAGAAAGCAAATGATGAGAAGGTTGCACAGCAGCAGTTGGATGCTGCGAAGGAATTGGCAGCAGTACTGGAAACCAAGCAGGTAGTAGTTAAAATGAAAGCCGGAGAAGGTGGCAAAGCATTTGGTTCTGTTTCCAGCAAAGAAATCGTGGCAGAATTTAAGGCGCAGCATGGTATTGAATTGGACAAGAAGAAAATTGTCCTGGCAGACAGTATAAAGAATTTTGGAAATTACGAGGTGGCAATTAAACTCCATCCTCAGGTGACAGGTAAATTTACGGTAAAGGTAACAGAGGCGTAGTATAAAGTACTTCTGGGGAAGGTTTTTATTATGGATGAAGCAGTCATCAAAAAGGTTATGCCTCATAGTGTGGAGGCAGAGCAATCGGTGATCGGTTCCATGATTATGGATAGAGAAGCAATTATGATAGCTTCCGAAATGATTTCCGGTGAGGATTTTTATAATAAACAGTATGGTATTCTTTTTGAAACCATGGTAGAACTGAATGATAAAGGTATGCCGGTAGATTTGGTAACCCTGCAGGACAAATTAAAAGAAAAAGACGTCCCGCCTGAGGTGAGTTCTTTGGAATTTGTGCGTGATTTAATTACGGCAGTTCCTACATCGGCAAATATAAAATATTACTCAAATATTGTAGCAGAGAAGTCTACAGCACGTAAGCTTATACGCTTTTGCGAGGAGACTGCCAATACTTGCTATTCCGGTAAAGAAGAACTGGAGAATGTGCTGGCTGATACAGAAAAGAAGGTATTTCAGCTGGTGCAGAGAACGAACACCGAAGATTTTACACCCATACGTCAGGTTGTTATGAACGCTATGGACATGATTGAGGCGGCTTCTAAGACTAAGGGTTATGTAACAGGTATTCCTTCAGGCTTTTTGGATTTGGACTATCGGACTGCAGGCTTCCATCCTTCGAATCTGGTGCTGATTGCAGCTCGTCCTGCTATGGGTAAGACCGCGTTTGTGTTGAATATTGCACAGCATGTTGCTTTTCGGCAGAACAAGACGGTGGCTATTTTTAGTCTGGAAATGGGCAAGGAAGAGCTGATAAATCGTATGTTTTCGCTGGAATCCAGTGTGGAAGCACAGAACTTGCGTACAGGACAGCTTAGCGATGAAGAGTGGGAGAAGCTGATAGAGAGCGCAGGAGTTATCGGTCGTTCTAATCTGTTTATAGATGACACACCGGGTATTTCTATATCGGAGCTTAGAACCAAGTGCCGTAAGTTGAAATTGGAAAAGAATTTGTCCATGATCATTATCGACTATCTGCAGTTGATGAGTGGTAGTGGTAAGGCAGAGTCCAGACAACAGGAAATCTCTGAAATATCCCGTTCCTTGAAAGGACTGGCAAAGGAACTTCAGGTTCCGGTGCTTGCGTTGTCGCAGCTGAATCGTTCCGTGGAGCAGAGACCGGATAAGCGCCCGATGATGTCAGATCTTCGTGAGTCCGGGGCTATTGAGCAGGATGCTGACCTTATTATGTTTATTTATCGTGATGACTACTACAATCATGATTCTGATAAGAAGGACATTGCTGAAATTATCATAGCGAAACAAAGAGCCGGCTCCATTGGAACCGTAGAATTGGCATGGATGCCACGTTACACGAAGTTTGCAAACCTTGATAAATAAAATTGTTTACTAAAGAGAACTTTCATAAAAGGGAGTTCTCTTTTTATTTTACAAATGGATAAGGAATAGTAGCGAATATGAAAAAGGAAGGTGGGTGTTGAGATTTGCAGCCGGGTGGGACGGTATATGTATTGAACAACGATTTTGGGAAGGGATTAATCCCTGTACATATGAGTTGCCCAATACATATACCGCCCCACCTAGCTACCAGTCCCCCAACACCTACTCAACCATTTACCCGGAAAGGAGAAAAACAATGGAAAACTATTTATTAATTTCAGACGCAGCCAAAAGAGTGCAGGTGGAAAGCCATGTACTGAGATACTGGGAAGAAGAACTTAAGTTACCGATTAAGAGAAATGAATTAGGACACAGATACTATACAGATAAAGATATTGAGCGTTTTGTGCAGATTAAAACAATGAAAGAAAGGGGATTGCAGTTGAAGGCGATTAAAATGATTTTAAAGAACGGAAAATTGAATGTGCTACAAAATACCGAAGAAGTGGAAGAGGGGCCTATTTTGGGCGATTTGACGGCTTTGGAGGAGAATAAAGAAGATTTAACAGAGGAATCTGAATCCGCACCCGGACTTGCAATTGATATTGTAAGTCAAAGAGAACTGGAGGAAGCAGATGAGGTGCGTGAGAAGGAGGAGAAAGCTAAGCGCCTTCAATGGTTGTTGCAGCAGCTGATTCGGGAAACCTTACAGGAGAATAATAAAGAGCTTTGCAGGGAGATTAAGGACGGTGTGGTAAAAGAGCTGGATTATCAGTTCCGTTGTCAGGAAGAGCGGGAAGCAGAACGTGATAAACAGCGTGAGAAGCGTAGTGAAGAGTATTATAAAAAGATGGACGAGTTATTGCGCAAAAAGAGTGTAAAGATAAAGCCGGAAAAGAAAAAAAGACATCTCTCAATTTGAGAGATGTCCGTAAGGCAACTTGTAATTGTCTTTGCAAATTATTCCTCAGCGATAGCACCAACAGGGCACTGACCTGCACAAGCACCACAAGAAATGCACTTGTCTGCATCGATTTCGAATTTGCCGTCGCCCATGCTGATAGCACCAACAGGACACTGTGCTTCACAAGCACCACAAGCTACACAAGAATCACCAATAACGAATGCCATAATAAAATCCTCCTAAATTGATAAAAGTTTCTCAATAACCAATGTTATTGTAATACAAAGTTGCAATAAATACAAGGGTTTTTATAAAAACTCCTAAATTGGAATTGCTTACATAGTGTGAGGACTAGGACTTAAGCTTTGATAAGACCTAATTCTAAGCGGCGTTTGCGGATGCCACCTAAAATAACTTCCTTCTTCTCTTTTGCTACTTCCTTGTCCATGGCGGGAACCCCGGCAAGCTTATATTTCATGCCGAGTTTCTGGTATTTCACTTCGCCCATGGTATGGTAAGGAAGTACATCCAATGCTTTTAAATTGGTAAATTGACCGATAAAGTAGCCTAAAGCTTCCAAGTATTTATCGTCGTCCGTAATACCGGGAACAACCACATGGCGAATCCACATATCTACTTTCTTTTCGTTCAGATATGCTGCGAATTCTAAAATTCGATGATTCGGCTGTTCGGTTAATTCTTTGTGCTTATCCGGGTCGATATGCTTAATATCCAGCATAACCAAGTCGGTGAGAGTCATAAGCTTGTCCAGTTTCTCCATAAATGCAGGAGAGTCAGGGTTGTAAGCAATGCCTGAGGAATCAATACAGGTATGGATATCCTTGGCTTTTGCAAGAGTAAATAAATCAATTAAAAAATCTATCTGCATCAAAGGCTCGCCGCCGGTTACGGTAATGCCGCCGTCACGGTAAAAGCCTTTGTTTCGTTCGTATTGTTCAATAATATATTCCGGCTCCATTAAAGTTCCACCGTTCATGGGCCAGGTGTCCGGATTGTGACAGTAGGCACAGCGCATAGGGCAACCTTGTACGAAAACTACAAAACGTACGCCGGGGCCATCTACTGTACCGAAGCTTTCCAATGAATGAATTCTTCCTTGCATATTGTTTTCCTTTCTAAATAAAACCCGGGAAGAATTATCTTCCCGGGCTCTTTAGTTTGCTAATTAGATACCTTCGTGGAAAGTACGAGAGATAACGTCAGCCTGCTGTTCAGGAGTTAACTTAATGAAGTTAACAGCGTATCCGGAAACACGGATAGTAAGCTGAGGATAGTTTTCAGGATGAGCCTGAGCATCTAATAAAGTCTCTTTGTTTAAAACGTTAACATTAAGATGATGTCCACCCTTAACTGAGTAACCATCAAGTAATGCAACTAAGTTATCAATCTGAGCGCTATTTGCAGTCATGATATTGTCCTCCTATTAATTTTGATTTCAGACAAATAAATTGTCCGAGTGAATTGTTTGCTGAAGAGCTATTTGTAATCATCCAGCCCTTCATGAAGTGTAGGTATGCTGCAAGCTAACGGAGTGCGAGAGCAATCCGAACAGCCCATGGTTTGAACATTTTTGGATTGTTTGCTGGCAGCATCAAAATCTACATTTACATGTCCGACACCACTAAGCATACCACTGTCTAACATTTGTACAAGGTCATCAATCATGTTTTTCTCGTCCATGGGAATCACACACCTTTCTATGGTTCCGGGAATCCGCAGATTCCCGGAAAACATTAATTATAATTCGATATTAAGGTCACCAGCGATGATCTGGTCTTCTTTACCAAGAGCGCCAGGGATAATGGTAAATGTGTTAGAAATACCATCCTGTGCATCCTTGAAAGGAAGCTTAGCAACTGAAGCTAAGGAAGCTACAGCACCGTGGGTATCACGGCCGTGCATCGGGTTAGCACCAGGTGCGAAAGGCTGACCCTTCTTACGTCCATCAGGAGTGTTACCTGTAGCCTTACCATAAGTAACGTTAGAAGTAATGGTAAGAATAGAAGTGGTAGGGATACCATTTCTGTAGGTATGATGTCTTCTGATAGCGGTCATGAACTTGGATACAAGATCCTGAGCGATTGAGTCTACGCGGTCATCATCGTTACCGTATTTAGGGAAGTCACCTGTTGTCTTGAAGTCAACGATGATTCCGTCTTCGTCTCTGATAACTTCAACCTTAGCATACTTAATAGCTGATAAGGAGTCAGCACAGATAGAAAGACCTGCAACACCAGTTGCGAAATATCTCTTAACGTCTCTGTCATGAAGAGCCATCTCTGCTCTTTCATAGCAGTACTTGTCATGCATGTAGTGGATGATGTTCAGGGTGTTAACATAAACATCTGCCTGCCACTCGATCATATCCATGAACTTGCTGTAAACATCATCAAAGTCAAGAACGTCACCTTCTACAGGACGATACTTAGGACCAACCTGCTTCTTGGTAACTTCGTCGATACCACCATTCAAAGCGTATAATAAACACTTAGCTAAGTTAGCACGAGCACCGAAGAACTGCATTTCCTTACCGATAACCATTGAAGATACACAGCAAGCAATACCGTAGTCATCGCCATGGTCAACTCTCATCAATTCGTCGTTTTCGTACTGAATTGATGAAGTAAGGATAGAGGTCTTTGCACAGAATCTCTTGAAGTTCTCAGGAAGTCTGGGAGACCAAAGAACAGTCAAGTTAGGTTCCGGTGAAGCACCCAAGTTGTAAAGTGTATTTAAGTAACGGAAGCTCATCTTAGTAACCATGTGACGTCCGTCAACACCAACACCAGCTAAAGACTCGGTTACCCATACAGGGTCACCAGCGAAGATCTGGTTGTATTCAGGTGTACGAGCAAACTTAATCATACGTAACTTCATGATGAAGTGGTCTACGAATTCCTGAATCTGCTCTTCGGTATAGGTTCCGTTAGCTAAGTCTCTTTCAGCGTAGCAGTCAATGAAGGTAGAGGTACGTCCAAGGGACATAGCTGCACCGTTCTGCTCCTTAACTGCACATAAATATCCGAAATATGTGAACTGGATAGCTTCCTTAACGTCCTTTGCAGGCTTAGAAATATCATAACCGTAAGAAGCTGCCATAACCTTCATCTGCTTTAATGCAATGATCTGCTCAGAGATTTCTTCACGAAGACGGATAACATCATCAGTCATAACACGACCGGTAGAAGCCTTCTGCTCTAATTTGTCTTCGATCAAACGATCGATACCGTAAAGAGCAACTCTTCTGTAGTCACCGATGATACGACCACGACCGTAAGCATCAGGAAGACCGGTAACGATGTGTGAAGAACGGCAAGCTCTCATTTCATCGTTGTAAGCATCGAAACATCCAGCGTTGTGTGTTTTTCTGTGGGTTGAGAAGAACTCGCTGATTTCAGCGTCTACTTCATAACCGTTATCAGAGCAAGCTTTCTCAGCCATTCTGATACCGCCGTAAGGCTGTAAAGAACGCTTGAAAGGCTTGTCAGTCTGGAAACCTACGATAGTTTCCTTATCTTTGTTAAGATAGCCGGGGCCATGAGAAACGATAGTAGAAACTACCTTGGTGTCCATATCAAGAACGCCACCTGCTTCTCTTTCCTGCTTCTGTAAGTCAAGTACCTGTTCCCATAAATCTTTTGTGTTCTGTGTAGGACCAGCTAAGAATGCATCATCACCATCATAAGGATGATAGTTCTTCTGGATGAAATCACGTACGTTGATTTCTGTCTGCCATTTGCCGCCTACAAAATCTGTCCATTCTGGTTTCATTTGAAATAGCCTCCTATAAAAAATTGAATTAGTAAAATTAAGTGTTAAAAACTTCTAATCCTTATGGTTTTATTATATGAAAAAGAAAGTTGACAGTCAAGGTCGGCAGTGTACTTTTTTGGGAACAAAGCGAGAAACTTTGTTACAACTATGATACAATTTTGATGTATTCTTAGCGGGCATAAGAATAAGGAGGAAAGAAGCGGATGAATCGGATATTGATTGTGGAAGATGAAGAGGCAATTGCCAATCTGATTAAGATAAATTTAACTAAGGCAGGATACCTGTGTGAGGTGGCTTATGATGGACTTGTCGGTGCGGATAAATTGGCAGAAAAGCGTTATGATTTGTGTTTGTTTGATATTATGTTGCCGGGGGCGGATGGTTATGAGTTGTTGGAATATGCCAAAAGTTTGGATATACCGGTAATTTTCCTGACGGCAAAGGGGAAAACGAATGATAAGGTAAGAGGGTTGAAAGCCGGCGCAGACGATTACATTACCAAGCCGTTTGAGATTGCAGAGTTGCTTGCCAGAGTGGAGAATGTGCTCAGGCGATATCAAAAGGTACAAAAGGAAGTGCAGGTTGGAGACCTGTTAATTGATATTGCGTCCAGAAGTGTTTTTCGGGGAAAAGAGAAAATAGATCTTACTTATAAGGAGTTTGATTTATTGTTATTGTTTGTGCGTAATCCCGGTAGAGCATTGCACCGGGAGATGATTTATGAGCATGTGTGGGGCGGAACTTATATGGGAGACAGCCGGACGGTGGATTTGCATGTACAGAGAGTACGTCATAAGGCGGGCCTGGAGAAACAGATACAGGCAGTTTATAAGGTGGGATATTGTTTCCACAGGGAGGATTGAGGAAATATATGAAGCTTTTTTGGAAGCAGTTTTGGGGAATATTAATCATATTAATTGTCATGTTTACGGTTTTTGGAAGTGCGTTGATTCAGAGTTCCTTTCAGGCGTCCCTGGAAAATGAGCTGAATGTGGCGTTGGAAGAGGCTGCTATGTTTCAATATACAATATTGTCTTCTACGGACAGCCTGTCAGAAAACTATCGTTTGGATGAAAAAGTGCTTGTAGACGTTATACGGACTATAGACGAAAATATCGGTAATGCAGAAGAAACGCTGATTTTGTATGACAGTAAATTTGCAGTGCTTTACCAAAAAGGAAGTTATCAAAATACATTGTCAAGAGAAAGTTTGACGAGTGGAGAATTGTATTGGCAGTTAACAGATAAAGAAGGAAGTCATTATCTGGAGACCATGGTCCAAATGATAATAGACGAAGACGTTTTTTACATCGAAAAGAACAGAAATGTACAGCAGGTCTATGATAATCGGGCCATACTCTTACAGCAGTATCGTATGGCAGTGGGAATCTTAAGTCTGGTGGCGACAGTGCTGGCTGCCGGAATGGCGTATAGTTTTACGGCACCGGTCCGGAAGCTGTCACAGGCTACCAGAGCTTTTGCAAAGGGTGACTACGCAAGTCGGGTAACACCGAAGGGAAATGATGAAATGGCGGTTTTGATGAGAGATTTTAATATTATGGCAGAGCGGCTTGAGGAAAATATTTGGGAATTAAACGATGCCGTGCGCAGGCAGGAAGAATTCACGGGAGCCTTTGCGCATGAACTTAAGACACCACTCACGTCGATTATCGGATACAGTGAGCTTTTGATGTCTACAGAGTTGTCGGAAGAAGCCCGTATGATGTCGGCAGGTTACATTTACCAGGATGGAAAACGACTGGAGAGACTGGCTTATAAAATGATGGAGCTAACAAGGGTGGATAAGCAGGAGATTACATTTGGATGTCTTAGCGTGAAGGAGCTTATGAGCTCCTTGCAGGCGACCGCCTTGCCTATGTTAACGGAGAAGTCGATTACGTTGACGATAAACGTAGAAGATGGTTGTGTGTATGGAGATAAGGATTTACTGCTCTCTTTCTTTTTGAATTTGGTGGATAACGGAAGAAAAGCCTGTGATGTCGGTGGGAATATTCAGATACGAGGACGCAAAGCAGGTAAAGGATATCAGTTTCAGATACGTGATGACGGAAGAGGAATACCGCAGGAGGAGCTATCGCATATTACAGAGGCGTTCTATATGGTAGATAAATCCAGAGCCCGTAAGGAAGGCGGTGCCGGTTTGGGAATGGCACTTTGTGCAAAAATTCTGGAATTTCATGGTGGAAAGTGGCGCTTGAAAAGTAAAATGGGAGAAGGAACAGCCGTTAATGTGTGGCTTCCCGGAAAGGAGGAAGCATGAAGATGTGGAGATATGTAGGAAGAGGCTTCCTTCGAATATTGTTTGCAGGCGGGCTTTTGTTGATTGCATTTGGTGTTCCGGATTTGCTGATGAGACTGGAGGACCGAAATTCTATCGGACAGGTAAATACCAAAAAAATGGAAATGGATACTTATGAACTGACGTATCACAATTTTGCAGAAAAGTTGTATACCATTGCAGTTGCCGGAGCGGAAGGGATAGCTACGCAGTTAATTCAAATGCCGGATGATGTAAAGGAAATAAGCAACGAAGAGTTAACGGAGTATGTAGTACAGGAAGCGGATGAACTGTTTGAAAAAATGTGGGGAAGCAAAATAGAATTGCAACCGGAGGAATTGGTAAAAAGGGAGTTTTATATGCTTCATGGCGGTAACGGCATGAATGTGCTTCCGGGATTTTACATATATCGTCTGGTATATATGACAGAGTGGTTGGGCTGCGATAATGTGGAGGTTGAGTTTTTCTTAGATACACAGTTTCATAAATTATATCGATTCTCTGTTAACAATCAGTACACCAATATAGTAATGGAAGAAGAAACTGATTTTTGGCAAAGCGTTATAAGGGCTCGGGAGGAAACTCTGGATGAGGTGCTTCCTTTGGATGTGCTGGTACAGTACTGGGAACTGGAGAATAGTTATTCGGTAGAGTATAAAGGAGAGGAATTTTACTGGGAAGAAAAAAAGAAACTGTGGGGAAAGGGCTCCGGAGACACCTTGCTTTTGCAGGAGAAGAATGGAACGATTGTTCCTACAATGCCGCTTTCGGTGTGGAGCTATCTGACTCAGGCGGACTTTAATATGTATCATATGGAAATGGGAGTCTGGTTGGAAACTAAGGATACTTATGCAGAAGTGTATGATGCGGATAATAAGTACAGATAATTAAGAAACAATTATGATACAAATTTGTGGGGAGTTGGTTACATTTCCCTGATAAAGTACCTTCGAAACAGGACATTCGGAGGTGCTTTATTTATGGACAAAAAGAGAAGACAAATACAACGAAGAAGACAGGTAAAAAGATTACTGGTGATCTGGGGAATCTTAGGAATTATTGGGCTGTTGTGGGTGGTTAGCTCAGTGTTTCAGTGGTTTGCGGGATTGTTTGCAGGAGA
Source organism: Acetatifactor sp. (assembly GCA_045123675.1). Classification (GTDB taxonomy): domain Bacteria; phylum Bacillota; class Clostridia; order Lachnospirales; family Lachnospiraceae; genus Acetatifactor. Next base: position 88,519 of record JBGVKL010000024.1, on the reverse strand, counting down.
AAATACCCACATGCCGGACGAGAAGGGGAATGTAGAAGATGTGTGGCTGAGGGAAGATGTGGAAACTCTGGGAGAAGATGAGAGGAAAGGTGGCACCGACGCGTGGATAAGTAATAGCGGGTATATTTTTCCGGAGGCAGAGAAAATAGTTACCGAGGCACAGTGCCGTGAATTATATGAAGGAAATGAAAAATTACTTGTACTGGTAAATAGAGACCGGGCGTTAGCGGAGGGTGCGTTCGAAAGCGACCTGAGATATATTTGTAACGGTCGTCTGCAGGCGGCGGATGTTTTGTACGATGATTTGGTGGATTTGTTGGCGGCAGCAGATGAGGAAGGCTATCAGTACTGGATTGCCTCCGCATATCGAAGCAGAGAGAGGCAGCAGGAGCTGGTGGATGAGGATGTAGCCCGTTACATGGCACAGGGGATGAATAGACAACAGGCTTTGGAGAAAACCTATGAGCAGACCATGCCGGCCGGAAAAAGTGAGCATGAAACCGGGCTGGCATTGGATATTTTGTGTAGCGAGAATTTAAACATGGATGTAACACAGGCTGAGGAGCCGGGCAATAAATGGCTGGCAGAGCACGCTCATGAGTATGGATTTATTTTGCGTTATCCGGAAGACAAGGAGGAGATTACCGGTATTCTGCATGAGCCTTGGCATTTTCGGTATGTGGGGAAGGAGGCGGCTGCCTTTTTGTGGGAAAATGATTTGACATTGGAAGAATTCTGGGAGATTTTGGAACAGTAGTTTTCCAAATAAAGGTTTATCTTGCCAAAAACGGAAAATGTGTTATACTAAGCTTGGAGAAAAACAGACGTGATGAAATGCGTGTTATTGAAATAAGGAGGTACTTGATATGACAATTACTAAGGACATGACAATCGGACAGATTTTACGTGAGAATCCTAATGTTGCACCGATTCTTTTAGAGGCAGGTATGCACTGCTTAGGTTGCCCTTCAGCACAGGGTGAATCTTTGGAAGAGGCAGCGATGGTTCACGGCTTAAATATTGAAGATTTAATGGAGAAAATCGCAGCTTTATAAGAGCTGTAAAGATGGCAGGGCAGTCAGAAATGACTGCCCTGTTTTTGTGTATTCAAAACCACGTTGCGGGGCGGTCTATAGAAAATTTTTGCCACTGTGGAATCCCTTTTTTCTGATTTTTGACCCCAAATCGCTAAAAAAGGAACGTCTGCGGTCTCTACAGAAAAAGTTTGTCTCCAGATACCATTTTTTCGGGAAAGTGGTATCTCACAGACAAGTTTTTTTATAGAGACCGTGCAGGGCTATTATTTACGATAAAAATGGATGAAAATGAGGCAAAAAGGATTCTGGGGAGGGAATTTTTTTGTAGAGACCGCAGGGGCAGGAATTGCTAGGATATATCACGCGTTTTGTATAAAGTGGTGGGATGTAGTAGTCAAATGGTAATAATAAAAGCTCGTGAGGAGGTCAATAAGGGGGGCTGGTGCATGAAGAATAATATGACATTGAGGTGTCATATTAAGAGTGTTATAATGTGAACAAGCGCAAAAGAAAAACAAGCGCAAGAGAAAAACAAGCGCGAAAGAAAAGAGGATACAATGATTAACCGACTGTTGGGTATTATTTACATACTGATAAGTAAGGGAACGGTTACTGCCACGGAGCTGGCAGAGCGGTTTGAGGTATCGGTCAGAACCATATATCGTGATATTGAGGCACTGAATATGGCGGGAATCCCGGTTTATACCAAGAAAGGTAAAAACGGCGGTATCTGCCTTATGGAGAATTTTGTGCTGAATAAAATGTTGATTAGTCAGGAAGAGCAGCAGGAGATTCTGGCAGCTTTGTTGTCTGTGAGGGAAACCAGCGTGACAGAGGAGAGAGATACTTTACAGAAGCTGGGAGAATTCTTTGAAACGAAGCCCGTAGATTGGTTGGCTATTGACTTGTCGGATTGGAGTGGCAGCAGGCGGCAGTTGTATGAAGAAATTAAGAGAGCTGTTTTGGGACGTAAAGTAATAAGCTTTGACTATTATGGGCAAAACGGCGAAATGAAGAGGCGTACCGTGGAGCCGGTACAGATGGTTTTCAAGGAATATACATGGTATTTGAAGGCGTATTGTAGGCTGCGTGAGGATTTTCGATTTTTTAAGTTGTTTCGCGTGAAGAGGCTGGAGGTTTTGGAGGAGTGTTTTGAAACAAGAGCGGAGCAACTGTGGAAAGAGGGTATAGTACAGAAGACACCGGACAAAGAGAACGCGAAAAAGTCGGCCATGCAAGTGGTAGGTGCAGCGGAGGAAGGTGCTACAAAGGTGCCTGCATCGGAGAACGAATTCTGTACCGAAATTACACTTTGGATTGACAAAAAAGAAGCTTACCGAGTATATGACCGCTTTGATGATTCGGAGCTGGAGGTGTTGGAATCCGGTGATTTTCTGGCACATGTAAATTATGTGGTGGATGATTGGGTATATGGATTGATTTTGTCCTTTGGACCGTCGGCGAAAGTGCTGGAGCCGGAACATATCCGTGAAGAAGTAGTAAGAAGACTTGGAGAAATGCTGGATAATTATAAAATTAATACATAATATGCCGCGCTGATGTCAGGTTAAGTTTGTTATGCTTGGTTTTGTCAGAGGCAATGAAAAGATTGTCTGGCAGAAAGCGAGGAAAAGAAAATGGATATGAAGATTTGTCAAAGCTGTGGTATGCCCATGCAGGAAGAAGAGCATTTCGGAAAGAATGGGGACGGAACAAGGAATGAGACCTATTGTTGTTATTGTATGAAAGACGGCGTGCTGGGCGAATGTACGCTGGAGGAAATGATTGACATTTGCGCCCGTCTGGATGTGGAAGCCGGCAGGTGCAAAACTCTGGAGGAAGCCAAAGCAGCAGAAGGGCAATATTTGGCCACATTGGATAGGTGGAAGTAGGAGGAAAAGTATGTTAGAGTTGCCGGAAAGCTATTATATTGCGAAGCAGGTAGAGGAACATTTGAAGGGTAAAATTATCAGCTATATTGAAGTGTTACATACGCCTCATAAGTTTGCTTCTTTTGTCGGACGGAGCATACCCGAAGTATTTTGAAGAGAAAAAGAAATTCCCAAAGAATCATCAGCTTGCCATTTATTTTGATGATGAGACTGCGGTGTTTGTGTCTATTCAGATGTATGGATTTATCGGTGTATTTCCAAAGGGAGAATGCGAGGACGGATACTATATTTCTTCAATAAGTAAGCCGGGGCCTTTGACGGAAGAATTTACCTTTGAATATTTCAAGGGGCTTTGGCCTCAGGAGAAAAAGCTTTCCGCAAAGGCTTTTCTGGCAACGAAACAGCGCATTCCCGGCTTGGGTAATGGTGTGCTTCAGGATATTTTGTGGGATGCAAAAATAGACCCCAGATTCAATATGCAAAATGCCACCGAAGAAGATTTGCAGGCATTGTACACATCTACGCGGAAGATTTTACGCCGGATGTGCGAGCAGGGCGGGCGTGACACGGAGAGAGATTTATTCGGTAACAAGGGCGGATATGTTTGCCAGTTGAGCAAGAATGCATTGTATGAGCCTTGTATGCGGTGTGGTTTTGAGATTCAGCGAGCAGCGTACATGGGGGGTAATATTTATTTTTGTGAGAAGTGCCAGAAGAGGTAAAGCAGATGGTTCCCTTAATTGAAAACATTGAGAAGTTACATACCACAGAAATGGGTGTAGAGCGAATAAAAAGAAATCTGTCATTGGAAGTAGATGATGTAGTTGAGTGGTGTAAGGTAAAGATAAAGGATGAAAAAGTAATTACCCAAAGAAGAGGTAAGAATTGGTACATACAAACAGGAGACTGTGAGATTACTGTAAATGCACATAGTTACACAATCATAACCGCACATACTATATGAGTCAGACGATAATATGAACTTATGAGGAGAAGATATATGCCTAAAAACGATAACGCCCATTCTCTCAGGATGGTGGATAGCTTAAAAAAGAATATTAGTAGTGATGCGGCAGAACAATTTGTAGCGGAGTATCCTTTGTCAAAAAGTGCAGATATTGTAAAGAAATTTCAGTGGGCACAGGCAACTTGCAATTGCTTAGAGGAGAATTTTGACGAAGAGACAATTGTTAAGGTTAGAAAAGAGTGTCGCTGCAATGACGGAAAATCCATTGCGAACAAGTTATTAACGTATCTAAATGTAGCTGAGAATATTAAGGAATTTTTGGACTCTTTTAACCAAAGGGAATCCTTTGCACACTTGGAGTACATATCGGAAAATAAGCTTTTGTTTATCTATCCACAGTGCTATTGTGCCTGCGTGAAAAGAATTTCACAGGAACTGTCTAAAACGTGGTGTTATTGTACACTAGGCAATGCAGAGGGGGATATTTAGAGAGGTATTTAAGAAGGATGTAAAGGTATGCTTGCGGGAAAGCATCAAGACCGGTGGCGTCAGATGTGTTATTGAGGTGGAGTGGTAAATTATAGAATATGAGCTGTCGGTTTATAAACCAAAAGAAAATCCAGAGGCGCTAGGGTATATACAGAAAAATGTGAAACTACTACCCCTGAAAACGTATATTCGGGGGTAGTATAGGTGCTTTTTCACTTATATAGCCCCTAAACTGTGTTTTTTAGTAAAAAATCAGAAGATTGGGGGTAGATTTGACGAAAAAAAACCTATATACCCCATTGAGTGTACGAATGTGAAAGATAATGGAATTATACCGCGAATTATTGGTCTTTCGGATCTGTCTTTCTGTCAAGCTTCAATAGCAAAAGTATAAAAAGCCATACAAAACTTCACTTGTTAAGATTGTACAATCATGAACAATTGTGTTATGATACATACATCAATATGCGAGGAGAAAAAATATGAAAATGCTTTGGAAGCTTACAAAGGAAGCTGCGCGATATAAAGGGCTGTATGTGTTGGCTATTCTTTCCACCTTGGGACTGACAATAGTCAATTTGTCCGCGCCGAAGGTGTTGTCTACCATGACTGGTGTGGTGGGAGAAGGCGTAAATGAGGAAGCGCTCGGTACAATAAAGGTACTGGCTTTGATTTTGCTTGGTTTGTATCTGCTGCGTATATTGTTTCGCTTTTTAAGTAATTATCTGGCGCATAAGGCGGCTTGGTATCTGGTAGGTGATTTGCGAAGCAGAATGTATAATAAACTGCAAAGCTTGGATTTGGGCTTTTTTCACGATAAGCAGACCGGTGATTTAATGAGCCGTGTGGTAAATGATACCAGAGATTTTGAGCTTTTGTATGCCCATATGATTCCGGATATGATTACTAATATTGTGACCTTTGTGGGAGTGTTGGTAATTCTGCTTATGATTAATTGGAAGCTGGCGCTGATTACCTGTGCACCCATTCCGTTAATATTGATTTCGGGAGTGATTTTTGCCAAGATTGTACGTCCGTTTTTCAAAATTTCCCAGAAGTGCATGGGTGAGTTGAATGCGCAATTGCAGGATAACCTTTCAGGACTTCATGAGATTCAGTCTTTTGGACAGGAAAGCTATGAGAGCGAAAGGATGAATGAAAAGAATTTTGAGCAGGTGAAGGCCATGCTTCGGGCACTTCGTGCCAGCGCAATTTTTCATCCCTGTGTAGAGTTCTTATCCTCAGCGGGAACCGTTTTGGTAGTGTTTTTTGGTGGATATCTGGCATATAAAAGCCAGCTTTCTGTGGAAGATATTGTGGCCTTTGTATTATATTTGTCTCTGTTCTATGCACCGGTATCGGGACTGGCTACCTGGCTGGAGAATTTACAGCAGTCCCTGGCAGGTGCGGAGCGTGTGACGCTGGTTTTGGAAACGCCTTCTGCCATTCAGAACGCAGAGGATGCCAAGGACATTGGTCATGTAGAAGGTGCTATCACTTTTGAAAATGTCAGCTTCCACTACAGTAATGAAATACCGGTATTGAAGAACATTTCGTTTGAATGTAAACCCGGAATGATGGTGGCATTAGTAGGGCCTACCGGCGTGGGTAAGACTACGGCAACACAGCTGATTTCCAGATTTTATGACCCGGTAGAGGGACGTATTTTAATTGACGGCAAGGATATTAAGTCGGTGACGCTGGAAAGCTTGCGTCATAATATTTCGCCGGTGCTTCAGGATACTTTTTTATTCAACGGCACCATTGCGGAAAATATCGGTTATGCAAAGCCGGATGCTACTTTGGCGGAAATTCAGGAAGCGGCAAAGGCGGCCAATATTCATGAAGATATTTTACATATGCCCGAACAGTACGAGACCAAGGTGGGTGAGAGGGGACTGCGTCTTTCCGGTGGTCAGAAGCAACGTGTGGCCATTGCCAGAGCAATCCTGCGTCAATCACCGATTATTGTACTGGATGAAGCCACGGCTTCCGTGGATGTTCAGACAGAACGTCAGATTCAAAAGGCGATTAAAAATATTACCGGTAAGCGGACCATAGTAGCTATTGCCCACAGATTATCTACTATTAAAGATGCGGATATGATTTTGGTGATTCATGAAGGAGAAATTGTGGAACGTGGTACCCACGAAGAATTAATAGAGCAAAAAGGTTTTTACTACAAAATGCAACAGGCACAGGAATAATCCCGTGCCTGTTTTCGTTGTAATTAAATTTCTGACAAGGTTTCCAGAGCGCAGTCCGGAATTATACATTCAAGATGTTCCTCAATATAAGAAACTGTGGTGGATATTACCTTTTGCGGAGTTCCGTATTCTGAAATACGGTTGCATAATTTGTTGTAATCCGTTGCAAACTCCGGCTTACTGATAATCAGTAGCAGGTAATCGTCTGTTCGGGGATGTTTATATAGGGCACTGTGTCCTGCAAAAGGAATCTGTAGTCCTCTTGCCATGGAGAGCAGGGTCTGCATGGATTCAAAACGGAACAGACGGACAAGGGGCTTTACAACATCTGTTGCATCGCCGGTCGGTACTGCATTTGTTTCGGCAGGGGTTTCCTGTGCCTGTATTTTATGGAAGAGGTCCATGATTTCGTCAGGACTTTCCTCATTAATTTCAGTTTCTTCCATATCGGAATCCTCATGAACGGATGGGGCAAAGCGGGAAAAACGGGTATCCAGTTCCTCCGGGTCTTCCACCTTGGTGATGACAAGTACGATGCATTCCGCGTTCATGGGAATAGCCTCTATCATCAGGGGAATATCTTCTGCTTCAAAGCCAAATTCATAATTGGCCTGCTGCATCATGTCACGAAAAAGGTTTCTGGCTTTTTCGGTACCATAGGCAAGTTCGCTGATCTTTAACTCGCGGCTGGCAAGGTCTTCCTTGGTCAGAGTACAACGAATCTGGTTATCATTTACTTTTTCGATTTTCATATGACTACCCTATCCTTTCTGCATCAGCATATGCGGATGCTTTTTACTTGTTATAGTATCTTATCCTTTTAGGGGTTTTTAGTCAATAGACCTATAAAATTTTAATAATTTTTAATTTTTCCCTTGCATTCTTTGAGTCGGGAGAATATACTTGTAGGTGAGTCGCTCCGATAATCTGTACCGGAGGGAGGCAGAGTATTATAATTTATCTATTTTTCCGAAAAATCCGGAACGATTCGTTCCTCTCATCCTTTATTATATGATAGATTCGATAGAATGCGAATAGCTATTTATAGGATGTCTTACAAGCATTTTTACGTGCTTGATCGGTAGAAGTATATTAATTTCCCATTTTTTATCACTATATAATTCACTTTTTTACAATTTTATTTTGTACTGTCGGGGCACTCAAACAATCTATTTTATTCATATCCATTATTAGCAAAGATATGCTTGCAAATTATATCACATTCTTTTTGGTCGTCTTGAAGCATATTTGCGAAAGGAGGTATGAACGTATGGAAGATTACGACGGTCATCCGACCGGTCAGGATGTGGAATACGAACTGGAATATCAGTTGAACATTATGCGAAAACGGGATTTGAAGATATATATGGATAATCAACAGGTAACTCTGGAGGAAGCATTGACCCGTTGTGTGCAGGAACGTACAGTATACATGCCGGACTATGTGTTGGATGAAAATGGCATTTTGGAGCAAGTGAGATTTGATAGAATTGATTTGTAGCGGCGGTATGGTCAGCGTTGCTTAAGGGATGGAGTTGAAACGGGAATGCCTCTCAGGTTGATATATGTCCCAAGGTCAAAAAATATCAAAACTTGTTTGAAAAAATGGATGACGATAAGGAAATAGTTTGTTATACTGTAAGACATCGGGGGGAAACCGATGTCTTACTTTTATAGGAGGTTTTTTATAATGAAAAAGTTAATACCGGTGGTTATTGCCATAATATTGATATTGATTATAGGTGCGGCTACAGCCGGCTCTATTGTATTTGATAAATATTCGTATTCTAAGGAACAGGCTGATTTACAGGAGTATTTCGGAGTGTCAGGTGATGAATTGGCTATCTTTTTGCAGGATGAAAAAGTGTCGGAAAAGGCACTGTTAAAGGGCGGTCTGTGCTATTTTGATTTGGACACCATTCATAAATATTTTAATGACGGTTTTTATGCGGATACGGAAGAAATGATTTTGTTATACGCATTACCCACATCGGTGGACCGAATCGATATGGAAACTGCTGCAGTGACGGAGAGCGGAGGCTCCCCTAATTATGCATATGTGGAAAATGGTAAGGTTTATGTGGCGGTAGAGCATATCAAAAAGTTTACAAATATGTCAGTGGAAGTGTTTGACGGACGTGTGCAGGTATATACCGAGTGGGGCGAAAGAAGGGTAGCCACCGTGGAAAAGGATACGGAGGTACGTGTAAAGGGTGGTATCAAGAGCCCTATTTTGCGGGAAATTGAGAAGGGTGAACAGGTAGAAATTCTGGAAAAAATGGAAACCTGGAGCAAGGTTAAAACTGCGGATGCCTTTATTGGTTATGTGGAAAATAAGAATTTGTCAGAGGAAAGTGTAGTTGCAGAAACTCCGGTAACAACTTTTGTGGAACCGGAATATACTACGCAGATGCTGGACGAAAAGGTTTGTCTGGGCTTTCATTCTATCGGCGGTAAAGGCGGTAATGACACATTGGGAGAGGCTGTAGCTAATGTCAAGAGCATGAATGTTATAGCACCCACCTGGTTTAGCCTGAGTGATAACGAGGGCGGATATGAAAGCTTTGGAACTTCGGATTATGTAGATAATGCACATGCCATGGGACTGGAAGTTTGGGGTGTGCTGGATGACTTTAATTATCACAATACCCATGAGGATACAATCGATGTGTATGCAGTATTATCCTCTACTACAAAGCGTACCAAATTAATAGATTCGGTTGTGAAAGAGGCACTTGCTTTAGGATTGGATGGTATTAATCTGGACTTTGAAAGAGTGACGCAGGAGTGCGGGGAACATTATGCGCAGTTTGTAAAGGAAATGTCAGTGCAATGTCGTTTGAATGAGCTGACATTCTCGATTGACAGTTATGTACCTTTTAATTTTAATGAATACCTGCGTAGAGATATTCAGGGAAAAGTGGCAGATTATGTGGTTATCATGGGATATGATGAGCACTGGCACGGAAGCGGTGACCCGGGAAGTGTGGCAAGTATTAATTATGTAAGCAATGGACTGGATAAGACCTTAGAGGTAGTACCGGCAGAGAAGGTAATAAATGCATTGCCGTTTTATAGTATTCTTTGGACTACGGAAGGTGCAACGGTTACTGATGAGTACCTGACTATGAACAATACACAGGATTTTCTGGACAGAGTCGGACAGACCGGAGAGTGGGACGAGGAAACCCAGCAATTATATGTAGAGTGGACCAGTGGTACTAAGAAATACCAGTTGTGGGCGGAAAACGAAGAATCCATAATGGCGAAGCTGAATGTGATGAGAGCTAAGAACATCGGCGGTGTAGCTGTATGGCGTCTGGGCTATGGTACCCCGGAAGTCTGGGAAATGATCAGTGCATATGTAAACTCATAAAGAATTACTTCGGAGCATATATTTGTGATAAATATGCTCCGGAGTTTTTTTATGCGCAAATTGCAGGAAAAGTGTTTTTCTCTTGTCTTGGGATTTTTTTTATTGGGGGTTATGTATCATCTGGCTCATGAAATGTCAGTCTATACTGTGTCGGACAATATTGCCGGACCGCAGGTTGTGCAGGAAGACAAGGCAGAGGAAATATGTATTGTGCTGGATGCAGGGCATGGAGGCTTCGACCCGGGAAAAATAGGGGTGGAAGGACAGAAAGAGGCAGAGATTAATCTGGCCATTGCCAAGCAGGTGAAAATGTATTTGGAAGCCAATGATATAAAAGTGATTATGACAAGAGAAGGACAGGAGGGACTATATGATGAGTCTGCTACCAATAAGAAAGTGCAGGATATGAAGCGCAGAATAGAGATTATGGAAGATGCCAAACCTTTTGCGGTTGTCAGTATTCACCAAAATAGCTATACGGAAGAGTATGTAAACGGAGCACAGGTGTTTTACTATGAAGACAGTAGAGAGGGAGAAATGCTTGCAGATTTTTTGCAGGAGGCTTTGCGGGAATATTTGAATCCCGGGAACCGACGTCAGAAAAAGGCAAACAGTAGTTATTATTTGTTGAAAAAGACGCAGGTGCCTACCGTAATTGTGGAGTGCGGATTTTTGTCCAATGTGCAGGAAGCGAAGCTTTTAAGCTCTCCGGAGTATCAGGATAAAGTAGCATGGGCCATTCATATGGGGATACTGCAGTATATAAATAAAAAGCAATAAGAAACCGATTTCTTAAGAATTTGCAAGGGTTTTAAGCATTGCCTTTCTTTGCGGGTGTGGTATAATGTTCGTACAGGGCAGGGTGAAATGACTGCCCGGAATTCGTGTGAGAAGGTACCAATGTATGGAAACGAAAATACTGAAAATAGATGCAGAAAAAGAAGAGTTTACGCCTTTGGAGGAACAGGCACTGCAGGATGCCGGAGAGATTATAAAAAGCGGAGGTCTGGTAGCTTTTCCTACAGAAACAGTATATGGCTTGGGCGGAGATGGCCTGAACAAAGAATCTTCCCGCAAGATTTATGCGGCGAAGGGAAGACCCTCGGACAATCCGTTAATTATTCACATTGCGAATATGGAAGCCCTTGATTATATCGTAGAAGAGGTGACGCAGGAGGCGCAGAAGATTGCCAGGGCTTTTTGGCCGGGACCGCTTACCATGATTTTGCGAAAGTCAGAAAATGTTCCGGAGGAAACCACGGGAGGTTTGCAGACAGTAGCTGTCAGAATGCCTTCTAATAAGGTGGCATGTAAGTTGATTGAATATGGCGGGGGCTATATTGCCGCTCCCAGTGCAAATCTTTCCGGAAGACCCAGTCCTACCGTGGCCAAATACGTGGTGGAAGATATGAACGGCAGAATCGATATGATTATCGATGGCGGTGAGGTGGGCATAGGTCTGGAATCTACGATTATCGACCTGACAGTAACGCCACCGCAGATTCTTCGTCCGGGATATATTACACAGGCAATGTTGAATGAAGTGCTTGGGAATGTAGATGTGGACAAAACCATTCTGGATGACAAAACAGGACAGGCACCTAAGGCGCCCGGCATGAAATACCGCCATTACGCACCGAAGGGCGAGCTGACCATAGTAGCAGGAGAATCTCCCCAAGTGGTGGATTATATTAACCGCATGACGGCAGAAATGATGCAGATGGGCAAGAAGGTAGGGGTAATCGCGTCCCTGGAAAATCTGGAAAAATATGGCGCAGAAATTGTAAAAAGTGCAGGAAGTCGCGAGGATGAAGAGGCGGTTGCGCATAATCTGTATCGTATTTTGAGAGAATTTGATGATGAAGGTGCGGAAATCATTTTTTCGGAAGCGTTTGCAGATGGTACGTTGGGGCAGGCGATTATGAACCGTTTATTAAAAGCAGCGGGACATAAAATGGTAAAACTTGACAATATTTGATAAGTAAAAGCAAGATTTATAATGTACAATATATAAATAGCGGAACCTTTAATTAAGGTATCCAAAGGAAATGAGGAGTATAACAGATATGATAGCAATCGGAAGTGATCATGGCGGATTTGATTTAAAGCAGGTAGTTATTAAGTATTTTGAGGAACAGGGCATTGAGTATAAGGATTATGGGTGTTATGACAAAAACTCCTGTGATTACCCTATCTTTGGTAAAGCAGTAGCAGAAGCTGTGGCCGGCGGAGAATGTGAAAAGGGTATTGTGGTATGTACTACAGGTATCGGTATCTCCATGGTGGCAAATAAAGTGCCCGGAGTTCGCTGTGCATTGTGCAGTGAAAGCTTATCTGCAAAAATGACCAGACTCCATAATGATGCCAATGTGCTTGCGTTGGGAGGAGCCATGGTTGGCACGAATCTGGCGCTGGATATTGTGGAAACATTTTTGAATACTCCTTTTTCAGAAGAGGAGAAGCATATCCGCAGAGTCGGAATGATTCAGTAAGAAGCTTGTAACCTAAGGTTTGGTGAACCATAGTAATGTATAGGAGCCACTATGAAGAAAATAGCAGTGTTTATGGGTGAGTTACCGGCTACGTATCAGACGGAAATTACAGAAGGTATTATTGCAGAAGCTTCGGCGTACGGAGTGCAATGTGTTATCATAAACAATAATGGTGTTTATGGACAAAATGTCTTCTTTGCTTATGGCGAGAAAAACGTAATATATGTTCCGTATCTGGAGGATTATGACGGAATCGTTGTTGCCGGAGATACATTCGGTATAGACGGTATGTATGAAGAAGTGGCGGATTATTTGGAAACGGAAGCAAAATGTCCGGTAGTTTGTCTACGTCAAAAGGATGAAAGATTTTATAATGTGCTGGTAGACAATCGTCAGATTATGAGTGATATGGTGGAGCATTTTATCTCTCATCATGGTTTTACAAAGATATCTTTTATGACCGGTAAGCTGGAAATGTATGATGCCCAGCGAAGACTTCTGGGTTATATAGATTCGATGCAAAAGCATGGGTTGAAAGTGACGCCGGACATGGTTTTTGAAGGAGATTACTGGAAAAACAGAGGAACGGATGCAGTAGAGTGGTTCTGTAAGGATAAAGATAATCTTCCCCAGGCAATTGTATGTGCGAATGATTACATGGCTATTTCGGTGTGTAATGCATTGCATGCAAAAGGAATTCGTGTGCCCGAAGAGATATGTGTGTCCGGTTATGATGATATAGAGGAAGCCAGATATACCATTCCGTCTATTTCCAGCATGCATGTTGCCGGAGATGAAATGGGAAGAGCGGCATTTCATATTTTGAAAAATCTTGCGGAAGGGAAAGAGCAGGAAAAGAATGTATACGTGAAGGTGTCGCCGAGCTATCGAGGCTCCTGTGGTTGCGCTGAACCTTGTGATGTGGAAGCCGGAAAGGTACTTTTGGCGCAAAAAGAGAATATACAGAAGATTATGTATCATTCCAGTTCCATGAATATTGCATTTGATAATGAAGAATCCTTCTATAACCTGATGATGGTGGCAAATGCATATATCAGAAATTTTTATTATAATGATATTTATTTGTGTTTCTGTGACGAAAAAGGAAAGGAATTTGAATCTGCGGATGTAAAGCAGGAATATACTGAACAGATGCGCCTGCGGGCTATATTTAGTAAGGGCGGAGAAATAAAACTTTGCGATGAAACCTTTATGCGCAGAGATATTCTTCCGGCAAAGTACATGGAGAAGGGTGAGCCGGTCTATATAATGCCGTTCCATGAAAAGAATCATTGTCTGGGTTACATAGTGTTGAAAACAGATAAAATTGATAAAGTAAAGCATATTCTCACAATGTGGGTGCAGGCGTTGGCAAATAATATAGGCAGACAGCGGATGTATGAGGCCAGCAATGCATTGCAGGAAATCCGCAAGAATTATTATCGTGATGCGCTGACCGGTATCGGTAATCGCCGTGAAATTGAAAAATGCATGAATCAGTGTTATGATAAATTGAATGGTTCAGGAGAGGTATTCTGCATTGTAAGTATCGATATGGACGGTTTAAAGTCGATTAACGACAGGTACGGTCATTTAGAAGGCGATGTGGCGCTTTGCACGTTGGCCAATATTCTAGCAGAAGTAGTAGGGGCGGAAGGTAATGTGGCCAGAACCGGAGGCGACGAATATATGGCATGTCTGCGTGTGGATAGTGAAGCACAGGTTCATGAATATGTTTCCAGAATCCGTACGAAGATTGATGTATATAACCTTTCTTCTCACAAACCGTGGGAGCTGAGCGCCAGTGTGGGATACGCGTTCTGCAGAAAAGGTTCCACACTGTTGTTTGCAATGCAACAGGCGGATAAGAATATGTATCAGGAAAAGCGTGGTAAGAAGAATACCAGACTTAGAAAAAATAATGAATAGTACGCAAATTACAGTGGAGGGGTTATGAGCGGAAAAAGAGAAGATTATATTAATTGGGATGAGTATTTCATGGGAGTGGCGCATCTTTCCGGTATGCGTTCCAAAGATCCGAATACACAGGTAGGAGCATGTATTGTAAGTAACAAAAATAAAATTCTTTCCATGGGTTATAACGGATTTCCCAGCGGATGTTCCGATGAAGAATTTCCCTGGGCCAGAGATGGCGAGGAATTGGAAACAAAGTATCCTTTTGTAACACACAGTGAATTAAATGCAATACTGAATTATCGGGGAGGCTCCTTGGAAGGAACGAAGTTGTATGTGTCTTTGTTCCCTTGCAATGAATGTGCCAAGGCGATTATTCAGGCCGGAATCCGCACGGTAGTATATGACAGTGATAAGTATGCAGGTACACCTTCTAATGTAGCTTCTAAAAAAATGTTTGACGCGGCAGGGGTAGAGTATATAAAATATAATCGTACAGGAAAAAAGATTGAAATAGATGTATAAAAGGCGAACCGCCTCGGAGAGAAGTAATATGAGACAGGTTATGCGTAAGTTCATATGGGGAATTGGGACGGTATTTGTGCTGGGACTCAGCGTACCGTCTATTTCGCATGCAATGAGTAATACACAGAATGAAATTGATGCGACCAAGGAAAATATGGATGAGCTGGAAGCAATTATATCTGCCCACGAAAAAGAACTGGAAGGCATGAAGGGCGAGCAGAGTGCATTGCAAAAAAGGTTAAGTGAACTGAATGTGGAGCTGGCTACGGTAAGTGAGCATTTGACCAATCTGGAGCAACAGATTGTGGAGAAGGAAGCAGATATAGCCGTTACGCAGCAGAATCTGGCAGATGCTAAAGCGTTGGAAAGCTGGCAGTATGAATGCATGGAGAAACGTATTCGGTATACGTACGAAAGAGGAAGTGAAAGCTGGTTTACAAAGCTGTTGGGAGCCGGAGGGTTTGCAAAGCTTTTGAATATGTCCACTTATGTGGAGAGTATTGTAAGTTATGACGACAGAATGTTGGAAGAACTGATTGCAAACAGGGAATTTATTGAATCAGAGGAAGCCAGACTGGAGAAGGAGAAATTGGAGCTGGATATTCTGAAGATTAATGCACAGGCAGAAAAAAGTAAGGTAAATGAGCTGATTAGTGATGTGAGCGAATCTATTGCGGATTATGTGGATCAGATTGCAGATGCAGAAGCGGCGGCACTGGAGTATGAAAAAGAGCTTAAGAAGCTGGAAGAAAATTTGGATTACCTGAAGAAGAAGCTGGCACAGGAAATCGCACTTTCTCAGGCGGCAGCAAATGCCACATGGAGAGATATTTCTCAGGTAACTTTTGCAGAAGGAGACAGGTACCTGTTGGCAAATTTAATTTATTGTGAAGCGGGAGGAGAACCTTACGAAGGTCAGGTAGCAGTAGGCGCTGTGGTTATGAACCGTGTAATGAGCTCCAAATTTCCGGATACAGTGGTGGGGGTTATTTATCAGAAACGTCAGTTCTCGCCGGTAGCCAGTGGACGTCTGGAGCTGGCATTGGCGGCAAATAAAGCCACACCTTCCTGCTATAAGGCGGCAGACGAAGCCATGGCAGGCGTTACAAATGTAGGAAGTTGTCTGTTTTTCAGAACGCCTATTGACGGACTTACAGGCATTTCTATCGGAGGTCACATTTTCTATTAATGATATGACCGGAAAAGGGGAACTAAATGAAAGTAGTAAAAGCAAACTATGGTATGCGAAAAACAAAGCTTTTTCGTTGCGAAGTTTATGTGAGAGAAAATTTGGTTCCGGTAGAGGCATCGGAACAGTATTACAAGTTTGTGGGAAGTAATTCATATGTCAGCATCAGTGAATTGGTGGAACCTGAGGTGGGAGAGGCATTGCTACAGGCAACCAAACCGTTAAAGGAACCATTGGAGTTTATTACGGATATCAGTAATCTGGTGGACGAAGTACATACAGTATATCTGCGTCTGGAGAATTCTGACCGAATGGAGAAGGAAGGACAGCCGCTTTACAAAGTTGTAATGTTTGACTTTAGGGATGCGGAGGAACGCTATACCTATGCGGAAAATCACTTGGAAAAATACCGTCGATTTATGGGGTGGTCCGGTTACTATTTCTTTGAATATGTAGCAGATACGGAGCAATTTACGATTTATAAGAATATTGCAGAAAAAGCATTCACGCTTGTTGATGAACAGATTGATACCTATTTTGAAAAGAAAATGAGTGAGATGGAGCCCGGTGACAGACGAATCGAGCAAATACAGCGTTTTATTCATTATCTGAAAGGACGTAAGTCGGAGTTTGAATTGGAGATTTCCAGTGGTCGGGAAGAGGGAGATAGCAGCTGTATTATTAAAGGCGGCACATTGTATAAGGATTTAAGTAGTGTGGTAGGTGTTTTGGTACCTATAAAAGCCGGCGAGGAACAGGCATATTTTCTCTCGCCGGCGGCGCGTGATGCGGCTACCGGTCTTTTGAATAAGAGAGCTTCCGCGGAGTATACCGTGAATAGTCTGGAAGCAAAGGACGGAAAGACCAGATGGATTATTATGCTGGATATCGACAACTTTAAAACCATCAATGATACTTTTGGACATTTGTTTGGTGATTTGGTGATTCAGAAAATGGCTGAAATCATGAAGCAAGTGGTAAATATGCGAGGCGTGGTAGGTCGTTTTGGTGGAGATGAATTCTACATTTTGCTAGAAAAAATACAGACCAGAGATGCGTTGAAAACCTTGTTAAAGACTATGACCAAAAAGTTTTTGCATGAATTTGCGCCTCAATTGAATGTTACGGTATCCATTGGTGTTTCCAGATATCCGGAAAACGGAACGGACTATGAAACATTAATCGGTATGGCGGACAAGGCACTGTACATTGCCAAGGAAAAAGGCAAAAACAGACATATTATTTACGATGAGGCTCTGCATGGTAGGTTCGAAACGGAAAACCATAAGGTAAAGTCCTTAAAATATACTTTATCCGCAGAAAAGCGAACAAAGGCATTGGGCGATTTATATTGTCAATTGGGCAGTAAGGGTGTGGCTTATCTGAAAGAGCCGGGAGTTATGGCAGGAATATGTGAGATTTTGGATATAGATGCTGTGACGGTATATATTAAGGGCGGTGCTGAATTGTTTTGTGCAAGTGACCGGTATGCAAAGGATATGCCGGAGTCCATAGAGGTTTTACAGGAAGAACGGTATCTGAAGTTGTACGATGAGAATGGTGTATACGTTGAAAATAAGGTCTCTCGTCTGGCGGCACTGATTCCGGAGGCATATGCGCAGATGAAGTCCAGAGATATTGCATCTACGATTCAATGCATGGGAAAGAAGGATGGTGTTCCTTATGCATGGATGTCATTTGATGTGTTGGAAAATTCCAAGAAGTGGAATGACAACGATATCTGCCAGATGTCAGTGTTGGGAAGATTTTGTTGCAGCCTGTTTTGTAAGGAATAGTTATTATTAAAATAAGGAGTTGTACACATTTGCCCGTGTACAACTCCTTTTATGTATCTGTGCTTATATGTTTAATGAATTTAATCGGTCGGCATATTTGTCGAAAGTTCCGGCTTGAATAATCTGAAGCAGATGATTGAGCTTATAGAGAGCATCTGTCAGTTGGGTTTCCGTAATCAGGGATTGCTTGTAAGCATCTGCCAGTTCGTCCAAATCCAAGACCTTCACGGAGCCATCCGGATAGATAACTACATCGGCAAGCAGATCCACAGAAGTTAGGGAATTGGTTGCCGTATCATTTATATATTCTACAATGTCGCAGTAATAGTATAAAAGGCTGCCATCGTGCCGGTAGAATTTGCTGAGCTTAAATCCTTCTTTGAAAAAATAGCAGGATGCACCGTGAGAGAATGCAGACTTGGGATTCAATGTTTTCCAAGTAGTAATCAGGACATCTTCCGTATGGGATACAATGACATCATCTTTTAACTGAATGGTTTCCCGGGGTATGTAACGCTTGCGATATAATTTAAATTCACTCATAGGCAGCTCCTTCTCTTGAGTAAATGCTCTTTTAAAAATACTACTATTTCTGCGGAGACAAGTCAATGCGATTTTGATATAAAAAATAAGTAAAATCCATGTAAAAAAAGGCGGGTTTTAGTAGACATTGAAGGAATTTTTAAGTATAATCAATTTATATGTGGTTATATTGGAAACATATGGGTTTGTTATTGCGGAGGCTGCATGAGACATAAAAAGAAAATGGATAAAAGTGTATACAGATCCTTTGCAATGATTACACAGTTTGGAATCAATATGCTGGTTCCTATTGGTATGATGACTTGGCTGGGAGTGTATCTGGACAAGCGTTTGGGGACATCCTATCTGATGATTGTACTTTTTTTTGTAGGGGCTGTTGCCGGCGGGCGTAATGTATACCGTATGGCCCAAAAGGTCTATGGAACAGGCGATGACAAGGAAGGCGGAAAAGAGAAACCGAAAAGTAATGATAGAGAAATTGAGAAAAATAAATAGGGCGGTAGTTGAGCTCTATGTAGGAATTATTTTTATTGGTGTGTTGTGTCAGCTTATCGGTATGTGGTTCGTACAGGATAAGATGCTTTATACCGTGGCATTGTGGCTTGGAATTGTTTTGGCGTTGATTACTGTCATGCATATGTATCGCACCTTAGACAGGGCACTGGATATGGGAGCGGAAGCTACCAAGGCGGTGACGAAAGCTAACCTCGTGCGATATGGATGTATTGTGGTGGTATTCGGTATTGTTTTGTTGACCGGAGTTTTAAATCCCCTGATTACCTTTATGGGTCTGATGAGTTTGAAAGTAGCGGCGTATATTCAGCCGTTTACTCATAAATTATGTAACAAATTTTTCCACGAAGTGGATCCGATTCCCGAACCCCTTCCTGAGGAGGAAACAGAGGAATCAAAGAACGATGAAAACATTATAAGTTAAGGAGGTGAGAATATGAGACATGGCATTTTGTTATCCGGAGGAGCCGACATTGATTTTATGATTCACGGAATTTTTAAATACAGCTTTTTCGGCCACGAAGTCTGGGTAACAACCACACATGTGTGTGTCCTTATTGTAATGCTGATTCTGTTGGGCTTCGGAATCGTTGCAAGACGCACCATGTTGAAGGCTACGGAGGTGCCGGGAGGATTTCAGAATGTAATTGAAATGGCAGTAGAGGCTCTTCAGAATATGGTTATGGGGACCATGGGCAAATGCGGTAAAAGGTTCTTTAATTACATCGGAACGATTTTTATCTTTATTTTGTTCAGCAATATATCAGGCTTGTTCGGACTTCGTAACCCGACAGCAGATTATGGTGTGACTCTGGCATTAGCGTTGATTACTTTTACGCTGATTCATTTCTGGCAGTTTAAGAATAACAGCTTAAAAGAAATTTGGGTAGGTATGTGTTCGCCCTTGCCACCATGGCTGCCTATCTGGATGCCGATTAACCTGATTGGTGAAATCGCAGTACCGATTTCTTTGTCTTTGCGTTTGTTTGCAAACGTATTATCCGGACTTATCATGATGGCGTTGGTATATGGCTTGTTGGGGTGGTTTGCAACTCTTTGGCCTGCGGCACTGCATGTGTATTTCGATTTGTTCTCCGGAGCAATTCAGACATACGTATTCTGTATGTTAACCATGACTTATATTTCCGATCAATTTGGAGATAAAGAATAAGAAAAATAATTTTGATGAAAATCAAGGAGGAAATAACTATGGATTTTAATGAAAACTTTATTTTAGGATGTTCTGCAATTGGTGCAGGTTTGGCAGTTATCGCCGGTATCGGACCCGGTGTTGGACAGGGTATTGCAGCAGGTCATGCAGCAGCAGCAGTAGGACGTAATCCCGGTGCTAAATCTGAAGTTACCTCAACCATGTTATTAGGACAGGCAGTTGCGGAAACTACAGGTTTGTACGGTTTGTTGATTGCATTCCTGTTATTATTCGTAAAGCCGTTAATCTAAGAACCGCTAAAATAAATAAATTCGGTTGGAAGGAGACCTAAAATGATACTATTAACCGCAGAACAGTCTATGGAAAGACTGTTTGATTTGGACTGGCAGTTAATAGCAGACGCCACCGGAATGATTATTGCTATTTTTGTTCTGTTTCTTGCTATGAGTTATTTTTTGTTTGAGCCTGCAAAAAAGGTTTTGCAGAACAGACAGGAAAAGATTAAGAATGAGCTTGATGAGGCACAGAGCAGCATGGAGCAGGCGCAGGCGTTGAAGGAAGAGTATGAGGCAAAGCTTAAGAACATCGATGCTGAGAAAGAAGCGATTTTAAGCGAAGCCAGAAAGAATGCTCTGAAAAACGAAGGCGAAATCATTGCCAGAGCAAAAGAAGAAGCAGCACGTATCATGGAAAGAGCACATACAGAGGCTATGTTAGAGAAACAGAAGGTAGCTGATGATGTGAAGAAGGAAATGATTACCGTAGCTTCTGCAATGGCAGGCAAAGTGGTGGCAGCCAGCATGAATGCACAGATTCAGGAACAGTTGATTGACGATACTCTGAAAGAAATAGGTGACAGTACATGGCTAAGCTAGTATCCAAGACATACGGAGAAGCGCTGTTTGAAGTAGCTATGGAAGAACAGAAGGCCGATGTTTTTCTGGAAGAGGCGTTAGTAATTCTGACTACTTTGGAACAGAATCCGCAGTTAGATAAGCTGATGAAGCATCCCAAGATTTCCAAGCAGGAAAAGGAACAGGTTTTTGAAAACATTTTCAAGGGCCATATCAGCGAAGAGATGTTGGGCTTTATCAAGTTGGTTGTAAATAAAGAAAGATACAGTGAGCTGCCTAAAATATTCCGTTATCTGGTGGACAGGATCAAGGAAGAGAAGAAGATAGGTGTTGCGTTTGTAACAACGGCAGTGGAGCTGACAGAAGCAAAGAAGCAGAGCGTAAGGATGCGTTTGCTTCAGACTACACAGTACAAGGAAATGGAGATGCATTATTCGGTAGATGAGTCACTCATCGGAGGAATGGTAATCCGTATTAAGGACCGTGTAGTAGACAGCAGTGTACGTACACAGCTGGAAGAAATGAAAAAACAATTATTACAAATTCAATTAGGTTAGACTGATTGAAGGAAAGGTGCACTAATCCATGAATTTAAGACCAGAAGAGATTAGCTCTGTTATTAAAGAACAGATTAAAAGATATGCGTCTGTAATGGATGTTACCGATGTTGGTACAGTTATCCAGGTGGCAGACGGTATTGCTCGTATACATGGTCTGGAGAATGCTATGCAGGGAGAACTGTTAGAATTCCCCGGAGAAGTATATGGTATGGTACTGAACCTGGAAGAAGATAATGTCGGTGCAGTACTTTTGGGAAGCACTCATAATATCAATGAAGGCGATACCGTAAAGACTACCGGTCGAGTAGTTGAGGTTCCCGTAGGCGATGCTATGCTGGGACGTGTAGTAAATGCTTTGGGACAGCCTATTGATGGCAAGGGACCCATTCAGACAGATAAATATCGTAAAATTGAAAGAGTTGCAAGTGGCGTTATTACCAGAAAGTCTGTAGATACACCTTTACAGACCGGTATTAAAGCTATCGACTCCATGGTACCTATCGGAAGAGGTCAGCGTGAGCTTATTATCGGTGACCGTCAGACAGGTAAAACTGCAATTGCATTGGATACCATCATTAACCAGAAGGGACAGAATGTAAAGTGTATTTATGTTGCTATCGGTCAGAAGGCATCCACTGTTGCAAATATTGTAAAGACATTAGAAGAATTCGGTGCTATGGACTATACAACTGTAGTAGTTTCTACAGCAAGTGACCTGGCTCCGTTACAGTATATTTCACCTTATGCAGGATGTGCAATCGGTGAAGAATGGATGGAAAACGGTGAGGATGTATTAGTTATCTATGATGACTTAAGTAAGCATGCAACTGCTTACCGTACACTCTCCCTGTTACTTCGTCGTCCACCCGGACGTGAAGCATATCCCGGTGACGTATTCTATTTACATTCCAGACTTCTCGAAAGAGCAGCCAGAATGAATGAAGAATACGGCGGAGGTTCGTTAACAGCACTTCCGATTATTGAAACACAGGCAGGCGACGTTTCTGCATATATTCCTACCAACGTAATTTCTATTACAGATGGTCAGATTTATCTGGAAACAGAAATGTTTAACGCAGGTTTCCGCCCGGCAATTAACGCAGGTCTTTCCGTATCACGAGTTGGTGGTTCAGCGCAGATTAAGGCGATGAAGAAGATTGCTGCTCCGATTCGTACAGAGCTTGCACAGTATCGTGAATTGGCAGCATTTGCACAGTTCGGTTCCGAATTGGATGCAGATACCAAGGAAAAGCTTGCACAGGGTGAAAGAATTAAGGAAGTATTGAAACAGCCTCAGTACCAGCCTATGCCGGTACAGTATCAGGTAATCATTATTTACGTAGTAACCAAGAAGCATTTGCTTGATGTTGCAGTAAGTGATGTTACCAGATTTGAGAAAGAGTTCTTTGAATTCTTAGATACCAACTATGCAGAGATTCCTCGTGCCATTGCTGAGGAGAAGGTTATTTCTGACGAAACGGAAGGCTTATTGATTAAGGCTATCGAAGAGTTTAAGGCACAGTTCAAAAGTGCGCAGTAAATAAAAGGAGAACAGAATTATGGCATCAATGCGAGACATAAAGCGTCGCAAGGTCAGTGTACAAAGTACACAGCAGATTACGAAGGCCATGAAGCTTGTTTCTACCGTAAAGCTGCAGAGAGCACGAGCAACCGCAGAACGTTCTAAGGGTTATTTTGAATGTATGTATAAAACTGTCCAGAGTATTCTGGCACGTACCGGAAATATTGAGCATAAATTTTTACAGGCAGGAGAGTCCACCAAGAAGGCGGTAATTGTAATTACCTCCAACAGAGGTCTGGCCGGCGGATATAATTCTAATATTATTAAAATGATTACCCGCCATGAAACCTGGAAGAAGGAAGATATAGAGGTTTATGCTATCGGTTCCAAGGGACGTGATGCATTGGCGAGAAGCGGTTATAACATACGCATGGACTTGTCAAATATAGTAGAGGAACCGGCATATCCGGATGCAATGCAGCTGAGTAGGACATTGCTGGAATCTTTTGAGGCCGGAGAAATCGGAGAAATATATTTGGCATATACAGCGTTCAAAAATACTGTGAGCCATGTGCCGACACTTCTGAAACTGCTTCCTGTTGCCAGACAGGAAGAGGATTCGACGGAAGAAGATGAGTCTAATGTACTCATGAATTTCGAGCCGGATGAAGAAGGAGCTTTGGATTTATTGATACCGAAATATA
Source organism: Acetatifactor sp. (assembly GCA_045123675.1). Lineage (GTDB taxonomy): Bacteria > Bacillota > Clostridia > Lachnospirales > Lachnospiraceae > Acetatifactor. The sequence continues at coordinate 64,768 of JBGVKL010000024.1, read as the reverse complement.
TTACCAGCCTGATTTATGGTGGTCTGGTAGAAGCGGTAGCCAGTGAAAATGGTGCACGTATGCAGGCAATGGATAGTGCAACCAGCAATGCGGAAGAAATAATCAGTGATTTGACGCTGAAGTATAATAGAGCACGTCAGGGTTCTATTACACAGGAATTAACAGAAATTATCGCCGGAGCAGACGCTATTTCATAGTATAGCCCGCGGCAGAAATGAGGATTAGGATGACAGGAAATAATAAAGGAAAGGTTAGCCAGATTGTCGGTGCGGTATTGGATATCCATTTCGCAGGCGGTCAGCTGCCGGAAATTAATGAAGCTGTTGTCATTCCCCGCCAGGATGGTACCGAATTGGTAGTAGAGGTAGCACAGCATCTTGGTGACGATACCGTAAAGTGTATCGCTATGGACACTACCGATGGTTTGGTACGTGGCATGGAGGCAATTGCAACAGGAGCTCCCATCTCCGTTCCTGTAGGAGAGAATACACTGGGACGCATTTTCAATGTATTGGGTAAACCGATTGATAATCAGCCGGCACCTGCAGATGTTACTTACGAGCCTATTCACAGACCTGCTCCTGCATTTGAAGAGCAGGCAACCGAGAAAGAACTTTTGGAAACCGGTATTAAGGTCGTTGACCTTCTTTGCCCTTACCAGAAGGGTGGTAAAATCGGTTTGTTCGGTGGTGCAGGTGTAGGTAAGACTGTATTAATTCAGGAATTAATTCGTAATATTGCAACCGAGCATGGTGGATACTCTGTATTTACCGGTGTAGGCGAGCGTACACGTGAGGGTAATGACTTATATCATGAAATGGCAGAGTCAGGCGTTTTGAACAAGACCACCATGGTATTCGGACAGATGAACGAGCCCCCCGGAGCACGTATGCGTGTAGGTCTTACAGGACTTACCATGGCAGAGTACTTCCGTGATAAGGGTGGAAAGGACGTGTTATTGTTCATTGATAACATCTTCCGTTTTACTCAGGCAGGTTCAGAAGTTTCAGCGCTTCTTGGACGTATGCCTTCAGCGGTAGGTTACCAGCCCACATTGCAGACTGAGATGGGTGCTTTGCAGGAGCGTATTACTTCTACAAAGAATGGTTCCATCACTTCTGTACAGGCTGTATACGTGCCTGCGGACGACTTGACTGACCCGGCACCGGCTACAACCTTCGCACACTTGGATGCAACCACTGTATTATCACGTTCCATCGTAGAGCTTGGTATTTACCCTGCAGTAGACCCTCTGGAGTCTACCTCTCGTATTTTGGATCCGAGAATCGTTGGTGAAGAGCATTACAATGTAGCACGTGGTGTGCAGGAAATCTTACAGAGATACAAAGAATTACAGGATATTATCGCTATTTTGGGTATGGATGAATTATCAGAGAATGATAAGCTGGTAGTTTCTCGTGCAAGAAAGGTACAGAGATTCTTGTCTCAGCCATTCTTCGTTGCAGGACAGTTTACCGGTCTGGAAGGTAAGTACGTACCGATTAGTGAAACCATTCGTGGCTTTAAGGAGATTCTGGAAGGTAAGCATGATGACATTCCGGAAAGCTACTTCTTAAATGCAGGAAGTATCGATGATGTTTTAGCAAAGGTAAAATAAGGAGTAGATTCCTATGGCAGAAACGAGCTTTAAATTAAATATTGTGGAGCCGGATGGTGTGTTCTATGAAGGTGAGGCAGATATGCTGGAGATGAACACTACGGAAGGCGAAATAGGCATTTTGCCGGGACATATTCCTATGACGGTTATACTGAAGCCGGGCATTATGACGATATATGAAACCGGCAGTGAAGAAAGAAAAGCTGCAGTTCATGCAGGCTTTGCAGAGATTCTGCAGGATAAGGTGACTATTCTTGCAGAAATAGCTGAGTGGCCGGAGGAAATTGATACTGCACGTGCGGAAGCTGCTTTGGAACGTGCACAGGGTCGAATTCAGGAAAAGGCGCCCGGTACCGATATGGTAAGAGCGGAAGCCGCTCTGCTTCGTGCTATGGCACGTATAAACCTGGTTAAGTAGATGGTAAAGTAAAAGCCACATTTTAATGATTGTTGCATATGATAATCAAAAAGGGTTGGTTTCATATGGATTTTAATCATAGAATTTTGCCTTTTTACATGACCTATCCTGAGATAAATGCCGGATATACCGGACAGGATGCCATGCAGGATTTGGAATATTTACAGCAGATGTATCCTTTGCAAGTCAGGCGGTATCAGCGTCGGGTGGCAGAAATTCTGGATAAGATGGACTACGAGGGTAGCATGATTTATGATGAGTATCCTGATCGTTACAGTATGGAGCGCTTGACAGATAGTGTATGGAATATCATTAAGCGAGAGGAACACTCACAAAATCCGGGTGAACAGCAGAATGCAGAAACCTGGGAGTGGATTAAATCCCTGCTGTTTGTCCTACTGAATACGGAAGTGTATAAGCGCAGGCATGGAAAAACCAGAAGATTTTTAAGATTTTAGTTGAGCTTTACAAATAAAGTAAGTACAATATAGTCATGGCGAAAGCCATGACTATATTTGCGTAAGGGAATAATGCAGATGACATTAAACGAATTATTAACACAGATTTTGAATAAAGATTTAGTGCAGATTGTTTTGAGTAATTCTCAGGACAAAGAATTTGCTGCAAAAGTAAAGGTTCGGCCCATACTTGTAAAGGGAGAGCTTCTTTTTCAGGAGACTTTGTATCGGGGAACGCAGGTGTTTCACGAAAATTATTCGACGGAAGACATGAATCTGCGTATAGAAAAGCTCCTTATGGAAAAATTTAAACAAGGAGAATTTCAAAGCGGCAAAATGCAGGCGACAGTGTTGGTCAGTAAGAAAGGAAAAATGACCATTAAGGCTAAGCAGATACAGAACCAGGCACCGGAGAGAGAGTTGTCTGAGCTGTCTCATAATCGGGAAAAGCAATACATTTTACAGGAAGGTAAACCGGTGGATTTTCTGGTGGGGCTTGGAGTGCAGACACCGGAGGGAAAGATTACTAAGAACCGTTACGATAAGTTTCGTCAGATTAACCGTTACCTGGAATTTATTGAGGATATATTGGATAAATTACCTACAGACAGAACGATTCGCATTATTGACTTTGGCTGTGGGAAGTCCTATTTGACCTTTGCAATGTATTACTATTTACATGTATTGCAGGGCAGGGATATTCAGGTGACAGGTCTGGATTTAAAGAAGGATGTTATTGCACATTGTAATGAGCTGGCACAGAAGTGCGGTTATGACAGACTGCAGTTCGAAGTGGGGGATATCAGTACTTATAATGGTAGTGATAAGGTGGATATGGTAGTGTCTTTACATGCCTGTGATACAGCTACAGATTATGCCTTGGAAAAGGCTGTAAAATGGGGGGCAAAGGTAATTATGGCAGTGCCTTGTTGCCAGCACGAGGTAAACAGACAAATTTCATCTAAAGAGTTGCAACCTGTTTTGAAATATGGTTTGATTAAGGAGAGAATGTCAGCATTGATTACAGATGCATTACGTGCCAACTTGTTGGAAACGCAGGGGTATGATACTCAGATTTTGGAGTTTATCGATATGGAGCATACTCCGAAAAATCTTTTAATTCGGGCGGTGAAGAAGGAAGGACAGGTAAAAATGCAGCGTAAGAATACCATAGAAGATGTGATGAGCTTTTTACATGTGGAGCCTACCTTAAAGCGTTTATTGCAAGAAGAATAAGAATAGATTGGAAAGAAGTATGAAGAAGTTTTTGATAAAAACGACGATCTTTCTGGTAACTTTTGTAGCTACATTGTATGTAGCGGGGAAGATTATGAATCGTGACAATAGCAGTATGACCAGGGAAATGTCAGCACCTTCCCTTCCGGTTGTTACGATGAAAGATGGTGAGCTGTTTTACAATGAGCTGTATGGAATTGTTAGTGAAGTAGATATTGCTTACCAAAGGGATACTATTACCGTACTGGGAGAGAATCGAGAATTAAATTTTCAAATAGAAACGTTTGGCACAGAGCTTTCGAAGCTGGCGGTTGAAGTGCGAAGTTGTGATGGAAAGCGTTTGATAGAAAATACAGAAATAACACAGTATGCGGAAGAACAGGGTATAATTTCCGTGGCAACTACATTGAAGGATCTTTTGGAAGCCGGAGAAGAATATGCACTGATTATTGTTCTTACGGATGAGACGGATAGGGAGATTCGCTACTATACCCGCATTGTGTGGGGAGAGGAATTGTATTTGTCGGGGAAACTGCAGTTTGTATATGATTTTCATGAAACTACTTTTCATGAAGACGAATTGAGTTCTTTGGCAAAGTATATGGAAAGTAATTCCCTGGGAAATAACAAAACTTTAAACAAGGTTAATATTCATAGTAATTTATCGCAGGTAGGCTGGGGAGAATTGGAAGTAGAAACGGTAACACAGGCAAGGATTGATTTGAAGGATATTGCCGGGCAGACGGCCTCGTTTACATTGAAAAGAGTGGTTTCTACAGAACAATCAGAGACGGTATACTATTTTGTGGAGGAATTTTACCGGATACGTTACACAACGGACAGAGTGTACTTGCTGGATTTTGAAAGAACCATGACACAAATTCCGGATATTCACGGGGATATTTATGCCAACGACAAAATCATGCTGGGCATTGTAGAAGAAAATGTGGATATGTTGGAAAGTGAAGACGGTAATGTAGTGGTCTTTGAAGTGGCGAACCGTTTATGTAGTTACAATCAGACGACAAATAAACTGGCGCTGATTTTCAGCTTTTACGAGGAAGGCGCAGACAAAAGAAGTATTTATGATAAGCATACGATAAAGATTTTGGATATTGATGAAGGCGGAAATGTGGCATTTGTGGTATATGGTTATATGAACCGTGGTCGTCATGAAGGTGAAATCGGTATTCAGCTTTATATGTATGACAGTCAAAAGAATACTATTGAAGAGAGTATTTATATTCCTTACGAGAAATCGTATGATATATTGAAGCAGGAGATTGAGGAGCTTTTATATTTAAATCGTGAAGGAATGTTGTATTTGTACGTGAATCACAGGGTATACGCTATTAATACCGTAGAAAAAACTTTGGAAGTATTAGCTGTTATGGAAAATGATGAGTCAGTGGAGATTTCGGCAAATCATAAAGTGGCGGTATGGCGTAAGCAGAATGGGCTGGAGTTAATGAATTTTGCTACCCGGACGCAGGTAACACTGTCGACTACAGAGGGAGAAGTACTGTATCCCTTAGGATTTATGGGAGAGGACTTAATCTATGGTGTTGCAAGGAGGGAAGATATTTTTACCAATGCGGTAGGAAGCAATCGTGTGTACATGTATAAGGTATGTATTTGCGACACTACGGGTAAGCTTTTAAAGACCTATGAGCAAGAGTCGGTGTATATTACTTCCTGTAAGATGGAGGATAACCAAATTACTTTAGAGCGTGTCATTCGGGACGAAAAAGGTAAGTATAAGGAAATGACAGCAGACCATATCATTAATAACGAAGAAGTGATAGTAGGGAAAAATACCATTTCTGTAGTGGCAATAGACGTTTACGAACGAATAGTGCAGCTGGATTTAAAGAATACAATTAACGATAAAACCATACAGATATTGACGCCAAAGGAAGTAGTATTTGAAGGCGCAAGAAGTACAATTTTGGAAACCGGTGAGCAGGAAGATTTGTACTATGTGTATGCGGAAGGGGCTGTAGAAGGTATCTATATGAGTCCGGCAACAGCGTTAAGCAGAGCTTATGAAACTTCCGGTGTAGTAGTGGATGAAACCGGTAAGACTATTTGGGTAAAGGGAAATCGTGTTACAAAGAATCAGATTATGGCTATCAAAGAGCAGTCGGTGACAGAAGAGAAGGGTAGTCTGGCCGTTTGCTTGGATACTATTTTAAGATTTGAAGGTGTGACGGTAAATTCGCAGGAATTGCTGAACGCCGGGGATAATGCCAAGACAATTTTGCAGAACAACCTTTCAGAGGCAAAGGTAGTAGATTTGAGCGGTTGTAATCTGGATACGGTATTATTCTTTAATAATCAGGATATTCCGGTACTTGCAATGTTAAATAACGGAGATGCTGTATTGGTGGTAGGATTTAATCAATATAATGTAGTTATCATGGAACCGACTACCGGGAAATTATATAAGAAGGGCATGAATGATTCAACTCAGTGGTTCGAGGAAAACGGAAACCAGTTTATAACGTATTTTAGGATTGAGGAGTAGGATAAAACAAAGCCCCTGCAAGTATTCTTACAGAGGCTGAGCTTCTTCCTTATCCGAAGATTTGTTTACGGTATTTGAACAGGCTGGCATACAGTATCATTCCCAACACTCCGCAGGAAAGGATTTCGCCAAGACCTACGGTAAGCATGAAATAGGGGATGGTGCCTTCGAATTGATAGGCATATGCAAGCACAAAAGGTACAATAATTGTATTGGATAAAATGGGTGGCAGAGTGGCTACCCATTTTCTTTTGCAGTTTCGTAGTAAGTAGGTACCGACTGCACCAAGTAGTGTGGCAATAGGTCCGAAAACAACATCCCACATAATACAACCTGTTAAAATATTACTGAGCAGGCAACCCACAAACAAGCCGGGTATGGCTGCCGGTGTAAATAAGGGTAAAATAGTTAATGCTTCGGAAATGCGGACCTGAATGCTGTAATTAGCCAGTCCAAGAACGTTTGCAATCAGTGTAAATACTACATAGAGTGCTGCGATAACCGCAGATTGTGCCACGAAGGCAGAATTGTTTTTTTTCATATTTTTTCTCCTAGTTTTGTTTTTTCCTCGCCAAAGCGATTCGGTCAGGATGGTTTCGAACTGACCGGAAATAAAAGTCAGGAATGCAAGTGCAACTCCTGACTTGATATTATACAATATTAATTAGAAAAGTCAATAAAGAATTATATTAATGATTCCAAAATCATTCTCCAGTAGCGCATAGGATAACATTGACAATGCCTCGGCATTATAGGTACAATGAAACAAATAAGGTATTGGGGAGGTTTTTATGGAAATAAAAGATTTGGAGAAATTGTTAAGTGAAATGTCTCTGGAAGAAAAAGTAGGACAAATGGTACAAATCCCTGCCAACATGTTAACGGAGGGTGGTTTGATTACCGGCCCGACAGATTCTATTGAAATGACGAAGGAGACGGCTTCTTTGGTGGGTTCGGTGTTGGGGAAAGCAGGCGCTGAGAACTTACGGGAAATGCAGGATAATTTCATGAAAAAACATCCTCACCATATACCACTTTTGTTAATGTTTGATGTTATCAATGGTATGGAAACCATATACCCCATACCTTTAGCGCAAGGCTGTACATTTTCAGAAGAACTGGTAGAAGCAGGGGCAAAAATGGCTGCCAGAGAGGGAACTGCGAAGGGCTTACATGTGACTTTTTCGCCTATGTTGGATTTAGTGCGTGATGCCAGATGGGGACGAGTTATGGAATCTACGGGAGAGGACCCTTGGTTGAATGCGCAGCTGGGAAAAGCGATGGTGCGCGGATATCAGGGTGCTTCCGTGATTGCAGGAGAAAAGATAGATTTGTGCCGGGAAGGTAATATTGCCGGCTGTATTAAGCATTTTGCCGGATATGGAGCACCGGAAGGTGGTAGAGACTATGAGAATGTGGAATTGTCAGAAAGGACCTTTAGAGAGGATTATTTACCTGCTTATCAGGCAGCAGTAGAAGAGGGCTGTGTAATGCTTATGACATCCTTTAATAGTCTGAATCGTATTCCTTCTTCCGGAAATCAGTGGCTGATGCGTAAGGTTCTTCGTGAAGAGATGGGCTTTGAGGGAGTGGTTATTTCGGATTATAGTGCAGTGGATGAAATGATAAATCACGGTATTGCTCAGGATAGTAAGGAGGCTGCAAAGCTTGCCATTCTGGCGGGTGTTGATATTGATATGGTTTCCAATGCCTATGTGAAATATCTGGCCGAGCTGGTGCAGGAGGGCGAAGTTCCCATGGCGCTGGTAGACGAAGCAGTTATGCGTATTTTGAAGCTGAAGAATGATTTGGGTTTGTTTGAAAATCCATATAAAGATGGGTCAGTGGAGAAAGAAAAAGAATGGCTGGGCTGTGCAAAGCACCGGGCACTGGCAAGGGAAATGGCAGCGGCCTCTTTTGTGCTTTTAAAAAATGAAGGAATATTACCTTTACAAAAGGACGAGAAAGTGGCATTTATAGGGCCTTATGCAGATAATGTGGAGATGTTTGGCTCATGGTCTTTCCCGACCAATCCGGAAACAGTGGTAACGATTCGAAAAGGTGTAGAGGCAAAGGGCGTAGAAGCATTGTGGGCAAATGGTTGTTTCATGCAGGATAAGGGGCAGAATACCCGTTATGGTAAGCAGGAAGAATATGATAGCTCAGAAAAGCAGAGACTGCTAAAAGAGGCAATGGAAATTGCGTCGAAGGCGGATAAGATTGTGCTGTGCCTGGGTGAACATCGGGACCATTCCGGAGAAGCAGGCAGCAGGGCCAATATCTGTCTGCCTGAAAACCAGATGACTTTGGTCAGAGAGTTATGTAAGGTAAATCCTCATATTGTATCAATTGTCTTTTCCGGAAGACCTCTTGTCATAAAAGAGTTGGTGGAATTATCGGAGGCAGTATGTATGGTGTGGATGCCGGGAACTGAAGGAGGAAATGCGATAGCGGATGTTCTTTATGGGGATGTTATGCCCCAGGGAAGATTGTCCATGTCCATGCCAAGAAGTGTCGGACAGGTGCCGATTTATTATAATCGTTTTCGTACAGGCAGACCCAATATACCGGGAGATGCAGTTGGATTTGTGCATGGATATATAGATGAATCAGTGAAACCATTGTATCCTTTCGGATATGGCCTGGGTTACACCAAATTTGAATATTCCGGAATAACATTAAATAGTAAGGTGCTGGCATGTAAAACTACAGAAGACACTGAGGAAAGTGGCAGAGACGAATTGCTGGCTAGGGTAATGGTTACAAATGTGGGTGAATATGCCGGAACAGAAACGGTGCAAATGTACTTGCGAGATGTGAAGGGAAGCGTTATTCGACCGGTGAAGATGTTACGGGGCATTCAAAAAGTAAACCTACAACCGGGAGAGAGCAAAGAGGTTAGTTTTGTTATTACGGAGGAGATGCTACGTTTTTATAACATAGACATGCAATATGTCAGTGAACCGGGCACTTGTCAGGTATTCATAGGACCGGACAGTGATACCGAAAATATGGCAGAATTCGAACTGCGATAATTAAGTAATGAGTGATTATTATAGCAGGCTTGCTTTGGTAAGTCGCTTGCGCAGTATAAAACCAAGCCAAAGGGCCAGAATAATTTTGAAAATATCTGCGGGAATATAAGGAAGGGCGCCAATGAGCAGAGCCTTTCCAAGGGAAATCTGCAGAAGGTGCGCCAACCATAAAGAGCCGAAAAGATAACAGAGAATAAGTCCGCATACAAAACCTGCAACAGACAGGAAGTATGCGGATTTGTTGTATGTAGGAGTGGAGGAGGGACTGTGGGTGCTAAATGTGCGGAATAAATCGCCACAGCCGGCTACTGCCAGATACCCCAGTAAATATCCTCCGGTCGGACCGAGAAGTGTGCCAATGCCACCGGTAAATCCGGAAAAGACAGGAAGGCCTGCCATACCCAATAGCAGGTATATACCGGCACATAGGGTGCCTGTTTTTGCACCCAGAAGAACGCTGGTCAATAAAATGCCAAACAGCCCCAGCGAAATTGGCACGGGGCTGAAGGGAACTGCTATGGATAATGGTCCGAGTATGCAGGTGATGGATGTCATCAGACCTGCAATTGCTTTTCTTTGAGTTGACATATTATAATTCGCCGTTTTTGTACTTGTTTACAATATTCTGGATTCTCTCACTAGGACTTAACAAGTCGCTGATAGAAGAATCATGGTTTAAGGTATCAATAATATAAGCCACATACTTGCTCATATCACAGTTGATATACCATTCACGCTCTAAAAGCTCCGGTGTCTGATATACCAGGTTGGTAGTCAATACACGGTCAATCAAACCGTTTTCGTAAGCTTTGTCAAATTTCTCCAAACCATTGGTAAAGAGACCGAAGGTAGAGAAAATGAAGATACGTCCGGCTTTACGGGCTTTTAATGCAGCGGCAGTATCAATCATACTTTCGCCGGAAGAAATCATATCATCAATGATGATAACATCCTTGCCTTCTACGCTGGAACCGAGGAACTCATGGGCAACAATCGGGTTGCGTCCGTTGACAACCTTGGTATAATCACGACGCTTGTAGAACATACCCATATCCAGACCAAGTACGTTAGCAATATAGATTGCACGCTTCATACCGCCTTCATCCGGGCTGATAATCATCATGTGGTCTGCATCAATCTGCAGGTTCTTAACATTACGTAACAAGCCTTTAATAAACTGATATGCAGGCTGAACAGTTTCAAATCCATGTAAAGGAATTGCATTTTGTACACGAGGATCATGTGCATCAAAGGTGATGATATTGTCAACACCCATACGTACCAGCTCCTGAAGAGCAAGAGCACAGTCTAATGACTCACGGGTAGTTCTCTTGTGCTGGCGGCTTTCATAAAGGAAAGGCATAATTACGGTAATACGACGAGCCTTACCACCAACAGCAGCAATAATACGCTTTAAATCCTGGTAATGGTCATCGGGAGACATACGGTTCTCATGACCACACAGAGAATAAGTTAAACTATAATTACATACATCTACTAAAATATAAAGGTCTGTACCACGGGCAGATTCTAAAAGCATACCCTTTGCCTCACCGGAACCGAATCGCGGAACCTTTGCAGACAATAAGTAGGAATCACGCTGATATCCTGCAAAAGCAAGAGAATCTTTGTGCTCGTTTTCACGCTCGGTTCTCCACTTTACCAGATACTTGTCTACTTTATCTCCAAGAATTTTACATCCTTCCAAAGAGATAATGCCTAGGGAGCCTACGGGTATTGTTTCCAAATTACGTTTTTCTTCACGGTTTGCCATGAAATAATCCTCGCTTTCTGTTGTACATTTATAATACATTGAAAAAAATTAACTTATTTAGTTTTTGCCATCTTTCGTTGGAGACGTATATCGTTACCTGTTAACTTACATATGGAGTAATTGCTCGTAATACGGGAAAAGATTCGCTCCGAGTAGCGTTCTTTAATTTCTACAAGATTTAAATTGGTAGAAATTATGGTGGATTTTTGTCTTAGGTGTCGTTCGTTTAACAGACTAAACAACTGGGAGGCTACAAAGTTGTTTGTTACCTCTGTACCTAAATCATCGATAATCACCAAGTCACAATTGTATAGGTCTTTGTAAAAATTGTAAAGACCTTCTTTTGATTTTGTGTCAAAAGCATATCGAGAAAGGCTTTCAAACAGGCCATTAGCACTAAAATAAATTACAGAATGACCGGTTAAAAGAAGTTCTTTTGCAACACAACCGGATAAAAAACTTTTGCCTGTGCCAACCATTCCGTAAAAGAGGAGGTTTTGATAGTTATTGTCAAAACCGGTCACAAAATTCTTACATATGTTTACTGCATTTTGGAAACGAACCAAATCCTCTCCCTCATAATATTGGTAGGAAAGAGTAGAAAAATTCTCCTTTGCAATCATTTCCTGAATGTTAGATTGCTCATAAAGCAATGTGATTTCCATTTGTTTGAAGCAATGACATTTTTCACCGTCCACATATCCGGTATCCTTGCAATCCGTACAGGTATAGCCCGGCTCCAAATAATCCTCCGGATAGTGATGCTCCTTTAATAACAGCTTCTTGCGGTTATTGATGCCGGTAATTCGTCCGTGATATTCGTCGGCATTATTCTCTGTGCCGTCTATCAATGCCTTGGCTCTTGCAACAGAAGCAGAGGCAATTTCATCTTCCAACTGCTTATATTCGGGAATATTTTTGTAAATCTGTTCCTTGCGTCGATTCAGCTCGTGAAAATTCTGGGTTTGGCGATTCTCATATTCTCTAATGATGGAATCGTATTGTTCCTTGGTAAGTGCCACGGTGCAATGCCTCCTAATTAGTGGTTAATTGCTAAGCAATTCACTTTCTAAAATATCGTTACTATAATTTGTTTGTGAAAACTGGTTGAAACGATTGTTTGCAGCTACCTTTCCTGTATTTTTGCGAAGTTTGGAGTGCTGGCTGTCCAAAGTAATAATATCAGCTTTTTGGTGGACATTTTCCTGTTTCCAGCGGCTTAAAATTCCTTCTGCATATTCAAAGCGATTCTTGTCCACGGCAAGAGCACTTCTTTCGCAAGCTTCAATGACTACATCTGCACTAAATCCGTATTCTTTCAGCCAACGGTTTATAAATTCTAATTCTTTATTGGTAGGATTACCGGAACGGCCCAAAGCATTCATAATATTATAAACGCTTCGATCATAGCGAGAGGAAATGGTCTGGGCTTGCCCGGGAGTAGTTACACCTTCCTCCGCCCAGTTAACAGCTACCTTTTCCATATAGCGGAAGTCTTTTTTGCCACGCTCCACACAGTACTGAATCAGGTAATCAATTAAATCCTCGGAAAAATGCAGTACATCCTGCATAAAGTAAATGGTTTTAATATCATTGGGAGTAAGTGGCTTGCCTACATAGGTTTCTGCCACAAATAACAGCTGTGCACTGCCTTCCTGTGCTTTGAAATTACGTAGCTGGTCTGCAGTGTAAGCCGGCTTTATGTACGTAGGAGTATCCGCGGGAGAGTTCTGTATACTCTGCGGCAAAGCAGTAACGGAAGCAATCGGAGCCTGAGTGACCGCTTGAATGACCGGAGTAGCAGGAACAATCGTAGCAACCGGTGTAGCCGGAGTGGTCTGAACCGTCGGAGCAGATTCAGCGTGCGGCATACATTCCAGATGAATTCCGGTCAGATTCTTATTACTGTCGAAATCCAGAGAAATCAGCTTTTGCAGCTCCCAGTATTTTAATGCCCGCAATACTTCCTTTTCAGAATGCTTAAATTTATTAGAAATATCTTCCACAGTAAAAGGAAGATTTGCATTAATCATACGCAGTATATAAAGGTAGACTTGTAGCTGGGCCTCATTTGCATCTTCCATATAATTATCGATAAAATGATTCGATAATAAAGTGTATTCATTTAATGATTCTTTGTATATATTTAACCCTGCCATTTGTATCAAGTCCTTTCATGCATTTCGATTCCCGAAAGCAAGAGAAATTATAGCACAAGAACAAAAAAAAGGGAATAGGCGAAATGCCGGGAAGGCTTGAAAATACGCAGTTTGCGGGAATTGTGGATAATGTGGAAAATGTGGACAAGAGTGTATGTAAATTCTGCGAAACCACACATAAACCGGTGTTTTCCGGTTCCTTTTTGAAAGGTAAGATTTCCACAATTACACAAAAAATATCCACAAATTTTGGCCTCTAAAAGAGGAGAAAAATTTGTGGATATTGTGGATAACTAATTTTTCAAAAGATTTTCGCCGATTTTATGCACATCTCCGGCCCCCATAGTTATCAACACATCGCCGGGGATACAATTTTCTAATAAAAATTTTTCAATTTCTTCAAAGGTAGGGAAATAGAAGCATTCCTTTCCTAATTTTTGGATGGCTTTCTGTAAGTCTACGGAGCTGATACCCAGAGTATCTTTTTCGCGGGCTGCGTAGATATCGGCCAAAACAATTTTGTCGGAAATGGAAAGTGCTTTAGCAAAATCATCCATTAAGGCCTTGGTACGCGAATAGGTATGCGGCTGGAATACGCACCAAAGAGTATCGTGAGGATAATTAACCGAGCCTAAAAGTGTAGCGGTAATTTCGGTAGGATGGTGCGCGTAATCATCAATAATGGTGACACCGCCAATGGTACCCTTGTACTCGAAACGTCTGTCTGTACCACGGAAACCATATAATGCCTGTGCAGCTACTTCTAAATTAAGATTTAGTGTATCAGCCAAAACAAAAGCTGCAGTTGCATTCAGTATATTGTGTTCCCCGGGTACCTGAAGGTTCAGTTCATGTACACCGGTAGGTGTGTTCAGTCTGAAACCGGTACCGCCCTTGGAGTCGTACCGTATATTGGATACATAGTAATCACAGGCTTTGGAGCGGCCAAAAGTAATAATGTTGCACGATAATCCTTCGATGATTCCTTCATAATTATCAATATCGCCATTAATAATTAAGGTGCCGTCTGCCGGTAAATTCTGTGCAAACAGGCGGAAGGAATTGCGGATATCATCCAAATCTTTAAAGAAATCCAAGTGGTCTTCATCGATATTTAAGATAACAGAAACCTTCGGATAGAAGCTTAAAAAGCTGTTGGTATATTCACAGGCTTCCGTTACGAAATATTGTGATTTGCCGATACGGATATTGCCACCGATGGATTTCAACATACCACCGATAGAAAGTGTGGGATCGGTCCCTGCCTGAAGCAGAATCTCCGATACCATAGAGGTGGTAGTGGTTTTGCCATGGGTTCCGCTGATGGCAATAGGAGTTGCATAATTTTTCATAAGCTGACCCAAAAGCTCTGCACGGAACATATAAGGAATATTGCGCTCACGGATGGCAGTGAATTCCAGATTGTCCTCACGAACGGCACTGGTCAGTACGGCACAGTCCACCTGTGCCGGAATGTTGTCTGCGCTTTCTCCGTAGGAAATACGAATCCCTTTATTTTCCAAAGCCTGCGTAAGAGGGGAAGTCTTCCAGTCAGAGCCGGAAACCTGAAATCCTGCGTCATGCAGAATTTCTGCCAGACCGCTCATGCTGATGCCGCCGATTCCTACAAAATAAACAGAGCAAGGATTTTGAAAATCTATCGTATACATAAAATCACCCTCCGATAAATCATGGTATAAAAATGCAATAGTTACTTATTATTTTTAGCATACCACAAATTGTTCACAAATGCCAAACTTTTTTTATCTTTTATACTATGTAAATTAGTGTATATTTGCCAAGGGAAATGTTGAAAATTGCCCAAAATTAGTGAATTTAACAAAAAACTGGCAAAAAATTGCCAATAATCAGGCAAATAAGCCACAAAAAACTTATAAAAATATTGAAATATTTAGTGAAAATCATTTATTTTCTTAAAAGTGTATGATATAATCGAATGTACAAAGTAGGACGATAGTCCTATATAAGTGAAAAGAAGAAGCTAGATGAGGTGATGACATGATTAGAAAAGAAATGATTGCCATGTTATTGGCTGGCGGACAGGGCAGCCGACTTGGCGTGTTGACTTCCAAGGTTGCAAAGCCTGCGGTCTCCTTTGGCGGAAAGTATAGAATTATCGACTTCCCGCTCAGTAACTGCATCAATTCCGGGGTGGATACTGTCGGAGTGCTGACACAGTATCAGCCACTCAGGCTGAATACACACATCGGTATCGGTATTCCTTGGGATTTGGATAGAAACATCGGTGGAGTTACGGTTTTACCTCCTTATGAAAAGAGCGTAAACAGTGAGTGGTATACCGGTACGGCAAATGCAATCTACCAGAACCTTGATTATATGGAAAGCTTTAATCCGGAGTATGTGCTTATTTTATCCGGTGACCATATTTATAAAATGGACTATGAAGTGATGCTGGATTTCCATAAAGCAAACGGCGCAGAGGTAACCATAGCGGTTATGCCGGTGCCCATGGAGGAGGCAAGCCGCTTCGGTATTATGATTACTGATGAGAACAGAAAGATAGTAGACTTCGAGGAGAAGCCTGCGCAGCCCAGAAGTAATCTGGCAAGTATGGGTATTTACATATTTAACTGGAAGACTCTGAAGGAAGCTTTGCTGGCATTGGTAAACCAACCGGCACTGGATTTCGGTAAACATATCATTCCTTATTGTCATTCAAAAGGAGCGCCCTTGTATGCCTATGAATTTAATGGCTACTGGAAGGATGTAGGTACATTAAATTCTTACTGGGAAGCAAATATGGAGCTTATCGATATTGTTCCGGAATTTAATCTGTATGAGGAATATTGGAAGATTTACACCAAATCCGATGCTTTACCGCCCCAGTATATTGCAGGGGACAGCGTGGTAGAGCGCAGTATTATCGGTGAAGGTACGGAAATCTACGGTAAGGTATATAATTCCGTTATCGGTTGTGGTGTAGTTATTGGGGAAGGTACCGTTGTCAGAGACTCCATTATTATGAATTCCACAACGATTGGTGGCGGATGTGAGCTGAACAAAGCAATCATTGCAGAAAATGTAGTGGTAGGTAATAATGTAAAGATCGGAATCGGTGAGGAAGCGGAAAATGATACGGCGCCTCATATTTACAGTCACGGTATCGTCACCATCGGTGAAAAGAGTATCGTGCCGGACAATGTAACCGTGGGTAAAAATACAGTCATCTTCGGTGAAACGACGGATGCAGACTATGACAATGCTTATCTTGCAAGTGGCAAATCTTTGATTAAGGCAGGTGAATAGAAGTGAGAGCAGTAGGAATTGTTTTAGCCGGTGGTAATAATCACAGAATGAAGGAGCTTTCCCAGAAGCGTGCCATATGTGCAATGCCCATGGCGGGAAGTTACCGCAGTATAGATTTTACATTAAGTAATATGTCTAACTCACATATTCAGAAGGTAGCAGTGCTGACACAGTACAATGCCAAGAGTCTGAATGAGCATTTAAGCTCTTCTAAGTGGTGGGATTTCGGACGTAAGCAGGGAGGTTTGTTTGTACTTCCGCCTGCAGTAACAGCAGATAACAGTAACTGGTACAGAGGTACGGCAGATGCCATTTACCAGAATCTGGACTTTTTGAAAAATAGCCATGAACCGTACGTTGTAATTACTTCCGGTGATGGTATTTACAAAATGGATTTCAGTGAAGTGCTGGAGTACCATATCGCAAAGAAAGCAGATATTACGGTAGTGTGTCGTGAAATGGAGCCGGGTATTTCCATTGAACGTTTCGGTACCATCCGTATGAACGAGGAAAATCGTATCGAAGAGTTTGAAGAGAAACCGCTTTTGGCAAAGAGCAATATGATCTCCTGCGGTATCTATATTATCCGTCGCCGTCTGCTCATTGAAATGATTGAGAAATGTGCGGAAGAAGACAGATACGATTTTGTGCGTGACATTCTGATTCGTTATAAGGATATGAAGCGTATTTATGGTTACGAAATGAAGGAATATTGGAGAAACATTGCTTCTGTGGAAGATTATTATAATACCAATATGGACTTCTTAAAGCCTGAGGTAAGAAATTATTTCTTCAAGCAGTATCCGGATATTTATACCAGAGTGGACGACTTGCCGCCTGCGAAATACAATGTAGGCTCTGTAGTGAAGAACAGTCTGATTTCCAGCGGTTGTATTAACAACGGTGTGGTGGAAAATTCAGTGATTTTCAAGAAGAGCTATATTGGCAATAACTGTGTTATTAAGAATTCCATCATCTTGAATGACGTTTATATTGGGGATAATTCGTACATCGAAAATTGTATTGTGGAAAGTCATGATACAATTCGGGCAAACTCAAGATTTGTGGGAGAGAATGGTATTAAAATTGTAGTAGAGAAAAACGAAAGATATGTTATTTAAGTAACTATATTTACAATCCGCTAAAGGGGGACATAATTATGCAAATTACTGATGTTCGTGTTCGCAAAATTACAAAAGAAGGCAAAATGAAGGCTGTTGTGTCTATTACATTGGACAATGAATTTGTGGTACATGATATTAAAGTAATTGAGGGCGAGAAGGGCTTGTTCATCGCAATGCCCAGCAAAAAAGCTGCAGACGGAGAGCATAGAGATGTGACACATCCGATTAATTCCGGAACAAGGGATATGATTCAGAGAACTATTCTGGAGGCATATGAGAAGGCATTGGCTGAGCCGGATGCAGAGTTTTAAAATGAATAAGTAGTGTAGGAACCGGTACCCGGATAGGGGTGCCGGTTTTTTCAATTTATGTTAGTACTGTTTTAGAATAAGTGACAGAAAATGCGTGTGATACAAGTCTTATACTATGAAAGCGCTTTTAAAACATAGTTGGAGGATGAAATGGATATTGAAGAAAAACGACTGATTAAATGCCTGCAACAATCACCGGAAGAGGGGATGGTACAAATTATGGATTTGTATGCAAAACCGGTAATGAACATATGTAGACATATTCTGAGGGAGGAGGAAGCTGCAAAGGATGCCTCTCAGGAGACTTTTGTTAAGCTGTGGAGATTTGTGATGTCCGGCAAACATATTAAAACCAGCTTAAGGGCTTTTGTTTATCAAATTGCAAGAAACAATGCGTTGGATTTATTAAAAAAAATAGGGAAAGACGTCCCCATTTGTATGGATGAAGAGAGCAACGTTTATTTGGAAATGTTGGTAGCACAAACGGGTGTGGATTTGGAAACAGACTGGGCCAGAGCTGAAAATTACAGATTGGTACGGGAGGTCCTGGAACAAATGGAAGAGCCGGAACATTCAATTTTCCTGTTAAAGTATTTTTACAATTATACCATACGTGAGATTGCACGGAAGCTTGAAATGAGTGAAGCGAAGGTGCAAAGCAGGGAACGCAGGGGTAGAGAAAAGTTAAGGAAAGCATTAGTGGAGAGAGGTGTGTATGATGACGAATAAGTATATAAATATTTTAGATGAAGATGTTTTAGAGTTGGAGGAAGATGTGGAAGCGGAGGAGCTGGAATCCTTGAAGCTTTGTGTATTGGAACAAATGAGGGAAGAACAAAAGAAAATAAAGAGGTTTGATAAAGGTAAAAAAGAGAAGGGAGCAGAGAACATGAGAAATAATAGTATACTCCGCAAAGTAGCAGTGGCAGCAGTGGCAATTGCAATTGCAACACCTACGGTAGTTTATGCATCAGAAAAGTGGAATTTGTTTGGAGGTCTGTTTGGAGGTTCCGATACAACTCCGATAGAGCCGTATGTAGAAAGTATTGTAACCGAAAGTGCCAATGGTTCCGAGGAAACAGTAATAGGAAGTGAAACGGTGCAGGGAACAGAAACACCAATATATCATATGGAAAACGATAAATACATTATTTCGGTGGAAAAGTTTGTGTATAGCGAAGCTACAGATTATGGCATCGTACAGTTCTCTGTTACAGATAAAAGTGATGATGATTCAAACTGGTATCAGGTGGCAACATGGGAAGGTATTTATAATGACTGGGATGTGATAGATATTGATGAAATATTTGCCGGTATGGAAGATGGTCAGATGAAGTTTGAAGTAAATGGACTGATGTGCATGAATGGACATTGTTATGCTGAGCAAAGAGATGAAAATACAAAGGTATGCTACTTGGCTTTTAACGATATGGAGGGAAAGGAAATTGGAGGAAGGGACTTGAAGCTGTCTGTAAAGGAAGCGCAGTTGGTTAAGCGCGGAGAGGTGGAGGATTTGCTATGGAATCCTTTGACAAAGCTGGATGTTCCGGTAGGAGAATCTTTGCCGAATTATACCTGGCTTGACGAGGAGGGCAATGTGGAATTAGTGTTGACGCCGGTGGATTTTCTACTAAAGAATGTGCCGGAAACATCTGTAAGTGGTGTGGATGTAATTCTTCGAGAAGTGTCCGTACAGTTCAAGGATGGAAGTGAATATATTGTGCATAGTGAAAAACAGAAGACTATCGATTGGCTGTATGCTACTTCTAAGGATGGTGGTAGTTGGAGAAGCTTTGCAAAGGTAGTGGATTTAGATAATGTAAAATCTTTTACGGCAGACGGGAAAGTATTTGCAATAGAGGATGCGGTAAAGTAAATAAGAACATAGAGGGTGTTCCCAAAGTCAAGGGTGACTGGGGGCACCTTTTAAAATGGCATAGAAAATAAACTATAGATATTGACAGGATTTAATATATTATTTATAATCAGCTTATCAGGGTAATCAAAAGATACGTACTTTCAGTACATTCGAGGCAAATCAGCCATTTTACTCAAATACATTATGATGGCAGGTTTGTAATCCCATAGCAAACATGTCTGTAATAAGGAGGTGTTGTATGGGAGAAGTAAATAATTACATGTGCGATTATTTAGGTTTGGCTAAGTATAACGCGGATTTTTGGAATGGTACAGTTTTTCGTGGTAAACGTAAAGTTAAGGTGTGGCAACTACAACGTCATGACAGAGAATATTATAAAACTACAAACAGAAGAAAATCAGAGAGTATCAGAAGCGATGTCCCAATGCCCTTTAGAGGAAAGAAAAGTATGGTGCTGGGTGTTGAAGTTATGGAGACTGTGGATTATACGATTCCGGTAAGCGTAATGGATTATAATGTGCAGGAGCTGCAGCGACAGATAAAGGATCTTAAGCTGAGAAACAGAAAGGAGGCGGATTAGATTTGTGTAAAGCATTTGAGGATGAAAGAGCAGAAGGAAAGGCAGAAGGGAAAGCAGAAGGCGCATTGGAAATGTTGTTTGATTTGGTAAAAGATGGAGTACTAAAGCTGGAAGAAGCAGCGAAGCGTGTAAATATGTCAGAGGAAGTTTTTTTGAAAAGAATGCAAGCAAGATAAGGTATTTGTTGCACCGAACATAAGCAATGTTCGGTGCATTTTTAGTTATGGAATTTCTTTAGGGGAAAAAAAAGCAAAGAGAGAATAGGAAAAAATAAATTGTAAATATGCTAAGTGAATGGTATCATACATTTAGCGATTTAAGATAAGAATTTTTTTGAAGAATGTTTAAATAGAGGAATGAATTATGTATATTATCGTAGGTTTAGGGAATCCCGGGAAGGATTATCAGAATACAAGACACAATATCGGTTTTGATGTAATCGATACACTTGCGGATATGGCAGGGATTTCTGTGATTGAGAAAAAGCATAAAGCTATTATCGGTAAAGGAGTTATCGACGGACAAAAGGTGATTTTGGTAAAACCGCAGACATATATGAATCTGAGTGGTGAAAGTGTGCGTGAAGTCATAGACTATTATAAGGTAGATGAGGAAGAAGAGCTTATTGTAATTTCGGACGATATTAGTTTGGATGTAGGTATGCTCAGAGTCCGTAAAAAGGGCAGTGCCGGCGGACACAATGGACTGAAGAATATCATTCAGCATTTGGGACATGATACCTTTATGCGTATAAAGATGGGTGTAGGTGAGAAACCGAAGGGTTATGATTTGGCAGATTATGTGTTGGGACACTTTACACAGGATGAACGTAAAATCATGGATGAGGCAGCCAAGTCTGCAACAGAAGCCATTCGTATGATGATGGCAGGAGAGGTGGACAAGGCTATGAATATGTTTAACAAGAAGGCAACGCAGCAGAAGGAAGTAATAGAGCAAAATAAGTAATTTGTCAGGAAGGATGCCCGGGAGAGGGCACAATAGTAAGAGGTAAAGCATGCAGGCATTATTGCAACCGTTAACAGAGTTGGCGGAATATAGTGAAATTAAATCGGACATTCGCAAAGAAAAGGGTATCTTGTCTGTCAGCGGATGTGTGGATTCTCAAAAACTGCATATGATATTCGGTTTATCGGAAGGCGTGCGCCATAAGGTAATTGTTACCTATAGTGATTTACGGGCCAGGGAAATCTATGAAGAATATAAGTTTTATGACCGTAACGTGCTTCTGTTTCCGGCCAAGGACTTGATTTTTTTTCAGGCAGATATTCATGGTAATCAGCTGACCAAAGAACGTGTCAGAGTACTTCGCAGGCTGGCGGAAAATAAACCCATGACAGTGATAACTACTTTTGCGGCATTGATGACACCGCAGGTAATATGGGAAGAGGAAGATATTCTGACCATTGAGAAAGGTGGTATGCTGGACCAGACGAAATTGGCTAAGCGCCTGGTGGCCCTTGGTTATGAGAAGGCGTATCAGGTAGAAACGAACGGACAGTTTTCCATTCGTGGAGATATTGTGGATATTTTTGATTTGACAGAGGAAAATCCATACCGTATTGAGTTGTGGGGCGATGAAGTAGAATCAGTCAGAAGCTTTGATGTTTTGACACAGCGTTCCATGGAGAATTTAAGTAGTGTGAAAATTTATCCTGCCACAGAGTTTGTGTTAGAAGAGGATAGATTGCGTACAGGCATGACGAAGCTGTCCAAGGAAGCAAAAGAGCAGGAGGCTTATTTCAGAGAGAAGCATATGCCTGAGGAGGCACATCGCATTGCTACGCAGGTAAAGGAACTGGAGGAACAATTATTTACCTTCCAGTCCATGGTAAACATAGAGGGGTATATACGATATTTCTATGAGAATATTGTGGCTCTGCCGGAATTGTTTTTGGGCAAAGAAAAGGGACTTGAAAATAAGTCCACTGTATTTTTTCTGGATGAACCCTCACATTTGGAAGAACATGTGAAGGCAATCGAGTTGGAATTTCGGGAAAGCATGGAACAGCGCGTGCAGAAGGGATATATTTTGCCCGGACAGATGAATCTGCTTTATAGTGGAGAGCAGATTGTGGCAAAGCTCAGTAAAGTACCGGTGGTTACGCTTTCCATGATGGATGTTCGTAGTAGCCTGTTTCCGGCAGGAAAAAGATTCGGGGTATCCGCAAGAAGCATTTCCTCTTATAATAACAGCTTCGAGGCATTGGTAAAGGATTTGAAATATTATCGTAAGAATGGTTACCGGGTGCTTTTGCTTTCCGGTTCCAGAACCCGCGCAAAGCGTCTGGCGGAGGATTTGCGTGACAATGAACTGGCGGCAGTTTATACAGAAGACCCATTTCGTATAGTGCAAAGTGGTGAGGTCCTGACCTATTACGGATATGTGCGAAAAGGTTTTGAATATCCGCTTCTTAAGTTTGTAGTGATTGCAGAGTCGGATATTTTTGGTAAGGAGCGTAAAAAGAAGAAGCGCAAGCTTTATCAGGGACAGAAAATTAATGATTTCAACGAGCTGAAGGTAGGCGATTATGTAGTTCATGAGTATCATGGACTGGGCATTTACCGGGGCATTGAAAAGGTAGAAACCGAGAAGGTAGTCAAGGACTATATGAAGATTGAATACCGGGATGGCGGAAACCTGTATATATTGGCTACGGGTCTGGATGTGATTCAGAAGTATGCGGCGGCAGATGCGGCTAAGACACCGAAGCTGAATAAATTGGGCAGTAAAGAGTGGGAAAAGACCAAAACCAAGGTACGCAGTGCGGTCAATGAAGTGGCCAAGGATTTGGTGGAGCTGTATGCTCTTCGTCAGGAAAGCCAAGGCTATCAGTATGGTAAGGATACGGTTTGGCAGAGGGAATTTGAAGAGATGTTTCCGTTTGAGGAAACGGAGGATCAGCTGGCTGCCATTGAAGATACCAAGGGAGACATGGAAAGTACGAAAATCATGGATCGTCTGGTATGCGGTGACGTAGGTTACGGTAAAACGGAAATTGCTATTCGTGCGGCATTTAAAGCGGTACAGGAGGGCAAGCAGGTGGTGTATCTGGTACCTACTACTATTTTGGCTCAGCAGCATTATACTACCTTTGTGCAAAGAATGAAGGATTTCCCTATTCGTGTGGATTTGCTTTCCAGATTCCGCACACCGGGAGAAATTAGGAAGACTTTAACAGATTTACAGAAGGGCTTTGTAGATATTATTATCGGTACACACAGAGTATTATCTCAGGATGTGGTGTACAAGGATTTAGGGCTCTTGATTATTGATGAAGAACAGCGTTTCGGTGTTAGTCATAAGGAGAAGATTAAAAAGCTAAAGGAAAATGTAGATGTATTGACACTGACAGCAACGCCTATTCCCAGAACCTTACACATGAGTTTAATTGGTATCCGTGACATGAGTGTGCTGGAGGAGGCTCCTAACGATCGATTACCTATCCAGACTTATGTAATGGAATACAATGAGGAAATGGTGCGTGAAGCTATAGTGCGTGAGCTTGCGCGAGGCGGTCAGGTGTATTATGTATACAACCGCGTGAATAATATAGCAGATGTGGCAGCAGGTGTGGCAAAGCTGGTGCCGGAGGCTAATGTAGCATTTGCCCATGGGCAGATGAAGGAGCAGGAGCTGGAACGGATTATGTATGATTTTGTGGAGGGAGAAATCGATGTGTTGGTTTCCACCACCATTATTGAAACAGGTTTGGATATCTCCAACGCTAATACCATGATTATTCACGACTCGGATAATCTGGGCTTGTCTCAGTTATATCAGTTGCGAGGACGTGTGGGACGTTCGAACCGTACCGCTTATGCATTTCTTATGTATAAACGCGACAAAATGTTGAAGGAAGTGGCAGAGAAGCGTTTGGCAGCCATTAAGGAGTTCACGGATTTGGGTAGTGGTTTTAAAATAGCCATGAGGGATTTGGAAATTCGTGGCGCCGGCAATCTGCTGGGTGTCAGACAACACGGTCATATGGAAGCTGTTGGCTATGATATGTACTGTAAAATGCTGAATGAAGCGGTGAAGAATCTAAAGGGACTTCCTGTGGAGGCGGCAGATTTTAACACTTCCGTAGACCTGGATGTAGATGCTTTTATTCCTGCAAGCTACATTGTAAATGAAGTGCAAAAGCTGGATATTTATAAAAGGATTGCCGGAATAGAAAGTCCTAAGGAACGGGATGATATGAAGGATGAGCTGTTGGACCGTTTTGGCGAAATTCCGAAACCTGTGGATAATCTGCTGCGAATTGCTTTAATCCGTGTGGCGGCGCATAAGCTGTTTTTAACTGAAGTAAAGGGAAAGAACGAGCGAATACAATTTACCTTCCGACCGGATGCCGGAATTAAAGTGGAAGGTATTCCGGAGATGATAAAAAGACATAAGGATACTTTAAGTTTTACAGCATATGGAAATCCCTTCTTTACGTATCGGTATTATAAAAGCGGTGTGTTGGAGAAGGATGCAGAGAATATTTTGAGTTCTGCGGAGAAGCTTTTGGCGGAGTTTGGAGAGCTGTTGGGAAGTGCGGCAGATATAGATTAATAAAATCCAGTACAGTTTATTGAGAAATCAAAGGACAGAAGAAAGGTTATTAAAGAAATGCAAAGAGAACGTTTAGGAAGCCGTTTAGGCTTTATATTACTTAGTGCAGGATGTGCAATCGGAATTGGAAATGTGTGGAAATTTCCTTATATGGTAGGCCAAAACGGCGGCGGAGCGTTTGTTCTGATTTATCTGTTTTGCCTGATTGTAATCGGGGTACCGGTTATGACTATGGAATTTGCCATGGGTCGTGCCAGCCAGAGAAGTTCAGCTACCTTATATAAGGAGCTGGAACCGAAAGGTAGCAAGTGGCACTTACACGGGTATATTACTTTGCTGGGTTGTTATCTTCTGATGATGTTTTACACTACCGTAGCAGCATGGATGTTACAGTATTTTGTGGATACTGCCAGAGGAAAATTTATTGGTGCCGATGCAGAAGGTGTCAAGGCACTTTTTGGAGAGATGCAGGCACAGCCGGGAACCATGATTGTTTATATGTTAATCGTTGTGTTGATTGGCTTCGGCGTATGTTCATTTGGGGTACAGAAGGGCTTGGAGAGAATTACAAAGTTTATGATGCTGGCACTTTTGGGAATTATGGTAGTGCTTGCGATTAACAGTATGTTTATGGATGGCGGAGCAGAAGGACTTAAGTTTTATTTGTTGCCGGATATGGGTAAAATGCAGGAAGCAGGTGTGGGTAATGTAGTGGTAGGAGCCATGAATCAGGCCTTTTTCACCTTGAGCCTGGGTATGGGTGCCATGGCTATTTTCGGAAGCTATATCGGTAAGGAACGCGCCCTTATGGGGGAAGCGGTAAATGTGGCACTTTTGGATACCTTTGTGGCGTTTACGTCAGGTCTGATTATTTTTCCGGCGTGCTTTGCTTACGGGGTATCACCGGATAGTGGTCCGGGATTGATTTTTGTAACATTACCAAATATTTTCAATCATATGGCAGGTGGACGAATCTGGGGAAGTTTATTCTTCGTATTTATGTCCTTTGCGGCATTGTCTACCGTACTTGCAGTATTTGAACAGTTGCTTTCCTGTACCATGGAGCTTTGGGGCTGGTCGCGCAAAAAGGCATGTATTATCAATGGCGTAGCAATGTTTGTGTTGTCACTGCCTTGCATATTGGGCTTTAATGTGTGGAAGGATTTTGCTCCCTTGGGAGAGGGAACCAATATTATGGATTTAGAAGATTTCATTGTAAGCAATCTGCTTCTGCCGATAGGTTCTTTGATATTTGTACTGTTCTGTACCACCAGATACGGATGGGGTTGGAAAAAGTTTGTGGAAGAGGCTAATGAAGGTAAAGGATTGAAGGTGGCAAAGTGGATGCGTCCGTATATGACTTTTGTCCTGCCGGTAATTATTATTGTTATTTTCCTGATAGGCTTGTGGAACTTTTTTAAGTAAAATATAATAGATGACAGCGGTCAGAAAGTTTGACACAAAATGCCCGGAATGGTAAAATTATTATCACAAAATAGTGTTTTACATCAGAGAGGAGGCATGCCATGCTTTGGAAGAAAATCGCGGAAACATTATTGGATGAAAGTGACAGTGTAGCATATGTGGCGGACATGCATACCTTTGAATTGCAGTATATGAATGCACATACCAAGAAGTTGTTCGGTCTGGCACCGGATGACCAGTCTTATATTGGTCAGAAATGTTATAAGCTTTTGCAGGGTATGGATGAGCCATGTTCCTTTTGTAAAAAGCCGGTAATGAGTCGTGATAGTTTTTATAGGTGGGAGCATTTTAATCCATTGCTCCAAGAGCATTATTTGGTGCGTGATAAAATAATTACAGTGGAAGGAAACGATTATCATTTACAGCTGGCCAATCAGGCGACGGAAATGTTTCTTAAGCAACAGGAGGTAGAAAGACAGCTGGAGGTGGAGAGGACTTTACTCAAATGCATCCGCAGTCTGGAATCGTCTCTTAGCATAAAAGAAGCAATGGACGGTCTCTTAGAGATTGTTACAAGGTTCTATGATGGCGACAGATGTTATTTGTTTGAGAATGATTATAAAAAGCAGGTAACTAATAATACCTATGAGTGGGTACAGGAAGGTATCACCAAAGAAATCGACTGGTTACAGGGAGTGCCTCTGGAAGTAATTGATTCCTGGATGCGTATGTTTGAAGAGAAAGGAACCTTTTACATTTCGGATTTGGATGAAAATGTGGACAAGGACTCGGATGCCTATCATATTCTGCAACAGCAGAACATCCGCAGTTTGATTGCAGTTCCACTGAAGAGAAAGGATACTATTGTAGGATTTTTCGGAGTGGACAATCCCAAAAAGAATCAGACGGATTTTACATTGCTTTCTTCCATTACATATTTTATTCAGAATACCTTGGACAGAAGGAAGAATAAGGAGCTGCTGGAACGCATGAGTTTTGAGGATAGCTTGACAGGTCTTTATAACCGTAATTGCTTTAATCAGACGGTTGCCCGGTTAAAAGAAAGTCAGCCGACACGATTAGGTATTGTCTATTTAGATTTGAATGGACTGAAAATTGTAAATGATACTTTAGGACACGAGGCCGGTGACGTTTTAATTAAAACGGCTGCTAAAAATATTCGTAAAGCATTCGGGAAGGATACATACCGCATCGGTGGTGATGAGTTTGTGGCGTTGGTATGTGATGTGACGGAAGAAGAGTTGCAGGAGGCCATGAGTTTATTACGTGCCGATATGAGTGCGGATAATGTCAAAGTTTCTGTGGGGGTGTCTTACAGGGATGAGAATGTCAGTGTGGAAGAGCAGATGAGCCTGGCGGATAAGGCTATGTATGCCGAAAAGAAAGCTCATCATAGAGAAGAGTAAAATGAATTATTAAAATGCCTTTGTTTGGTGAAAACAGCCAAATAAGGGCATTTTTGATTTATTCTGCACCTTACTGCGAAAAAACTGCAACCTGCATTCCGAGGGATTGCGCTGACAAAAGGTACTTGCTACAATGGGGTTAAGAACAGAAACGGAGGGGCTTTATGAAACTGACCATGCAACAAATAGCCGGTGGTGAAGAAGAAATTATTATAAAGTATCTGGAAAAAACACCGGAAATAGAGCGGATTGTACGCCTGATTAAAGCAGAAGAGAAACGTTTGCTTGGATGGCAGGAAAAGGTGCAGATCGTTATTAATCCCAAGGATATTTTATACTTTGAAAGTGTAGATAATAAGACCTATGCGTATACGCGAAGTGAAGTGTATCGGGTGGACTATACTTTGGCAGAGCTGGAATTGATATTTACACAAAGCAGTTTTTTCAGATGCAGTAAATCCATGATACTGCAAATGAATCATATTAACAGTCTGCGAAGCTTGTCGGGAAATCGCATTGATGCGGAAATGGAGAATGGCGAGCATGTGATTATTTCCAGAGCTTATGCAGTGGCGTTTCGAAAGAAGCTGAAAGGAGAAGACGCGGATGAGTAAGAATAACAAAAAAGAGAACGTTACAATGCTTCAAAAATATCTGACAGAAGAAATACGTATTGATTTTAAAGCTTGTCTGTATTTTTTTTGTATGGTGTTTTTTTATTCTGTGTATAGAATTGTCCGGGGATCTTGGGAGGCAAGTATCATTCATATGGCGGAGATGATTGCTGCCAATTACATTATGGGATATGTGCAAGTCTATCTGATGAATAATTTTGATGAGGCAGATGTGTTTAAGGTTAAGGAGTTTTTAAAGACGCTACTGTGTTCTGCGGTATACGCTGCGGTCAGTCTGCTTTGCGGATGGTTTGACAGAAGTCCCATAGTAACGTTGATCTATTTGGGATATATGGTATTATGCTATATTTGTGTCTTTCTTTCTTATAAAATCAAGAGAGATATCGACTCCAAGCTTTTGATGGAGGACTTGCGAAAATATAAAGAAAGCAAGTCGACATGGGAGAATCAGTAAAGGTAAGGTATATGTATGACAAAGGTAATTGAGATAGATAATTTAACAAAAACTTATGGAAAACACAGAGGAGTGGAGAATGTAAGCTTTTCTGTGGAAAAAGGGGAGTTATTCGGCTTTTTGGGACCGAACGGAGCCGGGAAGTCTACTACCATACGCTCCATGCTTGGAATGCTTCGATATGAGCAGGGAACGATTAAGTTATTAGGGAAGGATTCAATTGCGAGGCGAACAGAGATTTTAAAAGAAATTGGCTACATGCCTTCGGAAGCTATGTTTTATCCATCCATGCGGGTAAAGGATGTGATTAAGCTGGCGGCGGATATACATAAAAAAGATTGTAGGGAAGAGGCGCAGAAGTTGTGTGAAAGACTGCAGGTAGATACGGAGAAGAAGGTAGAGGAGCTTTCCCTGGGAAACCGTAAAAAGGTAAGCATTGTCTGCGCCATGCAGCACAGACCGAAACTGTTTATATTTGATGAGCCAACCAGTGGTTTGGACCCATTGATGCAGAATGAGTTTTTTAAGCTGGTGCAGGAATACATGGCACAGGGGGCAACCTGCTTTTTATCTACACATGTATTGTCAGAGGTAAAAAAGTATTGTGGAAGAGTGGCAATTATGAAGGAAGGGCGTTTGCTATGTGTGGATAGCGTGGAGAAGTTGACGCAGAGTAGTGCAAAGCATGTGAAAATTGTACGGGATGGTGTGTCGGAGGACTTTATTTTCAGAGGGGAATTGCAAAACTTATTTAAGGAGCTGTTGCAGGGAAATGTAACAGATGTATTAATAGAGGAACCGCCTTTGGATGAAGTTTTTTTGCACTATTATCACTCAAATGAAGAAAATGCTCTGGTCAAGAAGTAAGGGGGAGAAGAATGTACCGATTATTTCAGCATGAATGGAAAATGAATTGGAAGAGTCTGCTTATATGGCTGGTATGTGTATCAGGCTTGTGCCTGTTCTGCATATTATTATTTGACAGTATCAAAGAGTCTATGGATGGTATGGCGGAAATGATGGCTTCCATGGGGGCTTTTGCCAGCGCATTTGGTATGGATAGGTTGAGTATTTCTACGTTGGAGGGATTTTATGCAACAGAGGTAGGAACAATTCACTCTTTGGGAGGAGCCATGTTTGCAGCACTTTTGGGTTCAGCACTTCTTTCGAAAGAAGAGGAAGGACATACCGGAGAGTTTTTATTTTCCCTACCCATATCCAGAACAAAGACAGTAACTGCTAAGTGGCTGGCGTTAGTATGCAACATAGTTTTGTTCAATATAATCAGTGTATTGTTGTATCGTCTGGGAATTTATATTTTAGGAGAAGAAATTGCAGAAAAGCGTTTCTGGATGTATCACCTTTTGCAGCTGGTATTACATGTGCAGATTGGTAGTATTTGCTTTTGTATATCGGCATATAATAGAAAAAATAAAATAGGTGTAGGACTTGGAATCACTTTCTTTTTGTATGTTTGGGATTTGTTGGCAAGGGTGGTTCCGGCATTGGAGGATTACCTGTATTTATCCCCCTTTGCATATGCTAATGCATCGGATATATTTAGCACGGGAGAAGCCGAAAAAATGGCGGTATTAGCCGGAGTTGTTG
Organism: Acetatifactor sp.; assembly: GCA_045123675.1. Taxonomy (GTDB): domain Bacteria; phylum Bacillota; class Clostridia; order Lachnospirales; family Lachnospiraceae; genus Acetatifactor. Next base: position 34,233 of record JBGVKL010000024.1, on the reverse strand, counting down.
TGGTTATGATAACATATGTAGTGGCGGTTTTTGTTTATAATCGAAAGGATTTAGTTGTATAATTTGTAACGAGATATCGACAAAAAATAAATGATACACTGTTTTTGGATAATTAATGTTCTTAAAACAGTAAATTTTTCTTGCCATGAAAAAATGTCTGTGTTATACTTAGCCTGCAGACAAAGAGTAAGTATTTACAATTTGCCTACATATTTCTTTAAAAGAAAGGATAGGAGAAAAAATGATTAAATTTATACTTACAAAGGATTACGATGACATGAGCAGAAAAGCTGCGAACATTATCAGTTCACAGATTGTTCTGAAGCCTAATTCCGTACTTGGTTTGGCTACAGGCTCTACCCCTATTGGAACTTATGCATGTTTGGCTGACAGATATGCAAAGGGAGACTTGGATTTTTCCAAGATTACCAGTGTGAACTTGGATGAATACAGAGGAATTACTCACGAGAATGACCAGAGTTACTATTACTTCATGCATGATAATCTTTTCAGTAAGGTAAATATTGATGTAAATAAAACCTATGTTCCGGACGGAACTATTGCAGATGCAGATGAAGCATGTGCAAAGTATGAGGAGATTATTGCAGCTACCGGTGGTGTGGATTTGCAGTTACTTGGTTTGGGACACAACGGACACATTGGATTCAATGAGCCTGCAGAGGTATTCCCTAAGAGAACACATTGTGTAGATTTAACAGAGTCTACCATTCAGGCAAATGCACGTTTCTTTGCTTCTAAGGAAGAGGTTCCTACCCAGGCATATACCATGGGCATTCAGACTATCATGGATGCAAAGAAGATTTTGGTAGTAGTAAGTGGTGCGGATAAGGCAGCAATTGTAAAGAAAGCATTCTTTGGTGATGTAACACCGAATGTACCTGCATCTGTATTACAGTTACATCAGGATGTAACTATCGTTGGTGATGCAGCAGCATTTGCTGAGATTAAGGATTTGATTTAAGTACGTCAGAATAGTGATGAACGGGTGTGTTTGGTAAGCAGACACACCCATTTTTATTGTTTACGTGCCGGATAAGAGATGGTATCATTTGAGTAGGCAGGTGAGAAACGATATGATTATAAAAAATGGAAATATATTTGGAGAAGATGGTAGGTTTCATAAGGGATATATTCGTGTAGACGGAAAGAACATCAAAGAGTTGGGCCGTGAGGAAATGCTGAGGGACTTGGTTTTGGAAGAACAGGAAACGGTGTTGGATGCCCAAGGATTATATGTAATTCCCGGACTGGTGGATATTCACATGCATGGATGTGCCGGATATGATTTTTGTGATGGTACACCGGAGGCTTTTGAGGAAATTGCGAGATATGAAGCAGAAAATGGAGTGACGAGCATTGTGCCGGCCACCATGACGCTTCCGAAAGAGAGACTGACGCAGATTATCGAAGCGGCAGGCAAATACATGTCTGCAGATTCTACGGTAATAAAAGGAATTACCATGGAGGGGCCGTTTATTTCAGAAGAAAAGAAGGGAGCGCAGGATGCACAGTATATGGCGTCTCCGGATAAGGAATTGTTGGCTGAATTGCAGAAGTTGTCCCAAGGCAGAATACGTCAGGTAACAGTGGCTCCGGAGGTAGATGGTGCGGCAGAATTTATTGGAGAGGTCAGTGGTGAGATGGTTGTTTCGGTAGCTCACACTACTGCAGATTATCAGCAAACCATGGTGGCTTTTGAAAAGGGGGCAAACCATGTGACTCACTTATTTAACGCTATGCCGCCATTAAACCACAGAGAGCCGGGGGTAATAGGAGCTGCACTGGATTATAAGGATGTGTTTGTAGAATTGATTTGCGATGGGGAGCATGTACATCCGGCAGTAGTAAGGGCTGCCTTTCAGATGTTCGGAGCAGACCGCATTTGTATGATAAGTGACAGTATGCGTGCTACAGGTATGCCTGCCGGAAAATACTCTTTGGGAGGACAGCCTGTATGGGTTAAGGACGGACGGGCTGTGCTTGAGAACGGAAATCTGGCGGCGTCGGTTTGTACATTGTATGATTGCTTGAGGAAAGCGGTATTAAAAATGGGCATCCCCTTAGAGGATGCCGTAAAAGCCTGTACCACAACTCCGGCTAAGTCGTTGAACTTACATGAGGACTGCGGAAGATTAGCTGTTGGATATTCGGCGGATATGCTTTTGTTAGATGCTGATTTAAAGAAAAAGTATGTCCTCAAATCCGGTAAGTTGAGAAAGTTCTAAATTACTAGTTGCTGTACAAAAGCAGAGGAATGGTTTATAGTGTGTGTAGAAAGTGCAGCGGACAGTATGGATGATTCGCAGAAAAGAGGCATAATGCAGAAGCTGGAAGATTTTGGAAAAAGAATATCAGAGTGCAGACAAAATTTAAATATGACCCAGGAGATGTTGGCCGGACGCATAGGAGTGACGCCACAGGCGCTTTCGAAGTGGGAGAGAGGGATAAGCTATCCGGATATTCCGTTATTGGCGCAGTTGTGTCAGGTGTTGGATATTAGTGCAGATTATTTGCTGGGAGTGGACAAGAAACTGATTATGGAGGATGGCAGAGATGCGGCATGGGAGGAAGTGTTTTCCAATCTGCAAAGTTGTCTGGAGCCGGTAGTACTCATATTTAGCCAGGAATTGGTGCCACTGTTTGTGGATAATTCTTTTGTAGGTGAAATAATTGAGTTGCGTAAAGAGCTGGCTAAGGACGGTATTTTGCTTCCGGTAGTACGTTTGCTGGATGATGTGAATTTAGAGCCGGGAGAGTTCATGGTGTTGGCTTATCAGAACATTTTGTGGGCAGAGACGTTGGAAAGAATAGAGTTTGGCACTACTATGGAATATATTGTGAACAGACTGGGAGAAGTGGTACGGTCACAGTATTTTGAAATAATTAACCCGGATTTGATAAAGCAGTTGACGGATAATCTGGAGCAACGCAGTCCTGCACTAATTAAGGGAATTGTACCGGAACGTATTTCCTATGGTCTTTTGACGGAGGTTATGAAAGGGTTCTTAAGAAGAGGAAACGGTATGGTTTATCTGGAAAAGGTCATTGAGTATTTGGATAATGAACTGCGACAAAATCCACAGGCAAGTGTGGAGCAACTGGTGAATGTTATTTGTGAAAAAATAGAGCGAAAAGATAATTATTGGATAGTAATAAAAGAACGGTTCGATTGATATAGTCGAACCGTTCCTCTTATTTATAGGATTAAATATATAATTAGCTTTCGATATCCTGGTCTGCAGCTACGGCAGAAACTACAGAAGAAACAACTGCAACAATTACAGCAATAATAACAATTAATAATCCACCGCCTAATACTATAAACATAGATAAATCTCCTTTATTTTCATATTGAAGTCAACACTGATACGCATTATACTTAGTATAGTGCAAAATTATGGTAATGGCAAGAGGTTTCGACAGATTTTTAACTACAAAATCACGTAAAATTCGCCAAATATGAGAGTGGATTCTATCGGTTAAATAAATACAAATTTTTTCAGTATGTGTTAAAATAGTATTACCATAATAAAGTGGGGGAAAGGAAAATGATTGATTTTAAACTTGCTGATCTTCGGAAGAAGAAAGGGATTACACAGAAGGAGCTTGGTGATGTATTAGGAGTATCCTATCAGACCGTTAGTAAGTGGGAAAACGGTATCGTACTTCCGGATATTGAAACGGTGGCAAATTTAAGTGAATTTTTTGAAGTGTCGGCAGATGCTTTACTGGGTTTGGTACCGCTAAGTGAGGAATATCAACCATCCAATTCGGGTACAAAGGAATATTGGTCTGGCAGGCTGGAATATCTGAAAAGAACCCGCAAAACTATGTGGAACGAGGATTACATATGGTTTTTGATTGAGAACGTATGGAAGATTCGAAAACCCGTAACAGTTTTGGATTGTGGTTGCGGTTATGGTGCCTTAGGATTGTTGTTATTACCTATGTTGCCGGAAGGTAGTAAATATGTAGGAATTGATTTTTCGGAGGTAATGCTGGCAGAAGCAGAGAAGATATATGAAGAAGCCGGCTATGATGGGGAATTTATACTGACGGATATTATGGATTATTCGCCGGTTAAAAAATATGATGTAGTAATCAGTCAGGCAGTGCTTCGACATGTGGATAACGGAGAGCAGTTTTTGCAAAAGATGGTTACTTTTATGAAACCGGGAGGTTTGTTTATCAGCTTGGAATGTAACCGTGAATTCGAGGAAGTGGGACTTTACATAGACGGAATGGATTACGCATATCTGTGTGAACATGAAGGCTTGAAAAAGCTTTGGGCAAAGGAACTGGCCATGCAGAACAGGGATTACTCCATTGCCATGAAGCTGCCGCATTATATGAAGAAGGTAGGGCTGGTAAATGTAGAATGTCGAATGAACGACAGAATCACATACCTGGAGCCGAATCAAATAGGTTACAACCAAAATCTGGCAGAGATTACCGCAGCACACTGGAGTAACGGGAAGAGTGCAGAAGAGGTAGAGCAGGATATTGCTTATTATATGAACCATGGAATGAACCGTGTGGAGGCAAAAAGATATTGCAGAAGAGAAAATATGATTGTGCAGCATCTTCGTAAGCATAGCGGTGAAGTGTCACTCACCAAGATGGATGGTATCGTAATATCTTATGGATGGAAACGCTAGAAATGAAGAAAGCTTCTTAGTGACTGAAGAAATGTCACTAAGAAGCTTATTATTTTAGTATGAAAATACTATGGGGCAATAATTAATTATCGCCTGCTAAATCACAGAGCATGTCGTATAATTGTTTGCGGTAAGGTGTTTCATAGGAGAGACCTTCGCGAATTAATGCTTTTGTAGAATCAAAGGTGGTAGTTCCCAGATAAGCACTATCATTGATTAACATGCTTAACTCAGCAATACCGGCTGCAAAAGAAAAATCCTTGGACATTTTGTCGTAGGGGCCGTGGTTTGCCATTACACTGTAATTTTCTTCTGTACTGATGTCACCATCCGGTTCTTTGTAGCGGATGGAAAGGGTCAAGATTTCTCCGCTTAAGGCTTCGTCAGTTAAAGTACGGTCACTCTGATATTTTAAGTCGCTATCCTCGGAGTCAGCATTGTTACGCACCAGCTCGTAAAGAACGGTTACGGTCTGACCTGCTCCGGTTTCACCACCGTCTTTTGTATCATCTTCAAAATCTTCCGCCGCCATTGTGCGGTTTTCGTAACCAATCAGTCGATATTCGGATACTTCTAAGGGGTTAAATTCTACTTGAAACTTCACATCTTTGGCTACAGTAATCGTAGTCTGTTTCAACTTATCTACCAATACACGTTCCGCCTCTTCCAGACAGTCGATGTAGTAATAGTTTCCGTTGCCGTGGTTGGCAATGCTTTCCATGTTGGCATCGGAATAGTTGCCGCTGCCGTAGCCTAAAACAGTTAAGAATATGCCGGATTCCTTCTTCTCACTGATAAGCTCTGTCAGACCGGACTGGCTGGTAATGCCCAGATTCATATCCCCGTCGGAAGCGATAATAACTCTGTTGTTGCCTCCCTCCATAAAGTTTTCGGTTGCCAGTTCATAGGCTGCTGTAATACCGCCACTACCGTTGGTGCCTCCACCGAATTTAATGGAATTCAGGGCTTTGCAGATTTTTTTGTATTCATTACCCGGACAACTGTCCAAAATAGTATCAGAGGAGCCGGAATAAGTAACAATGGATACCCGGTCGTCTTCGGTTAAGGTTTCCGCCAAAAGCTTAAAAGAATCCAGTGCCATTTCGCCTTTGTCCATGGAATTCATGGAGCCGGAGGAGTCAATCAGGAAAACAAAATTGTTGCCTGCGTAATCCATTTTCACATCCTTAGTACCAACGGTCAGCATCAATAATTCATGGTCTTCATTCCAGGGGCAGATATTTGTTTCATAAGACACACCAAAGCGACTTTCATCATCCCTTGACTCTATCGGGGCGTAATCAAAATAGTTAATCATTTCCTCTACACGAATAGCACCTTGCGGAATATCTTCCAAGAGGTAACCATCATTTATCATTCTGCGGAAATTGGTGTAGGAGCCGGTATCCACATCGGCTGCAAAGGTAGATAAAGGTGAGGTTGCCACAGAAAGAAAGCTGTTTTCATTAATATAATTGTATTCTTCTGTATTAAAGTCCGGTTCATAATAGCCGTCTGCAGGCATTTCTTCGGCAGGAGCATATGCTACACTGTCAGTTACGCAAGACTGTGTTACGGACTCGGATGTGTACTGGAAATCAAAGCCTTCTGCTTTGGACTCTGATTTATTGGTGGCACTTGTAGAATTGCCGGTGTTTCCTGTGGCAACATCCGCAGTTTTTTCAGCAGTGCCACAGGCAAGAAGCGATGTGGTTAGTGTAGTAATACAGATAAGAGCTAATAATTTTTTCTTTGTCATAATAATTCCTCCCCATATGTAAATAACTGGTAATTTTGCCGGCTTACCTATATAGACAGGAGGAAAAGTTGTTTGGTTACAAAAAATTTTAAAATGTGTCAGGGAAGGTTAAAGTTGCCAAGAATCAAAGGATGGATTTTGACCAAAAGATATGATATGCTGTAAATAGTGTAAATAAAGAATAATGCAACAGGGAAGGAAAATATATGACATTTAATGATTTATTGACAAAGCTGAATGATGTGATGTATTCGTATGTTTTAATTATCATGTTAGTGGGGGTAGGTATTTATTTTACCATTCGAACCAGAGGTGTGCAGTTTCGATTGTTGATAGATGGTCTGAAATCCATGGTAGAGCCTGCCCAAAAAGATAATGAAGGAGGAAAGAAGGTTTCTTCCTTTCAGGCTCTTATGATTTCAACGGCATCCAGAGTAGGAACCGGAAATATTGCCGGAATTGCAACTGCCATTGCAGCCGGTGGTCCCGGAGCTGTATTTTGGATGTGGATAATGGCATTGATTGGCGGAGCATCTGCTTTTATCGAAAGTACTCTGGCACAGGTTTATAAAATAAAAGAAGGAGGACAGTTTAGAGGCGGTCCATCTTATTATATGGAAAGGGCATTAGGAAAACGCTGGATGGGAGTTCTGTTCTCTATTCTTTTGATTATCTGTTTTGCCTATGGTTTTAATGGACTGCAAGCATATAATATGTCTTCTGCATTGGAATATTATATTAGGGATTATTCCAATACTGTGTGGCCTATGGTGATTGGCAGTATTCTGGCTATTGCAACCGGTTTGGTAATCTGGGGCGGTGTGCACCGTATTGGTTTTATTTCTTCTGTTATTGTACCGATTATGGCAAGCGTGTACATTTTGATGGGTTTGATTACCATGATACTTAATATAACAGAATTGTCACAGGTAATAGGTCTTATTATAAAAGAAGCATTTGATGTACAGGCAATTATGGGCGGATTTGCAGGAAGCGCGGTAGTGCTTGGTATTAAGAGAGGTTTGTTCTCCAATGAGGCCGGTATGGGTAGCGCTCCCAATGCTTCAGCATCTGCAGATGTGGATCATCCGGTGAAGCAGGGATTGGTACAGATTATTTCTGTATTCATTGATACGATTCTGATATGCTCCAGTACTGCTTTTATGCTGTTGTTGTCAGGCGTTGAAGGAGAAAGCGGTGTTCTGGATGGTATTCCTTATGTACAAAAGGCAATCAGTGCCAATGTAGGAGAATGGGGAATTCATTTTATTACATTATCTATTTTTGCTTTTGCGTTTACCAGTGTAATTGGAAATTATTGTTATGCAGAATCTAATATTCTGTTCATCAAAAATAATAAGGTGGTGTTAAACATTTTCCGTGTAACCTGTCTGGCAGCAGTTTTCCTTGGAGCTCAGGCTGATTTCAGTCTGGTTTGGAATCTGGCAGATGTAACCATGGGCTTTATGGCGATAGTAAATATCATTGCTATATTCCTGTTAGGCAAAGTGGCACTTAAGGTTTTACAGAATTATGAAAAGAAAAGAAAAGAAGGAAGAAATCCGGTATTTTACGAAGATGAAGTTGGTTTAACAGGAACGATATGGAAAAGAGAACAGTAGAACCGGAAATATTCTAGGTATAAAATTCCTCTATTTACAGATACTAGTTTCAAATACTAAGATTTGTAAATGGAGGTTTTTATTTTATGAAAGCAACAGGTATTGTGCGTAGAATAGACGATTTGGGAAGAATTGTGATTCCGAAGGAGATTCGAAGAACTCTTCACATCAGGGAAAGTGATCCGGTTGAAATTTTTACGGATAGAGAAGGTCAGGTGATTTTGAAAAAGTATTCACCTATTGGTGAAATGACTACTTTTGCCAAGCAGTATGCGGAAAGTCTGGCCAAGGTATCCGGTCATACTACACTGATTTCCGACAGAGATCAGTTCATTGCTGTGGCTGGGGGTGGGAAATCTTTTGCCGGTAAGTCAGTCAGCAGACAGTTGGAGGAAAAGATGAATCAGAGGGAAAGTGTGTCGGCAACAAAGGGGGACCGTTATTATATTAATGTGTGTGATGAAGCAGAGGATGAATTTGTGCATCAGGCCATGGTTCCCATTATTTGTGAGGGGGATGTAATCGGTTCCGTGCTTTTGCTGGAAGCAGACAACAAGAGCAAAATGGGTGAAGTAGAACAGAAGTTACTGCAGTCAGCAGCAACTTTTTTGGGCAGACAGATGGAGCAGTAGAAATATAAGAGGCGCCACACTAAATTATTAGTGTAGCACCTCTTATAAATTTATTTCTCCCCCATCTGATCCAGTAATTGGATTTTAATATCATACAGCTTTGCAGACAAGTCCACGTATACCTTATGCGGGTTGGCAAAACGTCGGGTTTCTTCCCAAAGGGTGTTCTGTTCCTTAATGCAGTAGTCGCGGATATCCATAACTTTTGGAGAAGTGTAAATACACTTGCCATTTTCAAATATTTTTTCCATGAGCGGACGAAGGGTAAAGGTGCCGCTCTTTAATTTTGTCTTTTTCCAAGGCTCTAAGGGGTCGAAGAGAAGCATATCTTCGTTTTCGGAGAAGGTCTCATCTTCTAAACAAATCAAATCGGCTTTAATCTTGCCGGTCTCTTTATCATAGATACGATAGATTTTTTTGTTACCCGGGTTAGTAACCTTTTCGCTATTCTCGGAAAGCTTAATCTTAGGAATAAACTTACCGTCGGGCCCCATGATGGCCGCCAGCTTGTATACACCACCGAAGGAAGGATTGTCCTTGGCGGTAATCAGGTGAGTTCCCACACCCCAGGAGGTAATGGTAGCACCCTGTGCCTTCAGGGAATCAATTAAGTATTCATCCAAGTCATTAGACGCGGAAATAACAGCGTCCGTAAAACCTGCGGCATCCAGCATTTTGCGGGCCTTCTTAGAAAGGTAAGCTAAGTCGCCGCTGTCTAAACGGATACCGTAGAAAGTAAGAGGAATACCGGCTTCGCGCATTTCCGTAAAGACACGGATTGCGTTGGGCACGCCGGAATTTAAGGTATCATAAGTATCTACCAGCAAAATGCATGCCTGAGGATACAGGTCTGCATAAGTCTTGAAAGCAGTGTATTCGTCAGGGAAGCTCATAATCCAGCTGTGAGCGTGAGTGCCCTTGACCGGAACGTCAAACATTTCACCGGCCAGTACATTGGAGGTACCTACACAACCTGCAATCATGGCGGCGCGGGCACCGTAAACACCGGCATCGGGACCCTGAGCACGACGAAGACCGAATTCCATAATACCGTCGCCCTTAGCTGCATAGCAGACGCGGGAAGCCTTGGTGGCAATTAAGCTCTGGTGATTGATAATATTTAAAATAGCGGTTTCTACCAGCTGTGCTTCCATAATCGGAGCGATTACCTTTATCATAGGCTCTCTGGGGAACATTACCGTACCCTCCGGAATAGCGTAAATATCACCGGTAAAGCGGAAGTCTCTTAAATAGTCTAAGAAGTCTTTTTCAAAAATACCGAGACCTGCCAGGTAAGTAATATCTTCTTCTGAAAAATGCAGATTCTTAATATATTCGATGACCTGCTCCAGGCCGGCAGCAATAGCGTAACCGCCACCACAGGGATTGCTGCGGTAAAAAGCGTCAAAGATAACGGTTTCATTACGGTTTTTGTTTTTGAAGTAGCCCTGCATCATGGTAAGCTCGTACAGGTCGGTTAGTAAGGTTAGGTTTTGTGTGTTCATAAGGCATGCTCCTTTTCAAAATATCTTTAAGAGACAATACAGTCTCTGCCATTTGCTTTACCCATATACAGATTTTCGTCCGCTTTTTTAATAAGTTCATGGGGTTCCAGAGAGGAATCACATACTACACCGAAGGTCAGAGTGACTTTTATTTCTCCATTATCCAGTTTGTGCGTAGTTTCTCTCAGTGCTACCTGGAGAGTACTTAGTTTTTCCTTTGCCTGCTCCAGGCTACAGTTTTCGTAAATCATTAAAAATTCTTCGCCACCCCAACGACCTACATAGCCCTGTTTGTGAATATGTGTTTTTAACAGTTTGGCAATGTTTTGTAAAACAACATCACCGCTTTCGTGACCATAGGTATCATTGATGGATTTGAAGTGGTCAATATCCGCCAGAACAGTACAGAAAGAAGTTCCATGTTTACGGTTTTTTGTTATGGTTTCGCGTAGCATTTTGTCACAACTTCTGCGATTGTATAAGTCTGTCAGTGCGTCTCGCTCAATCAGTGTCTTTAAGGAGCGCTGCATAGTCATGGCAGCTTGCCCGATGGAGGTAAATTCATCCTCACGCTTTAAAATGGAAGCATCCGGTGTGGCGTCAAGATTACCGGAGGAAACTTTGGCAAAGAACTCCTTGAGCTTTTGCAGTGTGGATACAATCTGCTTGGCATAACGGAAGGAAAACCATGCGGTAATAATCAAACTGATAACCCCGATGGCAATAATCGGTAAGACAGAGGATTGTATCATCTTATTGACAGATTCGGTGGGTTTTCCGATAAAAAGCATACCAACAACAGAACCGTCACGATTGGTAAGGGGAGTGTAGTAGGCAAAATAAGGAGTCTGGTTAATAATTACATTGTCATAAAACTGTGGTTCGCCGGGTTTCAGAACCTCGGATATGATGGCTTCGGGAGCACCGGTACCTACCAGACGAAGTCCATCCCAACTGCGGATGGTAGTTAAAATACGGGTGTCCTTATAGAACAGTGTTACGTCCATATCCGTTTTGGATTTGATGTTGTCCACCAGAGCGTACTCCGTAGTAATATCAGCATCCCCTTTAAAGAGAGAATATGCCGTTTTACCCTGAACCGTATGTTCTTTTAATTGGTAGTCGCCGGGATACACAGAGTCAAGTAAAGATATGCAAAGTTCAGCGGAGATTTCCATTTCCGTAGCTACTTCCTTGTGTATGGCGCGGGAAAAGAAGAAGGTACTGCTGAAAATGATAATCAGACCAAACAATAATAAAGGCAAAATACTAATCGACTGCATGGAATAATATATTTTCCCTTTGTTTTGTTTTGCCATGGTGCACCTCCTGCGGAAGATTTCCTTATTATTATAACATTATAACGCCGGATATGCGGAAAGTACAGAAAAATCGGCTTGACAAAGCGAAAAAGGAGCTTTATAATCTATAAAAACGTTTTCGAAAGGCGATGACGAAGACAGTACATAAATTGGAAAAGTTTCAGCGAGCCGGTGAGGGTGTGAGACCGGTACGAAGTAAGGTTTATGGAATATCACTTCTGAGCTGCAATTCCCAAATAACAGTTCTGCTGAACTGTCAGTGGCAATATGCAAAAGTAGGAATTGACGATATCCCTGCGTTAAAGGGAAACATATGAAATGGTTCGCCGGGAGTATGCGTAATGGGTGGTAAAGCGAGAATTAAGCCTCGTCCTGTTATGGGACGGGGCTTTTATAATGTATAGAAAGGAAGAGTGCTATGTATCAGAAAGTATCTACAGATTTGAATTTCGTAGACAGAGAGAAACAGGTAGAGAAGTTTTGGAAAGACAATGACATCTTTAGGAAGAGCATGGAAAATAACAAAGAGGGTGAAACCTACACCTTCTACGATGGTCCGCCTACCGCTAACGGTAAGCCTCACATCGGACACGTTTTAACACGTGTAATTAAGGATATGATTCCCAGATACCGTACCATGAAGGGCTATATGGTGCCCCGTAAGGCAGGCTGGGATACTCACGGTTTGCCGGTAGAGCTGGAGGTGGAGAAGCTTCTTGGTTTGAACGGTAAGGAGCAGATTGAAGAATACGGTATGGAACCTTTTATCTGCAAGTGTAAGGAGTCTGTATGGAAGTATAAGGGTATGTGGGAGGATTTCTCGGGTACTGTTGGTTTCTGGGCAGATATGGATGATCCTTACGTAACTTATGATGATAACTTTATTGAGTCAGAATGGTGGGCACTGAAGGAAATCTGGAATAAAAACCTTTTATACAAGGGCTTCAAGATTGTGCCTTATTGTCCTCGTTGCGGTACTCCTCTCTCTTCAGCAGAAGTATCTCAGGGTTATAAGACAGTAAAGGAACGTTCTGCAATTGCTTCCTTTAAGGTAACCGGTGAAGATGCATACTTCTTAGTATGGACCACTACACCTTGGACCTTGCCGTCTAACGTGGCACTTTGTGTGAACCCGGATGAGGATTACTGCAAGGTTAAGGCTGCAGACGGACGTACCTACTACATGGCAAAGGCTCTGTTGGATACAGTACTCGGAAAGCTGGCTGATAAGGAAAATAATGTGGCAGCATATGAAGTGCTGGAAACCTATAAGGGTAAGGATTTAGAGTACAAGGAATATGAATCACTTTTCCCTTGGGCAGTAGATGTGGCTAAGAAGCAGAATAAGAAGGCACATTACGTAACCTGTGATAACTACGTAACCATGTCAGATGGTACCGGTATCGTACACATTGCTCCTGCATTTGGTGAGGACGATGCCCAGGTAGGACGTAAGTATGATTTACCTTTCGTACAGTTTGTAAACGGTAAGGGTGAAATGACTGAGGAAACTTCTTATGCAGGACTGTTTGTAAAAGATGCAGACCCTCAGGTTTTAAAGGATTTGGATGCAGAAGGCAAGTTGTTTGATGCACCGAAGTTTGAACATGAATATCCTCACTGCTGGAGATGTGATACTCCGCTTATTTACTATGCACGTGAGTCATGGTACATCAAGGAAACTGCAGTGAGAGATGATTTAATCCGTAATAACAATACTGTAAACTGGATTCCGGAATCTATCGGTAAGGGACGTTTCGGTAACTGGTTAGAGAACATTCAGGACTGGGCGATTTCACGTAACCGCTATTGGGGTACTCCGCTTAATATCTGGGAATGTGAGTGCGGACATCAGGAATGTATCGGTAGCCGTGCAGAATTAGCAGAGCGTAGCGGCAAGGCATCTGATGCACAGGTAGAGCTTCACAGACCTTATATTGATGAAGTAACATTTACCTGTCCGGATTGTGGTAAGACCATGCATCGTGTTCCGGAGGTTATTGACTGTTGGTTTGACTCAGGAGCAATGCCTTTTGCACAGCATCATTATCCGTTTGAAAATAAGGAATTGTTTGAGCAGCAGTTCCCGGCACAGTTTATTTCAGAGGCAGTAGACCAGACCAGAGGATGGTTCCATTCTTTGATGGCTATTTCTACTCTGTTGTTTAATAAAGCACCTTATGAGAACGTTATCGTTTTGGGACATGTACAGGATGAGAACGGTCAGAAGATGAGTAAGTCCAAAGGTAACGCGGTAGATCCTTTCGAAGCATTGGAGACTTATGGTGCAGATGCTATCCGTTGGTACTTCTACATTAACTCTGCTCCGTGGTTGCCGAACCGTTTCCATGGCAAGGCAGTTGTGGAAGGTCAGCGTAAGTTCATGAGTACCTTATGGAATACTTATTCCTTCTTTGTACTTTATGCGAACATTGACAATTTTGACGCTTCTAAGTATACTTTGGAATACGATAAGCTTCCGGTAATGGATAAGTGGTTGCTTTCCAAGTTAAATACGGTAGTAGGTGAAGTGGACAACAATTTAGAGAACTACAGAATTCCGGAAGCAGCAAGAGCATTGCAGGATTTCGTAGATGAGATGAGTAACTGGTATGTACGTAGAAGCCGTGAACGTTTCTGGGCAAAGGGCATGGAGCAGGATAAGATTAATGCTTATATGACTCTTTACACTGCACTGGTGACTATCGCTAAGACTGCAGCACCCATGATTCCTTTCATGACAGAAGATATCTACCAGAATCTGGTAAGAAGCGTAGATAAGGATGCACCGGAAAGTATTCATCTGTGCAAGTTCCCGGTTGTGGATGAAGCTATGATTAACAAAAAGCTTGAAAAAGATATGGAGGATGTTTTAGAGGCAGTTGTTATGGGACGTGCGTGCCGTAATGCAGCTGCAATCAAGAATCGTCAGCCTATCGGAAAAATGTACATTAAAGCAGAGGTCAATTTAGACGAGTTTAGTACCGATATAATCAAGGATGAGTTAAATGTTAAGGAAGTAATCTTTACGGATGACGTAAGAGACTTCACTTCTTACACATTTAAGCCTCAGCTTCGTACCGTTGGACCTAAGTATGGTAAGCAGCTTGGCGGTATCCAGAAGACATTGGCTACATTAGACGGTAATGCAGCTATGGATGAGCTGGGCGAAAAGGGACAGATTTCCTTCGTAGTAGGAGATGTAACCGTAGAGCTTAGCAAGGACGACCTGCTTATCGATATGGCTCAGAAGGAAGGCTATGTATCTGAAGAAAACAACAAGATGACGGTTGTATTGGATACGAATCTGACCGATGAGTTAGTAGAGGAAGGTTATGTATACGAAGTAATCAGTAAGATTCAGACCATGCGTAAGGAAGCAGACTTCGAGGTAATGGACCACATTAAGGTTTCTTTGAATGGTAATGATAAATTATTTGCAATCGTAGAGAAGAATATGGAAGCGATTGCCGGCAAGGTACTTGCAGATGCCATCGTAGCAAACGAAAGCTACAAGGTAAGCAAGGACTGGGATATCAACGGCGAAAAGGTAACCATTTCCATCGAAAAGCAGTAAATAGGAGGATATTATGAAAACATTAAAGTTCGATAAGGAGTTATTCAAACGTAGTGTGTTGTACAATGTAAGAACTTTGTATCGCAAGACCTTAGAAGAGGCAACTCCACAGCAGATTTTCCAGGCAGTTTCTTATGCAATCAAAGATCAGATTGTAGAAAACTGGATGGCAACCCAAAAGGCTTATGAGGACGAGGATCCCAAGATGGTCTATTATATGTCCATGGAATTCTTAATGGGTCGCGCACTTGGAAACAATATGATTAACCTGCAGGCATATGATACTGTAAAGGAAGCTTTGGCAGAGTTAAATCTGGACATTAATTTAGTAGAAGATCAGGAACCGGATGCAGCACTTGGTAATGGTGGTTTGGGAAGACTTGCAGCATGCTTCCTTGACTCTCTGGCATCTTTGGGATATCCGGCATATGGCTGTGGTATCAGATACCGTTATGGTATGTTCAAGCAGCAGATTCGCGACGGTTTCCAGGTAGAAGTACCGGATAACTGGTTGGTAGATGGTAATCCTTTCGAGCTTCGCCGTCCGGAATATGCAAAAACCGTTAAATTTGGCGGTTATGTAGCAGTTCGTACTGAAAACGGACGTAACTACTTCTCACAGGAAGGTTATCAGTCAGTAAAGGCAGTACCTTTTGACTTCCCTATTGTAGGTTATGGCAACGGTATTGTTAATACACTCCGTATCTGGGATGCAGAGCCTGTGGAGTGCTTCCAGTTAGATTCTTTCGATAAGGGTGATTATCAGAAGGCTGTTGAGCAGGAAAACTTAGCAAGAAACATTGTAGAAGTATTATATCCAAACGATAATCATTACGCAGGTAAGGAGCTTCGTCTGAAACAGCAGTACTTCTTCATTTCAGCATCTGTACAGGAAGCAGTAGCTAAGTACATGAGAAAGCATGATGATATCCGTAAGTTCCATGAGAAGGTAACCTTCCAGTTGAACGATACACATCCTACCGTAGCAGTTCCTGAATTAATGCGTATTTTGATGGACGAGTACTATTTGACATGGGATGAGGCTTGGGAAGTAACTACCAAGACTTGTGCATATACAAACCACACAATCATGGCAGAAGCATTAGAGAAGTGGCCTATCGAGCTGTTCTCCAGATTACTTCCTCGTATTTACCAGATTGTGGAAGAAATCAACCGTCGTTTCATCAAGGATATCGAAGCAAAATATGCAGGTACCGATGTAAACGTACAGGATAAGATTCGTAAGATGGCTATCGTTTATGACGGACAGGTAAAGATGGCTCATATGGCTATTGTTGCAGGCTATTCCGTAAACGGTGTTGCAAGACTCCATACCGAAATCTTAAAGAAGCAGGAATTAAAGGACTTCTATGAAATGTTCCCGGAACGTTTCAACAACAAGACAAATGGTATTACCCAGAGAAGATTCCTCTTACACGGCAATCCTCTTTTAGCTAAGTGGGTAACCGACCGTATCGGCGATGAGTGGATTACTGATTTGGCACATATCAGCAAGTTAAAGATTTATGCAGACGACGAAAAGTCACAGCAGGAGTTCATGAATATTAAGTATCAGAACAAGGTACGCCTTGCAAAGTATATCTTAGAGCATAACGGTGTTGAGGTAGATCCTCGTTCCATCTTTGATGTACAGGTTAAGAGACTTCATGAGTACAAGCGTCAGCTCTTAAATATTTTACATGTAATGTATCTTTACAACGAAATTAAGGAACATCCGGAGATGGATTTCTATCCCAGAACCTTTATTTTCGGTGCAAAGGCAGCAGCCGGCTATCGTAATGCAAAGCTTACCATTAAGCTGATTAACTCTGTTGCTGATGTAGTAAACAACGATGCTTCCATTAATGGTAAGCTGAAGGTTGTATTTATTGAAAACTATAATGTTTCCAACGCAGAGATTATCTTTGCGGCAGCTGATGTTTCTGAGCAGATTTCTACTGCATCCAAGGAAGCATCCGGTACAGGTAACATGAAGTTTATGTTAAACGGTGCATTGACACTTGGTACCATGGATGGTGCTAACGTAGAAATCGTGGAAGAGGTTGGCGAAGAGAACGCATTTATCTTCGGTTTAAGCTCTGATGAGGTTATTCACTACGAAAACTTCGGTGGCTACGATCCTATGGAAATCTTCAATAATGACCAGGATATCCGTAAGGTATTGATGCAGTTGATTAACGGAACCTACTCACAGGATACCGAGTTGTTCCGTCACTTGTACAATTCATTGCTGAACACCTTCAGTACTTCTAAGGCGGATACCTACTTCATCTTGAAGGACTTCCGTTCTTATGCAGAAGCACAGAAGAAGGTAGAGGCAGCTTATGCAGATGAGAAGGCATGGGCAAAGAGTGCTATCTTAAATGTGGCTTGCAGCGGTAAGTTTACCTCTGACAGAACCATTCAGCAGTATGTGGATGAAATCTGGCATTTAGACAAGGTAGTTCTGAAATAATGAAAATATCACTTAAAAGAATTGGCGTTTTGCTCTGTACACTGTTGTTAACAGGCTGTGCAGAGCAGACGCCTAAAAGTGTTTTTACGATTACTGAGAATGTTTTGACAGAAGAGAGCTTAGTAATCGAAGGGTTGAAAGAAGAATATAATATATTGTTTCTGACAGATACGCATCTGATAGTCATGTCTGAAGATGATGAAGAATGCGTGGCGACAAATGCAAGTGAACGTTATCCCATGTTTTTTGATGCACAGGGAGTGTCTTCCGCAGAACAGTTTCCGGTATGGATGGATTATGCGCTGGAAAAGCAGTTAGATGCAGTTTTGTTTGGTGGAGACATTATTGATTATCCTTCTGAAGCCAATCTGAAATATTTGCAATCAAATTTAGAACAGTTAAATATGCCGTATTTATATACACTTGGAAATCATGATTGGACATATCCGTGGGAGTATATGACAGACTTCGGAAGGGAAGAGTACCTTCCGCTCATGAAACCGTTTGTAGGGGAAAATACAGCCATACAGAGTCTGGATATGGGTGAGTTTATCATTGTAAGTGTGGATAACAGTGAAGGACAGGTAAATGAAGAAGCATTGGAGGAGTATCATGCTATTCTTTCCCAAGGAAAACCGGTGATTGTAATGTTGCATGTGCCGCTTTTGACACAATCTGTTTTGACCAAGGCAAAAGAAAATTGGAGTACGCCGGTAGTCATTGGTGGTGGAAATTATGGAGGCATATATCCGAATGATGCGACCGAGACTTTTATGAAGGAAACCACCGCAGAGGATAGCCCGGTAGTAGCCATCCTGTCAGGACACGTACATTTTTATGATAAAGATTTCGTGGTGGGAGAAAAGAGTATTGTTCAAATTGTAGGAGATGGCGGATTTAAAGGAAAAGGGATTTTGTTGCACATTTCAGGAAATGAAGAATAACAGGGGAGCGTGCTCCCCTTAAAATTAGGAGAGGTCGGGATGCAGAAGAATAAGCAGTGGATTTGTTATTTCATAGCTCTGTTTATTTTAATGTCAGGAATGTGTTTTGAAAATGTCAAAACAGATTCTTTGTTTTTGCGTGCTTCCGAAGAAGGTACGGCATATGTATCATTGACCGGTTCTGAAGCGTCTTGCATGGAGGCAAGAACGGAAGAAATTGCCGGAGCTAATCGAACCTCCCGTATTATAGGAATCCAAAATCAATCTGTACAGCTTCGCAGAACTGTACGTTTATTCTGTAGCTATATTTTGAGCCTTGCCGGCATTGCATTGGCTCACAAATTCTATACGACTGAAGAACGTTTGATTCAAATGACAGCGGACGGTCAGGCAGTCGTCGTAAATTATATCCACAATATTGATGGAAAAAAGAGAATCTAATTACCTAAATTGAGTAAGGAAGCCTATGGAGACATAGGTCTGTTTGTGTACGCCAAAATAATTTTTTGGAGGTGTTTTTGTGCTGGAAAATATTTTTGTGGCAGTAATGTGTGTTTTTGCTTTGGGAATTGGTATCTGGACATGGTGGTATGAAAACTACAAACCGGCAGATGGTGAAACATTGACAGAAAGCGCAATCGATGATGAGGAAATTGAATAAGGGAAAAAGAAAAGAGGTAAATTAGATTATGAATATTGGTATGATTATTGTTATAGGTTTGATGGCTTTGTTAGGAGGCGGCTCCACTATTTATATTGTGGTGTCATTTGTGGGAATTTTGTTGCAGAAGATTTATCGTAAAATCAGATACGGAGCATCTTTATATGATTAATATGTATAATGAAGCGAAACTTTTTATTGCATAAGCGGTAGCTTTCAATTATAATTAACTGTAACTGTTTAAGTATTGGCAAGATGTGTAAGCTTAAGCAGTTACAGTATTTTTTTGTATATACATTAGGAGGCGCTTATGATTAACTTATTAAGTGGCGGTGCGTATCTGCTTCAGGGGCAGGAGATTGTAGAAGACAATTATGACGCCGCTCAAATTATTAAGAGCAAGATTGGCAAAGAAGTAACCAAGGAAGAAGCTGCAAAGCAGACAATTGCATATAATATTTTGGCGGACCATAATACTTCCGGTAATATGGACAAGCTGAAAATTAAATTTGATAAATTAACCAGTCATGATATTACCTTTGTAGGTATTATTCAGACTGCAAGAGCATCAGGACTTCAGAAGTTCCCCATGCCTTACGTATTGACTAACTGTCATAACTCTTTGTGTGCAGTAGGTGGTACCATCAATGAGGATGATCACATGTTTGGCTTGTCCTGTGCAAAGAAGTATGGCGGTGTTTATGTGCCTCCTCATCAGGCAGTTATTCACCAGTTTGCCAGAGAAATGCTGGCTGGCGGCGGCAAGATGATTTTAGGTTCTGATTCACATACCCGTTATGGCGCATTGGGTACCATGGCAGTAGGTGAAGGTGGTCCGGAGCTGGTTAAGCAGCTTTTGAACCAGACCTACGATATTAATATGCCGGGCGTGGTTGGTGTATACATGACCGGTGAACCTGTAAAGGGTGTAGGTCCTCAGGACGTGGCACTGGCGATTATCGGTGCAGTATTTGCCAATGGTTTTGTAAAGAATAAAGTTATGGAATTCGTAGGACCCGGCGTAAGTAGCTTAAGTGCTGACTTCCGTATCGGTGTAGATGTTATGACTACTGAAACTACTTGTTTATCATCTATTTGGAGAACCGATGCTGAAATCAAGGAATTCTATGAAATTCATGGACGTAAGGAAGAATACAAGGAGTTGAATCCGGGTGAGGTTGCTTACTATGATGGAATGATTATGGTAGACCTTTCTAAGATTCGTCCTATGATTGCGATGCCTTTCCATCCCAGTAATACTTATACGATTGAAGAGTTGAATGCAAACTTAATGGATATTCTGGATGAAACTGAGAAGAGAGCATTAGTCAGCTTAGACGGTGCAGTAGAGTTCAATCTGAAGAATAAAGTAAAGAACGGCAAGTTCATGGTGGATCAGGGTATTATTGCCGGTTGTGCAGGTGGCGGTTTTGAAAATATCTGTGCAGCAGCAGATATCTTAAAGGGCAAATACATTGGTTCCGACGGATTCACATTGAGTGTATATCCTGCGTCTATGCCGGTATATATGGAACTCATTAAGAATGGTTGCGCAGCTACGATTTTAGAGACCGGTGCAGTAATGAAGACTGCATTCTGCGGACCTTGCTTCGGTGCCGGAGATACTCCTGCAAACAATGCATTCAGTATCCGTCACTCTACCAGAAACTTCCCTAACAGAGAAGGTTCTAAACTGCAGAATGGTCAGATTTCTTCCGTTGCACTTATGGATGCACGTTCTATTGCAGCAACTGCAGCAAACAAGGGCGTACTTACTCCTGCAACTGATTTTGACGGAGAACTTGGCAAGTATAAATATCACTTTGATAGCAATATTTACGCAAACCGCGTATTTGATTCCAAGGGTGTGGCTGATCCTGATGTGGAAATCCAGTTAGGACCCAACATTAAGGACTGGCCGGCAATGGGGGCACTGCCTGAGAATTTAATTTTGAAGGTAGTAAGTGAAATTCATGACCCTGTAACTACTACCGATGAATTGATTCCTTCCGGTGAAACTTCAAGCTATCGTTCCAATCCTTTAGGACTGGCTGAGTTTGCACTTTCCAGAAAGGATCCTTTATATGTAGGTCGTGCGAAGGAAATTCGCGCAGCGCAGGAAGCACTGATGGCAGGCAAATGCCCTGGTGAGGCATGTCCGGAATTAGATTTAAAGAAAGTTTTTGATGTGATTACCGCTAAATTCCCGGAATTCCCGGAAATGGTTGCAGTTTCATTTGGTCAGCAGAGTGCAGAAGCGAGCACAAAGCCTCGTACTTTGGGCTTCGGTTCCACTATCTTTGCAGTAAAGCCTGGTGACGGTTCTGCAAGAGAGCAGGCAGCAAGTTGCCAGAAGGTTCTTGGCGGATGGGCAAACATTGCGAACGAATATGCAACCAAGCGTTACCGTTCGAACTTAATTAACTGGGGTATGCTTCCGTTCTTAATCAAGGAAGGCGAATTACCTTTCAAGAATTTGGATTACTTATTTGTGCCCGGTATCAAGGCAGCAGTAGAAAACAAGACAGAGGTAATCAAGGCATATGCAGTGAAGGAAGACAACATGGAAGAATTTGAGCTTCGTTTAGGTGATTTGACCGATGAAGAACGTCAGATTATTTTAAAGGGTTGTCTGATTAATTATAACAGAGTATAAAGAGTGGTTAGAAAGGGGTACATTATGGCAGAAAATACAAAAATGAAGCCGGTGACAAATCCTATGCTGGTAGGAGCGATGGAGCTTTTGAGAGCAGAAGATACACCGGAGCATCGTAATTTAGTAATGCAGGAAATTGCTCACGCAAAATTTCTTTCACCGGTAACCGTAGAACCGAAACCGCTTCCGGATGAAAATGGTGTTGCAAAGATTACTGCAGAACATAAGATTCAGCTTCCCATGCTAACTGCCGGAGACAAGCACTTTTTCATGGCTTTTACGGATATGAGAGAGCTGAAGCAGTGGAAAGAGCCGAATCCTACAATCTTTGGATTTACCATGAAGGATTATATTAATATGATGCAGGGCGCAGGTGAAAACTGTGACGGTATCGTTATTAATCCTTTTGGCAATAATATGGTATTGAGTAAAGACTTAATTGAAAATGTCTTTATGAGAGGAAGATAAAGTATTTAAAAAGCTGTTTTGTAATGAAAATTACAAAGTAGCTTTTTTTATGAATAAAGCGCAAACTGCTGGAAAGAATATTATCAGAAGCAAAGCATCGGATAAAAAAGGAGTGGTATTGCGTATGAACAATCGTATGAATAATAATAGTCGAAAGAGAGCAATAAAAAGAGAAAGAATCATTATGCTTGTGTCATCTGCCTTTGTGATGGCGGCCTTGACCATGACAGGCATATATATGAAAGAAAAAAACGAACAACAGAAAAACGATGGATACAACATGGATTTGGCGCAACTGGATACGGAAATTAATAACCGGTACGAAAATGTAACCGAGGGAGCTGAGGTGGCACCACAGCGTCCACAAAAAGTGACAGAGCCATTGGATAGTCCATCCGTGGTGGAACCTTTAGAAGAGATTGAGCTGGATTACATGCCCAGAGAGGACAGTGTGATAGGTGTCGATCCTATTACTGCTGTGGGCTCCGGTCAGATTGAGCTGCCGGAAGTGATAGCGGAAGATACTGAAATACCGGAGATGGAAGAAAAAACCTTAGATACCCCCATTCTGGATTTTGCGGAGACGGATGGATTGAGAATGCCGGTACCCGGTGAAATTATCATGCATTATAATATGGACAGTACCGTATATTTCCAAACCTTGGACCAGTATAAATATAATCCGGCAGTGATTTTTGCGGCACCTCAGGGAAGTGAAGTGGTTGCGTGTGCAGACGGTCAGGTAACTAAGATTTATCAGAATGAGGAAATCGGTGTAGCATTAACCATAGATTTGGGAAATGGCTACGAGGTAACCTACGGCCAGCTGGCAACTTATCAACCGGGCCTGGGAGATTATGTGACAGAAGGACAGATTATCGGAACCGTAGCAGGACCTACTAAGTACTATGTGACAGAGGGAAATAATTTATACTTTGCAATGAAGAGAAATGGAAAAGCTGTGAATCCGGAAGGAATGTTCCGGTAATCGTTATAAAAGCTTCGAAAAGATTACTTCGAGGCTTTTTTTTATTTTCTATGGAAATTATGGAAGAAACGCTATATACTATAGTGTATATGAAAAGAATTATCAGTGTATATAGAAATAAGCGGAGGTAGTTTATGAAGATTGTAGTACTGGCGGGAGGAATCAGCACAGAAAGAGATGTATCATTGTCCTCAGGAGCAGGAATTTATAAGGCGCTAAAGGAAAAAGGACATCAGGTGATATTAATAGATGTTTTTCTGGGATATGCAGGTGATGTTTCAGAAGATGTTTTTGCCCTGGATAAGGATTGGGCATTGGATATGAAGGGCGTTTCTGAGGAGCGAACCGATATTGCTGAGATTCTGGCAATGCGCCCGGATTATAAGAAAAATTTCTTTGGACCGGGAGTAATTGCACTTTGTCAGCAGGCAGATGTGGTGTTTATGGCACTTCACGGAGCAGAGGGAGAAAATGGTAAAATACAGGCATGCTTTGACTTAATGGGTATCCGTTATACCGGCACAAATCATATTAGTAGTGCTATTGCCATGGACAAAGCGATTTCCAAGGAGCTTTTCAGACAAAATGGAATACCGACACCGTCAGGAATTCATTTGAAGAAGGGAGAAGCAGACCCGAAAACAGTACCTTTCCCTTTGGTGGTGAAGTGTTGCAATGGTGGTTCCAGTGTAGGTACCTATATCGTGGAGAAAGAAGAAGATTACGAAGCGGCAAAAGCAGAGTCCTTCCGTTATGATGAGGAAATTATTATTGAACAGTATATCAAGGGCAGAGAGTTTAGCGTAGGAGTAGTGGATGGCAAGGCACTTCCCATTATTGAGATTGCTCCGATTAGTGGTTTTTATGATTACAAAAACAAATATCAGGCGGGTTCTACTGTAGAGACTTGTCCGGCAGATTTGTGCGAAGAGCTTACTGTACAAATGAAAGAATATGCAGAAGAAGTATTTAAGGCACTGCGTTTAAAGAATTATGCGCGTATGGACTTTATGCTGGCAGAGGATGGTAAGATGTATTGTCTGGAAGCCAATACATTGCCGGGAATGACCCCTACATCTTTACTTCCCCAGGAAGCTCAGGCAGTGGGTATTTCTTACGGGGAGCTGTGCGAATGGTTGATTGAGATTTCGCTGAGGGATTAAATAAAGAAAATCGGGAGAATGCAAGGTATTCTCTTGTGTTTTATGGGGTGACATGATATGCAGAATATGACTTTAAAAAATATTGCAGATTGTTTGCAGGTAACGCTTTATCAGGCGGAAGGTAAAGAAGACAGGGAGATAGCCGGAGCAGTACTGGATTCACGAAAAGTAGAACCGGGCTATGCGTTTTTTGCTACCCGGGGAGAAAAGGTAGATGGTCACAGCTTTATTCCGCAGGTGGCAGAGAAAGGTGCGGCTTTGGTTATTTGTGAAGAGGCACCGGAGGTGGAAATTCCTTACATACTTGTTGAGGATACTTTTCAAGCATTAAAAAAGGTGGCAGCTTTTTATAGGGAACAACTGACCATTCCGGTAGTAGGAATAACAGGCAGTGTGGGGAAAACCAGTACCAAGGAAATGATTGCCGCTACATTGGGGGCAAAATATAATGTATTAAAAACTCAGGGGAACTTCAATAATGAGGTGGGACTGCCCCTGACCATCTTAAGTATTAGAAAAGAACATGAAGTGGCTGTAGTGGAAATGGGCATCAGTGATTTTGGAGAGATGCGTCGTCTGAGTAGTATTGCCAAACCGAATGTTTGCGTAATTACGAATATCGGCCAGTGTCACTTGGAAAATCTGGGTGACAGAGACGGTGTGTTAAAGGCGAAAACAGAGATTTTTGAGTTTATGGCACCGGACGGCTTCGTAGTGTTAAATGGTGATGATGATAAGCTTGCCACAGTTACGGAAGTGAACGGAAGAAAACCATACTTCTTCGGAGGCAGGAAAGAACTTGCCGGAGAGAACAGCCGGGAAGAGAAACAGGCATATGCCTTGGATGTTCAGAATAAGGGGCTCTTTGGCAGTGATTTTACCATGAGCCTGTTTGGAGAAACCTTGCAGGCAACTGTGCCGCTTCCGGGACAGCATATGGTAGTGAATGCATTGGCAGCTTCCTGCGTGGGTCATATTTTAGGTATGAGTACGGAGGATATTTTAAAAGGAGTTGCATCGGTGCAAGCTACCGGCGGACGTAGTAATATTTTAAGACTGGAAAATAAAACGGTTATAGATGATTGTTATAATGCGAACCCGGTTTCCATGAAAAGCGCAGTAGATTTACTGATGATGGCACAGGGAGACAAAGTAGTTATTCTGGGAGATATGTTTGAGTTGGGGACAGATGAGCTGGCTTTACATCGGGAAGTTGGTATGTATGCGGCCATGGCTCCTTTACAAGGCATGATTTTCATAGGTAAACTGGCCAAGGAAATGTATGAGGGGGCTTTGAAGTTAAGAGCTACGGCGGAATATTATCCGGATAAGGAAGCATTTTTTGCGGCACATAAGCCTGAGGATTTTGCAGATACTACGGTATTAGTCAAGGCATCCCATGGTATGCATTTTGAAGAAATCGTGGAGTGGTTAAAGTAATATAAAATGATTGTAAGAAGCAGTCCGGGGAACCGGGCTGCTTTTGTATGCAACAAAAAATAGAATATTTGTTCGAAAGAACACTTGTTTGCACGACGGGTGTGTGATATTATGGTAGTAGATGTGAATTTGGAATATACTATACCTGAAAGGTATGGGAGTGGAAAGGATATGCTATGTTCGACGTATTGGCTGGTTTAAACGCAGAACAAACAGAAGCGGTTACAACTACAGAAGGGTATGTGAGAGTCATTGCCGGTGCCGGTTCCGGCAAAACCCGGGCACTGACACACCGTTACGCCTATTTGGTGAATGATTTGGGGATTTCCACTTCGAATATTTTGTGTGTGACCTTTACGAATAAGGCTGCCAATGAAATGAAGAAGCGTATCCGGACGATGATTGGAGACAGTGATACAGGATATGTGTGTACTTTTCATGGATTCTGTGTGCAGCTTCTGCGGGAGGATATTCATACCATTAATTATCCTCAGAACTTTGTAGTATTGGATACGGAGGATACAGAGACCATTTTGAAGTCGGTTTATGAAGCTGCCGGGATTCAGTCCAAGAATTACACCTTTGATATGGCACGGAAATATATTTCCCGGCTTAAGTGTAAGGAAATGGCACAGATGCCTTATTTTCTGGATATGGATAATGAGACATTACGAAGGGCCTTTGAGCAGGAAGAGGACATGAAGAAAAAGATTTTTCTGGGTTATGTGTATGAGCAGAAGAAATGCTTTGGGCTGGACTATGACGATTTGATATTGGTGGCGTTCTATATATTGGATCACTTTGAGGAGAAGCGTAAGAAGTGGCAGGAACGCATGATGTATGTCATGGTGGACGAGTTTCAGGATGTAAGCGGGAATCAATATGCGCTGGCGGATATTTTAAGTGAGTACCATGGGAATCTGTTTATTGTAGGCGATCCGGACCAGACCATTTACTCCTGGCGCTATGCGGATATTAATCATATTTTGGAGTTTGATAAGTACCATAAGGATACAAAGACCATTATTTTGAATAAAAATTATCGTTCCACATCCAATATTTTACAGGCTTCCAATTCTTTGATTCAGAAGAATAAGCGACGAATTGATAAGGAGCTGGTAGCTATGCGTGGGGATAGTACCACAGTGCAATACTATCATGCGGGGACCACCAAGCAGGAGGCGGAGTGGATAATAGGCACCATGCAGGGCTTGGTAAGTGCCGGGCGTAAGTATAGTGATTTTACCATACTGTACCGTTCCCACTATGTGTCCCGCAGTGTGGAGGAAGCCCTGATTCAGGCCAAGATACCTTACATATTATACAGCGGTGTAGAGTTTTATAAACGTAAGGAAATCAAAGATACACTTAGTTATTTACGTATGGTTATACAGGGAGATGACCTTTCTTTTCAGCGTGTGGTGAATGAACCCCGCAGAAATATAGGCAAGAAACGCATGGCTTTTTTAAAAGCCCATGCAGATGCACAGGGATGTTCTTTGTATGAAGCGTTGAAGGCCAATATGGAGGATGCACTGATTGCCGGTACGAAGGCAGAGGAGTTTGTACAGTTAATTGAGAAGTATCGGACACTGACAGCTACCATGAAGTTATCGGAGATTGTAACGAAAATACTGAATGAAAGCGGCTATGAGGCTATGCTTCGTCAGGCTGGAGAGCAGGAGCGATTGGATAATCTGTCAGAGCTTAAGCAGGCGATTTTTGAGTTTGAAAAAACTTCCGGCGAGGAGAATACCTTGGAGGAATATTTACAGAATGTAGCATTATATACCAATGCAGACAAAGAGGAACGCAAAGAGTCCGTGAAGCTTATGACTATACACTCGGCGAAGGGGCTGGAGTTTCCCTATGTGTTTGTATGTGGCTTAAACGAAGGAATTTTCCCTACCAAGCATGTGGATACTCAGGAGAAGCTGGAAGAGGAACGTCGTATGGCTTATGTAGCATACACCCGGGCAGAAAACGCATTGTTCTTGTCGGATGCGGAAGGGATTAATTATGATGGTTCCTTTCGGTTTCCTTCCCGTTTTATTTTTAATATCAATCAGGACTATGTAGAATATGTGACAGAGCTGGAGTCTCATTTGGTGGAGGCGGCAGAAAGTTATATCAGAGCTTCTGAGGAGAAAGTCAATCGGGAAGTTACCGGATTTACTATAGGAGATAAGGTGCGGCATAAGGTATTCGGTGTGGGCGAGATATTGGATATTAAAGAGGAGCTGTCTTCTTATGTAATTAAGTTTGAAAGTGCAGCGACAGAGCGTAATATTGCTATGAGAGTACCGCTTGAGAGAGTGTAGATTTAAGTTGATTTATATATAGAACTGAGTCATACTGGTATGGCTCAGTTCTATTAAGTTTAATATTTCTTTTTACTTTCCAATTTCTTGAGTTCATTTAGATGACGATTTGCGATTCTAACTTCGTGAAAGTATGCGGCATAATAAATGCCGGCAAATACAATATAAGGTATGGTAATTTGTAGAAACATATCCCGATATGCATGGGGGGATACCTCGGTAAATTTGTTCATTAGGAAGATACCAAGTAAAACGGTGCCTATTACCACAACATATTGTCCAATCATAACAAACAGCAAGGGAATACCCTGAAAAATGCGGTGCATAAATAAAACAAAAGCGGCAAAACAGGTAATTAAAAACAATATTCCAAAATTAAGTACATAATAAGGATCGTGCTGTCCGCTTATTCCTTCCATTAGTATTTTAGTTAATGCCAAAATAGTATATACCACACATATGGAAAGCAAATAATCTTTTACAATTTTCATAGTTCGGTTACCTTCTTTTCCAAATACTTATAAAACTCGTCTTTGTAGCTTCGATTTAAAACAATCTGTTCCCCATTATCCATCTCGATGTTCACGCGCATATTTACTTGTGCCTTGAGCTCTTGAATATGGTAAATGTTTACCAGCATGGATTTATTATTTCTTGCAAAACCTACTGAGCTGAACTTATCCATAAACTGTTGCAAACCATAGGAAATGCGCCAAACGCTGTTCTTCAAATAGGCATAAGTTTTACGGTCCACAACCTCTATATACAGAATTTCACCGGGAGTCAGCATTCGCTCTCTTTCGGTTTCTTCATCTTTGCCCGGAATCATTCCTTCAAGAGCAGATAAATATTGCTTAATAGCCTTGGTCTCTTCGTCCATTTGATTGTAATGTAAGTCCACGTGATTTTCGTTCAAGTCAGGCTCTTGGTAAATATTTATTTTCACTGTCGATACCTCATTTCCTTTGTTTTTTGCGCATATTTGACTCCATTCACAAAAAAATACGCATACATTATATAATAAACGCCAAAGCCAGTACAATATATGTTTTCTTAAAATCTCTGCTTAAAAACAGATAGATTGCCCCAGATAGAAAACCCAATACAAGTCCTTCTAAACCTATCCATATACTACCTTTTGTAAACCAGTGGGCAAGGCCCCACGTCAGTCCTACAATAATACCACCATATGGTACATTCTTTTTACGGAAAAGCTGCTCTAAGGAGTTTTGCCCAAATACAATAATTAATGTAAAAAGAACTACCTCTGCCAAATAGTAAAGATGTTGGAATATAAATTTTAATATGCCGAGTCTATGGAACTCATGAATGATTTTTAAGCTGCCTACATCAACATAATTTATAAAAAGCATAAGACCTACTAATATGCAGCTTGCTATAATTCCGCTAAGAGTCCATTTGCTGTCAGTTCCTTTTAACTGAAATCCCAGATTCTTTTTAGCGCTTTTCACAATTAGGTATGCTACTAACAGCCAAGTGAAAATGGTTACGGTCCAGTGAATAATACATTCTGTAGTGGTAAATTCTTTCATAGAATGACCGTAAATGAAGGGTTCTAACCAAAATGCAAAAAGTACTTCTAAACCAAGTCCGGCAAATGCCAGCATAGCATATTCAAAATACTGATAACTTTCGCTTTTAAAAATAGATTTTAGATTGTTTTTCATTAATGTATACCTTCCTTTCCTTTACAAGAGAGACTTTAATTCAAATATTCAAAAAAGAAAAGCGAATTTGTTTATGTTGCAATTGTGTTGTTTATGTTGCAAAAATTTGTAACCTTTGCTAAGTTTCACTTGTATAATTAGTGAAGGCCTTTAAAAATAAACTTGTAAGGCGGTTAAACGGTTAAGCAAGTTAGAGTTAAGAGAGGGATACTCATGAGACAGCCCGTACAGGAGCTGATAGAGCGTTACAGGCACAACCTTTTTGCGGCAGCTTTCCAGATTTGTAAAAATCAGGAGGATGCAGAAGATGTTGTGCAGGAAACCTTTATTCAGTATCACATAACAAAAAAAGAATTTGACAGTGAGGAGCATATACGAGCCTGGCTTCTGAGAGTGGCAATGAATAAGGCAAAAAATGTCAATTTAACCTTTTGGCGCCGTAACAGACAGCCGTTGGAGGATTACATAGAAACGCTGACCTTTGAAACCAGAGAAGCCGGAGAGTTGTTTGAAACAGTACTTAGCTTGCCGGAGAAATATCGAATCGTGATTCATTTGTTTTATTATGAGGAATATTCGGTGCAAGAGATTGCCAAGGTATTAAGCTTAAGTGAAAGTAATGTAAAGGTAAGACTTTCGCGAGGTCGTAAATTGCTTAAGGAAGTATTGAAGGAGGAATGGGAAGATGACAAATAAGGAAAAATATCAACAGGCATTTTCTGTACTAAAAGCCTCCAGACCAATTGAAATGGAGGATTTAAAAATGAATAAGAATATGGTTCTGAAAAGAATAGTAGCTACAGCTGCGGCAGTGGCATTGTGTTTTGGTGCATCCAACGGTATTTGTTATGCGGCAACCGGTGCAACCTGGGTGGAGAAGATGGTGGTTATTTTTAATGGGCAGAAAATAGAGAAGCCCGTACAGGTAACCAGCTTAGGCAATGGGGATTTTAGCTATACCATGCCTGTATCTGGCGAGACCGGCTCTATGCAAATGACTATTGTTACGGATGAAGAGGGACTGGACGCAACACCGGTTATCGTTTCTTCGGACGAAGGTGTGATGGTGCCGGAGGATACTCCTATGATATTGATGGAGGATGACGGTAAGATTTATATTAAGTATGGCGAGGCAAAGGTGGATATTACAGAGGATTTTGCAGATGGAGAAGCTTCCGGTACATTGAATTATAATGATTTGGAATATGAGTTCCTGGTAGAGGGAAATGTGGAAGTGAACTCCATCACTTTGAGATTATGTGAATAAAGATAATTTAAGTAAAAGCAGATGTGTTACCATCTGCTTTTACTCAATGTTCTATATAGTTATTTCTCTAAAATATCATCCAGCTCTTTGCGCAATTCCTCATAACGGTTTGCAATAATGTTTCTGGTATATGCACCCACGAATTTTTTATCATTGCCTTCCAATTCATTAATGTAGATAGGTTTGCCATATTCAATAATAACGGTAGTTTTTTTAATACGTGGCAAATGGTTTTCAAAAATTTCTTCGGTATTTACCAATGTCATAGGTATAATAGGTACGTTTGCCTTCTGGGCGATTTTAAAGCTGCCTTCATGGAAGGGAAGCATTTCTCCGCCGGTTTTGTTACGGGTTCCTTCCGGGAAAACACAGATGGAGATGCCGGATTTGGCTTTTTCAATGGCACCTAAAATAACCTGCATGCCCTGCTTAATATCCTTGCGGTCTAAGAAAAAGCAGTGCAAATTCTTCATCCAGATACCTAAAAGCGGAATGTAATTTAACTCCTTCTTGGAGATATAGCCGGTAGGTCTCGGTACGCGTACATAAGTCAGAATAATATCGAAAAAGCTTCGATGATTACCTACATATAAAACAGCGGTATCCTTTGGTACATTTTCTTCACCTTTGACAATTACCTTAGTACCGGCAAAGAATATTACTACTCTAAATGCCCAGCTTACAATGGCAAGGGAAGTACGATCGTGCAAATCTTTATTAAATTTGTTAATAATCCACTCAACAATCATTAACGGAATGGAACAAATCAAAAATATAGCCAGCCACCCAAGGGCTAAAATAAAACGAATCATATTAACCTCCAAAAGTAAAATCGATTCTTGGAATCTTTAGTAGTATAGCATAGTTTGTCAAATGTGTACATAGAATAGAAATAACAAAAAGGTGAAAGAATTTTAAAATTATGAAAAAATTGAAGTGGCTGCCGGTAATGATGGTATTAATTATTTTATTTTCCGGATGTGAGATGATGAGTATGGAGAAGGTAAAGCTTCGCGACTTGGAGTTTGTAATTTTAAGCGAGGAAGTGTTGACAGAGGAATTAAAAACCATTATTGATGAACGAAAAACGCAACCCTTTAAGTTAACATACTCAGATGCGGATGCTTTATACATATGTGTGGGTTATGGTGCACAAAAAGGCGGAGGATACAGTATTACAGTAGATGAATTATATTTGACGGAGGACGCTATTTATGTGGAAACTACTCTTTTAGGACCGGATGAAGGAAAAAGTAGTAAAGACGCATCGTCATATCCGTACATAGTAATTAAGACAGAGGCGTTGGAAGAGAATGTAGTAGTAGAATAAATAAAAAGTCGCCACTTACTGAAATGGCGACTTTTCTTTTGGGGTAAAACATGGTACACTTAGTTGGAGTAAATCTTTAAAAATTAGTTGAAGAAATGAATACGGTATAAGGAGACCAAACGGATGCTGCTTATTGAAAATGGTTATGTAGTTGACCCCAAAACGAGACGAGAAGGTAAATACGACATACTGATAGAAGATACGAAAATTGTTAAAATTGCAGAGAACTTGCGTGCAGAGCTTGCGTCAGAGCAATTGGCCGGATGTGAAATTATTGATGCTACAGGCAAGCTTGTGGCACCGGGACTGGTAGATGTGCATGTGCATTTCAGAGAACCGGGATTTACTCACAAAGAGGATATTGAGACTGGTAGTAAAGCGGCTGCAAAAGGTGGTTTTACTACGGTGGTACTTATGGCAAATGTGAAGCCGCAGGTGGACAATGTAGAGACCTTACAGTATATCCTTGAGAGAGGGCATAGCACCGGTATTCATGTAGAAACTTGTGCCAATGTTACCATGGGGATGCAGGGGAAAGAATTGGTAGATATGGATTTGCTTGCATCAAAAGGGGCAGTTGGATTTACGGACGATGGTGTACCCATTATGGACGCTGAGCTGGTAAAGGAAGCGATGAAAAAGGTGGCAGCATTGGACATGCCTATCAGCTTTCACGAAGAAGATGCTACGCTTATTACAAATAATGGTATTAATCGTGGTAAGGCAAGCGAATATTATGGTATTGGAGGTTCCCCCAGAGAAGCAGAGATTTCTCTGGTAACCAGAGATTTGGAGCTGGCTTTGGAAACTGGAGCATGTATTAATATTCAGCACATCAGTTCCAAGGAAGCAGTAGAGCTGGTGCGTCAGGCCAAGAAAAGAGGAAACAACATTCATGCCGAAGCAACACCTCATCATTTTGCATTAAATGAAGAGGCAGCTATTAAATATGGAACTATGGCCAAAATGAATCCTCCTCTTCGTGAGGAAGAAGACAGATTGGCCATTATAGAGGCGCTGGCAGACGGAACCATTGATTTGATTGCCACAGACCATGCACCCCATACAGCAGAGGAAAAAGCAAAGCCTATTACAGAGGCGCCCAGCGGGATTATTGGTTTGGAAACGGCACTTCCTTTGGCCATTACGGTTTTAGTAAATGGTGGACATTTGACTATGATGCAGGTGCTTGAAAAGATGGCTTACAATCCTGCGCAGATGTATCATTTGGATGCAGGCTATCTGGCAGAAGGCGGTCCGGCGGATGTAATTATCGTGGATACAGAAGCTATACAGGTATTTGAAGAATACGCTTCCAAGGCTTCCAATACACCTTTTACGGGCTGGGAGCTGGATGGTGTGGTTTGCACCACCATTTGCGATGGCAAAGTAGTGTTTTGCGCGTAGCAATGAGCCATGCGCAGATGAGCCGAAGGTGACTGCCGGGTGCTTGCACACGGGCAGGTACCTTCGAGCGAAGATGCATACGGCGAATGCCGCGACAGTGAGCAAGCTTTGCTTGCGAACATGTCGGCATGGCGAAGGGAAAAGCATGCGAAGATTTGAAGTTTCTAAAGGAACTGGTGCAAACGAAGAGAGGAGCTAACTATATAAAAATCAAGTAGATTTTGAAAAAAATCGTTTTTAGTTAGCAAAAGTATGAACCTTGAAAATATGTGAATAATTATGGATTTTGTGACACAACAAATAGACCTTCAAAGAAGGCTCGTTGTAT
>JBGVKL010000023.1:0-4762 GCA_045123675.1 Acetatifactor sp. | reverse complement strand
TTATCCAGACAAAACCTTATGCTTGATATCTGCGGATGTTCTTTTAAGAATGTTTCAAGCGGAGCATCAGCCACCATACCAAGGGGAATCATGTTACTCTCAAAATCCCTGTGAATATCCATATAGCTCATCAGGTCAATGGCAGCCTCAAATACTACAAGCTCTGTGCTCTCTTCATTTGCAATATTAAATCCATACCGCTTATCATTTCCCGGCACATCACACTTAAATGGTTTTCCCTTCTTGTCAAACACACCTCTCATACTGGCAAATCTGGTGACACCGTCCTTGTCGTTTCCCTTAAACACAATATTGTGATAAGGCATACTCTCATAAATAAGTCCCTGATTAACAAAGAAATTCACAACATCCCGGCTGATGGCTCTATCGTTTGTGAGGTACTCATAAAGATAGGCATTGCTGTGTGCTGGTTGTGGCAACACAAAAGGTTTCTTTTCCACTTCCTTATATGGGACTTGGTATTTCAGTATTGGCTTTTCAGGAGTATCGTGGATTCTTCGATATCCGGCAAAATCTAATAACCAGAATACTGCTTCTTTGACATCCATACCGGCAAATACCCGTAAGAAGTCAATCTGTGAACCACCATTTTCTCCCTTTTCATAGCGCCTTGAAAATCTGCACCAGTGACTCCGGTTATAAATTCTCATGGAATCCATTTCTTTCAGCGTGTAATAATTGCCAATCCTTTTCGGTGTGTATCCAAGGTTTGCTGCAACAGCCACAAGGTCAACCGACTTTGCGATTGCAAGCTCATCCTCTGTGAAATTCTGCATCCCATCACCTTGCCTTTCCCTGCTCTGCCACCAGTCCGGAACTTAAATCAAGTGATTGATAATTCGTTTCGAGAAATACTTTCGGTGTATCCATCAGCTTCTTCTCCTTGAAACTGAAATACTGACGGTTATCCCCGCCTACAATTACATGATCTAAAAGCGGTATTCCCATAAGCTCACACATCTTAGCCATACGGTCCGTCATCATGGTGTCATGCTTGCTTGGTGTAAGATTTCCACTGGGATGATTGTGCATAAGCATTATTGTTGCTGCATTGGAAAGAATACTGGCTTTAAATATTTCTCTTGGATGAGCCATCGATTCATTCAAACATCCAATACTAGCAAAATGGCAGTTGATCGGTGTTCCGTCTGTTTTCATGTTGATTACACACAATACCTCTCTGTCCATTTCACACAAATGCTTTCCCAAAAGCAGGACTGCATCTTCAGGATTTGTAATCGGATGTCCCGACATAATCGGGGCATCCTTTACAAGCCTTACCGAGACAACATCAAGGTTGAACGGATTCTTTTCCTTCATCAGAATCACGCTCCTCTCCCAGCTCCACATGAATAATAATCTCACCTGAGCTTTCATTTACCATTTTCACAAGCTCCTCCATTGTTATCTCTTTTTCCATGGCAGCCTCCTATCTGGTCTTGCCTGCTTCATATACCATAGGTGCTTCCGCAACAATTCCATCAAGACGCTTATTCGGAGTATCTGTTGCAAGTGTTACCTTGCGAAGGTCTTTATCATAGTGATATACCTGATTGGAAAGTCTCTCATCAAGAGCCACCTGATCCATATTGATTTCAGCCACCATTGCAGCCAGTTCATTCGGATTGCCCAAATCTGTACTTACTGCGATAACCTCATGGATTGAACTTGGCATAATATAAAGGTCTGAACCAAGCTTTTCGGCAAGGTCATGGAGTCCGTCCTCATAAAGCATACTGACAGCTCCGTTGATTCCCTTGTTATTGCTGATTACATACATCTGCTGTTCCGGTGGCATCTCACCAAGCATCATATCTGCAATCTCAGGCGGCATACCATCCTTCATAAAGATTTCTCTCATCACATCATTCATTGATTTAACAACTGGTGGTAAAAGTCTCTTTGTATTCTCTGCGGCAAGTTTGAACAGCTGCTCTTCAGTAAATCCAAGAGTATCTGCAAGTCCGTTATGGACAGGTGTTGAAGCAATTCCTTCCCCGTCAATCTTTACCACCATACGGTAGATAACCGACAAATCCTTGAATTCCCTGTGGGGCATATTGGCAAGCATTTCTTTGTTCTGCTCTGTATTGATAAGCTGGAACACAATCTTATCCTTTGCACATTCAGCATTTGTAAGCTCATTTACATTGATACTCTCCTTCTGTTCCATTGCCTTCATAAAACCTTCTGCAGCTCTCTCAAGCGTTGCATTCAGATTCTCTGTTGTAACATAGTCCTCATACATATGGTTGACATAGATTGTCGGACTGATGTTCATTCCCGGTTCATTTACCCTGATTGATAATCCGTCAAGTGTACGGTTTACCTTATCCACAGGTCTGATTTCCACCTGTGCATCCTGATACTTCTCAGGTAAAAACTCTTTGAATTTTTCTCCTACTACTCCTTTAAAAATCTCGTATTCCATCATATTACGATTCCTCCGTTTTCTTAATAAAAATAGCGTGGAACATAAGTCATTAGCTTACATTCCCCGCCGGATTAATTGTTACTATTTGGTTTTACGCTTCCTCTGCTCCATCTTCTTTCTTTTTCCAGAATGCTGCAAAAAGACCAAGTGCAAGAGCACCAAGACCTAATCCGGCATAAAGCCAAGGATTAAAGTTATCTCCTGTCTGTGGAAGCTTTGGTTCTGTCGGTTTGTTTGTGAGTGATAAAGTATACTCTACACACTCAGGTGCATTGTCATCATACTGTAAAACAACCTCGTGTACAGTTTCATCAAGAATATATCCTTCCGCTGCCTTTGTCTCTACAACATAGTAATGGATGTCTTCCTTGAAAGAGCCGTCTTCGTTGTAGATACAGATTGGAAGTTCTTTTGATTCTGCATGACCATCTTTGTCAGTTACAACAGTTTCAATGACCTTTCCGTCCTTGTCACGGATTTCAAATTCTACTCCTGCGATAGGCTTCTTTGTCACTTCATCTGTCTTTTCAATAATAATCTTACCTACAGCATATTCATCCTTCATGGATACCTTCTGGATTTCTGCTGTCTCAGTTACTTCAAACTCTACATCTTTGGCAATCTTATATCCATAAGGAGCTGTTTCCTCACGAAGAATATATTTTCCTACTGGAAGTCTCTCTATCATATGAGTCTTTCCAGCCTCAGAAGTCCAGCTTTCTACAACATTTCCTTCTGAATCAATTACTGATAACTTGGCACCTGCAATTTCCTTCTCACCGGTGATATCAGTCTTTGAAAATTCTACCTTGATAGGTGTGTTTTCAAACTCAGCTGTAAACAGGGTGACAGCTACGTCTTCGCCCTGGTAAGAAGCATCCACATCAAATACCTCATCAGACTTCACATATCCCTTTGGAGCCTCGATTTCCTTCACATAATACTGTCCAAGTGGAAGGTCCGAAACAAAAGTTACTGTTCCATCTGCACCTGTGACTGCTTTCTCGATTCTTTCATCAGCTGCCACAATGACTGTACCCTCAGAATTTACGATGTCCTCTTTTGCAAAAAGACCAAAGACAGCACCCTCTAAAGGCTTCTTGGTCTCTGAATCCGTTTTAACAACTGTAATCTTAACCTTCTGTCTTTCATTGGTTACATCCATTCCGGCATATACCACCTCTGTGTCCTGATCCACATAGGAAAGGTCTGCTTCGATAGGTGTACTGTCTAAAACAAATCCTTCAATGGTTGCTGTTTCTACAAGATAATACTTGCCAAGTGGCAATTCCTCTATGCTTGCAATACCATTGTCATCGGTTACGATTGTTGCTACCAGTTCATCCTTTTCAAAATATACGGTGTCAAGCCCGTCAGGACTTACAATGTCTTCTGCCGCATATACCTCAAAGGTTACTCCGGCAAGGGATTTCTTGAAGTAATTGAAAATAAAATCGTACCAGTGACCCTTGATAAGAGTCTTGTCTGTTACAAATTCACCATCCTTGTTGATGATGATAGAACCTGTAGGCACTTCATCCTTCATTACAACTGACTGGATATTTTTTGTGTCCTCAACAGTAAACTGAATGTCTGTTGCCCTAAGATATCCGTATGGTGCAAATTCCTCACGAAGAGTATAAGTCTCACCTACTACCAGTTTCTTGATTACATGTTTCTCTCCGCTGACGGAAGTCCATGTCTCAATGATATTTCCATCCTTATCAATTACACAAAGAGTTGCTCCAGAAAGCTCTGCACCGCTTGTAATATCCTCCTTGGAGAATTCAAAAGTAGTTGGAGTATTAAGGAATACACTGCTGTACTTGGCAACCTTGATATCCTGTCCCTGATACTGTGCATCAAAGGCGATTACTTCCTCGTTTGTCACATATCCGGCAGGTGTTTCCATTTCTTTTGCATAATACTTGGCAAATGGATAATCCTTTGTGAAGCTTACGATACCATTCTCATCTGAAACTGCTGTCTCAAGTAAAGTACCTGCTTCTATGATAACTTTTCCATCAACATTCCTGATATCTTCGTCTGCGTAAAGACCAAATACAGCACCGCCTATTGGTTCATCTGTCTCGGAATCTTTCTTTTCTACAGATAAAGATAACTTCTGTCTGTCATTTGTAAATGTTGCTGTTTCATAAATTACCGGTGTATGGTCATCCACATAAGCAAATGTTACATACTGTGCATCCTGATTCAGAACATATCCGTAAGGAGCTTCTACTTCCACAACCTTGTATTTTCCTAATGGAAGATTCTTAAGAACTGCTTTTCCATCATCTCCGGTAA
>JBGVKL010000022.1:0-17003 GCA_045123675.1 Acetatifactor sp. | reverse complement strand
TATACGAGTTAGATTATAGTGGATTAAGAAATTTGTAATGAATGGAGGATAAGATGGCACAACAGAATATATACGATGATGAAATATTTTTTGAAGGATATAAAAAGATTAGGGACAACAAAATAAATGCCAATAACTTATCTAATCGAAGTTGGAACACCTGTATAAATCAGCTATGTAAATTCTGATTTGTAGGGAGCAGAAAATTTCAGGTTTACAGTGAGAGGAAAGTTAACAAATGAAAAAGCGAGTATATGTACTTATTGTATTTATTTCCATGATATTATTTACCAAACCGGTGTTTCTTTGGATTGATAAGTTGACAATGGATACGGTGGAAGCAAATAAAGCATCTTATACCAATCAGGATGCGTTGCTTATTGTTTTGGCGGCGATTGGAGGAAGTCTTTTGTTGGCAGCGCTTCCCGGTGTCATTGTCAGTATCGTTCTTCGTATTGTGAAAGGAAAACCGGTCAGGAACCATATGGAAACTGCCCGCGTGCGACCTGTGAAAAAGGAAAAGAAGAAAAGAGAAAGAAGAAAGCCAACTTGGCAGGAAGTGGTACATCGATTGGTTGCGGTTGCAGGGTTACTTTTGGCGGTATATTCTTTTTGGCTTTGTACTGGGATTGAATATGCATCACTGGATGGGAATCTTTTTTATGAGGCTACAGAAGGTGAATTGGCGGGAGATATCGGCGATGCCATATTGGAAGCGGAAGGACTAACCGGAAAGTGGGGCTTTTTGGTGAAGTTGATGGTGGCGTCTGAGCAGGGAGAGGAATTCTCTTTATTATCTTTTTTGATGCCGGATAAGATAGTGGTTATCGGTCTTTTGGCGATTATAATAAGTGGTGTACAATTGTTCAATTATAATATGACAAAGGGCATGAATGTTACAGCAATAACCATAGCGATAATCAGTATTATATTGAATTATTTCTTTGCACCGTGGATACAGTATTTTGGGGCGGCGTTTTACTTTTCGTTTGGTTCAGGATTTGTAAGTAGTGTGAACGGAATGTGTGATATATTTGTGCAGTTTATAGAATATTTGAAGGAAATTATTTTGCCTTGGTTTAGTGAGGAATACAGGCAACAGAAATATGTGGATACGTATTAGTAAAATAAGCCGGCTGTTACAGCCGGCTTAAATATTTTTGAAAAGGGATGCCAAAATCTCTTGGAATGCCTGTATTGGTGGCTTCCTCAATGGCAGACTGTAGGAAATCCACAGCCTTGTCCATGGCTTCCTGCAGAGGGACTCCTTTTACCAGATAACCGCAGATGGCAGAGGCAAACAAATCGCCGGTGCCGGAGAAGCTGATGCCGGTGTAGGGGGTACTGGTGCAGGCGCATTCCTCATTAGAAACAGCCAGATTAGTTACAAAGGCTCCGTCCGCATCTTCCTGCAGGATGCCGGTGACGATGATGGTCAGTGAGGTTCGATTTTTCTCCAATAAACCGAATGCAACATCCTGAATGCGAAGCAGATAGTCATCTTCATAGCGGTGTGCGTACAGGTCATCATAGCTTACACCTGCCAGTAAACAGGCTTCTGTCAGATTAGGAGTAATGACAGTGGCGCGAGAGGTAAGTTCCCGCATACCGGCTAATAATTCTTCCGTAAAGAAAGGATATTTCTGACCGTGGTCACCCATAACAGGATCCACCAGATATAGGGTATCTGCTTTTTGAAAATGGTCTAAGAAGTATTTTACCTGCGCAATTTGACTTGGGTTGGCCAGATAGCCGGAGTAGATACCGTCAAAACTCACGTTCATTTTGGACCACTCATCCGTAAAATGATTCATACGGTCTGTGTAATCGTCGCAGTAATAGCTGGGAAAGCCGGTCTGTGCGCTTAATATGGCGGTAGGTAAGGGACAGGCCTCCATACCCATGGTAGAGATGACCGGAATGGCTGCTGTTAAGGAACAACGGCCAAATCCGCATAAATCATTGATGAAAGCAATTTTTTTCATAAACACCTCAATATATTAAAAGTCTTTCTTTTCCTTTGTTTCCTTGCTTAACTGAATAAATAAGCCGGCCTTTTTTAAGGCAGGGCGCAGTGCCAGATATATGATGGAAGCACAAATAACTGCAACGATTGCATTTACGCTGGTGGTCAGGGTAGCCATTTTGGCAAGTGCCTTGGAAATATCCTGAGGAACTCCTAAAAGGTAGGTTTTATAAAAGTAGCCCACCAGAGGGTCTGCAATAATATTGAAAATCATACCACAGGAACAAGCGGCAATGGTAGCGCCGGTAACATATTTTTTAGTATGCTTACGAGTGATTTTGAAAACAGTATGAGCCACAAAACCTACGATTAATCCAATGCACAATTTCAGTAAAAATGTCTTCGGTGCACTGGTAACATAAGCAGTGGTCAAATCTGCGATAGTCATACCAACAGCGCCGGACAAACCACCCCAGAAGCCGCCCAGCAAAAGTGCTGCCAATACGCAGAATACATTGCCGAAGTGGAAAGCGGTCTTTTCCGGACCTACCGGAATATCAATTTTCAGGAAAGCAAAGCCAATATAACACAGTGCGGCAAAAAGACCTGCCTGCGCCAGTTTGGCAGTGTCAGTCTTATTAAAGTTTTCACTGAAACCATGAAAGGCATTGTAAAGACCTTTCAACATAAGTAATGCACTGAAGAAAATTAAAGTCAGAGAGTAGGAGTAAGGTTTCTCCAAGCGCAGCTTCTCCTCGGAAAGCGTAGCTTTCTGAGCCGCTAATGCATCTACATCTCCGGTAGCGGTACCAGCCTCAATGGACTTGATTTCGTTAGCTATAGTATTTATTTCTGCACTGATTTCCAAAGACTCAGCATAACTGTTGTGGTAAGTAATCAGTGCAAATATAATGCCGACAACCAACAGAACACCACTGATAATCAATAATGTAAAACTCTTTTTCTTTTTCATATGTAGTCTCCTCATGTTGCAAAATGTGTTTTCGATGTTACATAGTCTTACACAAAAGTGGCTTTGTGAAAAGTGCCAAAATAAGTTTTTTTAACCATGCCAGTTTGGGCGGGGAGCGGTGGTCTGGAGAAATTTAGCAATAATACGATAGAATTTAGCAAAAAATCAGTAGTTTATGGAAGGGTGAGGTTAGTATCCTATGAATAAGATGTAATCAAGTCATATTTTAGTGAG
Organism: Acetatifactor sp.; assembly: GCA_045123675.1. GTDB lineage: Bacteria > Bacillota > Clostridia > Lachnospirales > Lachnospiraceae > Acetatifactor. Next base: position 13,830 of record JBGVKL010000022.1, on the reverse strand, counting down.
GTGTTGGTATGAAAAAGCAAGCATTTAATCCATATTTACCGTCGTGGGAATATATTCCGGACGGAGAACCTTATGTGTTTGGGGATAGAGTGTATGTGTATGGTTCCCATGATTTTTATAATGGACATGTGTTTTGTCTGGGAGATTATGTGTGTTGGTCCGCGCCGGTGGATGATTTGTCGGACTGGCGGTACGAGGGTGTGATTTATCCGAAAACCGCAGACCCTTTAAATAAAGAGGGCAAAATGTGCCTGTATGCACCGGATGTTACCATCGGACCGGACGGCAGATATTATCTATATTATGTTTTGGATCATGTATCCGTAGTTTCAGTAGCAGTATGTGACACCCCGGCAGGAAAGTATGAGTTCTATGGTTACGTACATTATGAAGACGGAACCCGTCTGGGCGAAAGAGCGGGGGATGAACCGCAGTTTGATCCGGGTGTACTTACAGAGGGTGATGTAATTTATTTGTATACCGGCTTCTGTGGCAGAGGTGATAAGTCCAGACATGGTTCTATGTGTACAGTGCTTGGGGCAGATATGTTGACAATCAAAGAAGCACCTGTATTTGTGGCACCGGGATGTGAATACGGGCAGGGCAGCAGTTTTGAAGGACATGAGTTTTTTGAGGCTCCGTCCATTCGTAAGATTGGTGATACCTATTATTTTGTGTACTCTTCTGTGGTAATGCATGAGTTATGTTATGCTACCAGTAAGAATCCCAGAGAAGGATTTGTATATGGTGGTGTTATTGTAAGTAACTGCGATATGCATATCGATACCTATAAGCCGGCAATGCAGACCATGGCTTATGGAGGTAATAATCATGGTAGTATTGTAGAAATTAATAGTGAGTGGTATATTTTCTACCATCGTCAGACGAATGGTACATGGTACAGCAGACAGGGATGTGCAGAAAAGATTCAGGTACTGGCGGACGGTAGCATTCCGCAGGTGGAGATTACTTCCTGTGGCTTGAATGGAGGACCTTTGCCCGGTAAGGGAGAGTATCCGGCGTACATTGCCTGTCATTTGTTTACAGATACGCCTTCGGTGTATGTGGGTGGTGATAAATTCCCTAAGATTATGCAGGACGGCCGAGATGGTGATGAAGAGCCGGGTTATGTAGGAAATATGCAGAATAGCGCTACGGCAGGATTCAAATATTTCGATTGTAAGGATGTGAAGGAGATTACCATTAAGGTCAGAGGCTATACCGGAGGCACGTTTGAAGTACGCACCTCTTGGGATGGCGAAGTGCTGGCTACATTGCCGGTAATTAATTCCAATGTGTGGGAAGCGTACAGTGCACCGGTGGCTATTCCGGACGGCATACAGTCCATTTATTTAACTTATCGTGGTGGCGGAAATGCCAGCTTGCTTTCATTTGAATTGAAATAACACTTGACAAATCCCTGCCATATGGCTATATTCATAAATATATAAGGTATTGCGTTGAAGAAGAGGACTACGGATTACCCCTTATCAGAGAGAGCTCCGGAAAGTGCTGCGAGGTGGCTTTAAGGAAGGGATGCGGAAGGTAGCTTCTGAGCATGCAGGTTGAACAATGTAGGCGGGATGCAAAGCATTCCATGAGATTTAGTAGGCTTGCACGATTTATCCCCGTTAACGGATAGGACTTTGATAGAAGTCGCTGAGGTAGCATAAGCTACGAACAAAGGTGGTACCGCGTTAATGACGCCCTTTGCTGATAGGAGATATCGGCAAAGGGCTTTTCTTATGCAAGAAAGGAGAAAACTATGAGCAAAGAATTAGCAAAAACCTATGACCCCCAGGGCATAGAAGACAGATTGTATGCAAAGTGGCTGGAGAAGAAATATTTCCATGCTGAAGTTGACAGAACCAAAAAACCGTTTACGATTGTGATCCCGCCTCCAAACATTACCGGTCAGTTACACATGGGTCATGCTTTGGACAATACCATGCAGGATATCCTCATTCGTTTCAAGAGAATGCAGGGTTACAATGCATTGTGGCAGCCGGGTACGGATCATGCAAGTATTGCAACGGAAGTAAAAATTATCGAGAAGTTAAAAGAAGAAGGCGTGGACAAGTGGGAGCTTGGACGTGAGAAGTTCTTAGAGAGAGCCTGGGAGTGGAAGAAGGAGTACGGCGGACGTATTATTTCTCAGTTAAAGAAATTAGGTTCTTCCTGTGACTGGGACAGAGAGCGTGTTACCATGGATGAAGGCTGTAATAAGGCCGTTACAGAAGTATTCGTAAAGATGCATGAAAAAGGCTATATTTACAAGGGCGCAAGAATTATTAACTGGTGTCCTGTTTGTAATACCTCTATCTCTGACGCAGAAGTAGTTTATGAGGAGCAGGCAGGCCATTTCTGGCACATTAAGTACCCCATTATGAACGATGACGGTACCCCCAGTGATACAGAATTTTTGACCTTTGCTACCACCAGACCGGAAACCATGCTTGGTGATACTGCTGTAGCAATTCATCCGGATGATGAGAGATATCAGCACTTAATCGGCAAGAGCGTAATGCTTCCTTTGATGAACAGAGTAATTCCTATCGTAACCGATACCTATGTTGATATGGAATTCGGTACCGGTGTTGTTAAGATTACCCCTGCCCATGACCCTAACGACTTTGAGGTTGGTAAGAGACATGATTTGCCTATTATCAATGTAATGAACGATGACGCTACCATCAACAAGAACGGTGGTAAGTTTGCAGGCATGGCTCGTTACGAGGCTAGAAAGGCTATCGTAGAAGAGTTGGATGCTATGGGACTTCTTGTGAAGATTGAAGACCATGCACATAATGTAGGTACCCACGACAGATGTAAGACCACCATCGAGCCTATGGTAAAAGAGCAGTGGTTTGTAAAGATGGACGAGCTGATTAAGCCTGCTGTAGAAGCAGTAAAGACCGGCGATATTAAGTTAATTCCGGAAAGAATGGAAAAGACCTACTACAACTGGACCGACAATATCCGTGACTGGTGTATCAGCCGTCAGCTTTGGTGGGGACACAGAATTCCGGCTTATTACTGTGATGAATGTGGTGAAGTAACTGTTGCTAAGGAAGAAGTAACGGTATGTCCTAAGTGTGGTTGTACACATTTGACACAGGATCCGGATACCTTGGATACCTGGTTCTCTTCTGCATTGTGGCCTTTTGAAACCTTAGGATGGCCTGACAAGACGGAGGATCTGGATTATTTCTATCCTACCAGCGTATTGGTAACCGGTTATGATATTATCTTCTTCTGGGTAATCCGTATGATTTTCTCAGGCTTTGAGCAGATGGGTCAGAAGCCCTTCTCTACTGTACTGTTCCACGGTTTGGTTCGTGACAGTCAGGGACGTAAGATGTCCAAGTCTTTGGGCAATGGTATCGATCCTCTGGAAATCATCGAACAGTATGGTGCAGATGCCCTCCGTTTGACCTTAATCACCGGTAATGCACCGGGTAATGATATGCGTTTCTACTACGAAAGAGTAGAAAACAGCCGTAACTTTGCTAACAAGGTTTGGAATGCTTCCCGTTTCATTATGATGAACATGGAAGGCAAAAACGTAACCACTCCTGCAGCAAATGAATTGGCACCTGTAGATAAGTGGATTCTTTCCAAGTTAAACACTTTGGTAAAGGATGTAACCGACAATATGGAAAGCTTCGAGCTGGGTATTGCGGTACAAAAGGTTTACGACTTTATTTGGGATGAGTTCTGTGACTGGTATATTGAAATGGTAAAGCCTCGTCTGTACAATTCCGATGACGCAGTAAGTCAGAACGCAGCATTGTGGACCTTAAAGAATGTACTCATTGATGCACTTAAATTATTACATCCTTATATGCCTTTCATTACAGAAGAAATCTTCTGTACACTGCAGAGCGAAGAAGAGTCCATTATGATCAGCAAGTGGCCTGAATTTAGTGCAGACAGAAGCTTTGCAAAGGAAGAGAAGGATATTGAAACCATCAAGGAAGCAGTTCGCGGTATCCGTAATATTCGTAGTGAAATGAACGTAGCGCCCAGCCGTAAGGCAATGTGCATCGTAGTAAGTGAAAGCGAAGATATCCGTAATACCTTTACCGAAGGTAAGCTCTTCTTTGCATCCTTAGCTTACGCAAACGAAGTACTGATTCAGTCTGACAAGACCGGTATTGCACAGGATGCAGTATCCGTAGTGATTCCGGGGGCAGTTGTGTATATTCCTTTTGCAGAATTGGTTGATATTGCACAGGAAATCGAACGTTTACAGAAGGAAGAGAAGCGTCTCCAGGGCGAGCTTGCCCGTGTAAACGGCATGCTTTCTAACGAGAAGTTCGTTTCCAAGGCACCCGCTGCCAAAATCGAGGAAGAAAAAGCCAAGCTGGCAAAATACACCCAGATGATGGAACAGGTGAAGGAGCGTCTGGCTCAGTTACAGTAACTGATAAAAAGATAATCGCGGATGCGCAAAGCATAATTGCCTGCGCCTCCGGCGATTATCGAAAAGTAAGAATCCGGTGCTATACTTGTCACTAATTGCAACGTTGAAAACACAGGCGACGAAAAGCTGTATGGTTCAGGCGGACACGTTTACGATGTCCGACAAGAAACATACAGCTTGAGGAGAATGTTTTTTCATCGGTGTGAGTGTGACTGGTATAGTGACGGATTCGTAAATTAGGAGAAGTTCCCCATGGAGAAGCAGACAATCAGTTCCTACGAGGAAGCCGTGGACTATGTTTTCAATGTTCCCCGGTTTACAAAAAAGAATACTATGGCCGATACCAAGGCCTTTTTGGATAAATTAGGGAATCCTGACCGGAGCCTGCGGATTATTCATGTGGCAGGTACCAACGGCAAGGGTTCTGTTTGTGCGTATATGCGCAGTATTTTGGAGGCGGCAGGATATCGGGTGGCCGTATTTACATCGCCACATTTGGTGGATGTAAGAGAACGTTTTGTAATAAATGGTGAAATGATAAGCAAGGAAGCCTTTTTGCAGGCTTTTTTGCAGATTTATGATTTACTTGAGTGGGAAAAAATTGAGGCGGGCGAAGGATACCATCCCACCTTTTTTGAATATATGTTTTTTATCGGAATGTTGGTATTTCGCGATGCTGCACCGGACTTTTGTATCTTGGAGACCGGACTGGGAGGCAGGCTGGATGCCACCAATGCAGTGGCGAAGAAGGAACTGGCGGTAATTACCCGTATCGGTTTGGAACATACAGAGTATCTGGGGGATACTTTGGAGGCCATAGCCGGAGAAAAGGCAGGGATTATGGCGCAGGAAACGCCGGTAGTGTACTGGGAAACCTGTGACGAGGTGTCGACAGTTTTTCGTAAAAAAGCAAAGGAAGTGTCAGCAGAGTGTCACCCTGTGTCGAAAAGCGATTATGGATTTTTGAGAAACAACGATAAAACCATTGATTTTTTGTATATTTATCGGTATGATAATAGTGTTACAATGCGTTTGAGTACTATTGCCGGTTATCAGATGGAGAATTGTACACTGGCACTTCGGGCAATAGAGGTTCTGGACAGAGAAAACAGAATCGGTATTGACTGCATGAAGAAAGGTGTAGAAACCTGTTTTTGGGCGGGCAGAATGGAAGAAGTCCGGCCGGGGGTTTTTGTGGATGGTGCACATAATGCAGATGGCGTCAGAGCGTTTCTGGAAACAGTCAGAGCGGATGGCTATGACGGAAATCGTAAGCTTCTTTTCAGTGTAGTGTCGGATAAGGATTATTCACTGATGTTACGCATGCTGACGGAAGATGAACTGTTTGAGAGTATTACACTGGCACGGTTGGAAAACTACAGAGGTGTATCTGTGGAAGAGATGCAGGAAAAACTGAAAAGCTTTTACCGGGCACAGATTAGCTGTTATGAGAATGTAAAAGATGCGCTTCGGGCAGTACTTGCCGGGAAGCAAAAAGAGGAACGGGTGTATATTGTAGGCTCCCTGTATCTGGTGGGAGAAATAAAGGAGTACTTAAGCTATGATAAACTTTGAAGAAGAATTGAAGAAATTTCATCCATGTCCGGAGATTGATGATATAACTGATACAATTTATAACCAGGATATGACCGATATGGCAGATTTGCTGGTAAAGATGGTGAAGGAAGAAAAGGAAGAGAACGAGCAGGAGTAGAAAATTATGTATTGTTATAATTGTGGCTGCCGTTTGTCAGAGCATGACTTCTGTACATCCTGTGGTGTGGACGTGGCACGATACAAGAAAATCATTTATGCATCCAATATGTATTACAATGATGGACTTGCCAAAGCCAAGGTAAGAGATTTATCAGGAGCCGTTGTTTGTTTAAGGCAGAGTTTGAAATTTAATAAAAATAATGTGGAAGCCAGAAATTTGTTAGGACTGGTATATTTTGAAATGGGCGAATCCGTGGCTGCTCTGTGTGAGTGGATTATCAGTAAGAATCTTAAGGCAGAGAAAAATATAGCGGATGACTATATTAATATGATTCAGTCCAGTGCATCCCAGTTGGAAAATATTAAGCACGTAAGCAAGAAATATAACCAGGCGCTTGCGTATTGTCAGCAGGAAAGTAAGGATTTGGCACTGATTCAGCTTAGAAAAGTATTGTCTATGAATCAGAAGTTTATCCGGGCACATTTGCTTCTGGCACTTTTGTATATAGACATTGAACAGTGGGAGAAAGCAAAGCGTGAGGTAAATAAGGTGCTGAGTATGGACCGCAATAATACTCAGGCACTTGTATATCAGCGTGAAATTGAACGCATGCTGAATCCGGAAGATGGCGGAAAGCCGAAAAAGAAGCAGGAAGATGCTATCCGTTATCAGAGCGACAACGAGGTAATTATTCAGCCTATTGGTGTAAGGGAACCTAAGAGAAGTGGTGCCGGTACACTCTTAAATATAGGTATCGGTCTGCTCATCGGTGCGGCTGCCGTATATTTCCTGGTAGTTCCGGCGACACGTACCAATGCGAAGCAGGAGGCGCAGGAACAGGTAACAGAGATTGGTAATCAGATTGATATTAAGAATACAACGATTAAAGAGCTGGAAAGTGAAATCAAAGACTTGAAAAATGCTCAGACAGCGCTTCAGGGTTCTTTGGACGGTTATGCCGGTACGGAAGACACCATAGCACAGATGGAAGAGCTTTTGAATAGTGCCGCACTTTATTTGTCTACGGGAGATGTTTATCAGACCGCAGATACGTTGGAAACAATAAAAGAGTCGGTAGTGTTGGAGGAAACTTCCAATGCTTATCAGAATCTGTATAATGCCTTATATGCAGCCATAGCACCTGTTGTGGTTGAGCAGGGTTATGCAGAAGGATATAAAGCTTATTCGGACGGAAACAACGAATTGGCGGCGGCATTACTTGCCAGAGTGGTGAAGTATGATGAAATCCATGCAGATGCCTGGTATTATCTGGGACGTGCCTGCCATAAGCTGGAGCGTAACGATGAGGCAATTGCAGCATACACCAAGGTAACGGAATTGGTACCGGGAACAGAACGTGCAACTAATGCAAAGAGTTATATTAACCGGTTGTCAGGAAACTAAAATACATAAGAAATAGAATAAGATACGAAGGAGAAGGACATGTGGAAAGCCACATGTCCTTTTTGTGTAGAAAAGGAGGATAACAATGGAAGAATTTCAGGTAGTAGATAATTGTCTGATGGTGAGATTGCCGGAGGAAGTGGACCATTACAGAACTTCGTATCTGTGTGAGAAAGCAGACCGATTTATTATGAACGGAAAGGTGGATCACGTGGCGTTTGACTTTGGGGTGACGCGATTTATGGATTCTTCAGGAATCGGCTTGATTGTAGGAAGGTATAAGAAAATTCATTGTATTGGCGGTAAGGTATTTATCCTGCATCCGGACAAGCAGATTAAGAGAATGATTCGGCTGGCGGGAATAGGCAATTTGGTAGAAATAATGGAATAGCGAGGGAGAAATATGAATAACGAAATGAAGTTGGAATTTGATGCAATATCGGTAAATGAAGGATTTGCAAGATTGGCAGTGGCAGCATTTATTTCTTCCATGAATCCAACCATGGAGGAGCTGGCAGATATTAAAACAGCTGTGTCGGAGGCGGTAACCAATGCCATCATTCACGGATATGAAAATCTGTATGGTTACGGAAAGTATGGTGATAAGGTGCCGGCCTATGTACCGGTGCATCCGGGCAAAGTGTATATGCACTGTGAAATCAGGGAGACCATGTTGTACATAGAAATTCAGGACAGGGGCAAGGGAATAGAAAATGTAGAACGGGCCATGGAACCGCTCTACACAACGAAGCCGGAATACAATCGTTCGGGTATGGGCTTTGCTTTTATGGAGGCTTTTATGGATGATTTGGAGGTCTTAAGCCAGCCGGGAAAAGGGACTTTGGTGAAAATGCAGAAAAAAATAGGTGCCGGTTCTTGGATAGAGGCCTGTTAGAGGTGAAGTATGGAAGAAGTGGCGGTACTGATTGCAAGAGCACAGCAGGGAGATAAGGAAGCAAGAGAAGTACTGATAGAGAAGAACCTGGGATTGGTACATGCCATTGCCCGTCGTTTCGTGGGACGGGGAGTGGAAGCGGAGGATTTGTTTCAGATAGGTACCATAGGTCTTATAAAGGCAATTGACCACTTTGACTTAAGCTATGAAGTGAAATTTTCCACCTATGCAGTTCCGTTGATTAGCGGGGAAATCAAGCGGTTTCTAAGAGATGACGGACCTTTGAAGGTATCCCGGACACTAAAAGAGCAGGCAATGAAAATTAATCTGGTAAGGCAGAGATTACAGGGGAAATGGGGAAGGGAACCCACGTTACAGGAAATTGCCGCAGAAGCTATGCTGAGCGTGGAAGAAATTGTGGCTGCTACCGAGGCGGATTATCAAGTGGAATCGATTTACGCATCGGTATATGGTAACGACGGAAGTGAAATGATTTTGGCAGATATGCTGGGGAAAGAAGATGAGGAGAAGGAAGCCTTGCTAAATCGTATGCTATTGAACCAGCTTTTGGAACAATTGGATGAAAAAGAAAGTGAACTAATCCGCCTGCGGTATTTTCAGGATAAGACACAGACAGAGGTGGCCAGACTCTTTGGAATCAGTCAGGTACAGGTCAGCCGTATGGAGAAAAAAATACTTTTGAACATGAGGACCAAAGCGCAGGGAAAAGTTTGTTAAGATTTTATTAAAATACAATAATATACCTTTTCAAGAAAGCAATTATCCTTTATAGTATAAGAGTAGCAGTGTGGTTGAGAAGGGATAGGTAACGGATGAATTTAACAGATGAGGGAATGGAAAAGGAAATTGATAATGATTTCGAAGGTTCAGGACGGTTACGGGAGATAAAGAAACAGCGGAATCGCAAGATGAAAAATACGCTTGCAATTGCAGGCTGCGCTGTGTTATTTTTGTTGTTGATGATAGGAAGTGTGGTACTCTATCTGTGGCTGGATGGTTCAATGAAGGAAGCGAAGGAAACCTCCGGTGGTAATGTAGAGGTAGTGGCGGAGGATGAGATTGTATTTACCCAGACTGAGTTGGATGAGTATGTGGCAAAAGCAATTGCAGATGCAGAAGAAAAGGGTGCCCAGAAGGTGTTGGACAGCTTGGAAGAAGGTGTCAACAGCGGAGAGACACTGGTAGAGGTGTTACGTACGTTGTATGCTGATAAGATGGTAGTGGCAAGCAGCGGAAAGTATCATTTCGTTCCCATAAACGAAAGTCTGAAACAGAATAATTTGGCAGCAGAAGGACTGATGTTAAAGAGTGACGGAACAGTGGAGTACGTGGAGAATGGCCAGGTAATTTCCTACAAGGGAATTGATGTTTCCAAGCATCAGGGAGAGATTGACTGGGCAAAAGTAGCAGCAGATGGTGTGAAGTTTGCCTTTATACGAGTGGGTAACCGCGGATACGGTTCCGGGGCTATTGTAGAGGACGCACAGTTCGAGGCAAATATCAAGGGAGCCATCTCAAATGGTATCCAAGTGGGGGTATATTTCTTCTCTCAGGCAATAAATGAACAAGAAGCGATGGAAGAAGCAAAATTTGTACTGGACAAAATAGCCCCTTATAAGGTACAATGTCCTATAGTGATAGATGTGGAGAAAGTGGCAGACAGTGAAGCACGTATGAACAAGATAAGTTCTGAGCAGCGAACTGCCAACACATTAGTCTTCTTACAGGCTGTGGAAGATGCCGGTTATGAAGCCATGCTTTACCATAATATGGAGATGGGTCTTCTGATGCTGGACTTGGCACAGTTTGAAGAATATAATAAGTGGTTTGCTTATTATAACAAAGAAATATACTACCCTTATGCATTTGATGTATGGCAATATTCTGACAAGGGTAGGGTAAACGGTATCAACGGCGATGTGGATTTGAATATTTCGTTTAAGCTGTGGGATTAACCGTACAATTGCAAAAACTCTCTTTCTACCAGCCTGGTTCGCGGGGGCTGGTGGAGAGAGTTTTTTTATGCAATTTTTTATGAACAGTCCGGTTGCAAAAGAATATTTTTGATAGCTTTGCGCACACTATGGAAAAAGAAAAGGTGTGAATTGCTTGAAGGAAAACATTATTTATCTCAAATGCAATATGAATGTGGAGACCCGGGAAGAAAAAGTTTTTTTGAAAGATGTGGCGAGTATAGAGTGTGAAGACAAGACAATACTTGCTAAGTGTGCTTCTATTAAGGTGCATCAATTTAAAGAAGGGGAGAAACGGATAGCAGTCAGTTCTTTAAAGCTGATTCAAATGATTTGTAAGGAATGTCCGGGAGCACTGGTACAATCCATAGGCGAAAAGGATGTGCTAATCGAGAAAGTAAAGGTGGATAAAAAGAAAGGTCCCTTGGTCTGGGGTAAAATCGTACTGGTTAGTTTGGTATGCTTTTTCGGTACAGCGTCTACATTGGTGGCGTATAACAGCGATGTGGCAGTCAGGGATATTTTTGAAGAGGTGTATGAAGTGTTTATGGACAAGCCTGCCGGTCCGGTGAATATTCTGGAGATTACGTATTCCATAGGACTGACCATGGGGATTATTCTCTTTTACAATCACATCGGTAAGCGGCGCATTACTTCTGATCCGACCCCCATAGAGGTATCCATGCGTAATTATGAGAGGGATGTCAATCTGGCACTGATTGAAACGGCAGATAGGGAAGGCTTGGAAGAGGATGTATAATCGGAAAGGAAGTGCGAATGTTGTTGCGACTGGGGTTGCTGGGCTTTTGCGGAATTTGTTTTGGAGTGATTACATCGGCAGGAGTTTTTACCGTACTCAGTGCTGTGGGATTAGTACCGCGGTTTATCGGTAAAACACATTCTGCCAAGGAAGTGATATTATATGAAAATATGATTATTCTGGGAACCATTGTCGGAGGTGTTTTCAGTGTGCTGGGAGATGAAATTCGTCTGGGAAAATGGCTGGAAGGAAGATGGGGAATGGTTCCGGGGATTTGGGAAGCGATTGCAAATGTGATATTGGCAGCAGGCGGCTTGTTTAGTGGTATGCTGGTGGGCTGCCTGGCACTGGCGATTGCGGAGATGTTGGACAGTATACCGATTTTTACAAGAAGAGTAAGTTTCCGCCACGGTTTGGGAGTGGTGGTTTTAAGCATTGCAATCGGAAAACTGTGTGGGTCCCTGTTTTACTTTTATAATATATTTTCGGGATAAAAGTGGTGGTAAGTGGTAATAAGTGGTGTCGGTTGGAGAACCGGAGAAGGAGAGTGTATGAATAGTGGAGAGGAAATGCAGAAAAGTAAGGAAGTAAAAGAGAAAGAGTATGCGGCATATGTGAAGAGTGTAACTCCTACACATAATCTGGGGTTGCAGATGCTGAAAGCTTTTTTGGTAGGAGGTATCATTTGTGTGATAGGTCAGGGGATATTGAATTATGCTACAGGTACACTTGGTCTTGAGAAAGAGGTGGCCGGTAGTTGGTGTTCTCTGATATTGGTGTTTTGCTCGGCTCTTCTTACAGGCTTTAATATATATCCGCGTCTGGTAAAGTGGGGCGGAGCCGGTGCATTGGTGCCTATTACCGGGTTTGCCAATTCCGTGACTGCGCCGGCCATTGAATATCAGGCGGAGGGACAGGTCTTCGGTATTGGTTGTAAGATATTTACCATTGCAGGGCCGGTTATTTTGTATGGAATTGTTACCAGCTGGGCGCTGGGGGTAGTGTATTGGGTGAGCGGGATATAGAAAAAGCATATAAGTAACTAATAAATATATTGCGTTATAAGAAAAAACATGCTAGCATATACTCAAAGCATGTTTTTCTTTATTCCTAGGAATTCTCATATTCTCAAATTCGAAGAATCTATGCTTTCAAATTCAATCAAGGAAGGCAGGAGATTTCGAATAACCTCCTGCAAAGGAGGAAAATAAATATGGAAAAGGACGTAAGCTGGAAGGAGTACTTCCGGGACGACGAGCGTTATGCCGATGTGATTAATGGCATAGGCTGTGGCGGTCTGCAGCTGGTGGCAGAGTGATGAACATTTTAAGCAGATGGAAGAAGACGCCTACGAGGTAGTGACGAACTACGTCAGGGCGGAAGAGTTGATACAGGTGAAGGAAGAATATAGCAGAGAGGATGGTAGGATAGATATGTGTCAGGCATTGAAGGAATTATTGGCAGATGAAAGAATGGAAGGTCGCGAAGAAGGACGTGAAGAAGGGCGTGAATTAGGTCGTAAGGAGCTGGTGCTACGTATGTATGCAGACGGAACGCTGGATGTGAGAAAAGCATGTACTTACCTGGGATGTACGCCGGAAGAATTTATGGGATATGTGAAAATGTCAGATAAAGGATGATAGCATTAATAAAATGGATATAAGTGCGTGAAAGTCGGAGATGGTCTGAAGAGACTACTTCGGCTTTTTTGTACCGCTTTTTTATTGAAAAATAGGAAAATAGTCCCATGGTATAAGTGGTCAAAATGTGCGAATTTTCATGTTGCTAAAGTGATGGTTTGCTTTGGATAAAGATACAAAAACGCCTTTAAAACAGATATTTTATTTCTGAAAGAATAAAAATAAAGAAATGAGAATTAAAAGGTGATAAAATGTCTCAAAAGTTTGAAAAATAGGGAAAATATCGCAAAAAGTGAACAATTGCTAAAATAGCAATATTTGGGCAATGGCGAGCAACGGATGATAAGAAAAGCTTGATTTTTGGTGGTAGAGTAAATATTGGACAATTATACCATGGAGGTAAAAGTATGAAGAAAAGGATGAAAAGATGGCTAACCACATTGCTGGCATTTGCGATGATTATGGGCAATTTGCAGTATGTGCCAATGCAGAGTGTAGAAGCGGCCACAGAAGTGGTTAATACCACCCCTGCCGCGGCAGGAGAAGAAGACCTGCGTCTTACCTATAAGGCAGGAGAACTGACCTACAACTGGCACAGTGATCCGGGAAGTACTTATGAGGCGGTGGAAGCAGACAGGGTAAAACTGACATCAGACGGAACGGGTTATCATTCCCTGAAGCTGGCGCTGCCGGAGGTAATAAACCTTGCAGATGTGAATTCCATAACCTTTGCACTGGGCGAAGTAAGCGAAGGTGCACAGGTGGCATTCCAGCTGATTGACAACGTGGGATATGGAAGTGAAATAACAGCATATACCAAATACAACCACGAAGCAGCAGGAACCTATACATATGACATCAGCGGAACGGAAGATATAAAATATATTACGGTAATGATGCAGGCGACTGCAGGTTCTTTTGTGTTTGATGGAATTATGATTGACATGAAGGAGGCAGCGGTTACGCCGCCTGTCACCGCAACCAATACCACCCC
>JBGVKL010000021.1:0-8678 GCA_045123675.1 Acetatifactor sp. | reverse complement strand
CCTTGTGTCGCAACGCTTTTTCGACTTAAACATGAAATAGTTGGTGCGCCGCAACAACTATCGGCGGGATCGAGATTTGCGGCGGAATTTGGAAATCGGAGGTCCATCGGAGGTCCATACCCCCATTTTTGGCCCTATTTTTGTAATCAAAACAGCACAAGAGCTCGAACCAGCATAGTGCTCCGCCATTGACGAAAATATTATAAATAATTGGAGGTTACTATGCAAGACAAAAATTACTATGAGCTGATATTTTCAGCATACCCGGATGTTGTTACAACGAAAGATCTGAGGGTCATGTTAGGTGGGGCCTGTGAGAAAACGGTGCTTTCCCTGCTTCGACAGAATATCATCCAGCATTTTAGAATCGGCGCAGTCTATCACATTCCCAAGGTGAGCGTAATTGAGTATATGGTAAGTGAGGAATACTTAGCATTTCGCAAACGGATTGAATACGCAAAGATTAAAGCGACCGATGATGTGATCAAAAAAGCGCAGATAAAGATTTTGATTCTTTGTGAAACACCAAAGACGAGGAAAGAACTGATGTACATGGTTGATGTAGATAGCATCAAATCATTCAAGCGGCTATATCTTAATCCGTTGCTTGAATCAGGCCAGCTTCGCATGACCATCCCCGACCAGCCAAGCATATCCACACAGAAATATGTAAGGGTATTATGATAAATATAATCGTACAATTGCGTGTTACATAGGGGTCAGATAATATATAGGCAAAGGAGGAGTGATCTTTATGTTCAGTAAGAAACGATATTTGTATCTCAGCAACGAGGAATTTAGCATCCTGCTTCGCAGTCTGATCCGGCTAAAAAACTCACTCATCCAGCAAGGCCGATACACTGACTGCGTAGATGAACTTATTTTGAAAGTAATGGGATGTCCCACGACATATATGACTGCCTAAATACATATTGTAAAAGCCGCTTATTCAGCATTAGTGCGTGAATAGGCGGCTTTTCTATAAAGATTTCTAACGGCGCAGACCCTTTTTGAAATAATCCTTTACTGTTTCTTTCGTTTTTTCTTCACCAAGGATTTCCCCGTGGTACTTCAATAATTCTCTAAGTATACACAATTCGTTTTCGATAATTGTTGTATTTGCATCGCGGGTTACTGATGCAACGGCTAACTTGCAAATTGAATAAACACCATACACAAATAACGGAATAGCAACTAGGACAAATACAAGAAAAAGCCAAGATGTTATTTGCTGATACAATGCCATACTACTATATAAACTAAAAATAGCTTCAATAACCGAAGCTGCCTGTCCTAGGTCATGAAATACATATGCTATTTTTTCTGTTGATAAAAAGAGTGTCATAAAAGCGGGAATAAATAAAATAGTCCATATATTATCTTTAGCCTCTAATTTAGAGTACCGGTAAAGTAAAAAGTTCTCATCTTTGCAAAAGCGAGAATCTTTATAGAGTTCAAACAGATTTTCCGTTGCTTTCTTAACGAATTTATGGCTTTCACCATTGGCCTCTCGTTTAGCATTTGCTTTGACTTTTAGGATTTCAGATTCTAACTTCTTATTCTTCTTCAATTGATCCTTATATTTCGATTTCTTACTTTTCAAAACGCTTACCTCTTTATTGCTTGTTTATAATTACATATGTGAATATTGCAAGGATCTTGTTACTATACCTAATTATGGGATACTATCAACGTATATATGTATGCCGCCTATTTTGTTTTTCTGCGTGAATAGGCGGCTGCTTGCATTTTGATATATTCCTTCACCATAAGTGCAAATGCTTTGTGATCACAATAGATAAGAAAGCCACTGTGTACAAAGATATGCTTTTCTTGAAGAGCAGACAAGGATTATACCTTTTTAGCCGTATTCATGCATTCCTTAACATCGCCATATTGCTTTATTAGCAGTTGAAACAAAGAATCTTGAAAACTTAGTTCGGTGCAAACCGAAAAAACATGTGCAGAAATAAAAATGGACCTAAGTGATTTCAGAATACCTTCTGTTGGTTTATTTTTACAACTTTTTATTTTTATGTAAACATCTTGAACACAGCTAATTATATCTATAAGAACCGTAAAATATGCTTCTTTTCCGATTTGATCCAAAACATCCTTTGAATCGCGTGACAATAGATTTGTCTTTTTATCCAATTCAATCACATTTAGATGAGACAACAAACAAATTAACTCTTCCAACGAATGTTTTGCTTGAAGTAATAATAGGAACTGTTTATCTTCGTTGCCTTTTGAGTCATCATGTTGTTCAACGATACTTTTGACAGAAATCAAGCTAGGAATAATCACTTTATAAAACTCAAAAGCAATTTCCTTACGTTCATCTACAGTATCCTTATTGCTCCCCCATCTCTCAATTATAAAGTGTCTAAACCATAAGACACTATACATTAAACCTGCAAGACATATCGCTATAATTTTATCTGCGTTATCATAATTTCCAAGCATCACAATATATTGGCACTTACTTTTTTTCAGAATCGCTTCAATAATGAGCTCACTCATAGGTGTAACTTCAAAAAAGATACCTACCACTGCTGAAACAATTAGATCTCGGAAACTAGATAGAGAGTTGCCTAATGTATTGTTAATTTTCCTAAGTTCGACTAACACTGGATATGTTACATAGTCAATCGATTTAACAAGTTTGTGAAACTTCATTTCTTCCCTCCCATATTTAATGTTGTAAGCCCACTAACAATCGATTCTGCAATTTTCCAGTTTTCATGGCGGTCTTGGATACGTACACCTAAGAACTTGTACTGAATAGGCATAATTTTATCCCATCCTACTTGAGTATCGTAGTCTCTCAAATAAGAAGTGCATGCAATCTTCAATTCATCTCTGCAGGCAATATATGCAAACAATGTAGAGATAATCTCAACGGCATCAAAACTGATTACAACAAAGCTCGCAGGCCATTTCCGAGAAAGTCCCTTAATATATCTACGCGAAATAGGTAGCTGAGTTTTTGCAATTTCCTTTCGCAGTACAGTGTATCCCATATTTTCATGCTTAAAACGAGTATCTGTATCCGGGTTGTATGAAACTATTTCATCCGTGCGGTTCTCAGCTTGAAGTTCGGTATACATGCCAATGTATTTGATTAACCCAGTCAAAACATTTCCTGTTCCAATAAATGCTCTTCCACCACAAGTGAAAAAGCGCGCCTCTTCTGGAGATAAGTCAGACCGCAAATACCTTTTATTCATAATTACTCTCCCTCCTGGTGTGTTGTTTCATAAAAATTTGTTCTACATAAGAAAACACTCATTATTTAAGATCAATAGAATCCCCTTCTTTTGACTATGTTCCATCAGGGGTGACAATTATGTAAGTATTTTCCTATGCACAGTCAACATAACACATAATGCGCCATTTTTCAATACATAGCCACCTGTTGTAAAACAGGTGGCTAAATCTATTTAAGGAGGAAAACCCTTTGGCAAAAACAAAAGTGATTGCGGTTGCCAACCAGAAGGGCGGTGTGGGCAAAAGTACCACGGTATTTAACCTCGGTGCTGGTCTGGCGGCAAACGGCAAAAAGGTACTTCTTGTGGATGTAGATCCTCAGGGGGACCTTACCAAAATGCTGGGTATGAGAAAGCCGAATGATTTGCCGCTGACACTGGGCAATGTTATGAGCAATATCGTATCAGGTGTCAGCGGCAGCGAACATCCAGAAATCATGCAGCACCATGAGGGATTCGACTTTGTTCCTGGAAACCGCAGCCTATCAGCGGTAGAGGTCAGTCTGGTCAATACCATGAGCCGTGAAACCGTATTGCGGCAGTACCTTAACACAGTCAAAAATGACTATGATTATGTGTTCCTGGATTGCCGTCCCGCTCTGGGTATGCTGGTTATCAATGCTCTGTCTGCATCGGACTATGTGCTTATTCCTGTGCAGGCAGAGTATTTTGCCGCCGAGGATATGACCGAGCTGATCGGCACCGTCCAGAGTATCAAGCGGCAGATCAACCCCAAGCTGAAAGTCGGCGGTGTCTTTATGACTATGGCCAACGACACCAATTTTCGCAAGGACATTATTGCGTCCGTAAAGGCCACCTACGGCAAGTATCTTCCCATTATGCAGGCGGTCATCCCGGACACGGTTCGCCTCGCAGAGATCAGCACAGCGGACCGCAGCATATTCAAGCACGAACCCAAAGGCAAGGCCGCAGAAGCCTACCGCACTCTTGTACAGGAGGTAATGGACATTGGTGAAAAACAGCGCAGCAGGTCTGTTAACGTCACTAGATGACCTGTTCTCTACGCAGGAAGAACGGGAAATTGCCGCCCAGCCGAGGGTTGAGGACATTCCTGTTGAGCTGATCGACGATTTCCCGAATCATCCTTTCAAGGTGCGTATGGACGGTGCAATGGTTCGGCTCGTGGAAAGTGTGGGTCAGTACGGTGTATTGGAACCTTGTCTTATCCGTCCCAAACCGGACGGACGGTATGAAATTGTAGCAGGCCACCGCCGAAAGGAAGCCTGCATCATGGCAAACTGTCCCTCCATTCGCTGCATCGTGCAGGAAATGACGGACGATCAGGCGGTCATTATCATGGTGGACTCCAATCTGCACCGTGAAGAAACCTTGCCGTCGGAAAAGGCTTTTGCCTATAAGATGAAGCTGGATGCCATGAAACGGCAAGCTGGTAGACCCAGTAATAATTGTGACCCACTGGGGCACAATTTCTCAGGTGTTCGTTCCATTGAACTTTTAGCAAGTCAAGCGGAGGAAAGCAAAACCCAAGTACAGCGGTATATCCGTCTGACCTACCTTATCCCAGAGATTCTGGAAATGGTGGACAACTCTGTTCTGAAAGAAAAAGACAAGCTGCAAATTGCCCTGCGGCCTGCGGTGGAGTTGTCCTATCTGACAGAGCAGGAACAGCGTGACCTTAATGAAACCATGATGACAGAGGATCGTACCCCCTCCCATGCCCAGGCCATCAAGATGCGAAAATTCTCCCAGGATGGCAGACTGAACATGGATGTTATCTTCTCCATCATGCAGGAAGAAAAAGGCAACCAGAAGGAACAATTCAAAATCCCCAGAGATCGTATCAGCAAGTATTTTGCACCGGGGACGCCTGCCCAAAAGATTGAAGATACGATTGTAAAAGCATTGGAACTGTATCAGAAACGGCAGCGGAGTTTGCAGAGGTAAGGAGCTACTTTCAAGGGGGCAGTCTATCCTTTTTCGGGAAGCTAAAACAGGGTAATTCTGCGGTTCCCCCTCTCCACAGCTCACCCCCTCCAAACTAGCTGTACCTACCGAAAATGAGATACAGTACCGATACGAAAACGCACAACTTCAAACACTTTGCGACCCCTGCTGATCTTCGGCAGGGGTTATTTTTGTGAAAGGAAAAAGCCATGGCAACTATTCAGAAACGAGGTATCTCGCTTCTGCTGGTTCTGATACTGGTGCTCGGTATGGTCCCCAGTGTATCCGCTGCGGAGATTGAAACGCAGCCCAGCACAGAACCGGCAGAAACTACTACCCCGGTCACAGAAGAAACCCTTGCGGTGGAAACTTCTCCTCCGGAAACAACACAGCCAGAGGAAACTTCACCGCCGGAAACAACAGAACTGGAACAGACCGTTCCTACTGAACCGGTACCAGAAAAAACGACGCAGGAAGAAGAAACGGCATCTGTGGAAGAATCCCCTTCCGAAGAAACTGAGGAAGATCCTGCAGCGGATGAAGAACTTTCCCTAGCCCTCATGTCCCAGGATGATGGCATTGCTTCCATTGCGGAAACAGAAATCGTCGGCGCGCCCAACGCATTCGGCTATTTATTCCTCCTCAATGGTGGCATCGATATTCCCAGCTACGATCACATTCAGCATAAAGAGCATCTACCTCTTTACTCTGTCTATCTGAAGAATCAGCCCGGTTATGAAAACAACTACTATGTTGCCTACTGCATTGAACCTGGTGTTGTACTGGGTGAATCCGGTGGTCATAACGGCTCCTCTACTACAGTCGGTGGCATGACTGACGGCACCGGTGCCTTGGAACGGCTCTCCAGAGAACAGGTAGAAGCCATGGGTGTGGTTCTGATGTACGGTCAGCGAGAAATTGCCCGTCGTGCAGATGCCGAATCTGTACGACTTCAAAAGCTCCGTCGTCATGCTGCAACACAGGCTATCATCTGGGAAATTGCCTGCGGATGGCGCAGCGCTACACCCCCTTATACCCGCAACAATACGACTCTCTATGATGCCATCAAACCATCTCTTGAAATCTCCGTAGGTGTATGGAATTCTAAGTTTTATCTTGATGGCATTGATGAAGCCTATGACGAGATCGCAGCTCAGTTGGAACAGCACGGAACCATCCCCAGCTTCATGACCAGAAGCAAATCCAATGCCCCCAGTTATGAGCTGATCGCAGACGGTAACGGCAGATACAGCATCACTCTGGCCGACAGCAATAATGTCCTCAGCCAGTACAGCTTCACCAACACATCTGATCTGACTTTCTCCGTCAGTGGAAACAAGCTAACCGTAACCGCCAACGGTCCTATTTCTGACACCCTGGTTGCTCCTACAAAGCAGGTTCCCAATCTGGATAGTCAGGTGTTCTATGTCTGGGAATACAAGGAACAGCAGAAGCTGATGTCCTGCAAAACCGAGCCTGCAAACAGTCCGATGCCTGCATACTTTTATGTTACGGCACCGGATCAGACCGCATCCCTTGACCTCACGAAAACAACCGAAGATGGAAAAAACCTGTATGGCTGGAAATTTGGCATTTACTCCGACAGCGGCTGCTCTAACCTCATTTCCGGCCCCCACACTACGGATGCAAAAGGTAAAATATCCGTAGCGGATCTGACTGCCGGAACGGTATATGTCAAGGAGTTGGGACACACCGACAGCACCATCAATGCCCTTTATTCCTGCGACAGCACGAATCCCCAAAAGGTAGTGCTGACCGCAGGCGAAACCGCAAAGGTCAGCTTTCATAATCGGCTGAATACCGGTGATGTGAAGTTGGTGAAGCAGACCAATACAGGCAAAAACTTGTCCGGCTGGCTGATTGGCCTTTACTATGATGCTGCCTGCACCAAGCCTGTGTCCGGTTCCCCTTTCACAACCGGCACCAACGGCACCATAACTGTCAGCGGCTTGAAACCCGGCACCCTTTACGCAAAGGAGATCCCCACTGATGATCCCTACTGGGAGTTTGATACTTCTGTGAAGGAAGTCAAGATCGTGGCGAACCAGACCGCAACCGTTTCCTTTACCAACACCCATTTCGGACGCATCAAATTCCGGAAAACCACCAACACCGGAAACCATCTGGGCGGCTGGACTTTCCGGGTGACAGATGCTAACGGAAACCATGTAGGTGACTACACCACCGATGAAAACGGTGAAGCCTATCCAACAGTATGCCAGAGAACACGGCATTGGGGATTATGTGCTTCTAATTCAAGCGGTTATGATGCAGGAATCCGGGGGCCGTGGAACAGACCCAATGCAAGCCTCTGAGTGCGGTTACAACACCCTTTATCCCCATGCTCCCGGTTCCATTCGGGACCCGGAGTATTCCATCAATGTGGGCATTCAGAATCTAGCCGATTGCCTATCGGTTGCCCAATGCGAAAGTCCCATGGACATGGATGCCATTAAACTGGCCCTGCAAGGCTATAACTATGGGCAGGGCTATATCACATGGGCCATAAACAAGTACGGCGAATACTCCAAGGCCAATGCCGTGGAGTTCTCCATCAATGCTGCCGAAAGGTACGGGTGGAGCAGTTACGGTGATATGAACTATGTCCCCCATGTACTGCGGTACTATCCCTTGGGACAGATCTTCTACGACCCGGATACCTCCACTTTGATTGTAGAAGTGGCGAGATCCCAGATTGGCAATGTAGGCGGCGAACCTTATTGGAGTTGGTACGGATTTACAGAACGGGTGGAATGGTGTGCCTGCTTTGTAAGTTGGTGTGCTAATAAGTGCGGCTATATCCGTTCCAGCATCATCCCTAAGTTCTCCGGTTGCATCAACGGTGTGGAGTGGTTCAAAGACCGGGGGCAATGGATCGGCAACAGCTTTGAACCCAGTCCCGGCATGATTATCTTCTTTGACTGGGATGATGAAGATGGACAGGACGGAAATGCCGATCATGTGGGCATCGTGGAAAAGGTGGAAAACGGAAGAGTTTACACCATTGAGGGCAACACCTCCGATAGCTGCCGCCAGCGGAGCTACCCAGTGGGATACTATGAAATACTGGGGTATGGTTTACCCTCATACTAAAAATTGCCGCCCTCTTAGTGGGGCGGCAATATAAACTAATACGGTCATTTGCACTAATATTGACGAACTGTAAAAACTGAGATACAATTTATATGAAGATTTTAAGTGTATTCTCTCCAGGAGGGATAATATGGCCAACGGTAATGTTACATACCATCCTTATGTAGATTACGTTCAGAGTGCAAATACTTTGTTTCACTTTATGGGAGAGTTCGGGTTTCTTAGAACGATTCTGTATAAACGAGCTATTGTTCCCCGATACTGTATCGAGACAATGGACTATCTGCATATAAAAAACGGAGAAACCTCCTTTTCTAATGTTGCAGTCCTGCAAAAATGCTTCTGCGATATTCCTCTACATAAGTTAGC
>JBGVKL010000020.1:0-8325 GCA_045123675.1 Acetatifactor sp. | reverse complement strand
AATCATGTGTAACTATCTGTTCTGCACTATTCATAAAGCACCTCTTACACAAGGGAGGCTTTGGTGCGGTGTGTAACTGTTAGACAAATTCTTATTTATCGGTTAGGCTTTATGCCCACCGATTTGTTTATTTCTTTCTATTGATGTTGCACCTTCCTGAAGGTTAGTGCCTTTAATAATAGAGTTCTTTCCATAACGAGATTTTATATCAATCATTGCTTCTTGTATTTTTCGTTCTTTCTGAAGCTCTGCGTTTTGTTTTTCTCTTTTAGCAATTAGTTCATCATAATCAGTAAATAAATCCAACTGTTCAAAGCTTTGTTTGTCTTTAACACTATCTTCAGGCACAAGATTATTTGCAGATATTGTAACTCGCCTTATTAAAAGTTTATTATCAACAATATCATCATATAGCTTTAGCGTTGCATCCGATATTAACCTTGTTGATGATGTGTGTCTATCTATGTTAGCCGTTCCGTGTGCGTGCTTAGGAATTTTTCTTCCGTAATGGTCGGTTTTAACTTCACCGGAATAATACTTGCTTATTTCCGGATTTGTCAGATTCTCTATGTCATAACCAATGGTTAAAACAATCTGATTTGTAACAAGACCTTTTTCAACTAAGTCAAGAGATAAAAGCTCAAGCATTTCCCAAACTATTATCCTTGCCTTGTCAAAGTCATAAGGGCAATGCAGAACTTGTCCGACACTCATACTCTTTGTGCTCGGTGTATAAGCCTTTGCTTCTTCGATAGTGCAAGGCTCATATCCCCATGCGTGGTCAACAAGCATTTTTGAATTTATACCAAAAAGCTTTTTTAATAGCTTTCTGCCGTGTGGAGTGGTAGAAGCTCTTGCAATATCACCCATACAAAACATTCTGTTTTCTTCAAGCTTTTTTGAGTAACCTGCACCAACTCTCCAAAAGTCCGTAAGAGGTTTATGTTCCCAAAGCTCTTTACGATAGCTCATTTCATCAAGTTCAGCTATGCGTACACCGTCTTTATCAGGTGGCATTTTCTTTGCCGTTATATCCATTGCTATTTTAGCAAGATACATATTCGTACCTATTCCTGCAGTAGCAGTAATTCCCGTTGTTGCAAGCACATCACGAATAATTGTCATTGCCAATTCGTGTGCGGTCATTTTATAGGTATTCAGATAACTTGTAATATCCATAAACACCTCGTCAATGGAATACACAAGAATATCTTCAGCAGAGATATATTTCAGGTACACATCATAAATCCTTGTGCTATATTCCATATAATGAGCCATTCGAGGGGGAGCTACGATATATCCAAGTGCAAGTGAAGGGTTAGTTTGTAATTCATCAGCATCGTATGATTCTCCGGTAAATTCTTTTCCGGGAGCTTTCCATTTTCTTTGACGGTTTACTTCCTTAACCCTCTGAACAACCTCAAACAATCTTGCACGGCCTGAAACACCGTGAGCTTTAAGGCTCGGTGTGACGGCAAGGCAGATTGTCTTTTCTGTTCGTGAACTGTCCGCTACAACAAGGTTAGTTTTAAGCGGATCAAGCTCTCGTTCTATACATTCGACAGAAGCATAAAACGATTTTAAGTCAATACAAAGATAAGTTCGATTTTTTCTTTGATTATCCATTTTTATGCTCCTTTCGATAGATTAAAGTACAGATATATTATACCACATTCTCTGTGTCCATTCAATGAATAAGAGAAAGTTTGTTTGTTTTTAATAACATGAGCCTATCACTCCGCAAAGAGCGATAGGCTCTGTTGTTTTATTTATCTTTTACATGAATATCAATATCCGTTGTTCCGATATACATATCATCATTACCATCAATGGTATGGTATTTTACGATTGTATAATCAGGGTACTTAAAAACCGCACTGCCGCCATCTTTGTATCGCAAATCTTGTATAACACCATCTGCAACATCCTTGTTTGCTTTTGCAAGGATTGCAGACATTGTAATCTTGCCACGCTTCAGTGCGTGAGCAAGAGAATGTTGCTCTCCGTCAACTGTTATAATCACATCTTCAAGACCGTGATAATAGAGATTATACTGTCTATACCAATGAGATTCTGTGTTGCTATCATGTGGCTGTGCTTTGTTATATATTTTCTTGGTTACAAGTTCATTTGACGGAACTACCTTCATTTTCCAATCTCTCGATTGAATGTAGTGGTCTGCACATCTAAACAGTTGTTTCATCGTAAAAACCTCCTGTGTTTCTGAGATTATGACAGATATGAGAAGCTACAATACTATCTACAACATATTACATTTCTTTGCCTGCCCACCGATTCTTTGCAAGGAAAATTGATAGGAAAGTAATCACCCCTGAAATCAGCAGGAACATAAGGGAGATACCATCTTTAGCCACTGCATATACATCAAAGTATTTTAGAGGTGTTAAATAAAACAGAGCCGGAATACACAAATATTCTGCCACAAAATAAATACAGTAAAATACTATTAAAGCGCCAAAGCCAAAAAGCATAGCCTGTTTGTAGGATTTGCAGAGACTGGATACCCAAAAACCAATCGAGTATAATATGATTTCCGTCAGAAAAAGCCCAACAGTTGTCAACAGAGCCGCATTCTTTTGATCCAGTCCACCCAGAGGAGCGATTGCAGTATAGTAATTACATACACCGCTGACAGCTGCAAGAATAAATAAATTACATACGTTGGCGGCAGCTTTTCCTATAACAATCTGATTTCTGCCTAAAGGTTTTGTGAATAGGTATTCTGCTGTTCCTTGCGTTTTTTCTTTTGCAATGCTTGAAATGCCCAGATAAATCGCATAGGAATAAGCGAGGATTGCCACCCAAAAATAAATACAGCCATACCAACCCAATGCAGTGTTAAGATCTTCACTAACACCAAACATCACCATCAAAATTCTTGGAAAGTCGTTTAGCATTTCTACCAGAATCGGTAAGCTGTCTTTTAAGGAAAGATACTCTATGTACGCAAAGACACAAAGAAGAATGATTATTCCAAGCCATATCAACAGTATTTTCCTTGTAAGTTTCAGTTCCTTTTTTATCAATGATATCATGTTGTTCCCCCCCTATACTGCTAATTTAATGTCTTTCTTCATCAGAATCTTACGAGACAGGAAGAAAAATACAGTGAGTAGAAGCACATACCACAGAAAATAATCCCATTCATAAAAAGAGTTCTCATGAATGTGAGCTGGATGAAAAAACGAAAATGGAGAGAGGTAACTTATTATTCTGCTTCCAATCGTTCTTGAAAAAGCTGTAATACAGTATCCCATAAACACAGCCAAAGATGCTGTCAGCAAAGGAGAACGATTGTTAGGATGCCAGCATCCTAACAATACTCCCATCCCTCCAAAAATCAAAGTAACAAGTGGGAAGGAGCCAGCCAACAGAATAAATTCTAACATAGAGAAGCCAGATTCATACACAATCATTGCTATAAAAGACGCAAGGATATATGCAGCACTCGTAATGCATGTGCCGACAAGTAGACAAAGCACCTTTCCTTTATAAATTTGAATACGCCCGCAGGGTTTTGTGAACAGGTATTCTGCTGTGTTTTCGGTACATTCTTTTGTAAACAGGGATAAGGCAAAGTGCATCCCGAAAATTCCGCCTGCCAAAGCAAAAAACGCATTAAGAAATCCATACATTCCCAGAGGTTCCAAGAGCAGTGCGAGAGAGATGCCGACAGTTTCAAAGAATCCACCCTCTGCAAAGTTTTTAGGCAGAAGCTCTGGCGTTTCAATCATGCTGTAATAGACAGGTATCATAGAGAAAATACAAACGGCAAGGGAAAGACCCCAAATCAGAATATATTTTCGACTACGTTTCCACTCATAATGAAATACAGTCATAGTGTCACCTCTCATTCGTAATAATGAAGAAAGATCTCTTCTAAAGACGGTTCTTCAATCAGAATATCAACCAAAGGTAGTTTATGTAGTTTTTCCATGATGGTCATAACATTGCCATTAAACATAAAAGAAATGGAATTTTGATTCTGTTCCAGGTTGGCAATTCCTGGGATGTCGAAGAACTGCGCAGGGACAGGCTCCTCGGTGGAAAGCGAAATCTTTTTATACCCGTTTTCACGCAATTCCTTCATGGACTGTATAGCAATGAGACGACCTTCTCTCAGAATACATACACGATCACATAGCTTCTGCACTTCGCTCAACACATGAGAGGAAAACAGAATGGTTGTTCCACGGCTGTTTTCTTCTCGAAGAATTTCATAGAATGTCTGTTGGACGAGTGGATCAAGGCCGCTGGTAGGCTCATCCAGAATCAGAAGTTTTGGAGAAGGTAGTAAAGCGGACACGATGCCAACTTTCTTTTTGTTGCCTAAAGACAAATCTCCGATTTTTCTGGACAAATCCAGATTCAGTCTCTCAGCCAGTTCTTCTATTCTGTCATGGCAGTTAACACCATACAGATCTGCAGTATATTGTAACTGCTCTTTCACTTTCAAATTATTATAATAGCAATTCTCGCTGGGAAGATATCCCACGTTCTTTGCGATTTCTGCAGCATGCTGCGTACAATCAAGGCCGAAAATCGTAGCATTGCCGCTTGTGGGTTTGAGCAAGCCCATCAAAGTGCGAATTGTTGTTGTTTTACCAGCACCATTAGGACCGATAAAACCAAAGATTTCGCCCGGCAGAACGGAATATGTGAGATTTTCAATACCTCTGTGCTTT
Organism: Acetatifactor sp.; assembly: GCA_045123675.1. GTDB lineage: Bacteria > Bacillota > Clostridia > Lachnospirales > Lachnospiraceae > Acetatifactor. The sequence continues at coordinate 3,619 of JBGVKL010000020.1, read as the reverse complement.
CCATAACTTTTTGTCAGTCCATCTAACATTATCACCGCTTGTTTCATAATAAATATTCCTCCTTGTAGAAATGATATTTTAACATTTTCAGAATATTCTCCATTTCGCACACGATTCTATCAAAATCTGACACACCTTCAATCTCGTCTACAATACCGTATCCAATATGCATCAATGTGCGGAACAGTAGTGGCGCATCTTCGGGATGCTTGAATTTGACCAGATCGGCATCACGGAGCATCAGATCATGCAAGTGTTTTTCACCTTCTTGCATTAAGTCCTTAATGTGCTCCGAAATTTCAATGGATGGCTCTTTTGCAACACTTATAATAAAAGCGGCGATATAGGGATTCTTTTTCAAATTATCTATCTTCATGATTATGGCTTGCTGTACACGATCAAAGAAATCTGCGTTTGCATATAACGCCTGTTCCTGATAAGCTGCTTTCATTTGTGTGCTGCTGTGTTCAACCAGATATTCATAGAGGTTTTGCTTTGTACCAAAATATTGAAAAAGGGATGCCTTAGAGATGCCCGCCATTTTTGCAATGTCGTTAATCGATGCTTTTTCGTATCCATGCTGAGAGAAGCAAGATAGTGCTGCATTTCTAATTAAGGTTTGCTTTTCGTCAGAAAGTGCTAAAAATTTTTCCATAATAACCTCCAACAAATAACCGATTCGGTTATTTTGCTATATTATATCACGAATAACCGATTCGGTCAATACAAATGTGCGTTTTTGTTCATAAAAATCGCCCGTGAGATATCTCCCACGGGCGGCAAAATAATCAGCTTTCTAAAGGCTTATATTCAGTTACAGTTTTCAAATAGGTTTCAGGATTGCCGTTCAAAATCAAGTCTGCATATCCAATCGGGTCAGTGTAAATCAGATAGTCAAGCTCTGACCGCTGATACATATTGTCAGCAACTTCATTCTCCACGGCGATGGTATCAATGGCAATCATGCTGCCATGAAAGAATTTCAGCTCCACACAAGCGGTATCCATGTTAAACTCACAAGAAATCAATCTATCCATAAGAAACCTCCATTTTACGGGATGTTAGATTATCCCAAAATATTTGAATGCTTCTCGGATTGCTTTCTCTTTTTCTGGCGGACACAGGGGCTGTCTGGAATCTTCGGATTTTGGCAGATTGTAGTTCTTGCCAACCTCAATCCCACATTTCCGCTTAATCTGTGAGATATACAGGTTAGACACCTTTAATCCGCTATGTTCCAGTACATAGTCCTTGATCTGCGTGTAGGTTGCCCCATCCTGAAATTCGGACATATCCATATCTTCCAAAGAGAACTCAACCCGAATCTTTTTCGAGTCGACCTCGCCCTTGGAAAGCAAGACAACCGTCTCCACATGGGACGAGTTGATAGAATTGATGTATTTGCGATTTTTAATGAAATAGTCGTATGCGGGAACATATCGACTATTTCGTACGTTCGTGGGAACATATCCACCAATCGTACCGTTTACGAAAAGGGCACTCTTGCTAGGAGTGCCCTCAATCATAAAAATCGGTGTAATTAATAGTCTTTTTTCTTTACCGGAATCCAGATTTCGCTTCGATACTTTGGATTTCCAGTGTCTGAACTCTCGTTCCACAAAATTTCTGGGCCTTCAACTAACTCATAACTTGAAGACGGAAACCACTCTGAGTATATTCTACCCCATACATTTTGAAGTGTCTCTGGGAATGGTCCAATCGATTCAAATACTGCCCAGGTACAAGCATCAATTTTTAATACATCAAATTCTGCTGTTTCATCACCTGAAGTTGCTACCCCGATGTAATGATCCAACTCGCCCTTTTCTTCCATTCTTCCTTCTGAAAAATTAGTGGAAGCACTAATAATACCCATTGGTTCTACATTTGAGATTGCTTTTAATTGTTTAATAACCTCTGGTGTTAAAAGTTCGGTCATTTGTGCAATCTCTGGATTGACACCTTCAAAAATAATTGGGACTCTCTTCTTAAATCCTACTAACTTAAAAGGTCCTTTCTCAACAATACGATAGTTCATTTCGCATCCTCCTTTAATTGATAATTGAAAGGTCATTCGTGGATAAGCTTTTAATTGTGTATTCTCACTCCTTGCCTCAGAAGGGAGAATACCATGCAGGGAATGAAAAGCACGGGAAAATGAATCAGCCGAATTATAGCCATATTTGACGGCTACATCAATAATTCTCAAATCCTTATCTTTCAAATCAATTGCAGCCAACGACAGTCTTCTTCTCCGAATATATTCTGATAAACTTATGCCTGCTAAAAAAGAAAACATCCGCTTGAAATGATACTCTGAACAGTAAGCAATTTTAGAAATTTTACTATAATCAATCTCCTCAGTTAAGTGTTCTTCAATATATGCTAATGCATTATTCATACTTTTCAAAGAATCCATTGAATAACCTCCTTTCATCATCAATATTATCAAAGGATGTGCTTACTAATCCGACAATCTGTGCACAGTATAGTCGGCTATTATTTAAAATATTTTCTTATGAGACTTAAGAAACGAAATCTAATTCATGCTTAGCTTTTCAATTGCCTGTTTCCCATTAGTTAGGAAGACCACATGCTTTCCTTCGTTACTTAAATTTTTGCCTATTTAAATTAGAATCTGTTGGTTACCTGTATTCACTCGGAACAGGAATATTAAATCTCTCACACAATAGTTTTACGTCATGCACATCATTTTCATCATACTCATAGCCCAAGTGAAATAATATTTGGTTTTCAGCATCAATACATCTTACCGTTTTATCGCCTATTTTCCCAATACCGCTAAACACTTCTGGAGGATATGATTCTCCTTCAAAAACAATGTATCCTTGTTCGTTGAATTTAAATATATGAAGATCAATTATCCTGCCTTTACTATCCTTCCAAACCGTGTGAGATGTGGTGGTATATGCTTCGGTAACTTCAGCAAAGCCTTTTTCTTTTAATATTTCAATAAACTTTTTACTATTACTTTCTTCCACAAATAAATCAATGTCGTTGTGTGCTCTTGTTTCTTCTTCTAATAATGCATCTACTCCCCAACCGCCATCAATCCATATGTTAATTCCATTTTCTTCAGCGTATGTTATTATCTCAATGGCATCAGTTTTACTTACCATGTAATCCCTCCGTTCAAATTCCAATCTATAAAGAGTTTTACTACATATAGTAATACTAATATACAGCAAAAATTTAGCCTAAAATCAAACGTTCATAAGCTATCTTTTTTCCTGTAACTGTTTTAAAGTTTTCACCTATACACTTTTTTATCTTTTCCTGTTCTTTTTCTTTATCCATAACCGTTAAATTTTCAAGCAAATCAGCTTCCCATTGTATTTGAAAATCAAGTCCATCAATTTTAGATGGAGTATGATGGTTGCCTATTATAAAGCATATTCTATCAATATTTTTGTTATAGCCTACCTTTTTTAATATTTCTTTCGCTACTGCTGGTCCTTCCTTTTCTTGATAGACACCATCAATAGAACCGTATTTTTTTTGTGCTTCAACCGCACCAATATCATGTAGTATAGCAGTAATACTGATGAATTCTTTTTCTTCCTCTCCGATATTTTCTCCGTTCATTATATCTTCTGCA
>JBGVKL010000019.1:0-1644 GCA_045123675.1 Acetatifactor sp. | reverse complement strand
TACTTCGCTGATATGCTGTTTTGTGTTCTCTATCTGCTCTGCCAATAGCAAATTCGCATTTTCCTCCAGCTGCTTTTCCTTTATCCTCTGATAAATGACAACTGCGATAAGTATAGCAGCAAAAGAAACAATCTGATATATTACCCGTAAAAAAGTATATCCCGGATGAACATTCCACACATAATTTCCTGTATCTTCCACATACACATTGGAAAAGAAATTAAATGTAAAATATCCTACCATTACCGTCAAAAGAGTCGCAAAAAGTAATATCAATTCTTTTCCTGATATATCCTCTTTTTTATTCACATACACCTTATGAATTAACTTAATTACAAGCCACATAACGATTATAGCAACACCGTAATAAATCAATTCCACAACGATATATGCTATCAATTGTTTTATCGGTTCCATAAGCATGTATGGTGTGTTAATAAACAGAGCAAACATAATATCCCTGAGTACCAATGTCACACCATAAACCATCCAACGAATCAAGTACATAGAAATCGCTAAAAAGATTTTCTGCTTAATCTTTTTTCTCTCTGTCAGACACATCGTAATCCAAGCCACAAAAATTCCCAACAGATACGGATAGGACATCTCCTGTGGCACAAAATAAAATACCAGCATTGCGACAGAATAACTAAACCCCACACAATATGATTTTTTATGGATAAATGGTTTAACAAACTGATAAACCAAAAAGCCTTCCACAATCATGTTAATGACAGCAATTGTTCTGTTAGCTATCTCCCAATAAGTTTCTATATTTCCCATTTAGAACTATCCTTTCCTCTGATTGTACTTCATGTATTTTTTTACAAAGTCCGGGTAATTCTGCTTTGCCATAAGAGCAGTTCCCTTTTCCAGATAGATGGTAGTGGCATCGTATTTCTCCACATATTTAAAATTCACAAGATATGCCCTGTGCGGTCTGAAAAAACTGTCCCCTGCTACTGCTTCAAGGTCAGACATTTTTCCATAATACTCAATTTCATCGTCCAGCTTATGAATAACCACCTTACGATTGAACACCTCTGCATAGACAATATCCTCTATCATTACCTTTGTGTGAACCCCACCATTATTAATCATCACATAATTTGCTACCGGCTCTCGCATATCCATATTCTTCTTTGCACACAACTCCTCTATGGCTCTGCGAAGTACATCCTTAAATTTCTCATCATCAATCGGCTTCACTATATAGTTAAATGCACCTACATCAAACGCTTGAAATACATACTCTTCCACAGCAGTCACAAATATAAGTATCACGCTTTTGTCCTTCTTACGAAGTTCTCTGGCTGTTTCCATACCGTTTTTGCCGGACATCTGTATATCCAAAAACAGAATATCTATGTGCTTATCTGATAAAAGCAATTCTTCCCCGGATGAAAAAGAAATACTCTCCGCCTCCGGATACTGCTTTAATACCTTATTTGCTATTAACTCCCGAATGTTCTTTTCATCATCGCATATCGCTATTCGCACAAACTCACTTCCTTTGCAATTCTTATACCTTTATGCTCGAAAGCTCGCTGCTTTGCAGCTTATTCCTCTGCTACGCAGAGTACTTTCTCGCTAATACGCCTCAAAAATGCAAATGTCAGCTTCGCTGCCGCTTGCATTTTTACG
>JBGVKL010000018.1:0-38505 GCA_045123675.1 Acetatifactor sp. | reverse complement strand
GAGTACTTTTCCGTCCTGTTTTTTTATGGCCAGGGGGGTATCCCCATTGACCTTCTGCAGGAGATCCGCTCTTTCTTCCTCCTTTACAATTCCCTTTATACTTGCAACGGGATGGTCACCATAACCACTCGTAAAGGTAATATCCTGTATCTGCTGTATGTTGTATGAGAAATCAATTTGAATCTCCTGGTAATTCATCTATTCTGTATCCCCTTATTCATTTTCGGCGTTTGCCAAATAATCCACATAATCTGAAATAGATTGATTATACTCAGCTCTGGTCATCAACTTACCGTTACTATATATGTATCCTATATCATTAGCATTTTCTGAATTTACAGCAGTACCATTAAAGTTATCGTAGGGTATTGGACTTGTATTTTCCTCCAGATATGCGGAAACATCCCCTCCGTCTACAAAAGTCTGATAAGCCTCATTCAACCTCTTATTCTGTTCCTCTTCTGATATAGTTACACAAGGTGTTCCACTCTTAAAGGCTTCCTGGATGGTATTCATATCCTTTATGGCATCTGCATAGGAATTTTCATCGTAGGCACCACACATTAGTCCTGTTTCAATCTCATTAATCATGGTAAGCGTACTATCCATCTGGTTACGCAGCTCTTTTTTATCTTTTAATTCTGCCTGTAGTCTTTGATACTCCTCAGGTGTTTGTGGTTTGAGCAGCCGGTTCTCCAAATCTGCTATGCTCTCATCCAACCTTTCCAGATTTCCCTGAGTAGCATCCGGTATGGGGTCACCTTTCTTCCAACTTGCCATATCCGCTGCACTATGTTGCTCTGAAGTAGCATTTTCCTGTCCGTCGTCTGCTAAATATATTTCCCCCTCTTCGCTTTTTATACATAACAACCCACATTTCGATGTCAACGCATTTACACCATTGATCTTAAGCCGGTCCGAGCTTCCGGTCCAAACATCTCCTATTGCAAATTGTGGCTTACATGGTACAGTTACATTTTCATACACGTCCTTACCATAACCATAATATGGATCCTCTGTAGTATCCTCCTCATATCCAAATACACTGGCCACCTTTTTTCCAATACTTGTAACCGCCTTTTTTACTCCCGATATACCATCCATCATGCCATCTAAAATGTTTTTATTATCTTCTACTATATCCATAACTTTTCTGACTTCTTCCAATCGATCGAGATTATCCAACGCATAGCAAAAGCCAAATGCCTTTATATTAGTCTGTGCTTCACTATCCTCGATGGTCATAATCGGCATATCATGCATATATGTTCCATGGCATGTAGGAACCGTGATTCTGCCAGGTCGGCTTCCCATTTTGCAATATGCCTGTGCTCCATGCAATACATAACTGTAGGATGGAACCAGATTTTCTTCTGATGACTCTACAGTTCCATTTTGTTCAATATTTACATCCATATTTTTCCCCTATCTGCTTTCTACTTTCGTGAATTTGATTCCATAGCACCCTCTGCGCAACAACGATTCCACGATATCGGTTGTTACTATCATATATGCCGGACCGATTCCCTTTACTTTGAAAATGGTTTTATCTGCGATTTTTTCTTTATCCAACACTAGCTTTTTAATGCTTTTATCCGGATAAAACTCTGCATCTTGATGCAGACATTCTATCCTATCCACTAGCAGAACATGATACTCTGTTCGCTTTTTTCTGGGCATATTCACCATGGATACCCTTTTGTAAATAGCGCCCTCATCATACAATTCCAAGACTTCTTTTACCTTTTGCGACACCATAAATAAAGGTTCTTCCAATACATCCGGATAAGCACTTTTATCCGACTCTATAGTATGGAGCATGGTATGCTCCCTTACTTTATCCGCATGGGAGGTATCATACTCCACAGACCCTGCCTCCGGAAATTTCTGGAGAATAAATTTATTTTGTATTCTCTTGTCTAAACTCATAATATAGTATTCCAAAATAAACTCCTCCCGCTTAAAACCATGTGATACTATTCTTCTGTGCAACCGTCAATTCAAGCACATCCTTATACTTTTTATCCATTTTAGCCCCTTTCAATTCTGCCTCTTGGAAATTAATACGCCCGATTTCTGCTCCTCGGAAATCACACCCCGCTAAAAAAGCAGCCGTAAAATCCACATTTTTAAGCTTTGCATTTCGAAAGGAAACAGGTATCATGGCCAAATTAATGGGCACATCATCTGAATAGGGCAACACATCCATTCTTACCCCAATCATGCTTACATTTTCAAGGCTACTGTCTGTAAAATCAGAGCAATTCATAACATTGCCATCCATAGTAACATCCTTAATGTGACAGCCTCGCCAATCGGTCAACATACACTTACAGGCCACAAATTCAGCATCCTCAATCGTACAGTTACGGAAGCTACTGAATGGGAAATTGCGTAAACTAATATTGCACTTCTCTATTTCATACTCCGAAAAGTCATATAATACAAACTCATTACTCGAAAAATCCTCTTCTGTGGGAGTTGCAGATATCCTACTAATCACGGATTCCGCCTCTTCCCTGTTAAGTATTTTGGCATATACCACAAAAGCCTTATCCTTTCGCTCACCAATAATCACTCTGAATACTTTTTCTATTTGTAGCTTTTCAAATCTCTCATCACTCTCAATACCACGAAATGCATATACTCCCAGCATGTAAAGATACATTACCTGATTCATAAAATTATCCATCATAATCAAGTCACAGTCTGCCGGGTTCAAAATTTTCACATATTTTGCAGCCGCTTGGTACAGTTCATCCCTACATTCCTCATAAACTCCAAACACTTCTTTCAGGTCTAATGAAATTGAAATGTCTTCGCGTGTATAATCACCATCTTTATCATGAAGCTCGACCATCCACTGATAAGTCCCATCCATAATTCCGGACCTTAAAACAGAAAACTGAACTTCCTGCACCTTGAATTCGGGATACTCCTTCATCTTGTCCAAAATGTCCCACAAGCCTTGCTTTACTTTTTCTGCGAAAACATCACGTTTTTCTACTATGGTATTAAAATATTTAAAGTTGATTTTTTTCAGTATTTTATCTGCCTCTTCCGTTTTAAACTTCTCTAAAGCTTCCTCTCTGGTCATATTCTTTTCACCTACAATATTTTAATTTTCTAATACATATTCGCCTGTCAGCATGGTATTTCCGGCTGAATCCAAAGTAATTGTGCCACTCTGTCCGCTGACCTTGATGGTTTCCGATGCATACAACGATACATTTCTGGTTGCTGATATATTAATATCATTTGACGCAGACATATTAATGCTATTAGCACCGGATATGATTATATTCCCCGCATTATCCATCTTAATCACAGCCTGTCCGTCATCTGCACTGATCGTAATACCATCCGGTGCCAAACGTACTTCTTTATTATCAGGAGTTCTCAAATATCTGACACTAGGATCTCCCATTCTGTCATTAACAGCTCCCTCTTCCGGTGTATAGCTACTAACCGAGCTAATCGCAAAACAGTTAGCTTCTTCTTCATCCGGGAAATAAACCCTCAACAAATCCCCATGCTGTGGCATACAATACCATCCGCTACCATCCGGTGAAGCCGACATGGTGGAATAAGGGAAAAGGTATTCAGCATTATCCGTATGATCAATATCTAACTGAATCTTAACCTTGTCTCTTTCTACACCCATGGTAATTCCATTAATAGATAAACCTTGTAATTTCTCATTTTTTATTCTGCGTTGCTTTAATCCATTTTTTGAGCACAATAGATAGGTTGCAACAACAATACCATTCCTCATTTCATAGGTTGCTTCACGTATATAGAATTTCTTATTTTCAAAAATTACTGCATCCCCCAGCTTTAAGATACGATAAGTTTCCACCCTAAGAAGTACATAATCTTCTTCCATAACTCCTTGAATATAGTTAGCATTATCCATCTCAAAATTTCTAATATCTTTTAGGTATTCACATGCTTGTAGCTTGACATCATGATATTCTTTTCCTAGTGCACCAACTGAAAAAACAGGAGTTGGAGCAGTCATATCACCAAAAAGTCCTTGATATTTATGAGATGCCAGTCTCTTTAAATATTCCCAACCGGTTTCCTTATATTGGATACTGATTGTTCCAATCGCATTCATAAATTCTTTTTCTTCCAGACCGTACATCATTGTAGCTCCGGCTTGATTTGCCACACTATCCATAAGATTTTCATATGTAGTACTAATATTCTGACAGGACCTGGATATCTTCATGGTATCTAGTGTGCTGGTATTACTTAATGCAACTATTTCTATTGCCTGATTTCCATCCTGAGTATAAATTCTTACATTTGTAATCACACCGGCAAAAAAAGGAACCTGTGCACCTTTGTCCGTAAAATATACAACCTTGATAGGACTGCATACCATAGTATTAGTCAAAATATAACTACCGTCATCCTCTATAAAACCGGTAAAATGTAGTTTTGCATGTTCATTTACCTTATTCGTTATTTCAAATGTTTCTAATCTTAAAGCCGGGAAATTTACAACGCTCAAGTTATTATATGTAACGGGTTCTCCAAGCTCATCTACTTGTGGATTAGTAAAGCTGGATATTGGCGTTGAAGCCAGCTTTTTACTCATACCATATCCTTGGTTTATACCTAAAAATTGCCCCAAAATCGCCATTTCGGCCATGTTAAAGGTAGGCGCATTCCCTACTTGCTCCGCAATTTCAACAGACCTGTGAGTATTCTTTATGAAATCTTCCTCACGTGCAGTTTTCTTTCCCATTGTACTCATAATTCCAGTAGCACCATTCTTCTTGAGTGCGTTTCTAGATTTTAAAGCCGGTGCCTTGCCAATTGTACCCTCAAGTCCGGCCGTTGCCTTAGTTGTCATCCTCTTTTCCGTCTTTATAGCAACCTCAGAATCCATACGCTTTAAAACCTTAGCGTTCTTCTTTTTTCCACCATCAGCTTTTATCTCCAAAACCGGCTTCATTCCCATCATACCCACGAGTCCGGTAGCCGTTGAATTATTTACCAATTCCATTTCCTTCATGGTTTTCTCCGCCATTCTGTTTCCTCCCCTAATTCTTTATTTTGTGTTTCATCAGTTTATTTCAAAAGTATTTCTAATTTCTTTTATTATGTGCTTCCAATACTTATTTTCAGCGTGGTCATAATTGACTACCACTTGGGCTTGTCCATATGGACTCATCACAAACCACATATTCTGATGTACATTAACAACACCGGTTAAGGTGATAAAATCCAAATATAATACCTTACACCCGCTTATCATTTGTGCACCTTCTTCCAACCATTTGAAATTCAGTCTTTTCATATTCTTTACCATATTTTCTTTATATACATTCAGCGACAAAAACTCTGATTTATCGTTCGTAGCAGAAACAGTACAGGAAAAACCAAGCTCATTATTCGCTGTTTTAAACAATCCTTTTTCATCATTTTGAATGATAATCCTATCAGAAGGGATGTTTATAGAAAACCTTCCATCGCATATAGTGTACTTTTCAAACTCAAACTCTCTATCTAACACTGTACATTTGCCTGCAATAATACCTTCTCTAACTGCCACCGGATCAACAGAAGCTTCCAGTTCCTTTTCAATTCTATCCTGTTCTTCTTTCTGCTTTTTCAGTCTTTCCATTTTAAATTTCTTTGCAATTTCTTCGTCTATATATGCCATCTTATATTGTCCTCCTATATAATTATCATTCTCTGTTCCCGCATTCTGGAACGTTCTGTTGTTATATTATTATCTCCGCTTTCCAAAATTTTGCCTAAATATGTATATATCTCATGATTACTCATATTTGTTTTGTAAATGTTTAATTTGTGCTTTATGTAATATTGAATAGATGTTCGTTGCACTATCTGTCCTCTTTGACATTCTAAACAAAAAGCTATATCATAAGAATCATTTAAGTCCTTCTTCAACATTTCTTCACTAAAAGCCTTAGTTATTTTTGGTGAAATCGTACTTTCTCCCAAGGCCGCATAGGGTGTATGTATTATATTAATTACGTTATACTCCGTCGCATATTCCTTAAAATTTCTGCATGTATTGTATAATTTAGCTCCGGGTTGATGCTGGAAACGACATATTTCTATTTCATTATTTCTAAAGATTTCATTCTCATCCAAAACCACATCTGTAGTCCACTTTTTTAATCCGTCTTTACATTGAACTTCCAAAAAACGAAGTTTTAATATCTCTTTTAAATTATTTTGACGAAGGTCAACCCTGATTTCCTTATCTAAATAATATAATTTCCCTTGGAAGATCACTATCCCGCTTTTAACAATGATATAATTCGATTCCTGCTCTATTACAACATCTTGTAAGACCCCATCACTATATCCATAATATAATTGTTCCACTAGCTTCGTAGCTCCATTTATTCCCTCATTTAAAGCCTGTGCCCGTAACACTCCATGTCTCTCAAATGCAGACTCAACTGTTTGAAACATTATGTCCTCCTACAACAACTCAATTTCATCAAGTACCATTGTTTCTTCCACCTCAAAAACACCAAAATGCCTATTCCAAAAAATATCTACCTGCATTTCTATGGGCAAAAAAATATCTTTTGTAAATGATATCTTTTTTCTCAAAATGGTACTTTCTTTTTCGCCAACAAATAATAAAATTTTGTCTTCGTCTAAAGTATATACAAAGATATTTGTCAAAAACGCCTTCAATGCACTACAAAACAACACCCTGCTATCGCCACCTGAGTATAAATGAATTATTTGATATATCAGAGCCGTTTTTTCTTCGTTGTCAAACAACTCAAATTCTCGCTTGACTTTTGTCCCCAGCAGGCCGTTTGCTATTTCATTTATTAAGTAAGACTTTTCAAAAGACTTTCTAGTCATTCCACTTAGTCTCTCTATTTTGTATATTTCGTGAATCCAAAAATCAAATATAAAACCTTTTATTTCGTTCATTATATTTTCACTGTCAACTGCCAAAAGTTCTGCAAAGACCTGTTCATATCGATAAAATGGATTTACTTCAATCTTTTTACTCTCCAATATATTAATTTGATTTATGACATCGGACTGGCATTCTATATATGGTGAAAACGATTCTACTGGCACAAAAGTTATATCTGCTTCTCTCATCCCGTTTTCTTTTGCATATAGTATATATTCATACGGACTATGAATCATTTTAATTCTCCATACTTTCGTTTAATATGTTTCTATATTTCATCAATTCTGCAAATCACTATATATTCTCTAAACACAAGCTGTATAGAATCAACTATATATTGAATCACATTTCTGTATATGTACCGTGGGATTTTTATATTTTCAATCTTCAATTCCAGATAATTTCTTTTATCACTTATGCTTAAAACATTATTGGGTTCTTTCGCCAAAACATAATCTAATTCTTCAGCATAACTATCCTGTACCTGACATCCCTGGTAATTTATGCTGTCACTGATCGCCAACGCTTTAATCCTTCGAGTCACTTCCCATGCTGAATGCACATTTTCCGAATGGTCCAAAGTACTCCACATATTATCACTTACTCCATTTGTCAGAATTAGATAATCGCTTCTAATGGCTTTGAAATCCTTCGGTCTTATTTCCCAAAACGAAAATTGTCGATTATCATTATTATCTGTAAAGAACGACAGAGTGTCAGCATATCTTGTACAATACCCTTTTGTGTACTCAGGTACGTCAATTATCATTTCAACATTATCAGTCAGTACAAAGTCATAACGATACCATATTTTGTCTTCCTGCATCGCCGGAAAATCATTTGCTTGCATAGTTAAATATCTAACATTCCACAAAGGTACCATATTGTCATGAATCTTATCTACCAACTCGTCACATTCAAGAGTATACCCTTGGATTTCTATTTCTGAGTCTAAAGCAGATATGTTAGCTTCCAAGTAATAATATTTATGCAAATATGCATCATTTACATTTTTACAACTTAATCCGTTGAGTGCAAAAGACTTCTTGCACTTTTCTAATACATCTAAATAGGACGTATTTTTAATTACATTAAACTCTATTGCAAAATCTCCGGTATTGGTATGAATATAACCTCTTATACCGTTCGACATGTATTGATTCATACATCTATCATCTTCCGCAATCCACACCGGAATTTTTAGAACACCTGCCTCTATTGTAGTTTTGTTACTGCCATCAGCCATATCCATACCCCAAAAATATTCTTCCAGCAAGCTGACTTTTTCACGTTCACATACTGTTATAGCAATTTCAAACCGATTCAAGTTTTCTATCTTCTCATCAAGCAATTGTTTCCTTAACTCAGCAATTTTATTTTCATAATACCTTTGCATTTGTGGTATTGTATTATCCAATAAGATATTTGCAACTGCCCTTTGTTCCTCAGATAGTATTTGATTTATCTTTTCTCTAAGTTCTTCCTCTGTCATAACTGTCCTTTTCTAAATATAGCCATTTCATATTATCAACTTATATTCCTAATCAACTACTAATTTTTACAACATCTTCCATATTACGCTCTCGAAAATGGATTTTGAAAATACAACTTCTATCTTTTTCATTTATGCTATATTCGATTCGTTCTTCTTTTTTTAACACACCATTAACACTATCTGTATTATCCTTCCAGCTACTAATAATACTGCCTGGTCTGGCCTGAAAAAACTCTCTGATTAAATGTTCCTTATAATCCTGGGATTCATAACGTATCACTCTTTCTATGTATACTAATGTCTGCATAATAGCAACACAGTCCGGTCTTCCTTGTTTATAAGAATATACTCTATCTGTTATGGCAATGATTTTCCCTTTATATGGTGCAAACACCATTCCTCTTGACTGCCTGTTTATCTGCGAATATAATTCCTTTGAATACCCCATAATCTCAGGGAACATTTGTGGAATCGTTTTAATATTGTGCTTATTCTCACATAAACGATATGCCACACAAGGGATATCCTGAAGGACTTTTTGTGGATAAAATTCTGATAAATACTTTGGACATTGGCAAGATGCCTGTAATCCTGCTGCAACATATGCTGCTTCAATGATCAATTCTCCCATCCATAACATTTTATTGCCTTCTACATTAATACACTCCTCAGCCATATCATATTTGATTCTCTTTCCAAGTATCATCAAAGTGTATTCCTGTGGTATAATCATAAAATTCGGATAACAGGGTATCATAAATTCCTTATTTTCTTCCTTATCAAGAAAATCAAATGAAGCTTCAAACTTCTCCACCCCGTTCCGTTCAAGTGCATGAAAAATAGTATCTTTTTCTGGATTAATACTCAAAAAAGTTTGTATTCTATACTTTCCGAGTATCTCTAAAACCACTTGAACATATTCCAGCTCATTTGACTTATATATATGCTTCTTCCCATTTGTCACAAAGCGTTCACGGACATGCTCTTTAGAATTAACTACAAATGGTATTCTTGGCATAATCGCATACCATATTGTTTTTTCTAAATAATTTTTTTCATTCATTGTTTCCAAGTAAACTCGAAATACATTCTTGTACTTACTATTCATCAACAACTCAGGCGTACAATTGGTAATTATCATTGTTGGTGGCATATCCCCTTTCTCAACTGTATAAGCACTAAAGAAACTCCTAATGCCAAGCAATGTTTCTAATAAGGGTTTCGCTTCCCACCAAAATTTTTGCAAAATCTTCCCATAGTACTCCAGATATTCATTATAGTAACGCACCAATAATTCCAAATTTTCTTTTCTCGTTTTACAACATAATTCCAATGTTAATGCTAAAAGCTTACTGTTATTTAATTTTTTCCCTTTCAACTGTTGTTGCAAAAAATCAGAATAAATATCTTCTTCTACTTTCGTATGATAACGGTTATGTTCAAAACGATCTGATACCATAATCATACTCACTTGTGTTTCATTATCCTTCGGTATAACAAAACAAATATCCCCATCATCTGTAGCCAACTTTTCAAATTGTTCCTGTGCTTCCTTCAGAAATAATTTGACTAAAAATATCCCCTCATCAAACTCTGTAATAATATCTTCCAGAATCTTTTCTGCAGCCCCATTATTTCCTTTCGCCAATTCACAAATCAGCTTTTCTCTTAATTCCCGAAATTTATCTTCTGATGGTGTTTTAAACATAAAAGAGCCAAAATCCTGAAATGAAGTCAATACAAATTTATGGTTTCTCTTATTCTCAATAAGCTTCACTAATTCATCAAAAAAACCAGTGTTCTCTGCTAATGGAACTGCTTGGAGCATACCTTTCATTTCTTCAGGAATCGTCCTATAGAACTCAACTTGCATTCTGTCAGTATCTATAAACATGTATATTTCCGGATTGAATTTTTCTATTACTTCTTCGAATGAGGATACCTCTAACTTCCGATGTACATCATTAATCTCCTCATCAGATAAACTTTCTCTCTTTTCTGCATCCTGAATTATTGATATAATATTATCCTTACTAGGAGCAATTTCCTCTATTAACAAAGTTCTGTTTGTTTGTATCATTAAGAAAAACCTTCCTTTGCTTTTATACACATTCACCTACATTCAATTACTTCAACCCATCAAAGAAATCCATCTCCCATGCGTCATTTTCAAATGCATAGAATGCCTCTCTACCGATACACAGCATGGAGTTCTTTCTTGTCACCGGTACCAGGAAGAAGCCCCACTGATCCTTGGCCGCGAATACGAAGAATTTCACTTCACCTTCATAGATGCTGTCCATATCGTCCTGGGGGATGCACTCGCTATAGTCATAGTAGCGGTCCAGTATCTCTTCATAGGTGGTTTCCTGATAATCCGTTTCTCTATTATCGTATATGTATCTGTACTTCAGATTTCCGGAGCCATCCTTTAAAAACAGCTCCAGCTGGCGGATTCCGCTGTTTCTGGACAGATGTCCATAGGTCTGTGTCCTATCCAGACTGTATATGAGCTTTATTTCCTGTCCCTCATGGGTTAAACCACTGACAGAGTATGGTATGGACGGCATCTGATAGTACAAGCGCACATCTGTGAAGCCCATCTTTCTGGCATTTACATACTGGATAGCACCTCTTACACAAGTCAGCTTCAGCTCCGTGATATCCTTTTTCTCCTTGGACTGTTGTTTGAACTCAATACTCTTGCCGGGTACGAATTCCTTTAGTGCTTCCCTGAATATGTCGATTCTACAGGATTGTCCTGTCAGCTTTATAATAGAATACTCATCTAATATTCTGCTCTGATAGAAATCATTCAGGAATTTATTTACGATTTCATATATATCCGCTTTTAAAAGCAGTTCAATCTCCTTGATATTGAATATAACCTCCGGGAAAGAATGCTTATAAACCAGTCGGCCTTCCTCACGGATTACCAGGTTCCACCTTTCGATCTGGGTTACCTTCAGGTCATCATCTTCCTTATCATAATTATTCTGGAAGCTGTTGCGGATGATACCTTCACGCATATAGAACTGCTTCTTCATACGGTCTGCAATATCAAACAGGAAGTAAAAATTATTCTTCACCATGAAATATTCATCCCTAGTGCGGTTTTCATAATTCTTAAACTTAGTAGGAATGATATTCTCCGCTTCGTCATATGCCTTTTCCAGATATTCATATACTGCTGCCTTACCAAACTCATCCACATAGCGAAAAATATCCTCTGATGCCACCTGGATAATATCATCAATACGTACGGCCTTACCTTGGCTGTAAAAAGCAGCAAACATGATCTTGATATACTGCATGATACGGTAAGTAATATTGTTACCGCCGAAGTTGGTATCACCGTTTTCGTAGGTGGTTTCGATATCCACACGGTAGGATACACTATCATTTTCAATGACAAAATTGCAGGAAGATAAATCCGTAGTACCACCACCACAGTCTATGATAAGCGCGGATATCCGTTCTCCGTCATAGTATTTCTTCTTCTCTATCAGGTTGTGGATGGTGTTATAAATAACCGCGGTTCCTTCATCCAGCATATGCTGTGTGTCGATTTCATACTCCGGCAACAAATCCTTAAACATCAGATTGTACTGACGTTTCATTTTCACCGGGCTGGTAAGATGCAGATGCTTAAATTTACACTTAAATCTCTGCTCTGCACAATGGATGACGTACAACAGATATTCTCTAACGATGTCTCCACGTTTCACAAAGGCAGTATTACCGGCCTTATCATTTATCTCCTGTCTGGATTCATAGCTGTTCACCCAACGCTTAATCTCATAAAAGATACTGAAGGATTCATCATAATATTTTATCTGTGCATCCTTTTGAGCCGCATAACCAAAATGATAAATAATGTTACTGTTGTCGCTACAATCAACCACGGAAACCACGGTTGGCAGCATGGGGACCCATTTCTTAACCTTCTTGGTATGGTCCATAAATCTAACTTCATTTATGGCATCCAGCTTCACACCGCCGTTTAACAGGTCATTGCTATCGTGCTGGTTGATGTAGCCATAGTCCAGATAGGTACCGGCTGTGGTGTTGGAGGTACCAAAATCAATGGACAGAATTGCTTCTGTCTGCTCTGCCTCTCTTATCTCCAAGTCCACCAGCGGTATTTTGTAATAGTTGATAGCAGCACAGGGCTTCTGCTCCTTGGCATAATAAGCATTGTACAAATAGTCCGACTCTCTCTTTTCAAAAAACAGTAAATAATAAAACTTTTTATCACTCAGTTTGATAGGTTGTCTGCCATCTCTTTCCAAGAAGAAATGCTCTTCCTCTTCCCCATCACTTACCAGATTGAGGATAGTGCAGATTTCTCCATTCTCTCCCACCAGCAGGACATTGGACTCCACAATATGGTTAATCACCGTCTTACTGATATCATTCTTTTTGCTTCTGTCGATTCCTACCTGATATCTGTCATACAGAGTCAAATCCAGTCCCTCATACATAATGATTCTGGCTGGATTATGAATAGTGCCTTCATCCCGAAGCTGGGAACCCAGCTTTCTGGTCAGTATAGACTGTAAGCGCTCCCATCCACCTTCCTTCACTTCCCGGATTAAGAGCGCTTCTTTTTCTCCACGATATCTCAAAATAGTCTCAATCAACTCATAGCGATTAAGGGGATCGGTAATCCCCTTAATAATCATCTCTTTACTACAGATGTCTCTGAGCTGATATGTTGTCATCTCCTCCAAATCACGCTTCTGGTAGGTATGAGTAATTGATTTTTGTGGTGTATTGTTTAAATGTAGTGTGTAACCCATAAATAGTATTCCTCTATTCCCTATTTATTCCCAATATATACTTACCCTGTTGTGGTAGCATTAGCTGCTACATTTTGTTTTGCTGAGATTTTATTCAGTATGTCTTTAATTTTTTTCACTGACTCATTATCTTTTATAGCAGTATAATTTTCTAACGCTGACTCTAGGTATTTTTTAGCAAGTTCTATATCATCATTTGCTATAGCCTCTAACGCAGATATCAAATCGCTTGTTGCTTCCTGCTTCTGTTCTGCAGCCTCAGAACTTGTTCCTACTATTTTTTCCTTCAGTCTGTCAACCTCTTCCGTGTTACCCAATTGTTGCCAAACTCCCATGGTTTGAGTATAGAGTTCTTTGGCTCCTTCTATATTACCGGCATCCTTTTCATGGTCGCCCATTTCTTCATACATTCGAGCCTGTTCTTCCAGAGACATCTTATTTATACATCCTTGCGTATCGACTATTTTTCCCTCTATCTCTTTTAGTTTTGCAGAAGCATCGGTATTCCCCATCTCCACCGCTCTTTCATATTCTGCCTTAGCCAGTTCATACTGAAGAAGCGCGCTTGCATATGACTGTTCGGTACACAAACTATCACCACTTGCCTCTAATTCTTTTGCATGTGTCATGGTCATTTGAGCATTTACTTTTGTTTTCCATGCCTGCGCAGTATCCCTATTGGTAGTATCATCTATCTCATCCATAACCTCGTATGCCTTTGTAAAATTATTAAAAGCGGTCTCATACTCTCCCTTTTCATATGCAGATACACCCGTCTGCATACTCGTGGCATAAGTAAGATACATATCTATTCCTTTATGGTAAGTTGATATATCCTCGTCATAGTCTGTCTTTAATTCTTCTGCCAGATTTAAAGCATTCTGGAACAATCCCGCCGCTTTTTTATATTCTTTCCCCTGCAAGGCCAGCATACCACGATTCAAATTATCCGTTAGTTTCTCGTAGGTTTCCACGCACATTACCTTCGCATAGTTTTGGGAACTCTTTCCGACTTTTACATTTTCTGAGGCACTATATGCTTCGTTCATCTGTTCATCTGCAGAAGCATAATTGTATTCCTGCAGATATTCGATACCTCTTCCCTTATATTTCTCCATTTTCTCGATATTGGATTTATTCTTTTGTACATGGGTTATAGTCAGTGTCATTACTATTGTTAGCAAAGCTACAACTATAGAAACACCGATTTTAATCCACTTTTTGTACTTTCCCGCATTAGGATTCTTATATATTTTATTAACAAATACTGTGGCTATGGTGTAGTTCTCGATAACATCCATTCTTTGGCTTAGTATTACATCTTCCAGCCCCGTACAAACATCCTCTGCCTTTGATACTCCATCAATGGCATCAATAAGCTCTGCATCTCCAATATTTTCCCAGACGCCACGGGTCATGAGCATGAGGATATCTCCATCTTCCAATATTTTTTTACCGGAAATAACCGGGGTGAATCTTCCCGGTTGTCCCAGATATGTATACAAATTATTTCTCTCTTCGTGATATGCCAACTGGTCTATAGCTAATTCCTCATCATCCACCATCTTCTGGGTCAGTGAGGTATCCTTGGTTGCTGCCTTAATATTACCGTTTCTCATCCAATACAAACGACAATTACCTGCATGAGCCCACATGGCTTTCTTATAGTCTGTTAATAAAATCGCCATGCTCACTTCCAAACGCATTTCTTCGGCTTCTTCCAATAATGTCTGATGTGCTGCCTTCATATATTGCTTCAGCTTACCGGAAGACATTCCGGGATTTTCTGAAAATTTGGTAATCACTGTTGTGATAGCAAGCTTTGCACTTTCTTTCTTCTCGTCAATATCAATACCGTCTGCTATAACATAGCACGCATAGTCCTTCAGCTCCACAAAAGCAAAATAGTCTGAGTTTATTAAATAACTTCCGGCCTCCGAAATGAACTTGGTAATAAAAGTGGCATTATCCTTACGCATTACTATTCCTCTTTACTTGATTGTCAAAATTACAATTGTTGCATTATCCTTATTTTTCTTCTTATACGCATTAACCTGTGATATTACTGCATCCGCAATATTCTGAGGATGCGTCTTTTTTGACAATAATTTTTCCAACTCTATTTGTCCAAGCACTTCTACTCCGTCAGAATATATAAGCACCTTATCTCTCTTCTTTAAAAATATAGGGCGATCAGATTCATCCGCTTTTTTGAACCCGTCATAGCCCAGATAATTCACAAGTCTGGTGTCTGTATTATTACTTAATGCTTCCTCGCGCGCTATGGCACCTGCATGATACTGATCTTCCATAAAGTTTTTCACATTTTCCTTACGGTTTACCATAATCAGTCTGCCACCTCTATATACAGCGATATTACTGTCACCTACAGAGGTCCAAAACAGCTTATCATCCTTTAAAACCACGGAAACAACGGTAGTTCCACCCTTGGTTTCTCCAAACTCATCTCGGATTCGTTCGTTGGAAAGCATAGCTGATTTCTGAAAATAATAAGTCAGATTGTCGGTCACATCTCTCTTCTCAAACTCATCCATAAAGGTCTCTGCTGTAATACTACTGGCTAATTTACCGTTTATGTATCCACCGATACCATCTGCCACCAATGCCATGATTCCATATTCCCGTATACTGACCGCAAAGGAATCATCCTGTTTTTCTCTGGTACCAATTGTTTGCGCATTCCCTACATCTGCATACAGACTACTTCCGATTGCATAGCCCTTATTGTCTCGTAAGAAACGTATTATAATACATAGAATTAGGACCACAATAATAATTGCCACAGAAATCCCCAATGCTATCAGCACTTTGCTATCTGTAATCAGTTCCAACATTAGTATTCTCCCATCTCATCACTTTCTGCACCAGCATTGTTCCATTCAAAGTGTTCACCACATAAGGGTATAAAAATAAACTTACTTTGTCCTATTTCAATTACAGAAAAGGCTCTTAACTCAACCGGTGTATAAACCGCTTCGCCGTTATGATATGCCAATCCGGAAGAATCACCGGGTAACAAATAGGAGGAACGATTTTTACTGTCATAAATAATAGCTGCATGATTTATTCTGGATATTGCATTGTCCCCCAAAATCTGGATATGCATATTATCAGCTCTTCCTATAAAATTCTTACCTGCATGGATTTTATAGTCTTTTCCATACTGAGCGCCTTCAATACAAACTAACCAGCCTGTTACCGGCTCAACATTTTCTGCCGCTCCGGAAATGGGCATAGTCTTGTCAGGATCATCTACCATCATTCTTCGATTATTGGAATATCTGTTTACACTTTCCAGCTCTGTGTTACAATATGGACAGGTATCTCCATATTTTCTTGCACTATACATATGTCCGTTTTTACAGCGATTAAGTCCCATACTCTTAGTCTCCTTACTATCCTTATTGAATTTGCAGCATTGTACTTGCTATATAGATAATATCCCCTGCTTCTACTTCAATAGCACCTACAAGCTTAACATCCATAATAGAATTCTGTGTTAGCTTCTTTACTCTGGTTCCGTTCTTAGAATCGATATCATCCACATACCAGCCCTTTTCTGTATAGTTAAGTACTGCATGCTGTTTTGATATCATCTGTGCTACTGCAGAACCAGACAAATCAATATCCACGTCTTCTCCGTCAGCACATTTTCCTATAATCAGTGATGTCTTACGTTCCAGACTCCACTCCATAAGTGTTTGTCCTTCTTCATTAATGAGTACTACCTTCTTTGCACCGGTTTTACTTCTTTCATACTGTTCCCTTTTGGTAGCACTCATAGGACGTCTATCTAAAGGATTGCTTTGCACCTGCGCCGGACTAGGATTACTTTGTTGTATATTCTCTCTTCCGAAATTTTCAGGCATTGCCATATTTCTGCTTATTCTTGCACTGCTCTCAACATTACTAATCCTGCCGGTTCCCTTATTTTCCTTTTTATTTCCCATAACAATAAACATGGTAGCCAAAAGCATGGTAATCAAAACGATACCGATTACACATATCACTTTCACTAATGTTGTTATGGCTGAATTAATAATAGCACCCGCTATTATACCCAAGGCTATATAAAGAATTGCCTTGATAATTTCCATTGCGATTTTCTGTGATGACTGTTTCACAACTTTCCCTCTTTTCTTTCAGGGATTACAGTCAATGGGACTCTGCCCATTGACTGCATACTGAATTCCTGTTTTCTTTTGATTAGTTAGCGTATCCGCCGGTAATAGCGGTTGTGCCAATCTTATCCTTCTTCTGCTTAACAATTAATTCAAAGGTTCCTACGCCTTCGGTATCGCCGTAGTTTTCTTTGTAATCAACAACAAATGCGTTAGGTAATGTATACTCACGAACTACCTGGCCTGCCGCAGTTACCATTACAGTTACGTTTCTGTAGCAGTCTGCCTTTTCAGCAGGAATCATAGACCATAATGCAAGGTCTACAGTAGCTTCGGTACTGTTGTCCAACATGGTAAGAATCTTACCGGTCACCTTCATGGTAACACCAACATCAGTTGTTTTTGCATTAGAATCCTTGGGTGTATCTACACTGAAGTCCACTGTCTGAATTGTCTCAACACCTAAATTGATAGAATCACCAACTTTTAAAATAAATCCCATTGTTATTTCCTCCTTCTAAAGTATTAGTACGCGAAGCCGCCCTGGTATTCTACGTTAGCATTCATGTCTTTTTTCTGCTTAACTACCAGTTCAAAGGTTCCTACGCCTGATTCGTCGCCAAATGTTTCCTTATATGCTACAACATATGCGGTATCCATAATAATCTGGCGTACAACCATACCTCCGGAAATAACGTCAACGCTCACTTTTCCGTAGCACTGAGCATCTTCAGCAGGTACAAGTGCCCATACAGGCAACTTAACTGTTTCATCCGCAACACCTGCAATGTTTGCGCGGATTTTTCCAGTAATAACAAGAGTCATTCCTAAATCTGTGGAACGTGCATTACTGTCGTTCGGGGTATCAGTGTTAAACTTTACCGCTGTTACTGTTTCTAACCCCAGTTGAATTGTTTCATTTGCTTCGATAGTAACTCTAAAACCCATCTTCTTTCTCCTATCTGTTTTTATTTTAAATGAAAGTTCCCCTTCACTTAATTACTTAGTTGCTGCTGGTGCTCTTGGTAACAGAAACCTTAAGATTCTTCACATTACCATTGAATCCCAACTTGATGTTGCATTCATTTGTATTGTCATCAATTACAAAGTCTAAAGTATCGCCTTCCTGAATAATTGCATTAATAAAGTTCTTATCAGCTTCCCATAAAGACTTCTGACTTTTCGGATTGTTGCTAAAGAATTTCACAACATTTTCCTGCTTGAAATCATTAGTTAAAAATCTAAGCATACGCTCTATGTATGTACTTACCATAGTCTTGTAAATGGAATCGTATACATCATCTGAAACCGCCATGGTTCTTGCCTTATAAACTGTTAGGTTCTTAATTTCCTTGCCTTGCATCTGACTGCTTTCTGAAGCAAAGACAAAACCAAATCCCTTGTTGTTAATGGTATTCTTGATGGTATTGGTAAATCCCGTAATTTCCTTACCCAGTGTAGTTACTGTTCTTAAGGAATGGTCGCCTGATTCGATGTCATATCTAACCCCGGGATATTTGGGAGATACATTGCTGTAATGTCCGCGCAGGTATTCCGGACACTGGTATGCTGCCACAAGTCCTGCTGCCGCATAAGCTGCTCCTACATAAATACCTTCTATCCACAGTTTCATAACATCTTCCCTTGCCTTGGAAAGCTCTACATTACCTTCCTCGCTCATCTGCATTCTGTTGTCCAAAACCACTTCCGACTTGTCCTTAGGTACGATTGTAAAGTTCGGCAGACAGCAAGATACAAATTCACTGTAATCCTTCTTCGCCACAGGCTGCGACTTTTCAATGAATTTCTCAACACCGGAGGTGGCCACATAATTAAAGGTGGTATCTTCACCTGTCTGGAAGTTGTAGAACACTTGAATCTTAAAATCTCTAATCGCTTCCATAAGGTTGGAGAGTGCTTCCATTGTATTGCCTTCTGACTTCTCTACCACTGCATTACCTTTAAATCTCTGTCTGGTAGCCTTTCTGCTCTGGCTCTGCTCTAATTCAATATTGGGAACAATACCAAGCCATACGGTATTACTGTAATCATTCTTGGTATTTACAGAATTTAAATATGTAGTCAGGCGTTCGATATTTACGCTGCTTACCATCATATCAAGTCTGGCATTGGCAACCAAAAGACCCGGGCGCATGCCTTTTTCCTTAGTGTTGTATTGTTCGAAGAATACTCTCACACCCAGAATTTTTTCTACCAAAGGCTTAACAGTCTTAATGAAATCGTCTTTTGCATTCTTATAAAACTCAAGATATGTATTATAGTTATTTACTTCCTGCTCTACATCTACATCTGCATTGGTCACAGCAGTCATTGGGCAGAATGTTCTGACAACCAAACTCTTAACATACTCAGAGGGTTCTTCGTTTACTGCATCATAATCATCTTTGAACGCCTCTACCAAACCGGTATTTGTTTCAGTAGCAGAAATTGCCATCAGTTCATTCTTATCTTTTTTCGCAATTTCTAATACCTTCAATTCACCATTTTCATTCATGGAAAGCATACCGATCTGCAGTGCGCTTTCCTGCTTCTTACCGGTTGACTGTGTTAATAAAAGTCTGGTCTTAATATCCTCAATAGCCAACGGCAACATAGCCATGACATTGTTGTAGTTCTGACTTGCTTCTTCAAACTTATAGTTTAACTTGTCACCAATATCCAGCTTCTTAGGATCACCATCATCCAACTTTTCATATTCACCATACAAATAGTGAATTTCTTTACGTACTTGCTTAATATCTCTCATAATCTTCTTAGGAGAAATCATGTCTAAAATCTTGTCAAACTTGAAGTCTACATTAATAATTCCCTGAGAACGCTTTGAGTCCATAATAGTAAACAGCATATTCAAAAAGTCATTCTGCTTATTTAACGGGATTTCAGAGATATATTCGTCCGGAATATTGTCCGGTTTCTCCAATGTATACGCTACGCTCTGTGTGGCTGCGTTAAAGAAGGAATATACTACCGGCTGGAATTTATCCAAAAATTCATCAAAGCTATGTACCAACAGTTGGTTATGTATTTCCTTGATTTTTGCATCATCCAGACTTTCCAGTCCCTTAGTGTCCCCTACTAACGTAAGTAAATCCAGCTTTTCGGGATTGATTTCCTCAAAAAGCATTGTTCGGTTTGTTTGTGTAATTACTTCCATTTTCTTATCCTTTCTTTTGTTTTATTTACATTTGCAACATTAGCTGTAACAAAAAAATGCTCTTAAATCTTTTCTTTTTATTCTTATTTAGTGCGCTTAATATTACTTTTTCCAACAGTGGCGGGATATCTATAAAATCTGAAATAGGTGGAATATCTTCCTGTTCATCATAGTCATCCGGCTCCGGTAACTGACTATCTGTTAACACGTAATAGAGCACGGCACCTATACTGTAAATATCTGCACGGTAATCTATTTTTCCGCCATGATATAATTCCGGTGCTGAATATCCTCTACTCACAAAAACCATATCATTCTGTTTTTCTTTCTTAAATCTTGCAGAGCCAAAGTCTATCAAGGTAACATGTTTGTCTTCATCATCCAAAATAATGTTTGATGGTTTAATATCGCAGTGTATGATACCCCGTTTGTGAATCTGTCGTACAATCGCCACCAATTGCTGCATTGTAGAACGAATAGAATAGTCCTCGCCATTTTCAATGTAATCCTGCAAGCTTTTGCCCTTAATTTTTTCAGTTATTAAATACCGGGTTCCATTTTCTCTAAATGAATCCAGATATTTCAAAACACAACCATCATACGGTTTTTCCAAACCTTTCAATCTTAATATGCACTCACATTCTGCATCAAAGGCTTTCTTGAATTGTTGAAATTGGTCTTTATACCCTTTGCTTTTGCAAATAACCGTTTTCCCATCCATATCTCGATTCGCAATACTATATGGCATAAATTCTTTTATTACAATTTCTCTGTTTTCTTGAAAATCCTCACCAAAATATACGATTCCCGTCTGTCCCAAATAATGGACCTCCCGTATCTCATATCTCTGGTGTAAAACAACTCGGGGTGCAAGTGCTATATCACTTACTTCAATACCCATCTATTTCCTCACTTCTGCTTTATCTTTCCAAGCAATCCATTTTCGCTGTATATTTCAATTCAATTTCCGATGCATTTTCAGCAAAGGATATGTATATAACATCCCCAGAACTTATAGCTACAGGCTTATTGGCCCTGACATTTTGTTCTCCTAGGAAAACACCACCTTCCATACAATGTATCAACAACAGTTCATGGTCATTTTTTCCCGGGTAAAAACATATTTTTTCCACATCTTTAAAGTTCTCTTTTATACCCTTGCTTAATAACAATTCTTCTAAGGTTACACCCTCAGGCGGATAATTCTCTAAATTCCAGCTCATATCCACAGCTTCATTTTTGCTCTTTAAATCAATAAAATATGCTTTTAGGTTTCCTGATATAGCCTTTTGTACTTTTTTACCACCATACAGAACAACTTTCACAATATACACGCAGATACCAAGTGCCAGGAGCACAATTAAACTAATCAGCAAAACAGTAATCAATCCCTGATATTGCTTCCATGCCGGTACTATTTCTAAGCTAAGACTTATTTCCTTCTTGTTCTGCTTACTATCCTCCGCTGTTATTATGTATTGATTCTCTCCCGGTTCCGTAATATCAATAATAATCATACTTCCCGACAACGTGCACACCGCGTCTCCTTTGCTTTGCACGACGCTATATCTGACAATATCACCATCTGCATCTTCAAACAGACCACTTACATCCATCATTAAAGGAACATTGGTAGTGTACAGTTGTTCAACCACGTCTTCTCCCTTTGGAGTTTGCCCCACTTCCACCACTGGTTCCGGCAAAGGCTCAGGAGTAGGCATTACCACAGCTTCTTCAATCTTGATAGTTCCGGTTATAATGGTAGTAGGCTTTTCTACGCTGTAAACGGATTTAAAATCATATTTCCCTTTTTCATCCATTTTCTGAATCAGGTAATTATTTCCCTGAAAAATCTGCACATTATCCGCCGCATTTACCACTTCACAATTTGTCATACTCTCTGTAGAAAAAAACACTTCATAGCATTTTTGATTGTCTTCCAGCTCTGTCGACCTTTCAAAACGATTAAGCACTTCTGTTATTTCCTCTGTTTGAAAACTAACCTTTCCGTTCTCGTATCCATAAAAGAATGTACCGAGCACTACTTGAACAAACTGAGGTGCATTATTTACTACAGTTGTGCTACCACCTGTCGAAGCACTTACCACGGATAACAAACCCGTATCCTGATTGTATGCATTTGTATATCCCACCACATTAATCATGATGTCGTTTTCTATAGCTAACTCGGTACTGGTCTTTATATCTGCATCCGAGTCCGCGGTGGTTCTATTGGTTTTACTGTTTTCCAGATCCGTATTACCATCCGAAACCATAATAATAAATGCATTATCATATTCTAAATCCGAATCTGCAATTGCCTTAGTTGCAGTAAGAAGCCCCAATCCATTGTCCGTTTCCCCACGAAACTGTAATGCATCTAATTCCTTAATAAGTGCTTCTTTCTCTTCCGAATTCCCCATCGATATCAAACCGCTGTGATACACAATCTGATCGTTATACGCAGTAACACTTAAGTAATCCGTTTCGTTACACACATCCATGCACAGCTTAATCAATTCTATAGAATGTCTGTTGGAATCCGTCTTTTTCATGGAACCGCTGACATCTATGGCAATAGCGATAGCATTACACTCTGTTGTCTCTTGACTTCCTTCCGCCTTGGTTTGTAATGGTGCCATTACCAGCAACAACAGTACCAGCGCTATGCAGAAAGTTTTTGTACATTTACATTTCATTTTTCGTTCTCTTCAATCAGTTTTCATTATTTAGGGCGAAAGCCAAAAAAACTGGCAAACTGGTCACTTACGTCGTTTAAGTTTACTTCTCCGCTTTTTTTGCTTTCTTTTTTCTTGTTATTAATTTCATCAAACATCATATCGCCAAAATCCATTTTGAAATTTTGAGCATTAAATCCGGCAAAAGGATTGGCCGTCTGGGCTTTTTTTCTTGTACTCTGCGTTTCACCTTTTACCGACGAACCCTGATTTTCATGCTGGCTTTCATCGTATTCCTTACGTTTTCCCTCATCACTTAATACGGAATATGCTTCGTTTATTTCTCTAAACTTCTTTTCCGCCTCAGGATTTCCATTATTTGTATCCGGATGATATTGCTTTGCCAGCTTACGAAATGCCTTTTTGATTGCAGATTCATCAGCATCTCTGGACACGCCCAAAACCTTATAATAATCCTTACGCATACACTATCTCCTGCCTACAGGAATCTTACAAACAGGGCATGCCACACTAGTTTCCGAAATGGCACTATAACACTTTTTACAGATTATAATTCCATACTTCTTAGCACCCTGATTACTTCCCTGTACCATACTTTCCCTATTGCCGTTCGTTATCCGTCCGGAGGAAACCTGATTTTCCACAGGTTTTGCCTTACAAATCTTAATCACTTCATTTTGCTTTTTCAAAACCTTCAAAACCAAAACCAGCGACACCACGGCTATTACAATGGAAATAACACTTAGCCCCAGTAACGCATAAATTACACCGTCATTCATAAATCCTTATTCCTTTTCCATTTATCCTTAATCAACGTAAAATGTGTATTCTTCATCAACAAATTTAATCTTCGTACCATTAAAAATCTCTACGGTCGCCTTGCCCGGAATCGCTTTTCCTTCCACATACGTCTTGTTTGTGGAATTGTTATCCATTACAAAATAACTGTTTCCCCTCACAATAATTTCAGCATGCTTCCTGCTAATCACATCCTTGTCAATCAATAAATCCACATCATCTTTTCCAATCCAGAAACTAGCTTTATTAATCACTACTGTTCTGCCGCTCGCATTATGTACTAACTTAAGGACGGGTGTCGTTTTAGTCACTCTGCCCAATCGCTGGGATGGAGTGGACTTCAGGGCAGTATCCCAGAAAGAAGGATCTAAAACTCCCGTTTCTCCATTATTGGGGGCTCCCATATAACTTGCCTGCTCTCCTTGATTCGCATGTCCACCATACTGTTTCTCCAAATTTTCCCAATAAGAAACATCCAAAACTCCGGTTTCTCCGTCTCCTGGCATCTGTACCGGATATGTTTTTAACTGATTCGGTACATGCATAGGCTGTCCGCCTGTTATAAACTTCTTGATATCCAACAGTTCTACACCATTCCATGTATCATCTAAAAAATGTAAAAATTCCGTTACCCTGCTACAATCCTCATCACCATCAAAAACACACTCAAAGGTAATTTCCTTTAAAAATGCTTTGATGCGAGCACTTTCATATACAGACTCTTCCGTAATCAGCTGAAACTGAAGTTGCGAATTCTTTAGTGTCATTTTGTCCATATCCAAAACAACTTGTATTCCCTCTCCTTGTACCTTTTTTAGCATGTCAATCATTTGCTTAACTAACTCAAAATAAGACAAAACGCTGATATGGTCCTTTATATATTCCTTCAAAGTATTGCCACTCTTAGTAACAGAATTTATTTTCATAGTTTCACCATTCTTTCTAGCACGTATTAATAAATTGCCTTGTAACGCGAACTTTGGCACTATTTGTCTATCATATTATTAAGGTATCATTAACCAGCACTTGCTTCTACCTGCTTCTGTTCCTAGTAATATGCACACAAGCAATCAAATTCTTATCATTAAACAAGAAATAAGGCAGCCCAAAGACTGCCTTTATAATGCGTTTCTATATATACGTATCCCCTTCTTGAAATGCCGCTATAGATGCCAAAATACCGTTCACTGCATCTACATCCAAATTAGGTAGTACGTCATCTTCTTTCCATTTTTCCGGCTGACACCCAGCCACCTGTCTATCACTCCACTTGTCAAATGCAAGTTCAGTTTCTTTTTCTTCCAGTACCTGATACACTATCTTCCTGATGTGTTCGTAGTTAATGCTACCTGTAGGTACAACCTTCCCATTTTCTAACATGTCCTGACATAACAGAACTGCTTTAACAATATAGGAAGCCTTTCCACGGCCCATTTCATTTAACAACTTAGCAACATATATATGATCCGGGTCATTTTTATTAAAACCTATGGTTGTTACATACGGATTTTTCTTCTCCATACATACTTACCTTCCCTTCTTCTGTACCTGATACAGCAACTCGTACCCTTTCGCATTTGCACAGATATCCGTGACAAATACACACTTTCCAATCTTATCAGAAGTCTCCAGATACTCCCTAAGTAAAAGTGCTCCTCCACCAATGAATACGACACAGCCGGTACGCAAATCCAATCCCAGTTCTCTAAGTGTTCCAAGCAAATCATCCACATAGGTTTTTACCATTTCTCTTACCAATCTAAGGATGGATTCAGAGTAATCTGTTTTTTCACCTTTTATAATACTGTCAATATCCGTATCCTCTAACAGCAAATCGTGTTCTGCATTCATACGTGAAATTATCTTGTTATACATAATAATTACACCTTTCTCTAAAGAGTCACATACAGACAGGTCTGGTCTTCCATTTCTAAGAAGCAGATAATCAATTGTAAATCCTCCAATATCTACGGTCGTAACCTTACTATATTCCGTTATCTGTGAGTAAATTGTCATTGCCGCTGCATAATCCTGAGGAAATACATACGCATCCTCTATCTGGACGACATATTCCTTTCCCTTATAGGCAAACTCCAACTTCCCCATACCAATGAAATATTCTCGAAATCTCTTATGCAACACACCATAATGCTTTGGTGGCAATCCTACCGGCAAATCTACATACAAAATCTCTTCACCAGTATTCCGTCCTTGTCTTTCGGCCTCCATTGCTATGCCAAACAGTGTAAGGATAAAAAATCTCTCATCCTGTGTCTTATCCCTCATATATGGAATACGCTGCTCTGACAAAGTATAATAACGACCGTTGTAATACAAATACTCTCCAAGTACCGGCTTACAGTCACTTTCAATAACACCGGAAGTAAAGATATTTGTCTTAGTCTTTATGTTTCGATTGCCATGATCAATAGGTACAATTATTTTCTGCTTCATAATACATATACTCCTTTTCTTTTACTTTACTGTTTTATACGCACAGATTATGTAAAAGCCAACAACTAATACATAAAAAATGCCGGGGCAGCATTTCCTTATCGGAAACACCACTCCGGCATACTGTCTTTCTATACGGATAGATTACTTATTCTGCTCCAAATCATACAGATAATCATCCACTCCTTTACTGTGTTCCGCCCAGTCACCATCTTCATCCATATCCCAGGTAAGCATCTTGCCTGGCAATCCAAGCTCCTTACAGATACCTGCTAACTTATGGCATCCGCGCTGGATATTCTGCCGCTTAATCTGCTTCTTCTCACAGATGATGATTGTGCTTTTCCAGTCCTCTTTGTAATGGGGACAGTGCACACACTTCTCATTGTAATCACCCCTGCATACCGGTTTAAGAAGTTTATCCATATCATAAGCCTCATAGATAAATTCCGTACCCAGTCTTTTCATCGCCTGCAAAAACGGTGGAAGATTGGCATACTGATTTGCTCCCGGTACACATCCGAAAGTTCTTCCGGATAACGCGTGTGACAAGTCGCCTTTTAGCGGCCCCTCTGTAATGAATACGGTTTTTGCTCCAGGCTCCCCAACTAAATGCACCGGCGAACCGGATGAGGTACCCATGTGGTAATTGGTGCTGGAAAGCCAGATATACTTTCTGCCATCGTAAGGATGGTCCAGTCTTATCTGCGCTCCCACAATCAATCCATCTATATTGCGGATGGGAATAAGAAACCCGGCAGACTTAGGATTAAAATGAATACTCCACTCACCATCTTTTTCCTGATAGAACCCCGGTACACCTTTTACGGTGCAACCCGCTTCAATTAGCTTCTTGGTAATTCTACGGAATCCAAAAACCGGAGTACTTTTATAGCCATTTCTTTCAATCTGTTCCTCTGTAAATCCACGTTTCAGGAGACTCTGTTTATGTGCATCTGCCAGAATCAACATAGAAAAGAACATAGTATAGGTTTTATTCTTCACTTCATCCAAAGCTTGCGGTACTGTTTCTATCTCAGGCTCTTTTGACTGAATTACTTTTTGCCTTACCTGATAATCAAGAGCCTTTTCATTCTTTCCAAGAGCATCCTTGATTTCTTTGCAGGCAGTCTGGTTATCCACTCCATAAACTTTTGCGTAAAGCGCAAGCATGCCTCCGCTTTCGCCACAGCGGTTACACTTAAACACATTTTTACGTAAGTTTAGGTTAAGCTTCCCTTTCTTTTCTCCGCAGAATGGACAATCCACATCCCAGCTTACACTATTTTTATGCCTGATATGTAAATTCAGAAGACAGGCAATATCTCTGATGTTAAAAGGAAAATCCTGATACAAGACCTTTCTCCTTTCTGTGCCCCAGTATTTTTACCAGGTCACATTTTATTTCTGTTCATTTAGCTCGCCTGTGCCAAAGCAGTATCTAGTAAAAACTTCGCTGCAGCTCTAAGCAGGTTATCAGGTCCTCCATAGGAAGTTACATACCACTCCAGACTGTCCGGCTTCTCCATTGCCACCTGTCCAAGAGTCTTTCCCTTGTTAAATCCAACCGGTACTACCACTCCAGCAGCAATGTCTCTGTTTAACATGCTGTAAATCTGCTCTAAGGGCATATCCTTACGGATACCTCCTGCCTGTGCTTGCATGCTTCTGTTCTCAGGTCTGTTTGTCTGGCTGGATGTATTTTGGAAATTACCCTGCATCACCTGTCCTGTACTATTCTGCATAGGAATTGGTTTGGAAGATACATTCGGATTCATAGCCGGAGTCTGTGATACTCTCTGCTGCATGGCAGATGTCTGTGCCATAGCTGGAGTGATTCCCTGTTGCATGGCAGCTCCTACTTCCTCTGGCATGGGAATATAGGATTCAATACCATACTGACCGGGAATATTATCATCTGCCATGGAAGACTCTGCATTGCCTTCACCAGACATATCCGCGGATGCAGGTTCCTGGTACAAAGCATTCTCCGGTATCATGGTTCCTCCATGCATAATCTGAGCATCAATAGGTGTCTCTGTTACTTCCGGATCAAAGTCTTTTTCCATATCCGCAAACTGAAGTCCAAAACCTGCATCTGATAATGCACGTCCCACTGCAGCAGTTTCCGCTAACTCCACGTACTTGTTGCCGAACTGGTCATCACTGGTCTGGTATTTCTGAGCCAGTGCATTAGATACAAAATTGTCCTCTGCGTCATTACGGTTTAAGTACACTCTGGCCTCAACAATTGCTACCTGGTCAGTAAGCTTTATCAGCTTCTTGACAATCTTTCCATCCGGATGACAGAGCCTGAACCAGAGCTTACGATATGCAACATCCAGATAATACTTTCCTGTCTGTCCTTCTTTCTGTATCAAACGCATGAACCTACGCGGGTCAAAACCTTCCACTTGGTTCAATTTACTGATTTCCGTCACCTCATCATACATTGAGTTTCCGTATAAAGTCATTTCATTCATTTGTATTCTCTCCTTCCATCTAAGGAAGGCAGTTCTATATAATAAGTACCGCCTTCCTGCTATTTTCTTGAATCTAATCAATTATCAACATCTAAGCAATAATTAAACTGCTACTTTTACATCAGCAGTCAACCTGTTATATTCCTTAACCACACGTTCTCCAAGTCTTGTATTACGCTTGTCACTTTCGGTATTGTGAATCGCCATGTAAATAGCCTTTTTATTACCGACAATGGCAACTCTTACCTTGGCTCTGGTTACTGCCGTATAGAGAATGTTTCTGCGAAGCATCTTATAAAACATGGGCAACCATGGCAGAATAACTACTGTGAACTCTGCCCCTTGACTTTTGTGTACTGTCGTGGCATAAGCATGCTCTATCATATCCAGCTCGTCACTGGTATAATTCACACTGCGTCCGTCTGAAAACTGAAGCCTTGCAAGCTGTACACCCTCCTCATCCTGATAGATGTCCGTCATATAACCTACATCACCATTACTAATCTGGTTCTTGTTTTTATTATGAATGATACGGTCACCTTCTCTGTAGGTTCTCGTTCCAGCCTTCATTTCCTGTTTGCCTTCTTCCATGGGATTTACGATTTCCCACAGTCTGGCATTCAGGGCATCTACGCTGGTTTCCCCTCTCTTGCGGAATGGAGTAAGTACCTGTACCTGATCCACTCCATATTCTTCTATAGCTTCCCGGTATAGCTTTTCCACCTTATCCGCAGCATCTTCTGCAGTATCTGCATGTATCAGTTCAAAGCTGGTACCATAATCCAGAGTTGCATTGTTCTCCTGCATACGATGGGCATTGATGGCAATCCTGCTGTTCTCTGCCTGACGAAAAACCATATCCAGAACTGTTACCGGTATTACACCACACATAACCAGTTCTCTGAATACATTGCCCGGTCCCACACTTGGCAGCTGATTTACGTCTCCCACAAGCACCAGTCTGGTACCCTCTTTGATATGATTAAAAAACTCATATGATAACCTCATATCCGACATGGTAAACTCATCAGCAATAATGAAATCTGCTTCCAACATTTCTTCCATTGCCTTACATTCCTCATTATTGTTAAGTCCCAGAGCACTGTGCATGGTTACGGCATCGCTATAACCAGTACTTTCTGCCATTCGTCTGCTAGCACGTCCGGTGGGAGCTGTCAAAAGAACTCTTTTGCCTCCAAGCTTCTCATTGATATAGAGCAGTACCTTCTGTACCGTAGTCTTGCCAGTACCAGGTCCACCTGTTATGATGCTTACCAAATGGGTAAATGCTTTTCTTACTCCTTCCACCTGTTTTGCCGACAATAGAATCCCTAATTCTCTCTGTGCTTCAGCAATTAAAACTTCGATTTTGTTTGATACTATAGTTTCC
Organism: Acetatifactor sp.; assembly: GCA_045123675.1. Lineage (GTDB taxonomy): Bacteria > Bacillota > Clostridia > Lachnospirales > Lachnospiraceae > Acetatifactor. The sequence continues at coordinate 8,136 of JBGVKL010000018.1, read as the reverse complement.
TGCACTAACAAAGTGGCAAGCTTTTTTGCGGCACCACATTCATAACCGTAAAACCTTGTAATATAAAGAGCATTATCTTCATAATGTAAAACATGCTCCTTTACCATACGGTACAGCTCCTGATATACTTCTACCTCCGATACCACCTCGTTCTGATATTTGTGGTTTAGCTGTTCATACACTTTCTTCTGGAACAAATGCTTATCTACATACAGATGTCCTTCCTGTGCCTCCAACTCCATACAATAAAGGATGCAGCCTTCTATACGCATGGAATCGTTTAACCTACATTTATTTGCCTTTGCAATTTCATCTACTGTTAAAAAACCAAATCCACTAATCTGGCAAAGTGTAAACGGTTGACTTTTTACAATATTAAGTGCACTATTTCCAAAATGCTCATATATTTTCTGTATCTTTTTAGGAGTAACATTGAACGGTGTCAGATAAGCAGCAAGGTCACGCATGACATGGCTGCTTCGATAAGATAAAAGAATGGTGTCCAGCTTCTTTTGTGTAATACCCTTAATCTCTAAAAGGCTGTCCGGATAATTATCCAGTACATCAAAGGTACGTATACCGAACTGGTCTACAATCAGCTTTGCAGTCTTTGGACCAATCCCTTTTACCATACCTGATGAAAGATAACCCATAATGCCTTCTTTCGTTTGAGGTAATATTTCCTCATAGGTATCCACCTGCAACTGTAATCCATAATTACTCTTTATCCATTTCCCCTTCATATCAATTTCGATGGAATCCGTTTCCGGCAGGTTATTACCTATGGCAGTGAACTGATATCCACTGCCTTTATAATACTGGCTCCTTGCCTGTGCCGGTACACTGTCATCCTCTGTGTGATACACAAAGATACAATACCCATTCTCTTTATTCTGAAATATTGGTTTGATAAATCTACATTTCATTGAGGTCCTTCCTTTCTTCCACGAGAATAAATCCGGATATACCCGTTTCTATCATCTGATAGATCGGAATACCCAGCTCCTTTGCTCTCCTTATCTCACCCTGCATGCCACTACTGATAACATCCCCACAGATAACAAGTGCCTTGCAGATTTTTAGGATGGATAAACCAAATTCCAGCGCAATTTCCCTTTCCTGTGGAATCGTATCATCCACGTAATCCGGAAGAAAACTGTGTGGTGCAATGGCTCTACAACCCCAGTACATTGCAACCTGTTTGGCATAGATACCTGCCTTGGACATATTACGTTTCATCATGGCTTTCATCGGTGCAAATAACGGCGAACAAATATATACCAAATCCTCTTTTTTCATTAAGCGGCTCCCTTCTTCTTAACAGAAAATCTTCTGCTTTCCGTAGTATTTACGTAGTCATCATAGACATCTGGATGCTGTATTTTTAACTTTTCCAGCCCCTTCTTATCAATGCTGGTTCGATATGCTGGATTGTACGTAACAATATACTCCGTACCACCATCCTTTAAGACACCGCTACAGCTTACACCCATTTCTTCAACAATCTCTGCATAAGACTCCTTCATCTGTTCCTCCAATTTCTTGGATTCCTGATCCAGCTTGGATTTCTGTTCCTTTAATTCCAGATATCTCTCAAGACCAACCAGATGCTTACGATTTAACTTCACCTTATCTGCATCCTTGTCAGCAGGACCATAATGCTTACGAATACTTTCCAAAACCAAATCCGCTTTCTCGGTATATGGAGGTTCCACACCCATCTTCACGTTGTCATTCCAGAAATATTCTTCCTCTGCAATCAGATCCTCTTCTAAATCAAGGTCACGTTCCATATGACGAATAAAGAACTCGTCTTCATTGTTGCCATACAGGCAGGCAAAATAAACCCTGTTAATATTCATTACGGCCATGTAATGTCTTCCCTGATACTCATAATTTACCGGGGTAGAATTGTTGGCCCACTTGTCCTGGCAGTTGTAATTAGTGGTCTTACACTCTAAAATGCCGTAAGTTCCATCACCAAAATCAATAAAAAAGTCCACATCCGCTAACATAAACGGATACAATGGATGGCGGAACATCTTACGGACAGGAAACACTCTAAAGCCTGTCTTCTTGGAAAAGATTTCTGCCACTAAATCTTCCAGACGGTGTCCTACTTCCTTGGCAACCCAGTTACTCTCTTCCTCATCCATGGCAGGTGTTATACCACATTTGTCATAGTAAAGGTCTCTTTTTGTGCAAAAAGGGGATACTCCCATAATGGCTGCAGCATCACTGCCACCAATGCCAAGACGGCGATAGCCTAACCAGTCTTCCCTGCTTAGATTTTCTGTATCTACAACTACTTCCGGTTTATAACTTAAATTTAAACTCATATCTTTATCCTTTCCGACAGAAAAAGAGAAGGAAATTTCTTCCCTTCTCTACCTGTCCTAATTACTAACCTGCCCTTCTTTCGGTTTCCACATTGTTACATAAAGGCTCTCCCTGCTGATAAATAACCAGTTTTTCCTGTTCTCTATCATACATGTATATACTGTTAGATAGCCACTCTTCTCTATATACCTGTTCTTCATTGATCATCTTAACCATTTCTGCATCCATGCATCCGCCTTTAAAGTCTTTTTCAAAAACAATAATTACCTCATGCAGACTGCTAGGGTAAATAATCAGATTTGAATCATGCTCCATGGCAAAATTATGAAGAAGGGTGTGATTTACTAAAGCATTAGCTCCCATATGACGCTTCTCATTTGATAAAACATACATATACCTTTTGTTCTCACCAAACATATCATCCATCATCTCCTGAAAAAACTCATCCTCAGCACACACAGACATCTTTGCGACTACATCCTTTATGTTAAGAGTGCTATGATTCTCTTTATGCAATGTGTTCCTCATACACTGTTCAAACAGAGTATCTTCATCAATCTTCCATGCTTTCAGCATATTATGGGTAACATACACTATACCATTTACTCCATCTTTTGTTTCAACTCTGACCATACATACAGCTGCCAAATCCAAAAACTTCTTATAGGGACGTTCCTCTAATATTTCCCTGTTTAAGTCATAATTAAGCAAAGAAAATACTAATTCATTTTTTATCAGATTATACTGCTGTAACTTATTTATGATATCTTCCACATCCTGCTTTTCTGAAAGCTGCTTAACAATGGATGCTATTATCATCTCCATTGTCATGCTTCCGTCTGTATATTCTTCATAATATCTATCTACATATATTACAGGACTTACCTTATCACCCTTTTTATCGAAACGTATTCCATCAAGTAACACTCCATTATTTTTGCGGGTATCTATGCGTACCATAGAATAGGTTCCATCCAACACAACACTTAATTCTCTAATTAATTCTTCTACAAATCTATCCATAACTGTTTTCTCCTTTGATTTTAATATGTTCCGGGAATGTCAAACTCTTCCCAATTCATTGATAATGCTCTTGCAATTGTTTCTTCCATTCTGGTAATCCGGCTTCCTTCCTCACCATCACAGGCAAGCATATAAAGAATTTCCGAAATGCCATAGTAAATGTCATGTGCCGTACAAGGATCTTCTCCCTGTTGAGCTTTGAATAACTCAACCGCTTCTGCCTGGTACCTTTTGGGAATCTTCAGCTTATCCATGACACCGCGCATACAGTTCACCGGATGCATAATATCAATCTTTAAAAGCTTGATAAGATTACCGGTAGCCAGCTGATACTTTGCATACAACTGTTTTAACTGCTGGTCAAACTCTGTAATGTCATTTCCATAGCGATGCTCCAAACGTAACGGATTCCCCAAGTTAATGGTGGTATTCTCCGCACCAGATACTAACATTGGATAGATATTTGCTCCGCCATTTCCGGTATCGGATGTTGTAATCCTAACCATAGGCTTCATCTCATCCACTGTCTTTCCATGAAGCTTCAGTTCCTCTTTGTACGCCTCAAGAAGTTCATCTTCACCAGACAACTCCCATAACGCTGAAACCATATTGTGCTCATAAAAGCCACCCAGGTAATTACAGCCTTTGAAGTTACTGCTTAAATAATCTACTGCGTGCATGTAAATTTCCTCTACATCCAAAATAGAATAATCGTTACAGTCGCCGCTCAAAACCGCTGATACTTTTCCTTCTGAGAAACGTATCAAAGCTTCACCATTAGCTACTTTCAGCAAATCATTCAGAATACGTGCATAGACACTCTTTTCCACTCTGCGAAGACCCTTTCCAGCAATACCGGCTCTGTCAAGAATACTCTTGATGGCACAGCCTCTTACCGGATAGTATTCACTTTTGTCCTTGAGAAGCAGTCCGGTATTTACGATTGTATCTGAGATGATATCCTCATCCAGACCATCATCCACGTACTTCTCGCGCATTTCTTCTGCAATCGAACTGCCTTCTGTGATTGCCACAAGACGCAGGTTCTTTGCTTTTCTTCTCTTCCAAAACGAATTATTACCAATCCGCTTGAGGCAGGCAAAAAAATCATTCTGCTCTTGGAAGATGCCCCGATAGGCATCCTTAAATACACTTGTTTCATTCATTCTTTGTTCCACCTTTCTTTCTCTCCATTCTGGAGGTTATTTTATCCAGCCGCTAATGCGGGCAAGCCCTCTGGGCATTTCTGGCAATAAAAAAGGAATGGTCCAACTAAGGTCCATTCCATACTACGTGTGGTAACCCACAAAATAACTTTTGTTTTTCTATGCATGTCTATCCATAGAAAAACAAAAAGTGCCAAAAGACTGCCATTTTAGTAAATGGTAATTCCTTTGACACTAATACAATCATAAACAACGTATGCCTGACTTTTGCAAGTCAACTCCCACAAGGGACAACTTTTGCAAGATATATCGGGAATATCCTGCAATATCCCGTTCCCCTAGCTGGGTAAGCATAAAAATCAATTACAGGTTTATATTAGCACAACATTTTGTGTTGTGTCAACTGAAATATACTATATATGCTCTCCATGAAAATATTTATATTTTTTTCAAGTTTTTGCATTTTTTCGGATATTTAATTAGTAAATGACTCTTCATTTACAGATTTCGTCATTCGTTCTTTGACAACTAAAGAACATACACCATCATGTATATGGGTTCTGATGAGTGACATATCTAGCCTTAGTATGTCATCCGGTCGGATTAAATTGTACACAGTACAGCCAAAAAAAACGTGGCCGGAAGGGCATAGGAAACTGAGATGGAAGGTATGTGTATGATGAATTTACCAGAGGATTAAGATATGAAAAATAAGTACAATATATTTTCAGATTACCCTGATGTAGTTACAGTAGAACAGCTTTCTACTATGCTCGGAATAAGTACAAAAACTGCTTATAAGCTTATAAAAGAAAAAAAAATCAAGTCTGTAAGCATTGGGCGTAATTACAAGATTCCCAAAATCTTTATATTAGATTATTTGGAAATACCACATTAAACCCTTTCCAATCAGGCAACTTATGTTATAATAACTCTTGTCATGGCAGATGAAAGCTGGATACCAAAGGAGGAATAATTATGGTAGCAGGTCATCTGCGCGTACAAAACGGCGTATATCAAATGATACTCAGTTATAAGGACGTGAACGGTAAGAGGAAAACAAAATCCATTTCTACCGGTCTTACTGAAAAAGGTAATGCAAGAAAAGCCGAACGCATGCTTCAAACAACAAGACAAGAATTTACAGCACTTGATATGGCAACTGAGTATGGAAAGGATGTGAATGAAAGCGAATTAGGTAACAAGAATATTCTAACCAAACTTCCAATAACGGAGTTTTCAAATCATGATACGGTACCACTAGTAGATGAATCTTTAATCGTTCCCAAAAGACTATTGGACGGTGAAGTAACTGTCCTTCCTATTAGGGATTCTTCCCTATTATTGAAATCCAAGGAAGAAATTCTTTTCTGCGATTATATGGTTTACTGGTTAAATTCAATCCGTAAATCAATCGAAGAGAACACTTTTGCTGGGTACCAATATGCTATTGAAAAACGTATATATCCCTATTATGCAGATACAGGTTACACACTGGCAGATATTGAACAACAGCCAATTCTCATCCAGGCTTATTACAATTATGAGATGGAAGTTCATGGAGTCTCTGCTAATACCATTAACCACAGACATGCAAATATCAGAAAGGCTTTACAGGATGCATTTAGAGTAGGTCTTATTCAGACGAATCCTGCTGATCGTGTCACAAAACCTAAAGTTGATGCTTTTGAAACAACTGTATACAATCAGAACGAATTGTCAAAACTCTTTGAAGTATTCAAAGGTGATCCCTTAGAATTTGCTGTCATACTGGGAAGCTTTTATGGACTGCGACGCAGTGAAATAGTTGGACTGAAATGGAATTGTATTGATTTTGAGCGTAAGACAATTACAATACGCCATGTAGTAACTCAGGCTACTGTGGATGGAAAGTTTAAAATAATACATAAAAATCGAACAAAAACAAAGTCAAGTACCAGATCCTTACCTTTAGTCCCTCTATTTGAAAACATGCTATTGCAAATGCGTAAAGAGCAGGAACACAATAAGGTAATATTTGGGGATTCATATTGTAAAGACTATATAGATTATATCTACGTTGATCCATTTGGCAATTTGATTAAGCCGGGATATGTAACACAGCACTTCAGACTTATTTGCGATAAAAACGAATTAAAGCATATTCGTTTCCATGACCTTAGACACAGCTGCGCTACTCTTCTGTATGAAAACGGCGTAGATATGAAAGCAATTCAGGAATGGTTAGGACATAGTAATATATCTACTACGCTTAATATTTACACACACCTTGATTATAAGAGCAAGGTTAGTTCAGCAAATGCTATTATTGGTATCTTGCCTGAAACAAAAGAAAAAGAACTCGCCATAGCCGGAAACTAATTCGAGTTCTCTCTACAAAACACATAGTGCTGGTGGCCGGACTTGAACCGGCACGGGGTTGCCCCCGAAGGATTTTAAGTCCTTTGCGTCTGCCTATTCCGCCACACCAGCATGGTGTGTATATAACATCAACTCGAACATCATTTCCAACTTTTGGAGGGATGCTACGAGGGATGTATCTAAAAAAATTAAATATTGATTTAGCTGAAATCCAGTAAAATCAATGCTTTTTGACGGATTTATAAAATCCCACGTGCGGGATTTTAAGTCCCTTGCGTCTGCCTATTCCGCCACACCAGCTGACGCATTGTCATGATACTTTTAAAGTATCGAATGGGGCCTATAGGGCTCGAACCTATGACCCTCTGCTTGTAAGGCAGATGCTCTCCCAGCTGAGCTAAGACCCCATTTACACAATTAAACATCCGTTCAATTGAACGACCCAGAAGGGACTCGAACCCTCGACCTCCGCCGTGACAGGGCGGCGCTCTAACCAACTGAGCCACTAGGCCATATTAAATTTGTTTAGTTATAAGAGTTTCCTCTAAATGGACCTTCGGGGACTCGAACCCAGGACCGACCGGTTATGAGCCGGTTGCTCTAACCAACTGAGCTAAAGGTCCGCAACCCTTACGGGACTCACTTAAAAGTGAATGACTCCAACGGGAATCGAACCCGTGTTACCGCCGTGAAAGGGCGATGTCTTAACCGCTTGACCATGGAGCCAAATGCTTATGCTACTTGAATAGAATATCATTTGTTTTCCATTCTGTCAAGTATAACTCCCCCTGTTGGACTTGAACCAACGACGCCCTGATTAACAGTCAGGTGCTCTACCGACTGAGCTAAGGAGGAAGAATAATTACTTCGTAATTATCTTATGAAGCTTTCGCTTCTTTTATGAGTGCATTATACACTCAAAACCGAACACTGAATTAATCTTTCACAAAACACCTCGCTATTCTCTAAGAATAACTTTTCCTCTCCAACCATTGGTTAAGCCCTCGACCGATTAGTAAATGTCAGCTGAACACATTACTGTGCTTACACCTCATTCCTATCTACCTTGTCGTCTTCAAGGGGTCTTACATACTGGGATATCTCATCTTGAGGGGGGCTTCACGCTTAGATGCCTTCAGCGTTTATCCCTGCCGGACTTGGCTACTCTGCCATGCACTTGATATGCAACAGATACACCAGCGGTCCGTCCATCCCGGTCCTCTCGTACTAAGGACAGCTCCTCTCA
>JBGVKL010000017.1:0-10676 GCA_045123675.1 Acetatifactor sp. | reverse complement strand
GAGTACTTTTCCGTCCTGTTTTTTTATGGCCAGGGGGGTATCCCCATTGACCTTCTGCAGGAGATCCGCTCTTTCTTCCTCCTTTACAATTCCCTTTATACTTGCAACGGGATGGTCACCATAACCACTCGTAAAGGTAATGTCCTGTATCTGCTGTATGTTGTATGAGAAATCAATTTGAATCTCCTGGTAATTCATCTATTCTGTATCTCCTATCCCCTTAGCCCTTGTTAATATCGCGACAATAAATAGTGTAAAAAAAGTACCCTTATGAAAAAGAACTTCACAAGAGTACTTAATTCTTGTATTACAATTTTACACTCACGCCATATATTCACTACAACAAGCTATCATTCTTCATATTGTAACCAGTTGTTCGTTAATCATACAAATATAGTCATCCATTTAAATAGGGGCCGATGTTAACACATCAGCCCCTCATTCCTATAACAAGTTCATTAATCTACAATCATTCTCCTCGGTCTTCTCACCTCTGCTCTTTGTTCTACTCCACTTCTAATTTGCTTTAATACCCTGCACAACCCCTGATAAATCTCCAGATTGGTATAATCTTCATCCTTTTTTCCAAGCCTGCTATCAAGATAGAATTGTATTAAATCTCTATTCAAAGCCTGTCCATTGCTATTTAATATCTGTTGCAAAAAGGTAATATCCTGTGAATTCTCCACACTCCCCTTTGTGGCTTCCTTAGCAAACTCCATTAATATCTGAGGATGAATACTGCTTTTCCCATATGCTGCCCACTGTGCTTCTAACACATTAATTGTGTCATACTCCGTACGCATATCTTCCAGACTACGATATTCACTTCTCAATCGTGCACCATCCTGAAGCCTCACTCTACAAATCTCTATTTTATTTCTTTCCCTTTGCAGATTTCTGCTTACTTCTATGGTCATTTCCTGCTGTTCAAAGGTTTTCGTTTGCTCCAAATCACTAAATACTGCTTTTACAACCTGCCATTCATCTACAGGCTTTATTTTTATTTCCGTATCCGATGGAATAAAAAACAACCTCTCATCAAATTTTACAATCCCTTGCCCGATACTTATAGCACCTTGCTTCACACTTATTTGGGTTCCTGTTACAATTCCATCTGTATATCCTGCATACGTATTCTGTGCTAGTTGTATCTCATAATCCCGTAGGGCTTCTAGCATTTCCTGAGACAATAAATTACCCTTTGAAAATATTGGCATCTTAAACCCCGGCATATTCCTTATCCTCCATTAATAGATTTCTATATTACCAATCTGCATACACCTGTCATCATTTATCACTCCAAATGAATGATTCCAAAAAACACGTAACCGATAGTCAAAAGGCATATATGCTTCTTTTATAAATTCTATTATATTGAGCTCCGTTTCATTTTCTTCTTTTCCCATATAGAGAATTAATTCTTTAGGAATTTCTTCACTTTTGTATAACACACCATTCTGCAGAATACCTATTGCAGCTTTCGCAAACAACATAATACTATCACCATTTCGCTCCTGTTGCTCCATAAACCAGGCCGCTATGTACTGTTTGTCTCTGTCAAGTTTCTGAAATAATCTTCCTAGATTTTCCCCATAACGCCTTTCAGCCATCCGTTGCAATATTGAACGCGTAGCATATTCCCTGCTACTCACACCACTTCGCAGCTCTAATCTTGTCAGCAAATGCATCATACAATCCAATAACCACTCTCTTGTAGATTCACTAATACCATCTGCTTCAAAAAGTGGTAAAAATATATCATCATAACGATAAAAAGTATTCATCGTTATCATTTCATTTCCATTCGGCAATTTATTTATACTACCTGCCACGGATTCACAATAAGGTGAAAAGAACTTGGCTTGTTGATATCTGACAGTTGCCTGATTTTCAATAATTCTATTCCATACTGCTTCCACAATCTTATATCCTTTCTAATCCTATAGAAGTATCCCTTTACAATGATATTCCGGATAAATTAGTTGAAGTTGGCTAACTACATAACTCATAATATCCCTCGTAAGAATAGAATCTATAACACATGCCCGGAACTCAAAACAAAGTACCGGTCCGTTAGTATCCTTGCGGATTTCATCCATCATAAACTCATTACAGTTATACGTTTCCTCTTCCGTCTCGTGTGCATTTTGCTTAACATCCATTAATTCAATATAATCACCACAGCCCATTTCCATTACATATCGCTTTGCTCCGGCTATTGTTCTGATATTACGCACAGATACATTCGGTGTATTTTTCATTAATGGTAATTCATACGAACGCATACTCTGTTCATAGCAGAATTCTCTTAGTACCCACTCTGTTGGCATCTTCTCATCACACTGTATAAACAAATCATCATCTCTTCGGCTAACACTCCACAATTGCCTGGTTCCTGCCACCAGATAGTCATGATTATCTTTCAGCTTTACCCCTGCTATGCAATGTTCATAATGAATTCTGTCCAAACAAAAGCTGGGGTAAGAATTGGTTTTTAACTTTATATTTCTAATATTCCATATGGGTACATAATTGTACTTCACATATGGTTCAAAATCTTCAAAGAATACGAATATCTCTTCTATGCTTTCATCTTCAGGGCATTCTGCACCTATCATCCGGATATCATATATCTTGTGTAGATACGGAGTACAAAGAGTTCTCCACTCTATGCTGTTATTCATAAATTCCTGATAAAGTCCTTCTACCATATCCAGATATTCGTGGTTTTTAGTAAGTCTGACCGAAGCAGGATACTCACCGGATTCTGTTTTAATTACTGCCCGGAATATTCTCCTGGATTTCTCTAACTCTTTTATCTTTTTATAATCTGCCTGAAGAAAAACCGAACATATCTTGTAATCCCATCCCTGCTTCATAGCTTCCATCAAATCTGTAAGATTTAATTCCTGTGCTTCCAAATCTTCTATACGCATAGGGAACATTCCTGCATCCGATACATCTATCTTTGAACGTTCCTGAATACCGGTAATCACCTGAAATACTCTCTCAAATTCACTTTTCTCATGTAACATCCTGTCTTCAATTTGTTTATAGCTTGCATCCACATGTTCATAAAAAGGTATCAGCATTTCAGCCATAATATTCCTAAGCTGATGCCGTTCTTCAATATCCTGTACTTCAAGCATCCGCTCATCAATGTACTTTTTATAGTCAAATCCGTCTTCAAAAAAGTTTATCGTCATAGGTTACCGTTTATGTGCCTATTGCATACCACACATATCCCTTTCATGCATTTCTCTTTCTATTCTACCTTACCCGCTAAAGATAAACCGGTTAGTCTTTCGTCAAACTTTTGTGCAGAATAAAACAAACTCCTATATTATAATCTTACACTCACTTTATATCTTCATTGCAACAAGCTATCATTCTTTATATCGTAACCAGTTGTTCACTAATAATCCAATAAGACTCCCCCTTGCTTTTAACTATGGCAGACATAGTAATATCAAAAGACTGAAATTCCCGGATATTCCCCCAACTTCAGGCATAAAAACATACTTGTAATTTTTTACAATTAATAGCCTTTTTACACGCATAAAAACGCACTCCTTTCGCAACAAATTTTTGTTTTAAAAGAAGTGCGTTAAATTCAGCATATTCGAACTCAATATTCAATTTAGATTTCGGATGTCCTTAAGTGGAGACATAATTAAAAATAGTTTGTCACTCCTAATACTGCAACTTATGCGAATACAATCTATCGACAAAATCACCAAAATTAGCAGCTATTATTTTTGCATAATTTCTTTCTAGACAGTCCATTGGAATTGATACTATTTCTTCATTTTTCTTATCAAACGCAAAAGCAATACCGCATCCATCTGATGCAAAAGGAATTAACCCATCTAAATTTTCTATATCTTCATAATAAAAAATAATATCATTTAGATTCCAGAAATCAATATAAAAATCACCTATTTTACCATATCCACCATCTACAGCTTTTAATATTTCTCTATACTCTTTTGGAAAATGCCAATTTATTTCTTTTTCAAAATCTGCTATATCTTTCTCTGATAAACCTATTGATTCATTAGTTTTTATTATTCCGATTATTTCTTGTATATACATCTTATTAGTTCAATCCTTTCTTTACTTCGTCTCTTATCTTATTCCACCAAGGCGTTACATATCCTCTATGAACTTGAGATTGAATTGCTGTTTTATTATTTATATCAGTTGGACTTCCACCCATTTTTACTGGTTCAATCTCGTGAATTTCTAACCCATTATCCGCATAATAAGAATCAGCCGACCTCATGTTTCTATTGAATGTATTTGCTGAATCTCTAGCAGAATTATACTCATCTCCTTCAAGAAATGTCCACACCTTATTTTTGTCAGGAACAGGAACGTAATCATCTGGATAGTTTGACCAGTCCTTTATAATAAAAGTACCTTTTTCTTTATCAACTATCTCAACTATTGAGCCACTACCACTGGTCTCATCCGTACTACTGTCTGGACTACCTTTATCACTCTCTTTCTTTTTATCGCCAGTTCCACATTTCGACTCATACCCACTCGGGTCCACATACATCACAGGGTTATTTGCACAGAAGGCATACAGGTTCAGTCCATCCCCACGGTACTCGTCTTCCTGGATAAAGCGGCTCAGTTTCGGGTTGTAGAAACGCTTACGCAGGTAGTACTGTTCTGTGGTTTTATCGAAGGCTTCCCCATTGTAAGTGTAGCGGTTCTGCAGCTTTTCGGATGAGGTGATAATTGCACCAAAGGCATCGTAGGTGTAGCCGTTTACTACCTGACCGGCTTCGTCGGTGATGAATTCCATATCCATACGCTCGTTGCCGTGGTAGTAGTGGTAGGCGGTTCCGGTGAAGGCAGCGGTTGCATCAATGACATTGTCTTCTGCATCTTCACTAGCCACGATTCCCATACCACGGATGATACGCTTGGTTACCTTGCTGTTTTCATCCAGCTCTGACAGGTTCTCCCAGCCATTGGTAATGAAGTCCGTGCGTTTACCGTTTTCGATAAGAGCAAAACGCAGTCCCTCTCCATCGTAGCGGTTCTCCTGCAGGATGCGCTCTGCTTCCTCTTCCCTGCCACGGATGACTTCCGTGCCGATGCACTGGTGGAAATCATTGTACAGGTATTTCCTGCAGAAATCAGTGCCCTGTTCCCTTAACAGGCTGCCCTGGGCATCGTAGGTGTAGGTGGTGGTATCCGCAGGTACGGTTGCACCATTCTCCCACAGCTGTTTCTGCACAAGGCGGTTACGTTCATCGTAGGTATAACCTTCCACATGGCTTTCCGTCTGCTTCTCCAAACGGTTGCCCACAGCATCGTAAGTGTAGGTCTCTTTTCCTGCTTCCGGATAGGTGACCTCGCAGAGACGCTGCATGGAATCATACACGTAGGTCGTATGGTTATTCTTGGCATTATCCTTTTTCTCCACACGGTTGCCGTTACGGTCATAGCGGCAGCTGTAGGAAAGTAAGATACTGCCATCCTTACCCTTTGTGGTAAGGGATGCCATGTTACGTCCGCTGTCATAAGTATACTCCGTGGTGACACCGTTTGCAAAGGATATCTTACGGATACGGCTGATTTCGTCGTATTCGTAGGTGGCCAGTACCTTTCCCGCTTCCGTTACACAGGTAAGGTTTCCATTCAGGTCATAAGTATATCCTGTGGTTTTGCCACTGACATCGGTGATACCTGCCACCTTTCCTCCCCTGGTGTAGCTATAAGTAAGGGCGGCTTTTCCGTTTACATACTTGGTACGAATCTTTCCTGCCTTGGTGTAATCATAGCGGTATACCACATGGCTGGAAGCATTCTCGATAAGTCTTCCCTGTGTGTCGTACTTCCTGCAGTTAAAGGTACCGTCCTCTGCGGTTTCAGAAAGCAGAAGTCCAAAGGAACCGTAGGTGCTGGTGACCCCGCGTCCATTTCTGTCCGTGTGGACTGTCAGGTTTCCTTCCCCGTCGTAGGTGAAGGTATCTGCTTCCCCTGCCTGGTCTGTCACACTGCCCAGCTTCTGCATGCTGTTGTAGGCGTAGGTAATGGTGTTGCCGTTGCCATCGGTGGTACTTGTGATATTACCCGCACAGTCGTAGGTATAGGTCTCCACACTGCCATCCGGTGCCTTCAGGGTCACGATTCTGCCCCAGGCATCCAGCTCGAATTCTGTGTGGTTCTGTTCCCCGTCCGTAATGCCGGTGATGTTACCCATACTGTCATAGGTGTAGGTCTGGACGGCTGGTGTATCTTCCGTATCATATACCGCCGTTTTTCTGCCACCTAAGTCATACTGATTTTTAACCAGCAGTCCTGTACAGTCGAAGTTTTTCTTCAGCCTGCCTGCACTGTCGTATTCACTGCCTTCACAGAGCTGTCCGTAAGCATCCCTTACTTCCCGGATTCTGCCGAAGGTATCGTAGGTGAAGGTATAGCCTGCACCATTGTCCTTGGTGGCATCATAGTTATCTGCATCTACCACCTTGGTCAGCAATCCGTTACGATTGTGGAAGTAACGGGTGGTACCACCGTCCTCGTTGGTTTCTGTGAGGAGTCTGCCACAGATATTTATACGTCTTAAATATTCATAGTCTTGTTTGAAAAGAAGAAAATCTTCCTCTCAAACAAAACTACGAGATTGTGTTACAGGTTAGTACCATTGTAACACAATCTTGTAGTTAATTGTTTTGTATAACTATACACTATTTACCTCTATCTATAATCCATTTGTGCAAACTCAACTTGTTCTCTAGGATTTAAATAAAAATATGAATTTCCTCCCTTATTATCACGCTTAACTAGTGCCCACTCTTCATTCTCCAACTTAAAACTTATTATATACGATTCTTTGACGATATCAACTTGTAGTATTTGTATTTTTGCATACATGTCTTCTTTTGTATTTATCTCAACATCAATCTCCCATTCTTCTTTCTCCTCATTAAATATATTCATAAATATATCTTCCAAAGCATTACTATCTTTCAAGAAAATTTGATATTGTTCATAAATATCTCTTTCTATTGCCTCAACTTTCTCCGCTTTCCAACGTGATTCAAAGTTTTTATTATAGCAATAAATATTTAATCCAATAATAACTTCTTTTATCTCCTTGGAAAAAAACTTCATATCCATTTTCTTTCCCCAAAACAATGGATTATCATTTTCATCAACAAAGCATACGAGCTCACCAAACAATTCCGTATTAATTTTGTTTATCGTTTTCATATTTCATTTACCATCCTTTATTATATTATTTTTTTCTACACTTTCCACTTGACGTTTCTTCCTTCTTAACATCACTTACGCCACCATCATGATTAAATCTACCATTTATTTCTGACGGAACTAATTGTGTATCTGTTGTATTTACTTCATGTACTACAAGATGATTATCCATAATGTAATCCTGTATAGCCATATCTAAACTATCATAATCATTATTTCTTATAGCATTCTGAACATCATCACTTCGCAAGAAACTTTGAACCTGCTTTTTTGTATATGCTGATGCATAATCATTAACTACCCCTCTTTGAATGAGTAAATTAATATTTCCATTTGTATCCATAATTGCATTAGCAATGGCCTGACGTGTTTGCTCATAATTTCCACCTGCTCCTGTTCGATTTGTAGACATATTATCTATTGATACATTAAACGATGCTACAGGTGTAAAATCTGGTCTTCCATTTCTATACCAAATTCCTTCTAGCCCATTGTCTTGTAATACTCTTATTGCACCCGCATCATTTGCATTACTTCCATTTAACATAATAAAAGAATCATACCTTGATTGTGCACAAATACCATTTCTTGCATCACTAATCGCTTGAGGCGTATCACCATTTGAATATGTTGCTCTTTTTTCTGAAGGAGTACGAGCATACCCACTCGGGTCCACATACATCACAGGATTATTCGCACAGAAGGCATACAGGTTCAGGCCATCGCCACGGTACTCGTCTTCCTGAATGAAGCGGCTCAGTTTCGGGTTGTAGAAACGCTTACGCAGGTAGTACTGTTCTGTGGTTTTGTCGAAAGCTTCTCCGTTGTAGGTGTAGCGGTTCTGTAGCTTTTCGGATGAGGTTACGATGGTACCGAAGGCATCGTAAGTGTAGTCGTTTACTACTTTTCCGGCTTCATCCGTGATGTATTCCACATCCATACGCTCGTTGCCATGGTAGTAGTGGTAGGCAGTGGCTCCTGTGAAAGCGGCGGTTGCATCAATGATGTTTCCGGTATCTTCCGTTGTCTCTGCGTTCTCTGCCACATCCTCACTTGCCACGATTCCCATACCACGGATGATACGCTTGGTTACCTGTCCGTTCTCATCCAGCTCTGCCAGGTTCTCCCAGCCGTTGGTGATAAAGTCGGTGCGTTTGCCATTCTCTATCAGGCTGAAACGCAGTCCCTCTCCATCATAGCGGTTCTCCTGCAGGATGCGCTCTGCTTCCTCTTCCCTGCCGCGGATGACTTCCGTGCAAATGCACTGGTGGAAATCATTGTACAGGTATTGCCGGCAGAGGTCTGTGCTTTGTTCCCTTAACAGGCTGCCCTGGGCATCGTAGGTGTAGGTGGTGGTATCCGCAGGTACGGTTGCACCGGTCTCCCACAGCTGTTTCTGCACAAGGCGGTTACGTTCATCGTAGGTATAACCTTCCACATGGCTTTCCGTCTGCTTCTCCAAACGGTTGCCCACCGCATCGTAAGTGTAGGTCTCTTTTCCTGCTTCCGGATAGGTGACCTCACAGAGACGCTGCATGGAGTCATACACGTAGGCGGTATGGTTTTCCTTTACATTATCCTTCTTATCCACACGGTTACCGTTACGGTCGTAGCGGTAGCTGTAGGAAAGAAGGGTGTTGCCATCCTTGCCGGTAGTGATAAGGGATGCCATGTTACGTCCACTGTCATAAGTATACTCCGTGGTGACACCGTTTGCAAAGGATATCTTACGGATACGGCTTACTTCATCGTATTCGTAGGTGGCCAGTACCTTTCCGGCTTCCGTTACACAGGTAAGGTTTCCATTCAGGTCGTAAGTATATCCGGTGGTTTTGCCACTGATATCCGTGATGCCTGCCACCTTTCCTCCCTTGGTGTAGCGGTAAGTAAGGGCAGCTTTGCCGTTTACATACTTGGTACGAATCTTTCCTGTTTTGGTGTAATCATACCGGTATACCACATGGCTGGAAGCATTCTCGATGAGTCTTCCCTGTGTGTCGTACTTCCTGCAGTTAAAGGTGCCGTCCTCTGCGGTTTCGGAAAGCAGCAGGCCGAAGGAACCGTAAGTACTGGTTATCTTGTGCCCATTTCTGTCCACATGTCCGATAAGGTTTCCTTCCCCGTCGTAGGTGAAGGTATCCGTTTCCCCTGCCTGGTCTGTAACAGTCGCCAGCTTCTGCATGCTGTTGTAGGCGTAGGTAATGGTGTTGCCGTTGCCGTCCGTGGTGCCGGTGATATTGCCCGCACAGTCGTAGGTGTAGATCTCCACACTGCCGTCCGGTGCCTTCAGGCTCACGATTCTGCCCCATGCATCCAGCTCGAATTCTGTGTGGTTCTGCTCCCCGTCCGTGATGCCGGTGATGTTACCCATACTGTCATAGGTGTAGGTCTGGACAGCTGGTGTACCTTCCGTATCATATACCGCCGTTTTTCTGCCGCCTAAGTCATACTCGTTTGCAAAGAGTATTCCTGCACTGTCATGTCGGTTCTTTAAACGGCCTGCGGTATCATACGCATTCGCTTCACACAGGTGTCCGTAGGCATCCCGTACTTCCCTGATTCTGCCGAAAGCATCGTAGGTAAAGGTGTAACCTGCACCATCGTCGGTTTCGCTGTTGTAATTATCAGCATCCACCACCTTAATCAGTTCCCCATTACGGTTATGGAAGTATCTGGTAGTGCCGCCTTCCTCGTTGGTCTCAGATAAAAGTCTGCCGCAGATGTCGTAAGTATAGGTACTGATGCTACCGTCGTCCTGCGTCTTTGAAACCGGCCTGCCTGCCGCATCATAAGCAAACGTTATGGTTCTGTCCAGTCCGCTTGCTGCATCCCTGACTGTCTCACATACCACACGGTCCATGATATCGTATTCCCGCAGGATTTCACCGCCCTTTGGCAGGGTGATTTTTGTGATGTTACCGTTCTTGTCATAGCTGTAGTTGGTACGCAGGAATTCCTTCTTCCGGTAGGACTTTAATGCCTCGCCCACATCGGATAAGTCCACGGATTTCATACACTCCGTCAGCCTGCCTGCTTCATCATATTTATAGCAGATGAGGCGGTTTGTATTTTCGTTGATTCTGTATTTTTCGGTCAGACGGTTATTTAAGCAGTCGTAAGTGTATTCCACTGCCGCTCCCTGGCTGTCCTCCACACGTATTAAGCGGTTCTGCTTATCATAGTGCATGCGGATATCCAGGAAGTGTAAGGGCAGGCTTCCCCATGCCACTTCCTCCCCGCTTCTGCGCTCCAGGATACGGTTGCCTGCAGCGTCATATGCGTAGCAGGTGACATTGTAAAGGACTGTACCCGTACTTTCCCCGGTCCCGCTGTCCGGTGTGGCATTTACTTCACGAACCGGCACCCACCTGCGGGTCAGTTTTCCTGCATAATCGTATTCATAGCGGGTGCCATGGGAAGCTTCTCCCTCAAGTCTT
>JBGVKL010000016.1:0-47448 GCA_045123675.1 Acetatifactor sp. | reverse complement strand
AATTTGTTTATGTTGGTATTGAATAATCTGGAGTAAATAGAGTATAATATCCACGAGCATTGTCTCCTTTGATGGTAATGGTTTGTGGTGAACTCATTATACTTCATTTTGGAGGTCAATGCTCTTTTTATTTGCAAACTTTCAATAAATCGATGTTTTGAGGTATTTTTGAATTATAAAAACGGGTAGTTTTTGACACTACCTATTATAATGAGAGAGGTTAAGTATGAGTGATTTATTGATAAGGAATGAAAGTATTCAGTTATTATACAACTGGTATAGAAGTGGTAAGTTTTTAGTGAACAGAAAATATCAGAGAAAATTAGTATGGACTTTAGAAGAAAAACAAAATTTTATAAATTCTATAGCACGTTCTTATCCTATTCCATTGTTTCTTTTGGCAAATTTAGAAAAAGATTCTAGTTTGTGTTATGAGATAATCGATGGAATGCAACGTTTTGAAGCAATTTTTAGTTTCTTAAATGGAGAATATAGTGTTGAAATAGGTGATGATGTAGGATACTTTGATTTAGAGACTATGGCAGAAACAAAAGCATTGATGGACATAGGCGAATTAACACAAAGAAGACCTGTTCTTTCAAGGAATACTTGTGTAGCTATAGCGAATTATCCTATGCCTTTATCAATTACTTGTTTTGAAGATGATGAAATCGAAGAGATATTTCGAAGAATAAACGCAACGGGAAGACAATTGTCAAGTCAAGATTTAAGACAAGCAGGGGCAACGGGAGCTTTCTCGAATATTGTAAGGAAAATTTCAACTGAAATAAGGCGAGATTCATCTCCATCAGATATATTACCATTAGCAAAAATGAGAGAAATTAGTTTGGCTTCTAGCGATTTGCCATATGGTATTGATTTAAGAAAGGTTTTTTGGGTTGAACAACAGATAATAACAGTTCGAAATATGAGGTTATCTAGGGATGAAGAACTAATCAGCTATTTGTTGATTTATATTTTGTTAGGAGAAAAAGTATCTCCAACAGCAAGAAATCTAGACATTATTTATGGATTTGAAGAAGATACAGAATTACTTGTAAACAAAGTAATGAGAGCAATTGAGAAAGAAGGAGAGAAGAGAATTGTTACGAGATTTATGAAAGTTTTTGATGAATTTGAAAAAATGCTTCATAAATTTCAGCAATCTTTTAGTAAATTAATATTTAATGATGAAGCTCATGGTAAAGGAAGATCTTTTCAAGTAATTTTTCTGGCATTTTATAATATACTTACAAGGGGTAAAGAATTGAGTGATTCGGATAAACTGATTCAAATATTGTCAGGAATTGGAGAACGTGAGTTTGGAGATATATCCTCAGATGTATGGAAAGCAACATATCGAGATGAAAAAATTAAAGCTATTGAGGGAATAATTATAGAGTGTTTTAAAGATACAAGTGAGCAAAATCCAGCGATTGATAATTGGATTAGTAAACTGGAAAATTTGTTGATGCAATCTAAAATTGAGCAACCTTTATTTGATCTTAAGATTGGATTACATTCATTGCAGAATGATCAGTACAATGAAGAGTGTTTGCATAAAATAATTAAAACTCTCACAGCAATGGCGAATACTGGGAAAAATACTACAGGTTATGTAATTGTTGGGGTTGCAGATAAAGAAAGTGATTCTCAAAAGTATGGAAGAAAGTTTGGAACATTATCGAAGCAATTTAATTCATTTTTTATTACAGGAGTTGATGGAGAAATTGAGAGAAATTATAGGAGTGCAGACGAATATTTTAATAAAGTAAAGCAGGCAATAGAAAAAGAACCTATAGACTCATATACAATTTCCTATATTACAAGATATATGCGTTTAGTTAATTATTATGATAAAAGTATTTTGGTGTTATCATTGAAGTCATCAGATAAGCCTTTATTGTATAATGGTAAATTTTACGAACGACGTGCTGCTAATGTTCACGAAATTGTGGAAGATAATGAAGTTTTACCTAATGATATGATTGGGTTGTTTGAAAGATTTAAATAAATATTTAAACTTCCCACACCGTAAAATGGTGTAGTTCCTTGAAAACTGTATATTTCAGAAGATAAAAAAGGCGTAAAGCCTCAAAACTTGGTACAATAGAAGTGAACAGCAAACATGACCAAGGAGGTTTACGCCATGTCTATTGTATCACTTGAAGCCAAAGATGAAAAGAACATTTCTATGTCGATCGCTCAATTTTTTGCTGTATACGGAATTATCAGTCTTTTAAGAAATTGTGGTGGCCTAAAACTTAAAGGAGTTCCTGTAATGGAGCTTTTCACCTACACAGTGACGAATGCTTTCCGCATGGGCAGCTTCTATATGCAGCAGAAGGTTGGAACGATTCGGGAGGAATTTTCTAAAAACACATATTATCGTTTTCTTGCTAGCCCCTGTATAAACTGGCTGCGCTTTACTACGCTTCTTTCTGAGCGTATCATCAATAGTCACATTCGTCCGCTTACATCTGAGAAACGCGATGACTGTTTTGTCATTGATGACTCCTTGTACGAAAGGACTGGGTTCAAGCGGACTGAATATGCCTCCCGTGTGTTTGACCATGTGTCAAAGAGATATATGAAGGGCTTCAGGCTACTGACCTTGGGCTGGACTGATGGTTGCACATTCATGCCAATCAATTCTTCTTTGCTGGCCTCAAATAAGGAAGAAAACATCCTTGGTACACGTAGCAAGATTGACAAAAGGACTATCTCTGGCCAGCGCCGTCTTATGGCTTGCCAAAAAGCTACTGATGTCATGATATATTTGCTGAAAACAGCATTGGTAGCAGGACACAAGGCAAAATATGTGTTGTTTGACAGCTGGTTTTCCAATCCCAAACAGATTCTTGATGTAAAGGAACTAGGGCTTAATGTAATAGCTATGGTCAAACGCAGCAGCAAACGGAACTACATATTTGAAGGCAAACAGATGAACATCAAGAAGATATTTAGAGCGGCACGTTGACTTTTGCAAGAAGCGACGTGGCCGCTCTAAATATCTTCTTTCCGTTCCAGTGAAGGTAGGCCAGGACAAAAATGGCGACAATGGCATTGATGCCCGTATTGTCTGTGTCCGCAATCGCAATAAACACAAGGACTGGATTGCCATTATCTGTACTGATATGAGCTTGAGCGAACAGGATATTATCCGTATTTACGGCCATCGCTGGGATATTGAGGTATTCTTCAAAACTTGCAAAAGTAGTCTGCTATTGGGAAACGAATATCATGGCCTTTCCTATGACGGCCTTACTGCACATGTTGCAATAGTTTTTACACGCTACATGCTATTAGCAGTTTCTAAGCGAAATAACGAAGATTATAGAACACTTGGCGAGTTATTCTATCTCATGGTATCCGAAGTAGCAGATATAACCTATCATAAATCAATGATGATTATAGTTGAAGCTATGCTGGCAACAGTGCAGGAAGAATTCCATATCACTGATGAGCAGATTGAATGTTTCTACAATAAATTTATGTCCAAGTTGCCTGAGTCCATGCAACGCTTATTGCAAGCTAATTGAGAAATTTATCTTTTGAAATATACAGTTTTCAAGGAACCATTAGGATTTTCTATGTGGGAAGTTTGAGATGTTAATAAATATTATAAAATTTTCGATATAAAATATGGGGATATTCTAAGTAGATTAGTCTACACCTGCTAGCAACAGGTAGGATATCACAAATGCAATGGTAGGGTGGTGTTGTCCCGTGCCTATTTTTATGGTGGGATTATCCGCAAAAATGAATAAAATTTTAAGCCTAGGAGCAAAGCTCGTAGGCTTATTTTTGTGAGGAAAATTTTAGGAGCTATTCTTACCATACAGTTTTCTAAAATATAGCAATATAATGGCAACGGGAGTACATACATATGCAAAAAGAGGAAATAGTAATTGTAGTTCCAATATATAAAAAGCAATTATCAGATTTAGAAAAAATATCTCTCACACAGTTGCAGCGCGTTTTGGGAGATTATCCTAGGGTATTCCAAGCACCAGAGTCATTGGAGTTTGACTATGGATGCTTGGGTGAAGGTTTTTCGGTAGAGCGATTTCCAGATGAATATTTTACAGGTGTATACTCCTATAGCCATTTAATGCTGGAGGCAGATTTTTATAGGCGTTTTGATAAATATAAATATATGCTTATTTATCAGCTGGATGCATTTGTATTTTCGGATAAACTATTAGAATTTTGTGAAATGGGTTATGACTATATAGGTGCTCCTGTTTATCCTTTGACACCGCATTGGCATGCCATAGGAACGTGTGTAGGTAATGGTGGCTTTTCCCTGCGAAAAATTGATAGTGCCATACAGATGCTTGAGTACAGTCATAGTTGGTTACAGACAGATCCATTTAAGGATGTATTGGTGGATTGGGAGGATTTATTCTGGGCATACTGTGGGATGAAAAAAAATTTATCCTTCAAAATTCCACCTAAAAGCATTGCTTTGAATTTTTCTGTTCAGGATAATGTATCTCACGCTTATGAAAAAATACCTGTGGAAATGCCTTTTGGCTGTCATGGTTGGTATAAGGATAATTTTGATTTTTGGAAGCAAAGGATACAGGCATGTGGTTATGATTTGAGCCAATATAAATCTACTTCTAATGGACATAGTATGCGTAGTATGTTTACTAGGCAGTTATGGAGGCTTCGCAAATATATAAATGTACCAATTTTATATTATTATTTGCGCAATAATTGTCATGAAAAGGCTTTACATTTGATGTTGACTTGGTTAGAAAAATACGATGCTAAATCATTAGTATGGCGAAATACTGCCGAATTTTTTATTTGTATCTGGCGTATATGCAGAGCAGGCTGGATAGAAGAGAAAAAATTTATATATTTGCTGATGGAAAAAACAGTCAAGGAAATTTTGTGTCGAGTAATTAATACTGGTGTATATGGAGTTTGGAAAATACAAATGCTTATGGTACTGTGTAAGCATTTTGATTCGATTGACAGAGATGCAAGATATGGATTGCAAAATTGTTTAGAGAATATAGTAAATAGTAGATGGCAGGAATTTGTTATAGATGATGATATTAGCTATTATTTATACAATATTGAAAACGATATTTTGCCTGATAAAAATTTGCAAATGTTGTTATCGGTATATTACGATGGAAAAATAAATGAGCAAGGGTTGGTAAATTATATTAATACTAAAACAATGTACCCAAGTAAAGTGCTGAAAATGCTGAATAAATTAAAGTAGTATGAAACCTAATTATATAGAAAGGAAAAGTATATAATTTTATTTTTTAGTTATTATATACGTTAAGATTATGTCTAATAAAAAAAATATCGGAATAATAATACACAGAACAGATGAGAGTATGTGCCAAAATTTGCTCAATAGTTTAAAGGACGTAATGGTTCCTGATGGCTATGAAGTTATTGTAACAGTATTGGACAATTCATCGAGTAAAGCCGCGTCCTATAATGAAGGGATGCAACAAATCAATGGAGAAATAAAATTATATATTGATGAATCGGCAATCATAGTTAACAAGAATATCCTCAAAGATATAGTTCGTTTTTTTGAAACTAATCCTGAAGATAAAATGTTAGGTTTATTCGGCTCGGAAATGCCCATAAATGGAGATTATTCTGAAAGTCAAAATTACTATGGCATATATGGCTATACTCATAATGGGGAAAATATAAATTTAAATTTAGGAAAAAAAGCAATTTGGAAACAAAATGTAGCCTGTATAGATAGTATGTTTGTGGCCGCATCATCAGATATTGAATGGGACGATGCCGTAGGTGAAGAATTTTTAATTGCAGCTCAATGTTGTCGCTTCAGAGAAAAACATTATGGTATTTCTGTCCCCATGCAGGATATGCCCTGGTGTGCATATTACAAAAAATCTAGTTATAGTGAGCAGTCAAAAGATTTCGAAAAGGCCAGATTGGATTTTTTTGATAAATACAAAAATATTATTCAACCTCTTGTTAGTATTTTAATTACTACCTATAATCAACCAGTTTTTTTCAAGGAAGCTTTAGAGAGTGCATTGCATCAGGATTATCACAATATTGAGATAGTTATAGGGGATGACAGCACAAATACAGATACAAAGAATTTGATGCGGGAATATATAAGGAAATATCCTCAGATAAAATACTATTATCATAATGGACCATTAGGTGGGCAGGGGTTAGAAAATGCAAAATTTGTATTAAATCATTCTAATGGAAGCTTTATAAATTATTTATTTCATGATGATTTATTCTATCCCCAAAAAATAAGCACAATGATGAAATACATGGTTCGTGATTTTAATGAGCAGATAGGTATGATTTCCTCTGCAAGAAATCTTATTGACGAAAATGGAGTGGTACAAGGACAAATAAATCCATGGCAACCTATTGATAATGAAGTTTTGAATGGTATGGAAATGGCAGAAAAAATATTGTACTCTTCGCAAAATTACATAGGCGAATTAACGACTGTTTTATTAAGAAAAAAATTGCTTAAGCAAAATAATGGTGAATATTTGATGGGCTGTTTTAATGGGGTACGTGATAAGGCAAATGGTGATGTGGCAACATGGTTAGATGTTGCAAGACAAGGAAAGAACTGTTTGTTTTTGAAAGATGTTTTGAGTTGCTTCAGAAGACATTCAGGTCAGAATACATATAATGTAACTATTATTGTTAATTCAATAATAGACTGGTTGAATTATATCACTATATTTGGATGGCTAGATATCCATAAAAAAAATACAGAGGAATTATCATATTATTATGATAGATGGTATTTGGTACATAAAAAAAATATAAGTTATATTTGTAATTTCATAAAAAGTGAAAAAATGGAAATTCAAGATAAGGTTAGATTTTGTATTGAAGTATTAAAATTGATAGAGAGACGAGAATATCAAAAAGTTAGAGAATTATCACAAAACTATATACGATTAAATTATGAAAATTTGAGCATTGGGGAGTAATTTGAAGCAAGGAGGCTAGAAGATGAAGATAGATTTATCAGTATTAAATATACAATATAAATTACATCAGCAAGAATATGAAGCTGCTGCACTTCGTGTATTATGTTCTGGTTGGTATGTATTGGGACCAGAAGTTGAGGCTTTTGAAAATGAGTTTGCAGCATATGTTGGATGTAAATATTGCGTAGGCGTAAATTCAGGATTAGATGCCTTGACACTTTCTACTAATGCTTTAGGTATAGGCGCTGGCGACGAGGTGCTGGTTCCTGCCAATACGTATATAGCTACAGTTTTGGCGATTACTAAAAATGGTGCAAAGCCAGTATTCGTAGAACCAGATGTATACTATGGAATTGATGCAGACAGGATAGAGGCTGCTATTACTAAAAAAACTAAAGCCATAATGCCGGTTCATCTTTATGGACAGGCCTGTGATATGGATAAAATTATGAATATTGCAGATAAATATAATTTAAGAGTTGTGGAAGACTGTGCACAATCTCATGGGGCAAAGTACAAAGGAACAATGACAGGTGCATTTGGTAATGCAGGTTGTTTCAGTTTTTATCCAACAAAAAATCTGGGTGCTTTTGGTGATGCAGGAGCTGTGGTGACAGATGATGAAGGATTGTATAAAAAATTAAAAATGCTTCGTAATTATGGCAGCGAAAAAAAATACCACAATCAAATTGAAGGTGTAAATTCTCGACTCGATGAAATGCAGGCTGCGTTGCTACGTGTGAAGTTATCTCATCTAGGCGAGTTAAATGCTGAACGTGTTGCTATAGCTAGACGTTATAACACTGAGATAAAAAATCCAGCAATACAACTACCTTCTATGCGTGTGGTAGAAAACAATCATGTTTATCATCAGTATGTAATTAGAACAAAAAAACGTGATGAGTTTCAAAAATACCTTGCAGATAAAGGTATCAAAACTGTTATTCATTATCCTAAACCACCACATTTGGCAGAATGTTATCAGTATTTAGGATATGGTATAGGGAATTTTCCTATAGCAGAGAAATACGCAGATGAGGTTTTGAGTCTGCCTATGTTTAATGGTATGACTGAGCCGGAAATAAATTATGTCATTAAATGTTGCAATTTATTTCGAGTAGATTGAGATGTGTGTCAACATAGATGAGGTATGTATGTATAAGATATTGTATATTGGTAGGCCAATTGAATCTGTAGTACAAGTTTTAAAGGAATCTGCATCATTAGATTTGTTGGGCTATATTTTAGATAAAAATCTCCCAGAAGATAAAATTAATAATGATAAGAAAATTTTTCGGTCATATGATTTGCATGAATATAATTTTTCGGATATTGATATTGTAAAGCCAGACTTGGTATTAGTGCCAAATTATAGTAGACTGATTAAATCATCTCTTATAAATAGGTATCCATTCGTTAATATACATGGAGGCATTTTGCCTAAATGGCGAGGTTTTAGCTCAAATCTGTGGGCATTGTTAAATGGTGAGAAGAAGGTGGGATATACAGTCCATCGGATTCGTTCAGGAATGGATAATGGCGAAATATACAGGATTATTGATATAGATGTACAAGATGATGTTAAATTTATAGATCTTAGAAAAAATATTATAGATAAGCTTTGCAATCAATTGGAAAATATTTTGATAGGGATTATTGATGGAAGTTTGCAGCCGGTTGAGCAAAAAGAGAATGATATTGTTTATAATTGTAAATTAAATCCTGATGATGGCATAGTTTGGGATTGGGATAAGCCAAGTAGATATTTTATAGGTTTATGGCAGATATTTTCCTATCCTCCTTATGGTACAGGTATGAAAGTTTTGATTCATGATAAGCTGTATTATGTAACTAAAATTACACAGGAACCTGAAATCGCTGTTTCTATGGGAATTCATGGTGCTGTTGTTAATATGTATGAGGATGGTTCTGTGCTTATAAAAACTCAGGATACTGCTGTGAGAATATATGAATTCATGGATATGGAAATGAAAAGAATGTTACCTTGTAAGCTTTTGAAAATAGGCCAAAGATTACAGGGAAATGTGAAGACGAGGTAGTATAATGCAGGTAGTAAAATATGTATTTCAGCCACATGGTGATGAAAGAGGACAGTTAATAGCTTTAGAAGAATTTGTAGATATACCGTTTAAAATAAAGAGAGTTTACTATATGTATGATACTGCACAAGGAGTTGTACGGGGAAAACATGCACATAAATGTTTAAAACAAATTTTGGTATGTATACATGGAAGTTGTAAAGTGCTTTTAGATGATGGTAAAGAAAAAAAAGTAGTATTGTTGGAGCGACCATATGAAGGGGTGTATGTTGCTAATAATATGTGGCGTGAAATGTATGATTTTTCATCTGATGCTGTTTTGGTAGTCTTTGCATCAGAATTATATGATGAAGCAGATTACATAAGAGACTATGATGAATTTTTAAATTTTATCAAAGATATAGATCAGTAGTCGATTTATAAAATAAAGAATATGGGTGAAAAAATGGATAATGAAGTTAAGAAAACAATTACAGTTTATGTTCCTGGCAGCTCATGCAATTTGAGATGTGAATATTGTTATGTTTCACAATGTTTGGATGAGTCACATATAGAGAAGGCATCTTTTATGTATCCATTAGAACATATGATAAAAAGTTTTGATCCTAAAAGGATCGGTATAGCTAATATTACGGTAATTGGTAGAGGGGAGACATTGCTACCGAAGGAAGTAGTGCCGTTTATAAAGGGGCTGCTGTCATATGGACATTGGGTGGAAGTTGTTACTAATTTAACATTAACAGATAGGATAAATGAGCTGCTGGATGTTAAAGATAAAAGCATATTAAAACATCTTTTGGTTAAAGGATCTTTGCATTGGAAAGAGTTGAAAAATAAAAATCTAGTAGATGTGTATTTTGAAAATATGTGCAAAGTTATTGCAAGCGGTGCATCAAGTTATCCTTTCTTGGTAATATGTAAAGCATATATGCCATATTTGGACGAAATTAGACAGGTTTGTCTCGAAAAAATACACGCATTGCCACAATGTTCTCCGTGTATTGTATATGATGGTAAAGATGATATTGGTAGAGGTGGTATTTATACTACTGAGCCAGTATGTGATGAAAAATTTGTAAAGAAGATAGATGATTTGTTTCAAAGTGAGATATTTAAAGTTTGTATAAAAATGTTGGAAGTTGACCCTAAAAAGGTGTTCTGCTATGCAGGTGTCTATGGATTTGGTGTAGATATGCGATCTGGTTATATGGTTAAATGTCATAATGTGCCAGCTAATAGAAATTTTTTTGAAAATATCAAATCGGATGTATCATTATTACCAGTTGGTTGTGATTGTGGGATATCATCCTGTGCGTTGCAATACAATTTTGTTGCACAAGGATTTATACCAGAAGTTGATGATACAAAATATTATGGTGAGATTCTAAAAAAAGAAGGTTGCATACAACCAGAGTTTTTGAATGCAGTATCAGTTAAATACCATGAAAACAAAGGTGTATTTACCAAGCAACAGGAAAGAGATTACATAATAGAAGGATATAATCATTTGTTAGAAAAAAATAGCAGATTAGAAGATAATAATAGGAAGTTGGTTTATAATTATAATAAGCTAAAAAGTGAATATGACAAGGTTGCATACTGTAGAGGGGGGAAAGATTGTGATAAATTTAACGAAGTTTTAACGATGCTTGAAAAGGGTGAAGTAAAGGAGTTATCTGAGATATTTAGTATAAAATATGCGGAGGAATTGTATAAGGCATGTAAGCGTTCAGATGACAGATATACTACCTATGATAATCTTAAAAGATTGTTATTAAATTGTTTTATAGAAGGGAATATAGCTAAAGAAAAAATTTCTTGTCTAAAATCAATGCTGAATATTTACGGAGAAAAGAATGTCTAAAATATTAATAGCAATGTTTGCCGGAACATTGAATGAAAATGGCGAGAGAGTATTACCAGCTTTTTATGAGTATGTTGTATCCCAGTTAAAAAAGAAAAATGATGTATTTTTATTTATGCATGGTATGTTTGGGGATATAGATTTTGGTAAGCCTCCAGAAAATTTAATAAAAAAAATTGAGGAATTCAATCCTGATCTGTGTATATTGTTTAATAATTCTTTTTATGAGATAAGGGATATAGTAGATTGTCCTATTTTGATATATTATGTTGATAGTGTAATATATACTGCTAATAAATCAGCAATAAAAAGACATCCTAATGCATATTTTTACATTGCTGATAATGAGTCTAAAAATATTTTAGGAAAGGAGTATCATGTAAGTCCTCAAAGAATTAAAAGTATTGCCTATTTTTCTGGAGTTAGGGCAAAAAAAGAAGTTAAGGAAAATAATATTGTTTTTATCGGAAGCAAATTTGTTTCTTCTGGACCAAATTATCTTACGCAATTCTTGCAAGAAAAACCCTCTTTGGATGAAAAGGAAGAATTTCAGAGAGCACTAGATTGTCTAAAAGAATATCCTTTTGCGACCTTGGATGATTTTGTTCAGGCAGGAGTCATTACTTCTGATAAAGTTTTTAAATATTTTGATATAAAGTATTTTTTGATGGCGTTGAGCACGGAAAAGAGAATCAATGTTTTAGATGCAATTTCCGAATTGGGTTTGAAATTATATGGAACTTCAAATTGGATAAGCGAGTATTTTTATAGGTCAAGGCTTTCATTATGTTTTTCAGATAAAAAGATATATAGTTTAGAAGATAATGAGCGTGTATATAATTCTGCAAAGATAGGAATATCAATTGGTCATTTACAGGCTAAGGCAGCTTTTCCGTGGAGAGTGTTAGATATATTGAATAGTAATGCTTGTCTTGTCTCGGATTTTCATGAGGATTTTAATAGAGTTTTCCCTAAAGATTTGTTCCCTATATATAATGATGAATACGAAGCGAGAAAAATATGTGAGTAT
Source organism: Acetatifactor sp. (assembly GCA_045123675.1). Taxonomy (GTDB): domain Bacteria; phylum Bacillota; class Clostridia; order Lachnospirales; family Lachnospiraceae; genus Acetatifactor. Next base: position 35,508 of record JBGVKL010000016.1, on the reverse strand, counting down.
TTGCTAAAAGACGAGAAGGCACGTCTTAATATTGTAAAACGTTCTCAGGAATTTATGAAAACTCATTTTGATGTACATACTTTTTTTGAAGAAGTTGAAAAAATGGTTTCTGTTCAATTACTATAATTTTTGTGTAAAAGAGCTGTGTAAAGCTATAATTTTAGTGGTTATTGATAAATTGGGACAAATACACGAATTATTATTTTATTATGGAGAATATACAATGAATCACAATATTAATTACCAGTATGAGAATATAAAATTACAACCTATAAAAAAAATTGATATTGAGTATTTGAGAAAATGGAGAAATGAAAAAAAGAATAATATATATTTACGTCAAATAGGTCATATAACTAGTTATGAGCAAAGACAATGGTATGATGACTATTTGAAAAGAAAAGACGAATTGGGATTTTGTATAAAAGAATGTAATGAGCTCAATAGAATTGTAGGTAGTGTGTTTTTGTATGGTATTAATGGCAAACAGGCGGAATTTGGCCGGTTCCTGGTAGGTGATGCAATGGCACATGGAAAAAAGGTAGGCTTGAATGCCTGTTACGGGATGTTGCATATTGGATTTGAAGTATTAGATCTTGAAAATATAACTTTAAGGTGCTATAAAGAAAATTTGCCAGCAATGAAAATATATAAGAAAGTTGGCTTTAAGATAATTTCAGAGAATGAAATAAAAGGAAAATATGATGTTCCAGATGGGATTGAATATTTTATGAAAATAAAAAAGCAGAATATGATTAAATGGTGATTATTATGATGATACATATATATGAAGATGTCAAAAAAATGGAATGGGATGAATTTAATAGTGAGGCTAAGAATGGACATTTTTTCTTTTATCGTGACTATATAGAATATCATAATGACAGATTTCATGACTTTTCGCTGATTATTTATAACGACAAAGGAAATATTATGGCATTACTGCCGGCTAGTATAAATGGTGATACGGTTATATCTCATGGGGGATTGACCTTTGGAGGGGTTGTTTGTGATAGCAAAATGACAGCAGCAAAGATGCTGGATATTTTTGCTAATGTAAAACAATTTTTGAAAAATGCTGGTGTTAGAATATTTATTTATAAATGTATGCCAGCTATATACAATAAGTATCCGTCTGATGAAGCCCTGTATGCATTGTTTCGTAATAATGCAGAATTATATAGGAGAGATGTGTCATTTTCTATTTATCTGCCAGATAGATTAGGATACCAAGAGCAGCGTAAGCGAGCTATCAAGAAAGGTTATGGGTATCAATATACATTGCAGGAAAGTAGAAATATGGGGGGGGGTACATAAGTTTGCTAGACAAAATCTTAATAAAATATCATGGCACACATCCTGTACATAGTGCTGATGAATTAAGAATGTTAGCAGATAAATTTCCAAATAACATTAAATTATACACAGCTGAAAAGAACGGACAAATCGAAGCTGGTACGGTGCTCTTTTTGCAGGCTGGCGTGGTACATACACAGTATTTGGCTAATTCGGACACAGGACGGAAAACCGGAGCATTGGACTGCTTGTTGGATTGGCTGATTACAGATGTTTACAAAGATAAAACCTGGTTTGATTTTGGCATATCCTGTGAGCAAGAAGGGCGTTATTTAAATGAAGGCCTAGCAGCACAAAAAGAAGGTTTCGGAGCAAGAGCTGTGGTGCATGATTTTTACAAAATCAATTTATAGTTGATGACATATAATATTTTTAGCGGAGTATTTTCAAGTGGATGAATTAAATTTGACGGTTGGTTGTATAATGAACTTGAACAGTTAATCAAAAATAAAAATCCATAGTGACTACCTGTGTTAAAATGTTTTTGAGAGAAATCATCAACAAAGGAGTAATCACTATGGAACAACTACATTCTAACACAATTGAGACTTCACGTAAACCAGGAAAGCACTTAACTTTGGATGAAAGGGGGATAATTCAGGCACTTCACCAGCAGGGACATTCCCTGCGTGATATTGCAGCTATCGTAGGCTGTGCGCACACGACCATATACAATGAAATTCGACGGGGAACGCCACATCCTAAAAGCAATCGTGGGCATAGGCCACAGTATACAGCCAAGCGTGGGCAGAAAGCTTATGAAGAACACCGGAAACACTCTAGGAAACCTCTGAAAATTTACTGTGACGATTGCGAACCATTCATCCAATGGATGGTAACACAAGTACGTGAGAAGCGTTGGTCGATAGATGCCTGCGTAGGGTATGCCAGACGTTACAATCTGTTCAATGCAAAACAAATACCTTGTACCAAGACACTTTATAATATGCTTTGGGCCGGAAAGCTGCCCCTATACATTTTCGATGTACCGCAGGCTCTTAAGCGTAAGCCACATCGCAAATGGAACCGTAAGAATAAGCGTATGAAGGGGCGTAGTATTGATAAACGGCCTGACATAGTCAACGCTGGCACAGAAATAGGTCATTGGGAAGTTGACACAGTCGTAGGGCACCGTAATGGTCATGAAGCTGTCGTTTTCACTGCGGCTGAGAAGGTAACACGCAATTATATTACCATCCGCATTCCAGGACGTACAACAGACGGGGTATAAGTGGCAATATCGCAATTAGAGGAGCAGTATGGCTCTAAACATTTCAGCACAGTATTCAAAACCATGACTGCGGATAATGGACCAGAATTTACAACATTCTCCAAGCTTGAAAGCCTGGGAACCAAGGTGTATTTTGCACATCCATACAGTTCATGGGAACGCCCTCAGAATGAACGCCACAATGGCCTACTGAGAGAGTTCATACCTAAAAAGACTTCTATAGAGCAGTATACGGATAATGATATCCTTGATATGGTAGATACACTTAATCAGCGTCCACGTCGTATTTTGGACTATCATAGTCCAGCAGAGTTGTTTGAAGCATTCCTTGATGAAGTCTACGCTATTGATAATATTTCTTGATTAGAAAGATGTTCAATTTCAACTTGCAATTTACGAGCTGATTTTGTTGAACAAGCAGCAAATGTATGATAAGATATTGGAACTGGTCAATGAATATTGTGATACATATCACAATCAGGAGCGGCCCTACATAGAAGGAGAGCGTATTCCTTATGCCTCTAGAGTGTATGACCATGAGGAAATGTGCAATCTAGTGGATAGTGCCCTGGAATTTTGGCTTACCTCCGGCAGATATGTGCAGGCTTTTGAAAAAGGTCTGGCTGAATATCTGGGTGTCAAATATGTTTCGGTGGTCAAATCCGGCTCATCTGCCAATCAGCTGGCGTTTATGACTTTGACCTCGCCACTTTTGGGCGAGCGCAGGATCAAGCGGGGGGATGAGGTTATTACGGTAGCGGCAGGCTTCCCTACCACTGTGTCACCTATTATAAATTATGGGGCGGTGCCTGTTTTTCTGGATGTGACTATACCCCAGTACAATATTGATGTCAGCAGGCTGGAAGAGGCAGTTTCCGCTAAGACCAAGGCGGTGATGATTGCACATACCTTGGGTAATCCTTTTGATTTGCAGGTCGTAAAGGCTTTTTGTGATAAATACAAGCTTTGGCTGATTGAGGATAATTGTGATGCTTCCTGGATTTGTGGAACGCAGGCGGCATAATTTTGAGATGCTGCTATCCGGTTTGCAGGAGGTGCAGGACAAGCTTATTTTGCCGGAGTCATGCTCGGGAAGTAAGCCAAGCTGGTTTGGTTTTTTGCTTACCTGCCGTGAAGGTGTGTAGCGTGAGAGGGTAGTACGCTATCTTGAGGAGCATGGTATACAGACAAGGATGCTTTTTGCCGGTAATCTTATTAAGCATCCTTGCTTTGATGAGCTGCGCAGGACAGGAGATGGGTATCGCGTAGTGGGGAGTTTGGAATATACGGATAGGCTCATGAAGGATACCTTCTGGGTTGGCGTTTATCCAGGCCTGACCGAAGCAAAACTCACATGTATGATAGAGAGTATTAGGAAAGCCGTTGGTGTTGTATGAAAAAATTGGATGATAGTAAGTTTTGTTTTATTAGCTGTGTAAATGATGACTTTTTTTATGATGAGTGTCAGCTTTATTTACAGCACTTGAATTTTCCTCAGGGAATGTGTGGGGAAATTGTAGCTGTTCGTGATGCGAAATCTATGACAGCAGGCTATCAGGCGGCCATGGAGGCATCGGATGCCAAATATAAAATATACTTGCACCAGGATGTATTCGTGGTCAATAAAAATATATTGCATGAGCTGTTAATGCTGTTTCGTCATAATCCCCGGATTGGCATGATAGGGGTAGCTGGTGCAGCAACACTGAATGCAGATCGTCCTATCTGGTGGGAAAGCAATAGCATGTGCGGTAAGGTGTACAGCAAGAGATATACTGAAGCGATACAGTTGGAATCGTTTGGCGATTTTTTTGGTCGATTCAGGCGCGTTGCTGCAATTGATGGCTTGTTTATGGCAACTCAGTATGATTTGCCGTGGCGAAGTGATTTGTTTACGGATTGGCATTTTTACGATATATCTCAGAGCCAGGAGTTTGTTGAGCATGGTTATGAGGTTGTGGTGGCTGGTCAGGAGATCCCATGGCTGGTACATGATTGCGGTGTTGTGAGTCTGGATAATAGTTATTTTGCTAACATGGAAATATTCAAGAAACACTATCAGTGGTGAAGGAGAACCGCTATGAAGATTATTGTGGAAGATGTCAATAAAATGAGTATTGGGGATCAGAAAAGTTATTATCTTGTATATGGCATTAAGCTGGCACCGGGAGCGAGAGTGCTAATCAGTTGGCAGGATGATTTTTTAATTGAACTGCTGAAGGACAGATGTGCCGATATACAGATTGATTGCCTGATGGATATGGATTTTGCAGGTTTTGTGCAGGCTCCGTGCTCTGATAAGATAATGGTGTATGATTATATTATAGATAATGGGCTGCTGGCACAGACCAATATGGATGCGGCATTATTGAAGGCTATGGGGACCCATTTGGTGTTTTGCGGCCTTCTGCGGGCTGTTTTTCCTGCCAGCATGGAACGATATGAGGTGGCTGGTATCGCTTTTGAAAATAATTTTGGGGATGGCCGGCAATTGAGTTTTACAGAAGCGGGGGCAGACTCATTTTTTGTGGTAGAATTATTTTTGTTTAATCAAGGCGTTGCATGGTTACAGAGTTTTTATACAGCCGAGGTACGCAGGAAGCTGGTATATTTGCTGCAACGAGTGGATTTTTGCTTGGATGTGGATGCGGCATTGGAATCTATATGGCAGCTGTGCCATCAAAATGAGATAACAGATGAGTATTTATCTGTTATGGTAGATATAGCGACTGTTCATAAGCATCAGGTGAAATCGTTGTTGGCACTATCACAAGATTAATATGGGAGACATATCATGATTTTTTATGTGGAAGCTCAGGATAATCTTCATTCAGCCCATAAAGTGTGCTTGGATGAGGGGAATGAATTGGTATGTGTGGATTGGTGCTGATGTGACGCTGTTGTGAGGCATCAGGATTGGCAATGGAGCCATTATCGGAGCAGGGGCAGTAGTCGCTAAGGATGTACCGCCTATGGCAGATGGTCTGATTACTACCAAGGAGAATGTAAATGCCTACTTGATTGATATGGTTGACGAAAAATGTCGTATAATTTACGCATACGATTTGCTGTAAAAAATTTTTGAGGTGATTTAAGTAGCTGAAAAAATGTTACGATAATATTAATGACAACGGCAAAGGATGATTTTTGGTGGCTAGCAACCATGCATTATCCATATTTGCAAGAAAATTTTATAGGTAACGGCAGGGACGCCGAAAACCTTGTTGACAACCAAGGAGGAAATTATCATGGCAATGGTAGTAAAGAACAACATGTCCGCTCTGTCCACTTTGAACACTTTGAACAAGAACACTAATGCACTCTCCAAGAGCTTGCAGAAGGTTTCTTCTGGTATGAAGATCAACAGCGCTGCTGATGATGCTTCTGGCTACGCTATTTCTGAGCGTATGCGTGTTCAGATTCGTTCTTTGGACCAGGCAAACAGCAACGCTCAGAATGGCGGTTCTATGATGAAGGTTGCTGAGGGTGCTGTAAGCTCTACTGTAGAGATCTTGAAGACTCTGAAGGAGAAGGCAGTAAACGCAGCGAACGATACAAACACTGATGCTGACCGTGCGACTATCCAGAAGGAAATGGATCAGTCCATCGACCAGATCAACGATAATGCAAATGTAACCTTCAATGGCCAGTATCTGGTAGATGGTTCCAAGAATAAGCAGGTAACCCAGACCACTACTGCTATGACCAACCAGGCGCTGAGCACTGATACTGCTGCCACTACGGGTTTGACTGATTTGAAGGCCCGTAATGGTGACAGCCTGAATATCCACAGCACTGATACTGTAACCATTTCTTATGTAAAGGATGGCAAGACTTATACTTCCAGCACAACAGTTGGTTCGACTAATAAATTGGTTGATATAATTACCTCGTTGACCAGTGGTGCTATTACCATTCAGAGCATAGGAACTCACATCGGTATGGATGCTTCCAATAATACTGTAGCTACTGCTTCTAATGCAAGTGCGGTCACCATCGCTTCCGTTTCTGGCGGCATTGCGGGGCAGATTGCTGGCTTTACCATGTACATTACCGATAACAAGGGCAATGTAAACAAGTCTGCCAACGCAGCTCTGGATGCTTTTGATGAGTCCATTCGTGCTGAAAACGCTTCCAAGGACAATTCCATCGTGATGCAGATTGGTACCAAAGCTGGTCAGTCTATCAATGTAGGCCTGAGTGATATGAAGGCTATTGCACTTGGCTTGCAGGGTAAGGATGGTAGCACCCTGTCCATCGGCAACCAGGAGAATGCCAATGCAGCTATCAACGTGCTTGATTCCGCTATTCAGAAGGCTCTTGATCAGCAGACCACTATCGGTGCTATTGAGTCCCGTCTGGAGTACACTCAGTCCAACTTGACGACTGCCAGCGAGAATGTAACTGCTGCTGAGTCCACTATCCGCGATGCTGATATGGCTAAGGAAATGACTGAGTATACCAAGAACAACGTTCTGATGCAGGCAGCTCAGTCCATGCTGGCTCAGGCTAACCAGAGCAGCTCCAATGCACTCAGCTTGCTCCAGTAAGCTATTGCGCATGCAGGTGGCTTGAATATCTGGTTAATTTGATCTTTTGTGGAACTGCTTTCCCTATTGCGGGGAAGGCAGTTCTTTTTTTTGCCATATATTGCTTAATGCAGTGTGCTGTTTTTTCGATATATAAAACGTGAGTGTAGTTTTTGAAAGGCTGGCAACAATGAAAATATCGGCATGCTATATTGTAAAAAATGAACAGGAAAATATCAGGCGCTCTATTGAAAGCCTGAAAAATCAGTATGATGAATTGATTGTGATAGATACCGGCTCTGAGGATGGCACTGTAGATGTGGTGCGTAGTTTGGGAGGAAATGTATTTGCCTATCAGTGGCAGGATGATTTTGCAGCGGCCAGAAATTTTGCTTTGGCAAAAGCTACCGGGGATTGGCTGATTTTTTTGGATGCTGATGAATATTTTTCAGCGGCCACGGCTGGCAACTTGCGGCGAGTATTAGAAATGGCTTCCCCTGAGGCGGATGGCATGTTGGTGGATATGGTGAATTTTGATGCTGATACGGGAGAGGTGCAGGATCATTTTTATCAGGCAAGACTGCTACGCAATTGGAAGGGGCTTCATTATGAAGGGATTATTCATGAGGCACCTCAGCTGAGTAACGGAGGCACGCTGAGCTTTCAGCGTGTCAGCAGTGATTTGCTGCAAATCTATCATACGGGCTATAGAAGAAGCCTGTCTAGAGAAAAAGCGGAACGCAATCTGCCTTTGTTGCAGAAGATGGTGGCTATGGGGAAGCCTGAAGTGGAGCTGGCCAGGTATTTTTGTGATTGTTATAAAGGCCTTGGGGATACGGAGAATTTTTTGCGCTATGGCTGGCTGGAGGTGCAGCATGGGAAAAGGGGGGGCAATTACGATAGCCGTTGCCATACGGTTTTGCTGAATTATTATGCCGGACGTGAGGATTGGGATAGCCATGAGAGCAGGCTTCGCCTTTGCCAGCTGGCGGTGGAGCAGTTTCCGGATTTGCCGGATTTTTGGGCAGAATACAGCGAGAGCCTTTTTCAATGGAGACGGTATGAGGAGGCAGTGGAGGCGGCTAGCAGGGCAATTTGCCTGCTGGATGACTATGACGGCATGGAGCCCTGCCAGCTTCTTAGAGAAAAAGAAGCTGTCGAAAAATTACTGCATGAAAGGCGGAGCTTGTTCAGGAAAAAAGCGGAAAAGGTTCAAGAATACAGTATAAGTGCTTGTGTTATTGTGAAGAATGAGGCTGCTAATATCGGTAAATGGCTGGCTAATGTAAAGGCTTTTGCCAGTGAGCTGATTGTGGTAGATACAGGTTCATCGGATGCTACGTTGGATATATTGAAGCAGCACAATATCAGGTATTATAAATATGTTTGGCAGGATGACTTTGCGGCAGCCAAAAACTTTGCGCTGGAAAAGGCACAAGGTGATTGGATTGTATTTACGGATGCGGATGAGCTTTTCACATATCCGGCTAGTATCCCTGGGGCATTGGCAGATTTGGTGCTTGCTCATAGTGAGCTGGAGTCTGTTGAGGTGCCGCTATATAATATCGATGTGGATAATAACGGCGCTTTGCTGAATATCAATCGAGTGGTGAGATTGTTCAAGAATCATGCCGGTCTGGGATATTATGGCAGGATTCATGAACAGATAGTTGATTTGGCAAATCGGGAAAGGGAGCTAGTTTGCATGCATGGTGGCAGGATGATGTCTGTAGAGCATACAGGGTATTCGATGCATATTATTTCAGGCAAGCTGGCAAGAGATTTGAGGATGATGCTACGGGAAGTTGAGCAAGGGGCAAATGCTGAGTTGTATTTTGGCCATATGGCAGAGTGTTATTTTGGCCTTGGCGAATATGAAAAAGCACTTAATTATGCTTTGAGAGCTACTCAGGCAGGCTACCAGGCCAAAGGTCAGCAGGGCGATGTTTATTGGCTTGCTTTGGAGGCTATGGACATCATGGGCTATGGCTTTGAGGACAAGATGGCTGTAGTGGAGGAGGCTTTGAAGGTAGCAGGTGAACTGCCTGACTTTTATGGTTATAAGGGCTATTTTTTGTGGCAGCAGCGTGACTGGAAGCAGGGGGGACATTATCTTCAGGCAGCTATCTCATTAAATGATGTACAGTCTGGCAGTGTTTTTGCTACACATTTTTCTCAGCTTATCAATCAATTTCAGAGTGCGTTGGCGGATTGTTACCATCAACAGGGAGATATTTTGGGGGCGAGAGTACACTATGAGGCGGTGCTGGCAAGAAATAAGTGGTACGAACGGGCATTGCTGGGCTACGTTGATACCTTTGGTAGTTTGCAGATGTCTGATATTGATAATTACTTAAAGACAATGTATACAGATGGTGCGGAATGGGCGCAGCTGATAAAGCTGTTGTATTTAAATGGCTATGAGATAGCTTCTGAGGCCTGCATGGGCCTAATGTATGCAGAAGCTAATACTTCGGAGCAGCTCCTGAAGGATCTGGTTATGGACATCCAGCATCTGTTTGTGGCAATTTTAAATAGGCAGCAGGATTTTTCCTCGGCTATGCTGCGTGAGCAGCTGGGGCTTTTGCCATTGCCTTTAAAAAATATTGTTTATGTATTTTTTGGCAGGAAGCATTTAGCAGGTGAGTTTTCTGTTAGTGATTATGCTAGTATGCTTCCGGCAGTTTTGCGCTGGGGAAATGATGATTTGGCGGAGCCTTACATCAAGCTGGCAGAGATGTTTGACGAAGGTGATAGAGTGCAGGTTGCCAGGCAGCTGATAGACTATGAAAAATATGAGCTGGCATTGGAGCTGCTGGAGGGGATAGCTGCTGACTCCCCGGCGGCGGATGCTCAGTTCTGGTTTACCTGTGGCAAGCTGTTTTTCTGGCAGGGAGATTATGAAAGGGCTTCTTCCTGCCTGCTTCGTGTAGATGATAACGAGGTAAGAGATGGTGAATTTGCCAGCTATGAGCAATGGTGCAGAGAAAAGATGGGAGTATGAGGCATGAAGTTATCGGCATGTGTGATCGTGAAAAATGAAGCAGCCAATCTGCCGCAATGGCTGTCCTGTATGTCCCGGGTGGCAGATGAAATGATTGTGGTGGATACAGGGTCTACTGATGATACTGTTGAATTGGCAGAGGCAGCTGGCGCCAAGGTGTATCACTTTGCTTGGTGCAATGATTTTGCGGCTGCGAAAAATTATGCCATTGAGCAGGCGGCAGGGGATTGGATTTTATTTCTTGATGCTGATGAGTATTTTACGGAGGCTACCTTGCAGAGGCTGCGTAGCGATATTGAAGGCTATAACAAGGATAAGCTGGCAGGGCTGGTATGGTGCCGTCTGATTAATATTGATAAGGACAGGAATAATAAAATTATTGATACCATGCTTCAGGCAAGGGTATTTCGCCGTTTGGACAGCATCCGTTACCGGGGGGCGGTTCATGAGCAGCTGGGCAACAGCCGTGGCAATCTTAGAATGTTGGTTAATAATGATTGGCAGATTTTTCATACGGGATACTCTGCCAGTAATTTCCAGCAGAAGGCAGCACGGAACCTGATTTTGCTCAAGGAAAGGGCAAAAGCGGCAAAAACCAAGCAGGAAAAGGATAATTTGTCTATATACTTTATGGATGCATATAATAGCCTGGGGGAGTATGAGAAGGCGATACAGTATGCTCGGCAGGGGCTGGCTGCCAAGATTAGGGTCATAGGCATGGAAGGGCACTTGTATGATGTTATCTTTTCAGCCATGCAGAAACTGGGAAAAAGTCGCCAGGAGCAGCTGGATCTGCTTGATGAGGCGATAGCGCATCATCCGGAAGAGGCATGTTTTATCATGGAAAAGGGATATGTGCTGTGGCAGGCAAAGGATTATTTGGCTGCTGAAAAGTATCTACGCAGAGGGCTGGCTATGCGTCAGGAATTTGAGGCCAAACTGGCTCAGGGGCAGCTGCTGACGGATAGCAGCCTGCGTTTGCTGCCTTATGTTTACCATGCTTTGGGGGATATATCTTACAAGAGAGGTGATAAGGCAAAGGCGGCAGACTTGTTCTTTCAGGGGCTACAGGTGCATAAATATACAGGTGATTTGCTGGCCGGGCTATATAATTGCCTTTGTGATGGTGATACGATAGAGGTTATACAGATTTTTAGCAGCTTGTATGATCGCAAAAAAGATGCAGGATTTGTGCTGTCATCACTGAGCGGCAGAGCACCCAAGGCGTTGCTATTGTACTATGCATCTGCGATAAATACAGAAAAAAATTTATTGGAGAAATATTTTCTGTCAGAGCGTTATGATGCAGCGGCTGTGCTGGCTGCTGCTCGGATACAGAATATCAGCAGATTGCTTATTTCCAGGCAGATAGAGGATAGCATTTTGGGCGAAGAGCATAAGGAAAGTTCCGTAAATTACAGGCAAAATGTTTTACCTGTAATTTTGGGCAACAGATTTTTGCCTATGCTGGATCTGAAACCTCATTTGGATAGCCTTGAAGGGAGGTCTGTACAAAGAACCTTGAGCAGGAAGCATATTTCGCCTAAGGATGGGCAGTATGTTATAATGAAATAGTGACATGTTACATGCAATGGAGGTATAACAATGGCAAAATTAAAAAATAAGGTAATGCAGAAAAAACAGAATAAATTATGGGAAAAAAAGCAGAAAGACAACAATGGATTAAAGCAAGAAATGCAGCAGCTTATGCAGTCCAAGGATTATGCGACAGCCCTTGAGGTAATGGCAGAAATAGCAGGTACTGGTCAAATGGATACGGAGACGATGTATTGGGGGGCGAAATGTTATTTCCTCATGGGAGATTATGATAGAGCTGCCAAGTGGTTGGATAATACACTGAGCAGGCAGGCTGATTATATGCCTGCTCAGGTTCTTTTATCTGCATTATGTATTGCCCAGAAGCGGTATGAGGATGCCTTAAAGCTTGGGGAGTACATCCTGGCCAAGGGAAAAGAGCAGATGACTGAGGAAGATAGGGACATACTGGAAAAGGGCTTGAAATATGTAGCAGCTATGCAGAAAGCCTTGTTCAAGGACTATCCTGCCTGCAGGAAGTATTTGGGGATGACCGATGAGGCTGCCAATGCCCTGGCCAAACTGCGCAAATTGATGGACGAGGTTAAGCAAGAGGGATGTCTTGCGAATGTTTCAAGTGTTGATGAGGCTGAGGAAAAAGCTGATGGCGCAGAGAACGGCAATGACGGGGAGGAGTCGCCAGCAGCAGTGGTGCAGCCTTGCAGGGAAGATGCGGCTGATTCCTTTGATACTGACAAGGTTGTAACGGAGATTATGGCCAAGGAAGTTTCCCTGCGCGATAAAATCCGTCTTTTAAATACCTTTGCTGGCGGCTGCTATCAGGCAGGAGATTATCAGTCAGCTTTTGAACTGTTATCAGCCGCTTTGCAGCTGGATGCTCATGATGATGCAGTACTGAAAAATATCGCTTATACGTGCCTGGCTGCCGGTGAAAAGGCGCAGGCATTGGAATTTGCTGCCCAAATGACTATGGTGGATTTTGCACTGCTGCATGCTGTGAAAAATTCTTAAAAAGATGAAATGTAATGGTAGCTGAGAGATTGGATTTATAGCATGGAAAAACATAGTGTGGATGTGGCTTTCTGGCCCCGGGAGCAGTCGGAAGGCCTGGTTTTGTTTCGCAAATTGCAGGCAAAGTCTGCTGCTCATGAGTATGATGATGAGTTTTTTTCACTCTTAGAAAAATATAAAAATATTTATCCCGAATCTGAGCATCTGGATATTTTTGGGGCCAGGGCAGCACTGCATTATGGAGATGCAGTGGCTGCCTTGCAGCTGGCATTACAGGCGTTTCATAAGCGCAAGGTTAATCTTGTTATTTGGCAGCTGCTGATTGAGTGTTATGACAGATTGGGGAATTGGGCGGAGAAGGCAAAGTTTCAGGCTTATGCCCATCATTTGTATGGTATTGGCTTTGATGCCAGAATAGATGATGGCTGCTTGCAGCAGATTCTGGAAAATCTTACCATGGCAGAGGGCATTGGTTCCTATGCTCCCTTGGCGTATCAAAAAAGCAGTTTTAGCAAGGATAGTGCGTCATTGGTCATGCAAATTGCATCATTGGCAGGAGAATATGTGCCCTGGAGTATGGATGAGGAAGGATATGCTTATTTTGTAGGCGCATTTGTAAATCAGGAAATTCTTAATGCAAAGGGGAATCTGCTCTTGCGGGAGGCAGGAGAGCCAAAGTTTGTTGAGGATTATGCGGCTGAATTTGTGTATGATATTATGCGCTCTAAGACTGTAGCCCAAAAAGTGGTGTTTAATCCTGACGGCAAAAAATATGTTTTACCGCTACTGGGCTTGCAGGCAAGTCAAAATATTCGCATCGCCACCAGAGAGAGAGAATATGAAGCTATTCTTGGGCATTTGGAGTACAGTTATTACCGCATTGAGGAGCCTGTGACGATTACATCAGAGGCTGATTTTGTGCTGGGCAGGCCGATATTGCTGGAACATAGTCCAAGGCGTAAAAAAGTGGTACTGAATATTCTGGTGGATGCCCTGAGCTGGAAGGCTATGCGGGAACTGGATTACAAGCTGCTGCCTAATACGGTGGAATTTTTTTCCAAAGGGATTATTTTTGATAACTACTTTTCTGTGGGGGAGTATACTTATCCGTCTTTGGCCAATATAGAAACCGGTATGTATTCTCATGACACGCAGATTTTTAAGGAAACTATCTGTATGCCGCTGGATGTGCGATATAAAACAATCTCAGAGCAGATGAAGGCTCAGGGGTATTATTGCGTCAACATTATGGGCGGCGGAGATGCTATTTACAATGGGGCAGTGAGGGGGTATGACAGGTTTGTGACCAATCAGTATAGCTTGCTGGCTTATAATGGTGTGGAACGGGCTATTCAGCAGCTGGAGGCTTTCAGCGAGTGCGATCAATTCCTGTTTTTGCATCTGATGGATGCTCATCCCTGGCCGATGAATACGACACAGATGCCATTGGCAAGCCAGACACTTTTGTCCCTTGATGACAGGCTGTTTGGATCAGATCAGAAAGTTGCAAGTGTTCACCTGAAATTTTCTCCTTTATATGCTCATGCTAATATGCAGGGGGTTAAAAATATTGATCGAAGCTTGAAAAATTTGTTTGATTATTTGCAGGCGAATTATGAGGAGGATGAGTATGTAGTGCAGCTATATTCCGATCACGGATGTTCTGTGTATGATACTTTTCCGTGGGTGATGAGTGCTTATCAGACTAATGGTGCCTATATGGCGCGGGGAGCGGGTATTCCGGCTAAGGGATTTGTCTCTGAGCTGATGAGCTCAGTGGATATTTATCAGGTGATGTCAGCCTGTCATGGTTTTGAACCTGGTCCGAATCTGGCAGGCAATCTGCCGGCAGTCTTCGGCGGCAGGGAGAGGGAGTATACTATCAGCAATTCTATTTATCCGGGACAAACCTATAAGCTGTGTATACGGACGGCAAAATATGAGTTTCAGCTGGAATCCAGGGAAATTGTGGATGAGGATGGTACGGTTGATTTGACAGATGCTTCTATGTATGTAATGGAAAGGCATAAAAAGTGGAAGCAGAACTATGACTTTGATCTCTTGAAATATTTTATGGATATAGCCAGGGAGCATACAAAATCCTTCAATACCTGGGGGCGCAACTGGCCTGAGCTGAGGAAGAAGAGGCCAAGCTGGTTTGGTGATGAGGAGAATGGAAAATGAGTGTAAAGGGCTTGGTCAGTATTCTAATTCCCACCTACAATAGGCCGGTTTTATTTGAGGAGACATTACGCAGTGCACTGGCACAGACTTATCCCCAGGTGGAAATACTGGTAAACGACAATAGTACCAATGAAGACACAGCATTGCTGATGAAAAAATATGAGGCAGATCCGAGGGTGCATTATTTTAGAAACAGGACTGCTAAATGCAAGGCAGATAATTTTCGCCCTTTTGAGCGAAAGGCACGGGGGGAATACCTGCAATGGTGCATGGATGATGATATATTGCTGCCTGACAAGCTGGCTGTGATGGTACAGGTTCTGCGGGATAACCCTGAAGTTACATTGGTTAGTTCTCAGAGGGATTTTATAGATGAAAAGGGACACAGCCTGTCCAATGAACGATGCATGATGATTAATGATGATGCTTTATGGCGTTGCTATACCGGCAGGGAAGCTGGCAGGTTTATGCTGGCAAATTGTTCCAACTTTATCGGTGAGCCTTCGGCTGTGCTGTTTCGCCGCCAGGATCTGGCCCATCATTATTGGGAAGCTGACTGCCGTGGCTACAAGACCATTTCTGATGTGGCCATGTGGCTGGAACTGCTTGAGAAAGGCGATCTGGTGCTGTTCCGGGAGCCTCTCAGCTGCTATCGGCGCCACGGGGCACAGGAAGGGCAGCAGCCGGAAGTCATTCTGCTCAGCCGTCTGGAATGGCTGCGCTTGGCAGGAGAATATTATCAGCGGGGGATTTTTTTGGATGCTGAGAGTTATCGGCAGACGAAAGAACAGCTATGGCAGGATTATCTGCAGCTGGGCAGGAATGGTTATGTTCAACAGGCAAGGAACTATCAGCAGTATGTGGAGATTATGGAGCTTATGCATGAAAATAAAAGCCTTTGTAGCATGAAGAAGGATAAATGGTATGCTGAGATGGAAAAGCTGCGCGACCTGGTGGATGCAAGGCAGTATGAGGCGGCAGATAAGCTGCGGCGTGAACTTAATCAGGCTATTTATGGTGTAGCAGGTTTGACGGGCGTAGAAAAGGGGGATTTTGTACGGGAACTGGCGGAAATTGCTGCGGTTTTAGTTATTGAAAGCGGTATCAATGACAATATGGAGAAATCTGTAGCTGATATGAAGCAGTATGATGATAATCCCTATTGTGCTTTTTTGCTGGCACGTTTGTATTGGCGTGATAATAAGCATTTTCTGGCTATGACTGTTTTGGAAGAAAAGTTCCAGATTAGCTGGCCGAAAGATACAGTGCAGATAGGAGCCGTGGATTTTTGGAATAAGGCGGTACCGGCTGTGCAGGAACTGATTTTAAATCTTTTGGGGCAGTGCTGCAAGTTTTTTGGCCTGCCTCAGAGGGCTTGTGCCTGCTATTTGCAAGCGGTGGATACTTATGAGGCAGTAAGCACAAAGCGTGAGAACTATAGCAATTATTTGTTCAACAGCCATTATGTATTTTTGTCGAAAGAGGAATATTTATTGCGGCATCTTGGCTATGACAGCCTGTTTCAGCCGGTATCGCGTCTGCACCACAATCGGAAGCAGATTAAAAGGCGCTTCAGGAGCCGGAAGAAAATCCGTATAGGTTATCTGTCCCCGGACCTGCGTTATCATGTGGTTTTGTTGTTTATTTGGGCTATGCTGACAAAATACAGCAGGGATGATTTTGAGGTGTATTGCTTCAGCATGTCACCTGTGGAGGATGAATATAGTGAGTATCTCAGGCAGAATACGGATTGCTGGTGCAATATCCATCATCTGACATCGCAGCAGGCGGCAAAGGTTATCCGTCAGCAGGAGATAGATATACTGGTGGAGCTGGCAGGTCATTCCAAGAATAATGGCATGGAAATACTTGCTTACAAGCCGGCACCGGTGCAGGTATGCGGCATAGGCTATTTTGCTACCACCGGCTTAAAGACGGTGGACTATTTTTTGACGGATAGCCATCTGGTGCATGAAGATACGGCAAAGTATTTTGTGGAAAATCTGCTGGTGCTGCCGCATTCCCATTTTTGCTATGTGCCGATGAAAGATATGCCTGAGCCTAGGCAGGCTCCTTGCCGGAAGAATGGCTATGTGACCTTTGGCAGCTTTAACAATGCCAGCAAACTGAACGACGTGGTGCTGGAAACCTGGGCGGCTATTTTGCAGCAGGTGCCTGAGTCCAAACTGCTGCTGAAGGCGGATTTGTTTGATGATGCTGATGGCAGAGCTTTGCTCACTGCCAAGCTGACAGCTTTGGGAATCAGTGAGGAGCGGTTTGAGCTGAGAGGCTTTTCCTTTAATTATCTGCCGGAGTATTATGATATGGATATTGCTCTGGATACTTTTCCATATCCTGGTGGAGGCACAACCTGCGATGCACTGTATATGGGGGTGCCTGTGATTACTCTGGGGGATGGCAGTCATGGTGGCGATTTCGGCATCAGCCTGCTGCAAAATATCGGCCTGGATATAGCATGTGTGTTTTCGGTTGCAGAATATATTGAAAAGGCGAAGCTGCTGGCTGGTGATTTTGAGCTCTTGGATGCCCTTCATCTGGGATTGCGCAACATGATGGAAAATTCGCCTCTGATGGATCAGGCTGCCTATATGCGTGAGCTGGAGGATGGATATCGGGAAATCTGGCAGGCATATCTGGGATGACTGTCCCGGGGTAGGAGATTTTGGCTATGAGTGGAAGAAAGATAGTAGTTTTTGGAAATAATGGGCGGCATACGGCCATCAAGGCGATTATGCTGGCAGTTCGGCAAGCTCTTGAAGATATGGGGAAGGATGTTCTTTACTGCGATTGCATGGATAATGAGAGTGTCAATGATGTGCTTGATTTAATGGACAGGCAGGAAATTGCTTTGGGTATTGGCTACGGCGGAGGAGGTATGTCATGGGGGAAATGTGGCGGTGGCACATTGTTTACCTATGAAATGTACGATGTGCCACATGTATCCATCCTGATGGATATGCCATATAATAAGTGTCAGAGCGGGCCTGAGCTGCCGTGCAGCAGGCATATCTGCACAGTTATTGATAAGGGGGCCTGCGAATATTTCCACTATGCGTATCCGGCTAAGGCGGATAAAGTGCTCTTTTTGCCTTTGGCAGGTATGTCGGCAGAGGGAGAGCAGGATATTTTTGCTGTTGATAAAAAGTATGATGTAGTTTATATTGCCAATCCTTGGATGTATGGCTTGTTCCGTGAAGGGATGGAGCGTCCTTGGCGAAATAATGAGACACATAAGTATATAGTTTACCTCTTGGATGATGCTGCTGATTATCTTGAGGCACATCCTGAAAATGTCTTGTCTGCTTTGAAGTTTATTCTCAAGGAAAAGGGCTTTGAGGGTGAGGCATATTTAAGAAAAATGCTGCCCTATTGCTGGGATTTGCTGCTTTATATAAAAACATGGCGCAGAATCAAAGGCATGGAGCTTCTCGTAAAGAACGATATTGCTGTGGATGTCTTTGGCGATGGCTGGGAGGCAGTCCCTTTTGCGGACAAGTTAAGATTGCATGGTGGTGTTTCCTATGAGGAATCACTGCAAATCTGTGCGCAGTCCAAGATACTTTTTCAGGACCAAGGGGAGTTTAATTACGGAGCCAATGACAGAACCTTTAATGCCATGCTGAATGGTGCCGTGCTGGTGACGGAGTACAGCAGGTATCTGGATGAGAACTTTATAAATGGTCAGGATTTATTTATGTATGGCTGGCAACGGGGGGAAAAGCAGGTACAGGTAATCCATGAGCTTTTGCAGGATGACTGCCGCAGGGTGGCAGTTGCCGTCAATGCCTATGGCAAGGCAAGCCGCTTTCATACCTGGAATAATCGGGTGCAGCGAATATTGGAAGCAGTTCATCTGTTATATGAAGTTGATGTGTAAGATAATCAGTGCAGATGGTAGTTTGATGTAATGGTAGTTAGGTGAATTTATGACAGAGGAAAAATTTTATAATTTGCTGGAGCGTAGGAAAAATTTTCCTGGTGATGAAAGTATCAGGGAACAGCTGCGGCCATACAAGGTTGACAACGCTATTATTATGGCTGCCGGCATGAGCAGCAGGTTTGTGCCCCTTTCTTTGGAGAAGCCTAAAGGTCTGCTGGAAGTCCGGGGGGAAGTTTTGATTGAACGGCAGATACGCCAGCTGCAGGCTGCCGGGATTGATGATATTACTGTTGTGGTTGGCTATAAGAAAGAGATGTTTTTTTATCTTGAGGAACAGTTTCATGTGAAGATTGTGGTAAATCCTGATTATTACCGATATAACAATACTTCAACTCTGATGTTGGTTTTACCACTGTTAAAAAATACATATATTTGCTCATCGGATAATTATTTTGTAGATAATGTATTTGAAGAATATGTTTATCAAAGCTATTATGCTGCTGTTTTTGCCGAGGGAGAAACTAATGAATACTGCCTCCGGCATGACGATGCCGGCAGGATAATAGGCGTTGATATAGGCGGCAGGGATGCCTGGTATATGCTGGGGCATGTTTATTTTGACAGGAATTTTTCGGATAAGTTCAGGCAGATTTTCCAGCATGATTATACACAGATACCTGATGTGCGCAATCAGTTATGGGAAGATGTATATGCTGCCCATGTTGCGGAGTTGCCTCTTTATATCAGGAAATATGCTGCGGATCAGGTAAAGGAATTTGATTCCCTTGATGAGTTGCGCAGCTTTGATGAGAGCTATCTGGACAATTTAAATTCGGCTATTATGGATAATATTGTCAGCGTGCTGCAATGCAGCAAGGGTGATATCAAGGAGATTTATCCTATCAAGTCAGGCATGACGAATATTTCCTTTTATTTTTCCTGTCTTGGTCGGAAATATGTGTATCGGCATCCTGGTGAAGGGACGGAAAAGTATATTAATCGTGCTAATGAAGCCTTTGCCATGCAGAAGGCCAGCGAGCTGGGCATGGATAATACTTTTATTTATATGGATGCTGAAGAAGGCTGGAAAATTTCTCACTATATAGAAGATGTCCGTCTGCTGGATTACCACAACAGCGATGATGTGAAGAAAGCAATGCAGCTGGTGCGCAGGCTCCATGAGGCAAAAATCAAGTCGGAATGTGCAGGTGATATCTGGCTGGCAGCCAATGCTTTTATTGAAAAAATACCTCATGTGAACAGAATAAAAGGCTTTCAGAAATTGCATGATTTTATTCAAAGAATTTATGATTATGTAAAGCTGGACAATGCAGAAAAAGTGCTATGCCACTATGATTGCTATGATCCTAATTTTTTGCTGGACAGGCAGGGGAAAATGTATCTGATTGATTGGGAATATGCCTGCGTTGATGACCCGGCTATAGACCTGGGGACTTTTATTTGCTGCGCTGATTACAGCTATAATGAAGCATTGGAAATCATAGAAGTTTATTTGGAACGCAAGCCGGAGGCTGAAGAATTGCGGCACTTTGTTGCGTATATAGCCATTGCTTCGTATTATTGGTATTTATGGGCTCTCTATCAGGAGGCAAATGATAATCATGTGGGAGATTATCTGTATATCTGGTATAAATATAGCTGGGAATATGGCAAAAGGGCTATGGAGATGTATGAAGGGACGATAGATTAATGGAATTATTTGGCAAGGCTGTAGTGGATATAATTATGCTGTGTGCTGCCTGCGGGGCAGTAGCTTCTATTGTCAGTGAGGATAGCGAGCTGGGCAGGCAGTTTTTGGAAGGCATTAATGCTATCGGGCCTATTTTTTTGCCGGTAGCAGGTATTATGGCGGCAGCACCTTTTTTGACGAAAATTGTGACGATTGTTTTTGGCCCCGTGTTTCAATGGCTGGGGGCTGACTCTGCTATTTTGTATGCCTTTAATAAGAAGTAAGCGCTTTGGAGTGAAGATGGTTATTGACAATTTGCTTGCAGATAAGAAAATATCTGAGGGAGATAGCGTATGGAATACATAAAGGATATATACAGGGATGAAATACGGGATGGCTTTCTGGTTACAGCGGACAGGAAGAAGATCTGGCAGGTGGAAATGGAATTGCTAGAGGTGCTGGACAGAATTTGCCGCAGGAACGGCCTGCGTTATTTTGTGGATTATGGCACTTTGCTGGGGGCGGTTCGCCACAGGGGGTTTATACCCTGGGATGACGATATTGATGTGGTCATGATGCGGCCTGATTATGAGAGGCTCAAGCTGGTGATTGCCAAGGAAGGCTTGAAGGAGCCTTTTTTCTTTCAGACTGCCCATACGGATAATGTTGCTATAATGATTGGAAAACTGATGAACAAGAATACTAGTGGTGTACAGGATTTTTCTACATATAGGTATTGCCAGGGAATTTTTTTGGACATCTGGCCGCTGGATGCGGCTCCTGAGGGGGCTGCCAATGGTGAGGAGCTGAAGCAGTGCTATCTCGAATTAATGTATGCGATTATGGCACCGGATAAGTGTTTTAGCGACCTTGACGGCAGGCTGACCACAAGGATTAATGCCCAGGTTTTGAAAAAGTTTTGCCAGATGCCTTTTAGATGGCAGTGGGGGGAACTGGAAAAGTTTTTGGAGCGTCATTTTGCTGATTCAGATCAGGTTGGTTTGTTTACCCTTATGCTGAATGGCCGGGAAGCTGCAAGGCCCAAAGCCTGGTATAGGGATGTAGTAATGCTGCCTTTTGAAACTATAGAGGTTCCGGCGCCAGCATGCTGGCAGGAGATTTTGGATAGTGAGTATGGTGATTGGCATAAATTTGTAAAATTTGCCAGTGACCACAATGGGACTGTGTTTAGTGCGGATGTGCCCTACAAGGAATTGATTGCTGCTCACAGGGCAGATAGTTGTGAAAAATAAGGGCGAGGCATAAGCAGAAGTTTTGCCAATCATATAGTATATGCCAGGCGTTGTGGGAACAGCTTTGCACTAGCAGCTGGGGATAGAAGGGGAAATGGCAGGAGCTGAAAGTAGAGCTGACACAGATTTACTAATAATTTTATGGAGAATATATATGGATTCATGTAAAATGTTAAAAAAAACTATTGCGGCTATTCTCAAGACCAATGAGAAAAATATATTAGATGTTCGTGCTGCAAAAAAAGGGATGACAAATATATCGTATACGTTTCAATATAATCACATGTATTATATAATTCGTATACCTGGTATAGGTTCCAATAATTTAATCAACAGAAAGCAAGAGTGTGCAGTTTATGAGTGCATAAAAAACAGCAATACATGTGATGATCTTGTATATATTAATGCTGAGGATGGATATAAAATTACTAAATTTTATCATAATGCTAGGCATTGCAATCCTCACGATGTCAAGGATGTAAAACGATGTATAACCTTTTTACATGATTTCCATAATCAGAATTTAAAAGTAGACCATAGCTTTCATTTATTTCAACAAATCAATGCTTACGAAAAATTACGTAAAAATAAACCGTCAATATATAGCGATTACATGCAAACGAAAAATAATATATTTAATTTGGAGAATTATATAAAGAACAATGTAGAAAACATAACATTGTCACATATAGATGCAGTATGTGATAATTTTTTGTTTGTTTCATCATCTGATTCCGCTGAACAAATCAAGTTAATAGACTGGGAATATTCCGGTATGCATGATCCACATATTGATATAGCTATGTTTTGTATATATTCAATGTATAATCAAAAACAAATTGATGAAATTATTAATTTTTACTTTAATGGAAATGTCAAGGAAAATGTACGTATAAAAATATACTGTTATATTGCAGCGTGTGGATTGCTTTGGAGTAATTGGTGCGAATATAAGCATTCCCTAGGCGTAAATTTTGGTCCCTATGCAGTTCAACAATATCTGTATGCAAAAAAATACTATAATTTAGTAGCGGGCAGACTGTAAATAGTATATGCAGGTAAAATACACGGTTCATCCCATAATAAAATTATAATTAGGAGCACTAAGCATGAGTTTTATTAAGAAAAAGCAGCAACCCCAAATTGATTGGCTAATTAGTATCATTCCTATAATATTGGTAATACTATTGTGTATTTATTTTACAACAGATCCTCAGGGAGCTAATTTGTGGATTGCCCAGATTCGCTTTTATTTTACAGATACATTTGGTTTGTATTACCTGGCAATAGGATTAGCTGTTTTTCTGTTTTCTTTCTATATATCCTTTTCGGCTAAATATGGCAATATTATTCTTGGTAGTCCTGATGAGAAACCTATACATTCTTTTCGTTCCTGGGGGGCTATGATGTTCACTGCCGGTCTGGCTGCGGATATATTATTTTATTCATTTTCAGAATGGATCCTATATGCGACTGATGAACATGTAAAACGGCTAGGTGCAATTCAGGATTGGGCAAGTGTTTTTCCATTATTTCATTGGGGGTTAATTCCTTGGAGCTTTTA
The DNA here is from genome assembly GCA_045123675.1 of Acetatifactor sp. GTDB lineage: Bacteria > Bacillota > Clostridia > Lachnospirales > Lachnospiraceae > Acetatifactor. The sequence goes on along the minus strand of JBGVKL010000016.1, from coordinate 12,228 downwards.
TTTGACATTAGCTGTGGCATTTGGTTTTATGTTACATGTAAAAAAATCTGATCGGCAGCGTTTTTCAGAAGCTTGCAGGCCTGTTTTGGGAAAGTATACAGATGGATATATTGGCAGATGTATTGATTTGATGGCAGTTTTTGCTTTGTTAGCCGGTACAGCAACAACCTTTAGCCTGGCTACTCCGTTAATGGCAGCTATAATAAACAAATTGTTTCATCTAAATTTTTCTATAACATTTATTACGATAGTCATTTTGCTTGTCACATGTATTATATATACTTACTCTTTGCTTCATGGTATCAAAGGCATAGATAAGCTTGCACATATATGCATATATTTATTTTTTTTCAATATACTTTATGTCCTATTTTTCGGTGGGGCAACAAAATATATATTGGAAACTGGTTTTTACGCTTTAGGATGTATGCTGCAAAATTTTTTTACTTTGGCTACCTACACAGATCCGCTGAGAACGACATCTTTTCCGCAAAAATGGACTATTTTTTATTGGGCTTATTGGATGGTGTGGTGCGTTGCAGTTCCGTTTTTTATCGGCAGGATTTCTCAAGGTCGTACCGTTCGTCAGGTTATCTGGGGAGGATATTTTTTTGGTGCAGGTTCAACCATGTTGAGCTTCACAATTTTTGGTAATTATTCTATGGGCTTGCAAGTACTCAATAAGCTGGATATTGTATCACAATATTCAAATGGTGGCGATATGTATGAAGTTATTATATCTGTTTTGTCGACACTACCTGCTGGTGCTTCATTGTTTATGATGTTAATCTTGCTAAATATGATTTTGTTTTATGCTACCTCATTTGATGCTATAGCTTTTATTGGTGCATTATATAGTTATACAAAATTATCTGATAATAGAATGCCTGGCAAAATTGTGCAATTTACATGGTGCATACTTTTAATCCTCTTTCCCATAGCATTAATTTTTTCGGAAAGTTCAATGAGCAATCTTCAATCCGTTAGTATAATAGCAGCTTTTCCGATAGGAATCATCATTGTAATGATTTTAATAAGTTTTATAAAAGGGATAAAATAAGAATTGGTAAATATCAACTTGTGGAGGTTGTAATTTTTTATGATTTGGGAAATTAAAGACTTATATAAAGATGAAATTCGTTGTAATTTTTTAGTTACAGCTGATAGGAAAAAAATCTGGCAGGCAGATATGTATCTTTTGAGGGAAGTAGATAGAATTTGCCGTAAGTACGGCATTACTTATTTTGCTGATTATGGTACATTGTTGGGGGCTGTCCGTCATAAAGGGTTTATTCCTTGGGATGATGATATTGATATTGTCATGCTGCGGCCTGATTATGAGAAGTTTAAGCTGGTGGTTCAAAATGAACTAGATGAACCATATTTTTTTCAAAATATGTATACTGATAATTGCATATCTGCATTTGCGAGAATAAGGAATAGCAAGACCGCAGCTATTGGAAGATACGATAATATTGATATTAACCAAGGGATTTTTGTAGATATTTTTCCATTAGACGATGTCCCGGACGGGACTAAGAGACAGGAGCATATTTTTCAAATTCAAATGGAGATTTGGCGTACTTTGGTAGATGAGAAAGAATTACTTCTGGATGTGGAAAGGGGCTTGCAGACCAGATTATCTATTGATCTTTTAAAACGTTTAATGAAATTACCCAAGCGGGAATGTTTTGCTGAATTTGAGAAATTTTGTATCAATCATTTTGGTGCTTCTAAGCAAGTCGATTTGATTACCGATAGTTTCATAGGCAAGCAGTGCCATGTATTGAGAAAATATTACTCAGATGTTGTATATCTGCCCTTTGAAGGCATTGAGCTTCCGGCACCAGCTATGTATCATGAGATTTTAACATGCCGTTATGGAGATTATAACAAGCTTGTTAAAGGTGCTTCGCAGCATGATGGAGCATTATTCAGTGCGGATATTTCATATAAAGAACTTCTAGAATGTCATAAAGTTTTTCAGGCGGCTGTGGATGATCTGCAGCAATGATATTTTGTATGGTAATAAGAATTTAGCATTAAATAGTTATTATAATTATTTCGATAACATAGATGCATTGGGATGTGATTGGGGTGGCAGAAGCACAGAGTGCTATATGTACAGCTGAACATGGTAATGAGGCTGGCAGCCAGCTGTCTTTGCTCAGGCAGGGCTTTGTTTGCTTTGGGCAAAAGCAGTATGCGGCTGCCATTGCTTTTTATAAAAGGGCGTTAAAGGAAAAGGGCTCGCTGGATTTGGAAGTTCTGTTATATTTGGCAGAAGCGTACAGTGCAAGGCATGATTTTAGGCTGGCTGCGATAACCATCAATAAAGCTTGCATATTGCTGGATGAGTTGCAGGATAAAGGTACGCAGGAGTTTCAGCGTTCCATTCGCCTGCGGCAGGGGATGTATAACAGAGTAGCAGGTAATCTGCATCAGGCTGCGGAAGGGTACAGGCTGGCAGCAGAGTTGTATGCGGCAGAAGATTATCGGGAACGTGCCGGAATATACGGTTCATATCTCATGGTCCTGGCAGGTTTGGATATGCCGCTGGCTGAATTTCAAATGGCCCTGGCAGGTTACAATGAGATTTTCCCAGTTATTGGCAGACCATTCCCCAAAGGAGGGCATAGTGCTGAAAAAATACGCATCGGTTATATTTCCCCGGATTTTCGCCAGCATGTCATGTACGGCTTTTATTATTATATGCTGTTTGGTTATAACAGGGGGTTATTTCATGTTACCTGCTATAGCCTGTCTGAAGTTCAGGATGCATATACCAGAAGCATACAGGATGTTGTGGATGGCTGGCGGTTGGCAGCTTCCCTGTCATTGGATGAATTAGCAGATGCTATCAGGCAGGATAATATTGATATTTTGGTTGATTTGGCAGGACATAGCACAGGCAGCGGCCTGCCTGTGTTTGCCCTGCGACCAGCACCGGTGCAGATTTCCGGGCTGGGCTGGATGGAAACAACCGGCTGTGCTGCTACAGATTATTTGCTGACAGATAAGTATCTGGATGGCGAGGCTGAGGGGTATTACAGCTATCTTTGTGAAAAGCCCCTGTTTTTAAGTAGCCAGTTCTGTTACAGGGCGGCGGAGGGCCTGCCTGATGTGGACAGGGCACCATGCTTAAAGAATGGATATATAACATTTGGCTCTTTTAACAGCTATCATAAGCTTACGGATGAGATGGTATCAGTCTGGAGCAGGATTTTGCAGCAGGTGCCTGAGTCAAGATTGCTGCTGAAGTGCCAGGTATTTTTGGACGAAAGTATGCAGCATGAGATGGCAGAACGATTTGCGGAGCATGGCATAGAAAGCTGGCGACTTCTTTTGGAGCCTACCTCATCGGATTATATGCAGCGGTATCTGGAGATTGATATTGCTTTGGATACATATCCGTACACGGGGGGAGGTACTACCTTGGATGCCCTTTACATGGGGGTTCCTGTTGTCAGCAGGTATGGCAACAGGCGCAGCTCCCGCTTCGGGCTTAGTATTTTAGCCAATGCCGGCCTGCCCTGGCTGGCAGCAGCTGATGTTCAGGCCTATATTAAGCTGGCCGTGGCTTTGGCAGGTGATAGGGAGCTTATTAATGATCTGCATCTCAACTTGCGGCAGCTGCTGGTCAGGTCGGATGTGATGAATAGCAGGAAATATATGAAAGAATTGGAGCAGCATTACATGGCTGTGCTTAATTGCTTGCAGGAGGAGTAACTGTATATGAACAGGACGAGTATAGTTTTGCTTAGTTATAATACTAGAGAATTGACCCAAAATTGTATTGAAAGCATTCGTAGGTACACTCCTCGTGGCAGCTATGAAATAATTGTCATCGACAATGCTTCCCATGACGGTTCAGTTGAGTGGCTGCGTGAGCAAAAGGATATAAAGCTGTTGGAAAATCAAGTTAACAAAGGTTTTCCTGCGGGCTGTAACCAGGGCATAGCCTTAGCGGAGCAGGGAAATGACATTATGCTGCTGAACAGCGATACGATAGTTACGCCACGATGGCTGGAAAATCTGCAAGCTGCCCTGTATAGTTCTGAGACTGTAGGGGCTGTGGGACCTATGGCACAAGAGAGTACAAATTGGCAGGAGGTTTATGCTGAATATAAAAATTTGGATGAGCTTATCTCTTTTGCTGATAAATACAACCATAGCAATCCTGCGGCATGGATGGAAATGGCAAAACTGCTTGGATTTTGTTTTTTAATAAAAAACGCTGTTTTTCAGCAGATAGGTTTGTTGGATGAACGGTTTTCCCCTGGGAATTATGAAGATGATGATTATTCTCTGCGGATTACTTTGGCTGGATATAAGTTGCTTATATGCAGGGATACCTTTATACATCATTATGGACATGCTTCTTTTATTTATGGCAGCACTCAGCAGGAGCTTGTCGAGAAGCATGAGCAATACCCAGATCTTATACGGAGTAATTTTGCGAAATTTAGTGAAAAGTGGCACGTTACAAAGCATTATATTTATTTTCATGATGTTTGCAATGAAATACATGAGGAAAAAGAGGCTGTTTTTCGTGTTGTGGTAATAGGCTGCAATGCTGGTGTGGACTTGTTTTATTTACGCTGGAATTATCCCAAGGCAGATATTTGCGGTGTGACAGAAAATAGCCGGGAAGCGGCTATTGCCGGCAAGAATTTCGATGTATGCCACTGTTGTGACATGGAAGATAATATTGAAGAAGCATTGTGGGGAAAATATGATTATATTCTGCTGGCGGAAGAAGACAAGGAATATAAAGATTTTGATGGATATATCGGCAGATTGGTAAAATATTTGACACCGGAAGGCAGTATCCATATTTGTGCTGCCCAGGAATGGCGTTTAAATTCCGATGGCTGATGATAAGAGGAGCATGTTATGAAAATAGCCAGTATTTCTATGGTAAAAAATGAAGCGGATATTATAGAAAGCTTTGTACGTCACACATCAAGGTTAGTTGATGTGATGTATATTACAGATCATCTTAGTACGGATAATACCTGGGTTATTTTGAATAAATTGCAGGCTGAAGGGATGCCATTGATTTTAAGCCGCTATAATAAGGCCGATCACAGCCAGTCAGAGGTTACTACTGGTTTGATGTGGCAGAGTATAAAGGATGGAGCCGACTGGGTATTGCCTCTGGATGCGGATGAGTTTATCGTGCCTGCCAATAATGATATTAGCGTGGAAAACTGCCGTGGGATGATTGGGGCACTGGATGCGTGCAGCTTGCATTCTTGGCTGCATATTGAGTATTTTTTTGACGATGAGAGAGAAGATGCTTTTTCGTTGCAGCGGTCATTGGTAAAAGGAATCGTGTCTGAGGGCAGATATGTTGCCAATAATCGTCATGTGGCCGGGAAAGTGATTTTGAGCAAGGAGATTATCAATACCTATCAGCTGAAAATAGGCATGGGAAATCATTATGTTGTGGTAGGTCAAGGTGAAGATGAAAAATTCTATAATGGATCACCTTTGCCTGATATCCATTTGGCACATTTGGCTTATCGCAGCGAGGGGCAGCTGCAAGCCAAAGGGGTAATCGGCTGGCTGCATACGGTGTGTAAGTATTCAATGATGACTGAAAAGGCCTTTCATTGGCAGGATATTTTTCAGCAGGTCAGGTCAGGTCAGGGCGGGCTTTTAGCTGCCAGGAGAGCAGAGCTATCACTGGAACCGGCTATATTTTCTGGAGATTGGCGCAATGTGCAGCTGCGATATGGAGAATTAAGTCATGCAGATTTTTCAGCAAAGCTGATGCAAGTTGCCTTGTCTTTGGCAGATGAAGTAAATCGGCTGAATTTGCAGCTGCGTGCACCTGCAGTTGATATATTGATTATACATAATGGGGATTCGGCAGCTCAAAGGAAGACGCTGGAAAGTATTTACAACCAAAGTTATTGGGCATATCAGGTTCATTTTATAAGTGATATTTCCTTGCTTGAGAAAACTATCGTTTCGGTATGCCAGGGAAAATATTTGCAGTTGCTATATGCTGGAGACATTTTAGAAAGCAATTATTTGCAAACAATGTTGCAGGCATATTCTGATGAAGAATGTAAGCTGGTGGCTGTGCAGTTTGGCGAAATATATCAGGGCATACGGATTAATGAAAAAGTTATGCAGGGAAATACAGCCAGGCAGTATGAGTATTTTGAACAGCATCAGCAGGGAGGGTTTTATTCAGCAGCTTCCATTTTGTTCAAAAGAGATTTGTTTTTAGTGTTGCAGGTATGTGACATGTTTGGCAGGCAGTCTTTTGCTTATGCAGCGGCACTATGGCGTTGTATTAGCCAGAAAATAACCCAGTTTATTATTGTTACAGAAGATATTATTCACCTTAGTGATGTGATATTTGCCAGAAAAGATGATGCATTTAATTTATATAATCAGGCTTTTGCATTGTATCGCAACCATGATGATGGCGATGCTATGGCATTGCTGGATAAGGTGCATAAGCTTGCTCCGGACTGGCTGCGGCCCTTGTTGTTACGGGCGTATATTTTGCGCCACATGAATTGTCCTGTGCAGGAAAAACATGTTTTACAGAAACTGCTGGCTTTGGCAGAGAAGCTGGCTCAGCCTGATGCGGGGGACAATGAGGTAATTGCTGAGGCATGGAGCATGCTGGGAGAGGTATTGGTTAAGCTGGGAGAATGCAGGCAGGCGGTGGCTGCCTTTTTGCATTCTTCCCGGTTGGAACGTGATATCAGGAAAAAACGTGAGGAGTACAGTAATGCCATTTTTGCGGCTAATTATTGCAGTGGGCTGTCAGATGCGGAATGGCAGGATTTGTATGCCGGTTACAGGGGGCTTTTGCAGGATATTGTTCCCTTGAAGTTGCCATTGTTGGAGAATGGCAGATATGGTCATGACAAAATTCGTATTGGATATTTGTCAGCAGATTTGCGGCTGCATCCTGTGGCGTATTTTTTGCGGCCATTGCTGGAGTTCCACGATAGGGATAACTTTCAGGTGTTCTTATACAAGGAGAACACAGAGAAAGATTGTGTTACAGAGCAGCTGCAGGGCTGGGCGGATTGTACAAGATATATATCTGATATGGATGACGCGGAAGCGGCTCATCAGATTGCAGCAGATGAAATTGACATACTTGTTGACCTGTCGGGACATACGAAGGGTAATCGCCTGCCGGTTCTGGCTTATAAGCCTGCCCCGGTAATTTTATCCGGCATAGGTTATTTCAATAGCTTGGGCATGTATACGGATGGTTTTCTGTCTGATGTGTATTGCAGCCCTCAGGAAACGCATCCTGCTTTTACAGAGAAGCTGTTGAGGCTGCCTCATACCCATTTTTGCTACAGCTCGTTTGGTAAATTGCCTGCCATAAATGAAGAAATGGCATGGGAAAGGAACGGGTATGTGACCTTTGGCTGCTTTAATAATTTTAGCAAGGTAACAGATGAAATGCTGCTGGCATGGGGGGAGATTTTGCAGCTTTGCCCGGATAGCAGATTATTGTTAAAGCACAAGCTTTTTGATGGCGGTAATGGCAGTGAAGGCCGGGTATGGGCAATAGAGCGTTTTAAAAAGCTTGACTTGCCGGTGGAGAGAATTGAGCTGAGAGGCTTTTCAGCAGGATATTTGTCAGAATACAATGATGTGGATATAGCATTAGATACCTTTCCTTATGTGGGAGGGCTTACTACCATTGAGGCTATGCTGATGGGAGTTCCTGTTGTTAGTATGCATGGGGAGCGGCATGGGACTCGTTTTGGCGTAAGTTTTCTGGGGAATATTGGTTTGTCTGAATTGGTGATGGACAATGTCGGAGGATATATTCAGCTGGCAGCAGGTTTGGCAAATGATAAGGATTTACTCCAATATTTACATGCAAATTTGCGCAAGATGGTACAAAAATCTCCGTTAATGGATTCTATGAAATATTGCAGAGATATAGAAATTTTATATGAAGTAATATTAAAAAGTAAAAGCGATGGTAATGCATGATGGTCATTCGTTATACCTGGCATAATGGCATAGAATGGGGTATAGTATGGAAAGGAATATTTTTTATTACACGGCTAGCAAAGATGATTTACGCATAGAGCAACTTAATAGGTTGTTGTCATTTGAAAAGGTAGCAGGAGATGTAAAGCTTGAAACAGAGTATCCAGGATTGAAGGTAGATTTTAATTCTGGCGCAAGGGTACGGCTTCCTATTGGAGATTGGCATGTGCGGATTTCCGATTATAACAGTGGTATTGTGGCGTTTGATGACGATATATCTGATTGCACTCTTGTGGCAGCAGAAAAATATTATATTTGCTGGCATGTTGAAATCTGGAAGGATAGTGAGTTAGTTTTTGAGCATGTGCTTGATTTAAATGGGCAGGAAGTTTTTATTTTCATGGCAGGCGGAGCTCTGGGGGATTCTATTTCCTTATTTCCCTATCTTAGAGTGATGCAGCAGAGCTATCATTGTAAAATATCGTTGCTTCCTCCTAATGATGATTTTAAAAATATTTTAGTAATGTATTTTCCTGATATAAATTTGGTGGATGAGGTTCCTGAAGATGCGTATGCCTCGTATTGCCTGGCAGTTTTTCAATTTCCACCATATTTAATTCCGGCAGACAGCCGTATGATGACTCCTGGTATGGCAGCACAAAGTCTTTTAGGCCTGCCCAGGAAGGCGGATTGGGTTGTTTATACGCCTACAGCGGAACGGTGCATTAAAGAAAAATATGTGTGCATTGCTGTGCAGGCTTCTGGTATCATGAAGCGTTGGCTGTATCCTGATGGTTGGGAACGAGTTGTATCGTATTTAAAAGAGCTGGGCTATAGAGTGCTTTGCATAGATGGTGCAGCTAAGGTGATAGCAGATGGCCATTTGATAGAAATGCCTTCCGGGGCAGAGGATTTTACTGGCATGAAGCCGTTGATGGAACGAGTCAATTTATTGGCGTATGCGGATTTTTTCATAGGCTTGGGGAGTGGCTTATCCTGGTTGGCACATGCCTGTGGTATACCTGTCATACTAATAAGTGGTTTTTCTTTGCCTTTGGGTGAGTTTTATACGCCGTATCGGGTTACGAATCCTCTCGCATGTCATGGATGTTATAATGATGTGCGTGTGGATTGGAAAGAGGGGTGCCCGTATCATCATGGCACGGAGCGTGAGTTTGAATGTAGTAAATCCATAAGCTATTTTATGGTAAAGAAGGCTATTGATAGAGTTGTTGAAGATATTCATGGAAGTAACATATAAAGTTATTAATAATTACTATCATTATTTCGATAACATTGTTGTAAAGTGGCAACTTATGGGTGTGGAGTGATAATGCAATGGTAATTTTTAATAATATGGCGGCGATGTCTGCCTTGAATGAGACAAACCGCAATACTGGCAAGCTGGGCAAGGTTATTAAGCAGGCGGCTTCCGGTATGCGGCTAAATTCAGCCGGGGATGATGCCTCGGGATATAGTATTTCAGAGAGGATGCGTATCAAGATTCGTGCTTTGGGGCAGTGCAAGGAAAATTCTGCCAAGGGGCAGGATTTGATTGATACTGCCTTGGCAGCAGTTGATGAACAAGTTAATATTATGAAGCAGGTCAAGACCATTGCCTTGCGTGCCACTGATGCCACATATACAGATATTGATCGCAGGAACCTGCAAAAGGAGCTTTCTCAGTTGCTGGATCAGTCTGAGGAGATTTCGCATACCCAATTTAATGGTATACGCTTGCTGGACCAAAAGACTGTAAATCATGTTACCAAGTGGTTTGATGCCGATGTGCCATATAGGCCGAATGTCAATAATACGCCTGTCATCAAGCAGGCGGCCTCAGCGGATTATGATGTACCGGAGGGAAGCTACGTGGAAATATCCTTGCCTGTGTATGATCCAACCACACCTGTTCAAGGCAGTGCCCTGACGAGTTTGCCACCAGTGGGAAGCTGGGTGTGGGATGATGCTGCCGGGGGGCCTGCAGAGGTATTTCAAGATTCCAATAATAATTCATTACATCTAGGTTCTGTTTCAGGTCAGCTGATTGAAGTGGCCGGGTGTCAAAATCCTCCCGGTGCTGCAAATGCTACATCGACAAATGTTTCCGGCGTTTCTTTGCAGCAGATAACCGGCAGCCCTGCTGATGGTACTATGATAGCCCTGAATAGCCAATATCCGCCTGCAAATACTTATTCTTTTGCGACCAATCCTTATTCCGGTAAGCCATCTTACACTTTGAGTGGTTCTAATGGTACATATAATTACATTACAGAGCTTGATCTCAGTGACTTGAGTGCAGCTGTTACCAATATTCCTCAGGACTTAAATGGCTTAGGCTTTTCTCTGGATTGCAAGGGCTGCGATCAGTTTGTGACGATTATGTTTGATTCTACGGTGAGCGATACCAAGTTTTATGAAGGATCTACCGGTAATCCCAAGCCTATGTGTTATGTCATCGGTGTCAGTAATGTATCTAATGTGCCAAGCTTGGAGGAATCCTTGGGGGCGGCGATTTTTAATGGGATCAATGCTGTTACACCTGCCGGGGGGACCGGTGCCGTTATACCATCCGGTTCTGATGCATCTACCACGATTGCTTCAAAACACAATATAAAGCTTAATTATTATAGTGCAACTGGCAAATTGGCTATAACTAAGGATGGGCCGGGTATGGTTTTGATGAATGGCATTATGGGTGAAATAAAGTATGATATAGGATTCAAGCCTGAACAGAAGATGTATTTGCAGACTGAGGATAAAGGCAGCCAAAATACGAAGATTTATCTCCAAAATACGACGAATGCTATGTTGTTTCCCAAGACTTCTGATAGCTGGGATATTGATCCCCAAAACGAGGATTATCCTGATGAATGGCCAAAAGGTTATGAAAATCTTAGTGATGCGCAGAAAAGGGTAAAGTGGAAAAATGAAGTTTGGCGTTATCCGGATAAGCTGGTAACATCTGATTTTGACAATTGCGTTAGCAGTTATGAGAATGCTAATAAGTTTTTGGATAATGTTGACCAGGCTATCAAGTATTTGCTGGATGTGAGTACAACCTTGGGCGCTCAGTCAAGCCGCCTTGATTATACTAAGGATAATATTGTGGTCATGCAGGAAAATACAACTGCCGCTGAGTCAGTTCAGAGGGATGCGGATATGGCCAAGGTTGCCATGGAGCAGGCAAAATACAACCTTCTACAGCAGGCCTCCCAGTCCATGCTGGCCCAGGCCAATCAGACTCCCAATGGGGTGCTGAGCCTGTTGCAGTGACTGGTGTTGCCGTTGCTATTATTTTTTTTGGTTTTCAGATTTTTGGACGCACATTCTATATGGATGTGCGTTTTGTGATATAATGGAGCTGTGTGGAATATCTGGCTGACAGGAAGGCGGGTGACGCTAATGGCAAGGGCGATAGCTGTTGGAGAGCAGGATTTTGTCAAGATTCGGGAGAACGATTACTTTTATATTGATAAAACAGGCTTTATCACTGATTGGTGGCGTGGTGCGGACAATACCACGGCTGTCATGCGGCCGCGGCGTTTTGGCAAGACGCTGAATATTAGCATGATGCGGGCATTTTTTTCTGTGGAGTACCAGGGCAGGGGTGCTGAGCTGTTTGGCGGGCTGAAGGTATGGCAGGATGAAGCTATGCGCAGGCTGCAGGGCACATATCCTGTGATATTTATTAGCTTTGCCGTGGTTAAAGCGGATAATTATGCAGATACAATGCAGTGGATTAAAAGAATTTTTGCCGAGATAGTAGCTAAATTTGATTTTTTGCTGGATAGTGACAGGGTTTCGGATTACAATCGCCAGGCTTTGCGTCGCATCCTGGAGGAGATGGATAATGTTACTGCAGCAGGCGTGATAAATCTGCTGTGTCTATGTCTGCGGCAGTATTATGGCAAAAAGGTTATTATCCTGCTGGACGAGTATGATACGCCCATGCATGAGGCCTTTGCAGGGGGATATTGGGCGGAGCTGTCAGGCTTTATGCGGCAGTTTTTCAATGCCACCTTCAAGACCAACGAAAATCTGGAACGTGCCCTGATGACAGGCATTACCAGGGTAGCCAAGGAATCAATTTTTTCGGATTTAAATCATCTGGTGGTTGTCACCGTGCAGTCCGATGATTATGCTGATGCCTTTGGCTTTACGGAGCAGGAAGTGTTTGCCGCTATGGACGAATACGGGCTGGCGGATAAGGCCATCGTGAAGCAGTGGTATGAT
>JBGVKL010000015.1:0-7382 GCA_045123675.1 Acetatifactor sp. | reverse complement strand
TTCGTCGCAACAGGCTAAGGTTGCTCATTGCATTATTAACTGTAAAACCGGAGCTTACGGCGCCAATGTCAGCATATGCGAAGATTGCGGTCAGCCGGAGATTCATTATAATTCCTGCCGTAACAGATGCTGTCCTATGTGTCAGGCTCTTCCGAAAGAAAAATGGATGGATAAGCGTCGCGAAGATGTTCTGGATGCTCCATATTTTCATGTGGTATTTACTGTTCCACAGGAATTAAACCCACTCATATATAGCAACCAGCAGGTATTATATGATGCGTTATACCACTCTGTATCAGCCACCATAAACGAGCTTACAACTGATAGCAGACACCTTGGTGCCAGGGTTGGATATATCTGTGTTCTGCATACTTGGGGCTCTGAAATGAACTACCACCCTCACATACATGTCATACTTCTTGGCGGTGGTCTTTCACCAAAGAACGAGTGGCGTGATAAAGGTAAAGATTTCTTCCTGCCTGTAAAAGTGCTATCTAAAATGTTTCGCAGTAAATATATGGACGAACTGAAAGCTCTACATAAAGATAATAAGCTCGAATTTCATGGGAGCAGCGAAAAATACCGCAACCACTATGCTTTCAAAGAACTTCTGAATACCTGCTATGATAAAGAATGGATTCCTCATTGCAAGAAAACCTTTAATGGTGCACAGTCCGTTATAAACTATTTGGGGAAATACACGCATCGTATCGCCATCAGCAACCACCGAATCATACGAATGGATAAAGATACCGTTACTTACTATGTAAAAGATTATCGCGAAGAAGGTAAGTGGAAGGAGCTTACAATATCCGGTGTAGAGTTTGTAAGAAGATTTCTTATGCACGTTCCACCAAAACGTTTTGTAAGAATCAGGCATTACGGTTTACTTTGCACCCGTAGTAAAAACAAACATTTAACCTTATGCCGGAACCTTCTGGGATGTAAGAAATACATATCCATACTGAAAAACATGGAAACACCTCAAATCCTTGAAACACTATATGGTATAAAGATTTCTGTTTGTAAATGTTGTGGCGGACATCTTGGCAAACCACAACAACGTATGCGGTTACGAATTTAAAAAATGTATTTTAATATCAAAAATCCAGTCTCAGCGATGAGGCTTGTTTGCTATGCCATAATTTAAACAAACCGCCTAGTATGAACTCAATTCACATTCATCTTTACCAAGGAAAGCAAGAATTGAAACTCCATACCCAATGGCTCCACGGACGCGACTTTGTTCAATTCGGCAAAATCGCTATTAGCGCAAACGAAAGGGCAGATACTGGCAATATGTAATCTGCTTTTTCGTTTACGCTAACAGCGATTGTAACCTAATCAATTTTCATGAGCCTCTACCTTTGCTCATCTAACTATAAATTATATCATAATAGCTGTTATTTTTCTACCACGAAAAAGGACACCCTCTCGGATGCCCTTCGAACCTTTCGATATTAATATTTCTTTAACTCTTCGTTTATCTGCTTAATAGCTGCATCGTAGTCTTCAACTATTTTTAAATATTCTTGACGGCTTACATTCAATCGATACTTTATTTCTGCTGGTAATGTAGCCATAGTAGAACTCTTTATTTCCCCGGCAGATAAATCGGCAGAACCCACCTTAACACTTGTCACCTTACTGCATTTATCCTCGTAATCCTGTGCAAGCATATAAACCGAGGATTTGATAACTTTCTCTACTACGTCATCTGAAAAATCTTGTAATATGCTATTAATCATTATTTTTCCGCTAATATCAATACCATGAACCTCGGCATGAGCCTTACAAAGTTCTCTTGTATTAGACTTAATTGTAAGCGTTGTATAAAGTTTTAAATCAAACTCTTTCTTCATCTCATCAATGATTTTGAGTACCTTCTCACGAAAGGCCTCCTTCATTTTATCTGCCATTGATAAACACCTCTCTCTCAACGTCTTATTATACATTATGATATAGAAATATAAAACTATTTTTTATCAGCTGGTCTTTACTTCAAGTCCATTCTTAAAGGTAAACACAATGTTGTCCTTATCCGTAACCATCACATGGTCTACCAAGCCACACCACATCCCGGCATCAAACTCCTCGGCAACATTCCCTGTGTTCTCAAGGGTGCGAATGAACCCTTTGATGAGTTCCCTTTGTGCCTTCTTGGCTTCAATCTGCTCCGTGGCTTTATCGTACTTTTCTTTGGTGGCATTGTAGCGTTCCGTAAGGGCTGCGTACCTTTTTTCGTATTCCTCTTGGTTTAGTGCCACCCTGCTGTTTTCCAAAATGGCACTCTGCATCTGCTCACTGATAATATTCAATTCCACAATGCAATCGGCTATTTCCTTATCCAAGGCATCCGTGTTACAGACCAGCTCCATCATTTCCTTGGTGTTGGTTATGATTTCTGCCTTGCCGGAGAATAACTCGTTTACCGCCTTTAAGAATAATTCCTTGATTTCCTCTTCGGTTATGTGTGGTGTCTTGCACCTGCACCCATCACCGTATTTGTGATTGCATCTGTAAATTACCCTACGGTACTTATCATTGGAGTGCCAAACTTTGGCACCATACCATGAACCACATTCTCCACACATTATAATAGAAGAAAAAATTCCAACTCCACTGTATTTTTTCATTCCCTCACGTCTTGCTATTTCAGCTTGAACCTGCTCGAACTGTTCTGCTGTAACAATCCCCTCGTGATGACCTTCTACATAATACTGTGGCACTTCTCCGTTATTCTCCACCCTCTTATGCTGCAAAAAATCCTTGGTAAATGACTTCTGCAATAGTGCGTCACCTTTATATTTTTCATTTCTCAGAATACTATTGACTGAACTTGCGTACCATTTCTTCTTCCCGGCAGGAGTCGGAATACCCATTTGCATAAGTTCATTACATATTTTATAGGTAGAAACTCCTTCAAGGAAACGCTTATAAATGTAGCGAACCGTAACCGCCTGCTCTTCATTTATCATAAACTCTCCATTTGGTCCTCTGTCATATCCGAGAAAATTCTTAAATCCAATACTCGCCTTGCCGTCAGCAAACTGCTTTCTTTTTCCCCATGTGGTGTTCTCAGAAATGGATCTGGATTCTTCCTGTGCCAAAGAACTCATAATTGTGATGAGTAGCTCACCCTTGGAATCCAAAGTCCAAATGTTCTCCTTTTCGAAGTAAATCTCCACTCCCTTTTCCTTAAGTACACGAACCGTTGTAAGGGAATCTACCGTGTTACGTGCAAATCGGCTGACTGACTTTGTAACAATAAGGTCAATCTTTCCGGCAAGTGCATCCTCAACCATCTGATTAAAGCCTTCTCGCTTTTTGGTGTTTGTGGCCGTGATGCCTTCATCCGTGTACATCCCGGCAAATTCCCAATCAGCTCTGTTCTTGATGTATTTTGTGTAATAATCGACCTGTGCAGCATAGCTTGTAGCCTGTTCTTCCGTGTCCGTAGAAACACGAGCATATGCAGCAACCCTACGCTTTTTAGTAGTCTCCAGTGGCTTTGAATCGAATCGACCCAAGGTAGCCGGGATTGTAGTTACTCTTTTTGCCATTCTGTCACCTTTCCTTTCTTATCAACGAACTTAATGCAGTGTTCGTAATTGATAGCGTATTTTATGTGTTCAGCAAATAAAGCTTCGCAGTTATCTCTCCCTAAGACCTCACTTGCGGCCTTCCTCAAGTCCGAATCCATAAACCTTGGTGCTTTACAACCATTACAAATCCAAACCTTATGCTTTACCTTCTGCCCGATGGGTCCAATGTTCCAAGTGTCACTTACGAGTGTTTCACCACAATTTCCACACTTTACTTTGCCTGAAAACCCGCTGTAGCCTTTTTTGTACTTACGAATTATCCTTTTCTGTTTCCTATTTGTAAGTTCAAAGGTAATTGCGTCCGAATTAACTGTGATGTATTCCACTTTAGTTTTCACAACATTCTCATCAAATTTATCCAATCCTAAAGCCTGAACAGTCATATCCATAAGTTCGGTTTCAAAGATTGGTCTTGAATCGCACATCTCTTTGCCTTTTCGCTCTCTGGTATTGCAAACCCACTTTTTACCGTATTTGGAACTGCGTCTGCTAATGGAACATCCACAAATGCCACAACGCATCTTGCCAGAGAAGGCTGTAAGTTTTGGATTCCTATTTGGCATTGCCGCCGCCCTCTGCTCTTTAATCTCCTGAACCTTTATAAAATCCTCTTCACTAACCAAAGGCTCGAACATATCTGCCACTGCATATCGTGGCAACTCACCCTTATTTGCTTTTCGCACATGGTTTTCCGTAAAATAATTCTTTTGCAGAATCATCGTTCCCGTGTAAGAACAGCTGAACAGAATATTTTTGACGGTTGAATCGTCCATCGGCACACCGCTTTGACCTACAATACCCCGGCTTTCTAAATCTTTGGCTATGGTGTAAGCAGCCTCTCCGTCAAGGTATCTTGCGTAAATCTCCTTTACGACTTCCCCTTGTTCAGGAATAATGCGGAACATATCTCCGTCCCACTTATATCCGTAAGGAGCCTTATGTCCGTTTGGAATACCTTCTTTGAACTTTTTTCTAATTCCCCATTTAACATTTTCTGAAATACTACGGCTTTCCTCCTGTGCAAAAGAAGCAAGTAAAGTAAGCAGTAACTCTCCTTCATCGGAAATGGAGTGTATGTTCTCTTTTTCGAAGTAAACATCAATTCCAATATCCTTAAGGTGCCTTGTGGCATTCAGAGTATCAATCGTATCTCTCGCAAATCGACTGATGGACTTAACCAGTACAATGTCAATCTTTCCGGCATCACAATCTTCCATAAGTCTGTTGAACTCATCACGATGCTTGGTGCTTGTTCCAGTAATACCTTCGTCAGCGTAAACACCTACATATTCCCATTCAGGATTTCTTTGTATGTAGGAACTATAGTAACTGACCTGCGCCGATAAGGAATTCAACTGTTGCCCTAAATCTGTTGATACGCGGGCATAGGCAGCAACTTTTTTTCGTTCCGTGAGTCTTGGTACAAATGACTCAATCTTGCGTATTTTCGCCATATAAAACCTCCTTGTCAGTGTCACATATTCCCGTAATTCCCGTACTTTATCAAGTGGATGTCGGTAAATAATGTAGACAAAGATATGCCGTATTTATTGCGAAAATTTGTATCAATTTGAACGTACTCTTCCTCTGAAATCACCCCTTTACTTAAGAGGTTCTTGGCTATGGACATGGTAGCTTGATACAGAGTTTCCTTCTCCATCTGTTCCTTAGTCATTGCTACCACCTCCAAATCTGTCTGCGATATAACATTCGTGGCTGCAATACTTTCTGTTTTTATTACCGTAAGCTGTGAATGGCTTTTTACAATGAGGGCAGACAAACTCATAATTTGCCTTTCGTTCCACCTTATCCAAGTGGCTGTTCCACCATTTATTTCTGCAACTGTCCGAACAGAACTTCTTTTCCTTTCTGCCGGGAGTCTGCTGCACAGGCTTACCACAGCAAAGGCAGAAATGCCCAGCTTCATCAATCGGAGCAGATGTTGCGACCACTCCGCCAAGTCCATGTCTCCTACAGTAGGTTTTTATTGTATTGATGCTAAGTCCAAGCGTCTCAGATATCTTTCCGTAACTTAATCCCTCTGCTCTTAACTTCTCTATCTGTTGTCTTTGTGTATCGTTCATTGTATCCACCTCCATCGGATTTGAAGGGAATAACTTTTCTGGTTTCATCGTTATGATGTTTTCCCTCCACAATCCCACGGACATAAAAATCAAAAATGGGCGGTAGGATTTTTCCCTTCTAAATAGGTTAGTAAGGAAAACCATAACTTTCCTATTTACTCTGAATCTTTTTCCCTTCACAGACAGGAAAAGTTACAACCCTTACAATCCTCCCAATTACAGAAGGAATAGAAATGAACGAGAAAATTGGCAAAATTGGCAAAAAAAGAAAGGCTTGAAAGGATTTCTCCCTCCAAGCCTGTAAAAATACTATTTCAATATTTCATTGACCTTCTTCTGAATAACAGAAAAATCATATCCGGCAGCCGTAAGTTTCTTCTTACGCTCCTCCCTGTTTCCCCACTTGCCCTGAATAACTTCTTTTGCAATCTCGTCTACCGATTTGGTACTTGAGGTCTTTGGTGTTTCTGTAACCGTACCTTGAACGGTACAGTAGGATGGATTTTCAAGCCAGATCCAGCCTGCTCCACTCTTAAGTCTGCCCCATCCGTCATTTACTTCCACAATGGTAAATACACCCTTGCCTGTCTGCCCCTTAACCGTTCCATTCATTGATGGTTTGCTACGATAATTCAAATCATCAATGATTACCTTCACACTAAATGGTGTAGCCGGGAACTTCATGACAGTATCTGGTGTTGATGGTTTAGGTGCAGGTGTTTCCGAAACATCATACTGTGTCAGATTCCACTTCTCGATAATGGAACACAGCTTATCTACATAGGTAAGGGAAGTCGCATAGCCACCATCCTTGATAAGCTGTGCCACTTTCTTGTAATCCGTCATACCCTTAATGCCCTTATAACAAAGTGACCTTCCATTCTTGGCACCAAACAGATATGCAGAATGGTCTGCGACCGAATCCTCCACACAAGGATACTTCCTAAAATCAGCCGTAATAGTTTCATAAGTTCCATCCGTATGCTGTTCCTGGGTTTTCTTGGTATAAACGGATGTGCCATCCCATGAAGAGCCTGTCCAGGTGTTCCCGGACAGAGATTTCTTCATGCCAAACATATTATTGGCATTCTGTCCGAGTTCACTCTTACCATATCCACTCTCAAGAATAAACTGTGCTGCCGAGATGGATGCAAGGATACCGCTCTTCTTCATATCCTCTCGACACAATACTCCAATAACCGACACAGCATCTTTCTCTGAAAGCCCTGCAAACACAGATGCCTGTGTACCCTCTTTCTTGTTTTCAGAGCCATCCATTGCAGATTTCACGGCTTTACGGAAGGTATCCATTGTGTATCCAATTCCAAGCTGTGACCACAAATGCTCCGGGTCACCGTGGTTGGATGCAATTCCCCCTGCATGACCTTCTTTATGTGAAATTATTACTCCATCAGCAAGTGGATTTAAACCATACTGTTTGCAAAGCATAGCAAACAACTCCACGGCAGCCTTATAAGTTCTTTCTGCCACAGCCTTTGCCGTAGCAATATCGGAACAATTGAATGTCGCACCACCCGTATATGTAATGCAAGCTGGCTCACACATCTCCACTCCGATATGGGTATTGTTCGCAGAACCATTGATGGATGAGCCACAATGCCACCCTCTATGATTCCAAGGAAGTGTCTGATAAACCGTGCCGTCATTCCCATCAATAAAGCCATGAACACAG
>JBGVKL010000014.1:0-26681 GCA_045123675.1 Acetatifactor sp. | reverse complement strand
AAAACGAATAAAAGCGCCCGGAAATGCTTGCATTTCCGGGCGCTTTTATTCGTTTTGACATATAGGGCGCCAGCCCGCGAACGAGCAGCTATGCTGCGAGTGCGCATGGCTTGCATCCGAATTCCGAGTCATGTTGCCACGGAATTCGCAGTAGACTGCTGCGATGCGGTCTCAGTAAAAAAACTTGCTCTCCAGATTCCATTTTGCGTCACTTTTAGTCTTTTCTGAAGGTGAAACGGCGCATTTTAGGTCTCAGTAGAAAAATATGTCCGTGAGACCGCACTTTTTTGAAAAAACGGTATCTGGGGAGGCACTTTTTTTACAGGGACCTAATACCCCTAAATTTGAAGCTTTTTTGGGGGGGGATTATCAGCCCAAAAGGAATCGGAAAGAACAAAAATTTTACAGGGACCTAAAATGGAACAATAGAAAGTCCTGCCGCAATCTACAAATCTTCTTTCTTGAAGATAGGATTTCTCAAAGTATTCACAATTAAAGGTATTACCATAATAATCCAGGCAATAGGTTCTGCCACAATAATACCCCAATAGCCCAGCGCGGGGGCCAACACAAGGGCTGCCACTACTTTGGCAAGTAACTCCAGCGAGCTGGAGAATACCGGTGTTTTGCTGTCGCCGAAGCCCTGCATGGCGTTACGGAACAGGCAGATCACTGCCGGTACGAAGTAGAAGGATGTATTAAAACGCAGGTACAGGCAGGCTGTATCGATGATTTCCGGTTCGGTGGTAGCTGTAATGGCTTGAATAATAAAAGGCGCAATGGTAAAGGAAGCCAGAATAACTAACACACACCAGCCCCAGGTAAGAAACAGTGTATCCCGCATACCTTTTTTGATACGGGAGAATTTGCCGGCACCTAAGTTTTGACCGCAGTAGGTAGCCAGTGTGGTACCCAATACACTCCAAGGGAGCATAAAGATGGAAGATGCCTTGCGGGCTGCCATATGTGCCACGATAATATTGTTGTGGAAGGTGTTGATGCTGGTCTGTAATGCTACGGTACCCATTTGTACAAAGGAGACCATAAAGCCCATGGACAAACCGGTGGAAAGAAGCTTTCTGTAGATTTCCTTTTCCGGCTGTAAATCCTCGTGACGTAAAGTCAGCTGAGGATATTTCTTTCGCATATACAAAAAGCACAGGATAGCGGATACTGCCTGGGAAATCACTGTTGCCAGTGCGGCACCGCCCACGCCCATGTGGAAAAGCAGGATGAAAGTATAATCCAGCATAATATTTAAAACGGTAGAAATAATCAAAAAAATCAAAGGGGTAAAGCTGTCACCGATGGCACGCAGTATGGCTGCACAAATATTGTAGCAGGTGGCAGCAATCAGACCCGCCAGAATAATGCTGATGTAAGCTCTGGACTGGGGCAGTAAATCCGGCGAAATATTTAAAAAGTTCAGAATCGGTGTTAAAAACACCAAAGTACAAAGGCTGAACAACAGGGCAGTGGAAATACCCAGCACCACAGTGCCACCTACAGCCTTCTTCATATTTCTATCATCTCCGGCACCGAAATAAGTAGCTATAATAATGGCAAAACCGTTGGTTACACCATTCAAAAGGCCAATCATCAAATCACTTAAGGTGGAAGTGGCACCGACGGCGGCCAGTGCGGTTTCACCCAGCGTAGCTCCTACAATTCGGGTATCCACCAGACTGTAAAACAATTGAAACAGCTGTCCCACAAACAAGGGAAGAGCAAACATTAATATTAATTTTAAAGGTTTTCCTATTGTCAGGTTCTTCATATACATTTACCTCAAAACATGGTATTAAAGGAGTTCGTAGACTTTATATTCCAAGCTCCGACAACTAATATAGCAACTATGAAGGGAATGTGCAAGCAGAAAATAACCTGCGGGGACGGGGAGAAAATAACCTGTAGGAGCAGGCCTGCGAATAAGCAAAAAATGTTTTACATTTATAAGGAAAAACTGTAAAATAAAGTAAGAGTTTTCAAGACAAAAACAACAGAGGATGGAGACACGGAAATGCAGGGAGAAAGCTTAATTATTGAAGAATTAAATCCTACTTTTTTGTTTACCTGGAAGGGCACCAGGCATAAGGATGAGGAATGGTATCACAGCCATGATTATCTGGAGTTAGCCTTTGTAATGTCCGGTGTTGGGCGGTATCGGATTGCGGAAAAAATGTATGATGTAAAGGAAGGGGATTTGCTGATTTTTAATCCCGGAGTGAAGCATCAGGCGCTTTTACCGGAAGGGAAAGAAGTGGGAACCACGGAGTTTTTTGTGGGATTTTCGGAGGTACAGATGCAGGGCATGTACAAAAATTACATTCCTTTGTCTACGGATGGAAATATCCTGCATACCGGTGGGGAACTGCGCCAGAAGCTTTTCAAAATCTGTTCGGCCATGGAGACGGAGAAGACCTTAAGCGGTCAGGGCAGGTATTTTATTATGAAAGCGTATCTGATGCAGATGCTGGTCCATGTGATTCGGGCACTTTCCGAGCCGGTGGAGGTAGCGCCCAGCGGATATTCTTTTGAGTCTGTGAATAAAAAATACGTAGTGGAGCAGATTGTAAATTACTTTGAAGACCACTACAGTGAGAAGATATCGCTGGAACGCATTGCGGAGAATATGTACCTGAGTACCTTTTATATATCCAAGATTTTTAAGAGTGAGACCGGGGATACGCCCATTCATCATTTGATTAACATACGTCTGGAAAAGGCCCGTGAAATATTGGAAAAACGCCCGGGCATGAATATAAAAGAAGTAGCAGCCATGGTGGGATATGAGGATGCTTATCACTTCAGCAAACAGTTTAAAAAGCACTACGGTATCTCCCCTTCCCAGGTCAGAGTCTAAATTTTGTATTTTTTTAAGTACTTAAGCACTTTTTCACAAAAATATATTTTCAAATCATGGCTTTTTTGTTAAAATGCTTAGTGGAAGGTATAAATGTAAGCGGATACATTTTGAAAATGTATATTTGCTTGCAAGAAAAATCGGAGGTATTGGAATGAGATATTTTTTTGAATCTACCATAGAGAAAAAGGAAAAGGGATATATGATTCAGATTCCTTTTAATATTTGGGAAGTATGTAAGCAGAGAGACGTGATTCAGGCAGAAATTGTACTGGATAATACCATAATTGAATGTGAATTATTACCGAAGGAAAAGGGAAATTATGAAATTCACATCCAGGATGATGATGCTGTGAAGGTGGATATAGACAAGTCTCATAAGATTTTGCTGCACGTTAGCGGAAGCTTGGTAAAGATGGATCAGAACAGCCCTTACAGCTTCGAGAATCCTATTCGTAAGATTGACAGCATGCAGGTAATTATTCAGCCGGAGGATGGCTTGTGCGGACAGACCTGTGTGGCAATGCTTGCAGGCGTGACCATTGCAGAGGTTATCAGTGTAATGGACTGCAGAGAATGGCAGGCAACCATGGGACGCGTGATTTCTGCACTGAACTACTACGGTATTGACCATTCTGATATTATTATGTACACCGAAGGAAGAGATGCGGTATTGCCCAAATGTTGTATCATGATGGAGAAGATGGGACGCTTCTGTCACTATCTGGTACACTACGACGGCAAATATTACGATTCTAACTTAGGCGTGCTGGAAGAGTACGATATGAGCAAGCTTCAGGGATATCTGGAGATCAAGTGTTAATTATTCAGAGCTATGCAAATATAAGAAAAGGACATTACAAGTTTACTTGTGAAGTCCTTTTTTTATGATTATTTTACAAATTTTTAATGAAGAATGTATTTACAAACACGGGCATATCATGTAATATATGTTTCGTGAGTTGGCACTCTTTGGATGAGAGTGCTAATAGATAAGACAAAGCAGAACATGACAGGAGGAAAAAAGAATGAAATTAGTACCTTTGGGCGACAGAGTCGTATTAAAGCAGTTAATCGCA
Organism: Acetatifactor sp.; assembly: GCA_045123675.1. GTDB lineage: Bacteria > Bacillota > Clostridia > Lachnospirales > Lachnospiraceae > Acetatifactor. Next base: position 22,739 of record JBGVKL010000014.1, on the reverse strand, counting down.
GAAGAAACTACCAAATCCGGTATTGTTCTTCCGGGACAGAATAAGGAGAAACCCCAGCAGGCAGAGGTCATCGCAGTAGGCCCCGGCGGTATGGTGGATGGCAAAGAAGTAGCAATGCAGGTAAAGGTTGGCGATCAGGTAATTTACTCTAAGTACGCCGGCACAGAAGTAAAGCTGGAGGACGAGGAATACATCGTAGTAAAGCAGAGTGATATTTTAGCTATTATTCAGTAGAAATAGAGATTGGAGGCATTTGACATGGCAAAGGAAATTAAGTACGGCGCAGAAGCCCGTAAAGCATTAGAATCCGGTGTAAACCAGTTGGCAGACACCGTCAGAGTAACTTTAGGACCTAAGGGAAGAAACGTAGTTTTGGATAAGTCCTTCGGTGCACCCCTCATTACTAACGATGGTGTTACCATTGCAAAGGAAATCGAACTGGAAGATGCATTCGAAAACATGGGTGCACAGTTAGTAAAGGAAGTAGCTACCAAGACCAACGATGTAGCCGGTGACGGTACTACTACCGCAACCGTTCTGGCACAGGCTATGATTAACGAAGGTATGAAGAACCTGGCAGCAGGTGCGAATCCTATCGTTCTCAGAAAGGGTATGAAGAAGGCTACCGATTGTGCAGTAGCAGCTATTGCAAAGATGAGCGCTAACATCAACGGTAAGGAGCAGATTGCAAGAGTTGCAGCAATTTCTGCCGGTGATGATGAAGTGGGTCAGTTAGTAGCTGACGCTATGGAGAAGGTTTCCGGAGACGGTGTTATCACTATCGAAGAATCCAAGACCATGCTGACCGAGCTTGATTTGGTAGAAGGTATGCAGTTTGACAGAGGTTATATCTCTGCTTACATGGCAACCGATATGGATAAGATGGAGGCAGTCCTTGACAATCCTTACATCTTAATCACTGACAAGAAGATTGCAAACATTCAGGAAATCCTGCCTATCTTAGAGCAGATTGTACAGAGTGGTGCAAAATTATTAATTATTGCAGAAGACGTAGAAGGCGAAGCGCTGACTACCTTAATCGTAAATAAATTACGTGGTACCTTCAATGTAGTAGCAGTGAAGGCTCCGGGCTACGGCGACAGAAGAAAAGCTATGCTTGAGGATATTGCAATCCTTACCGGCGGTACCGTAATCAGCTCAGAGCTTGGTTATGAACTGAAGGATGCTACCTTGGATATGCTTGGCTGTGCTAAGTCTGTAAAGATTCAGAAGGAAAACACTGTAATCGTAGACGGTATCGGCGAAAAGGCTGCTATTCAGGCTCGTATTGCTCAGATTAAGAAGCAGATTGAAGAAACCACTTCTGATTTCGACAGAGAAAAGCTTCAGGAGAGACTTGCTAAGCTGGCAGGCGGTGTGGCTGTTATCCGCGTAGGTGCAGCTACCGAAACGGAAATGAAGGAAGCAAAGCTTCGTTTGGAAGACGCTTTGGCAGCAACCAGAGCAGCAGTAGAAGAAGGTATCATCGCAGGCGGCGGTTCTGCATATATCCACGCTTCCAAGGAAGTAAAGGCTTTGGCAGAGACTTTGGACGGCGACGAGAAGACCGGTGCAAACATTGTGCTTAAGGCTTTGGAAGCTCCGTTATTCCATATTGCAGCAAATGCAGGTTTGGAAGGTAGCGTAATCATCAACAAGGTAAGAGAGTCTGAAATCGGTGTTGGTTTCGATGCCTACAAGGAAGAGTATGTAAACATGGTAAGCGCAGGTATCTTAGACCCTGCAAAGGTTACCAGAAGTGCTCTTCAGAACGCTACCAGCGTGGCAAGTACCTTACTTACCACAGAATCTGTAGTAGCTAATATCAAGGAAGAGACTCCTGCAATGCCTGCAGGTGCCGGCGCAGGAATGTACTAAAATGTATAATTAAACGCAGTTTATGGCAAGAAAATGCTATGAACTGCGTTTTTTTGATGTACAAATGCCGGAAATATGGTACAATGTACGAAAATACGCGCATTAGAAAAGTGTCGCAGGAGGTACTTATTTATGGTGATGTTAAATCAGGTGGGCTACAATGTGAATCAGGAGAAGATTGCGGTGGCTCAGTGGCCGGGCAAATACGAGGTTCGAAATGAAAAGGGCGAGGCGGTGCTTCATACAAGTACTAAGGCCGGATTACAGGACCCTTTGACCGGTGAAACTTTATATACAGTAGATTTTTCACGTTTGACCACGCCGGGAGTATATCAGCTGGTGTATGAATATGGAGATACCAGCTGCCATTTTACCATTGGTGAGGACGTGTACAAGAACGTGCACAATGCCATGATTCGGGCATTGTACTTCCAGAGATGCGGCTGTGCATTGGAGGAAAAGTATGCGGGCAAGTTTAAGCATGCAGCCTGCCATATGGATATGGTAAGCCTGTGGACGGACAAGGAAAAGAAGTTTGAGTGTCTGGGCGGCTGGCATGATGCAGGTGACTACGGTCGCTATATCAGCCCGGCGGCAGTGACCATTGCACATTTATTATATGCTTATGAAAAATACCCTGCGGCATTTGCCGAAGAATTAAATCTGCCGGAAAGCGGTAATGGTGTAGCGGATGTATTGAATGAGTGCCGTTACGAGTTGGAGTGGATGCTGAAAATGCAGCTTCCGGACGGCGGTGTTTACCACAAGCTGACCGCGCAGTACCATGCACCTTTTATTATGCCGGAGGAGGATAAAGATCCTTTCTATGCTTATGAGGTTTCTTCTATGGCAACAGCGGATTTCTGTGCATGTATGGCTCAGAGTGCCAGAGTGTACAAGGCTGTGGACGCAGAGTTCGCGGATAGAATGGCAGAGGCGGCAAAGAAAGCCTGGGAGTGGTTGAAAGCCAACCCTCAGAAGGTATTGTTTGAAAATCCCAAGGACTCCAATACCGGTTCTTACAGTGATACTACGGATAAGGATGAGCGCTTGTGGGCGGCAACGGAAATGTTTTATTTGGCGATTGCCGAAGAATGCGCGACCGGAAATGGAGCATACGGAAATGCGACCAGTGGCGTGACAGGCAGTGCTGCAGAATACAAAGCGGCGGTAAAAGCACTTCTGCATAATGAAGAAATTCTTTATGATTTCGGCTGGACGGATGTATCAGGATTTGCATTGTTGGCTATATTAAAGGATGAAAGCAAGAGCATCGGTGCGGAGATTTATGAGGCTTGTGCCAAGATTGTGTTGGAGGAAGCAAATCGTCTGTTAAGCCTTTGCAAAAATAATGCGTTTTCCATCGGTATGGATGAAAACGACTTTATATGGGGCTCTAATATGGTGATTACCAATCGAGGTATTTTGTGGAGTTTGGCCTACGAACTGACCGGTGATGAGAGATATATATGGGCGATGCAGAATCATCTGGATTATTTGCTGGGCAAGAATATTACCGGCTACAGCTATGTAACCGGTTTCGGCGAGAATGCGTACAAGAATCCCCACAGCAGACCGATTGCGGTGGACGGTATCGAGGAACCGATTCCGGGCTGGGTGTCCGGCGGTGCCAACAGCAAGCCCTGTGACCCGGATGCATTGGCAGTGATTCCGGCAGGCGCGGCACCTATGAAGTGCTTTGCAGACGTGACCGGAAGCTATTCCACCAATGAAATTACCATTTACTGGAATTCTTCCGCGGTGTATGTGACAGCATTTTTGAGGAGATAAAAATTAAAAGAGCCATTTCTATGGGACGGACTAAAAGATGCCGCCATGGAAATGGCTTTTCGTTTATTATTTTGTTTCTTTTTCGGCCAATTGCGCCTTTAAGGCGGCGATTTCGGTGGCCATGCGGGCATTTTCATCTGTTAGCTGTTGAAGTTTATTCTTGGTCATTGTATCAAAGAAAGCTATCATCTCTCTGTCGCGACAGCGCTCCTGAATCATTTTATCAGAATTAAATTCATACAAAGTCTGAGTGGCTTCATTCATATACTCATCGTCTTTTGCAAGCATACGCAATTCCTCCCAAGTGGTCGCTTTGAAGATTTTTGCCCAATGGTCTATCCGAGAGGCTTTGTCTTCTTCGGTTGCTAAGTCTATACATGTTAAGTTTACCACACCTAAAGTGAGTTTGTCACTATACAGATGATAATTTTTTGTATTTAACAGCTTATATGTAGAATAAAACTCCGGATGTTCAGGAAAGACTGGAAAGTCCAGAAAACCAATGTGTATGACAGGAAGTACATCTGAGTAATTGTGTCCTTTCTCTAATTGATTAAATGTTCTGCAGAGATAAAATAGAGAACGATCCGTCCAGTTGTGTTCGTTAGCGATTTGCATTTCCAGATTAATTAGAGTGTTATCATTGAGCCTGACTCGAATGTCTAAAATAAGTTCTTTTGTGTCGATTGCTTCTCCTAATATGATGGGATTTTCAATAATCAGTGATTTGATTTGCTCCGGTTGCAGATGTAAGAGGGAACTGATTAGTCCTTTCAAAACCTTGGGATTTTTTTGCAAGATGGCACGAAACATGTAATCATTTGTCATGTTGTACCTGATTTTGCCGGTTGCAGTTAAATAAGATTGTTCTTTGGGCATAAATATCCTCCTTTATTGAAATAAATAGTGGTATATCCGGCGACGTAAGCCATGATATGATGATTGAATTTCGAGCCAAAGCTCGATAAATAAGATAAATTCCGACACAAGAGTAGTGCCGAATGTATGGCTATGTTAGCATGGATATGGTGGGATGTCAAATGCTTTTGCAAAGAGATAAGGTGTTGATTGTTTGTTGAAAAAGTAGTATTATTAGGGCACGTGAGCTGTGAAAAAGAGAAAGTAAATAGCCGGACGTAGTGAGGAGAGTACACATGAACACATTCCAATATATCGTAGAAAGTATCGACGGGGATTATGCGCATCTGCGCAGAATCGATGAGGAAAGCGATGAGCTTAAGCTGGTGGCGCGGGCATTACTGCCGCCGGAAATCGTAGAGGGCAGTAAATTACTGTACGAGTGGATGCAGTACAGCATTATGGAGTAGCTTTGTCATTAGACAAAATCAACAAAAAACAGACACTAATTTTCCAAGTTTTTCACAAGGAAAGTTAGTGTTTTCTCTTGTCATAAGAAAAAGAAAGTGCTAAAATGTAACTTGGTATGGTTTGTATTAGAGGAAGAGGCTATGTTGGAATATAGAAAAGGTGGAAAGCGTTCGTCTGGGGGTTGGCTTCAGAGCTTAGGACAGATGTGGCGGGCGAATCCAATCGGACAGCTGGAGAGAAGGATAGAGGAATGGTCCGGCTGGGAAAAAACTGAAAAGTGGGAAATGGTGGCTAAGCGAATCATCTATATCCTGGGATTCGTATGTCTGGTGCTGATAGATGCTATTATGGGTAGCGAGACCGGTGGCGTCCGACACGGAATGAAGAACTACACCGGCGTGGTACTGGGACTGGTGATTCTGACAGCCTATCGAATGAAGGACTTCCTGAAGCTTCCTTATCTGCTGTGGACGGTGGTGTTTTTCATTGGACGAGCAGAGATACTGCAGTGGGTGGAAGCGAATTACTGGGAACATATGGTGCTTCGTGTGAATACGGCTCTGTGGGCAGCGGGTGTATATGGACTGGTAGTGATTCGTATGCTGTATCTGTATATTGCAGAGCGTGAAAAGCCGAAAATGAACTGGCCCATGTTTGCAGTATGGCTGTTTACCATGGTGTGGATGGTAGTGGTACAACCGGAGACTACCTGGCAGTTGTCTATTTTGTTGTATTTTGCTCCTTTCTACCTGACCAATTTCAAGGAGAAGGATTTGAATAATCTGTATACGGGGCTGGCAGAAGGAATTATCATTGGTTTTCTGATAGTGCAGGGATATGCGCTGATGCATAGACCGTATGATATAGTGCGATACCCCGGAGCAAATTTAAACGGTAATATGAATGCATTGTATTATTGCGGTGTATATAGTGCGTTGCTCTGCAAGTGGTATCAGATGAAGCTGCGCAGAAGACATGCATTTCTTCGGATTCCTTTTATTCTGTTAGCCGGTGTGGTAGTAAGCCTGACGGTGTTTACCGGAGGACGTACGGCGCTGATTACGGAGGTGCTGGTTACGCTAATTTTCCTTTTGTTTCAGGCACTGGCCAGAAAACGACGAAAAATACTGGAATTTCTGCTGGATGGAGTGATTCTCTGCGGAGTTATACTTCTTTGTTTCGAACCTAGCTTTCAACTGGTACGGTATCTTCCAGCCATAGTGGACGAACCCAGATATGTTGATGGAGAGGATATAGAGAAGAAAATACAGCAGGGCGACCCTATAGATGACGAAAAATATGTGGAATTTGAAGAAATGTTGGAAGAAAATTTTGGCAGAATGTTATGGTTTTTGGAGTCGGAAGAGGAAGAAACAGAGGAAGTATCCAAGGGAGATTTTAACCTGTTGTGGCTACTGGGACCATCACTAAAGGTAGAGGCGACGAACCGGACTGTAAAGGTGCCGGAGGAGTGGTATGAGGTATATTGGTATCCGGAGGATACTATGTTCATGGAACCGGGCTGCGATAGTAGACATCCCATTTTGTTGCCAGAAGAACGGGATGATCCGGTCAAGGTGCGTATGGCCATTTGGCAGTATTATTTTAAGGAACTGAATCTGACCGGTGTGCGCGAAGAAACAGGTGGACCCTGGATTACAAGAACTGCGCAGGCAATTCATGCCCATAATTTCTTCCTGCAAATGGCTTATGAATTTGGCTGGCCGGTGGGCGTATTATTGATTTTCCTGTCCATTCAGCTGTACAACAAAGCTTTGTTTGGCATTGTAGAGAGAAAAAGTGGGGCCTGGTATTATCGATTGTTTGTGACACTAAGCTATGCTACGGTAATGGTGGTTTTCGGTATGTTGGAAATGAACTGGGTGTTTGGGTATTTATCCTTTACCATGTTCTTTCTAGTTCAGTATGTGTTGTATCATAGAAATGATGTGAGTAAAAAGCTAATAGAAAGCAGATAGAGAAGATGAAAAATACACAAATTTTAAAAATTCCGTTGAGTCGTATATTGTTATTACTGTTAATGGATGTGATTGCCATAGCGGTGGCATCTTTTGGAGCGTTATTCCTTCGCTTTGAGTTTAGCTTTTCCCAGATTCCGGAGGAATATATGCTTCGGTATGAGAAGTTACTTCCTTTTACGGTGGGAACTACCATTGTGTTTTTCGTGGTGTGGAAGCTATATAATAGTGTGTGGCGGTATGCCAGTGCGGTGGAGATGATTAATATCGCTGTTGCTACTACCTGCGCGGCAGTGGGACAGGTCATCCTTAGTCTGATATTGGAGGCGAAAATGCCACGTAGTTACTATGTGTTGTATTGGTTCTTCTTGTTTGTGTTTACCTGCGGTATCCGTTTCAGTTATCGGTTGCTTCGGGTAATTAAAGAGCGCAGAATCCGGTGGTTCGGTGGGCAGGGAAGAAACCATGTGATGCTGGTGGGTGCCGGTGCGGCGGCCAATATGATTCTGAAAGAAATCGAGTCCAGTAGCTATGTAAACATGCAGGTGAAGTGTATCGTGGATGACCATCCGGGATGCCATGGTAAGATTATGCGTGGTGTACCCATCATCGGTGGCAGGGAGAAAATTATGGAAGCGGTGGAGGAATATAGCATCGATGAAATTATTTTCGCTATTCCTTCGGCAAATCGCCAGGTGCGTAAGGAGCTTCTGGATATATGTAAGGAAACGGGCTGCAAGCTGCGTGCCATTCCGGGTACCTATCAGCTGATTAACGGGGATGTGTCCATCGCGAAGTTAAAAGATGTGGAGATCGAAGATTTGTTAGGGCGTGAGCCTATTAAGACCAGTATCGAGGAAATCATGGGGTATGTAAGCGGTAAGGTAATTATGGTCACCGGTGGTGGCGGCAGTATCGGTAGCGAGCTGTGTCGACAGATTGCCAGTCATAATCCCAAACAGTTGATTATCGTGGATATCTATGAGAACAATGCTTACGATATCCAGCAGGAGCTGGTACGCAAGTATCCTCATTTAAATCTGGTGGTGCTGATTGCTTCGGTGCGTAATACTAATCGTATGAACCAAATATTCGAAACATACCAGCCGGAGCTAGTATACCATGCGGCGGCCCATAAGCATGTGCCCTTGATGGAAGTAAGCCCTAATGAAGCAGTGAAGAATAATGTGTTAGGTACTTGGAAAATCGTCCAGGCAGCAGATAAATACAAGGTAAAGCGATTTGTATTAATTTCGACGGATAAGGCGGTAAATCCCACCAATATCATGGGAGCGACCAAACGAATTTGTGAGATGATTGTACAGACGTATAATAAACGTTCTGAAACTGAGTTCGTAGCAGTGCGTTTCGGTAATGTGCTTGGAAGTAATGGTAGTGTAATTCCGTTATTTAAGAAGCAGATAATGGAAGGCGGTCCGGTAACGGTAACGGACCCTAACATTATCCGATATTTTATGACCATTCCGGAGGCGGTATCTCTGGTATTGCAGGCGGGAGCCTATGCCAAGGGTGGAGAAATCTTCGTGCTAGATATGGGTGAGCCTATGAAAATCGTAGAACTGGCGGAGAATCTGATTAAGCTGTCCGGTTATAAGCCTTATGAAGATATTGCTATTGAATTCACGGGACTGAGACCGGGAGAGAAGATGTATGAAGAACGCCTCATGGAAGAAGAAGGCATGCAGCAGACGGCCAATAAGATGATTAGTATCGGTCAGCCTATTCAGCTGGATGAGGAGAAGTTCTTGCAACAGTTGGCGGAGCTGAAGGGATATGTGGTGACAGAACCTAGTGATATTCGGGAGCATGTGAAGGCGATAGTGCCTACTTACGTGCCTAAGGAAAATTAATTGGAGTGATTTGATATGGAATTTAAAGCATTTGAACATAAGGTGTGGCTTTCCTCTCCTACCATGCATGGTCCGGAGCTCGACTATGTGAAGGAAGCCTATGAAACAAATTGGATGAGTACTGTTGGTAAAAACATTAATGAAGTAGAACGTATCACCTGTGAAAAGGTGGGCTGTAAGTATGCGGTAGGACTCTCTGCCGGTACGGCAGCGTTACATATGGCAGTGAAACTGGCAGGAGTGAAGCCGGGGGATAAGGTGTTTTGCTCGGATGTAACCTTTGGTGCCACAGTTAATCCGGTGGTGTATGAAGGCGGAGAACCGGTATTCATTGATACAGAGTATGACACCTGGAATATGGACCCGGTAGCACTGGAAAAAGCTTTTGAACTGTATCCGGAAGTAAAAGTAGTGGTATTGGTACATCTGTATGGTGTTCCGGCGAAAATTGATGAAATCAAGGCGATTTGCGATAAGCATGATGCTATCATGATAGAAGATGCAGCAGAATCTTTAGGCGCCACTTATAAGGGAGTGCAGACTGGTACTTTTGGTACTTATCGTGCGATTTCGTTCAATGGTAATAAGATTATTACTGGTTCCTCAGGTGGTATGCTTCTGACCGATGACAAGGATGCGGCGGAGAAAGTGCGTAAGTGGTCTACACAGGCTCGAGAAAATGCACCTTGGTATCAGCATGAGGAAGTGGGCTATAATTACCGTATGAGCAATGTGATAGCTGGTGTGGTACGTGGACAGTATGAATATCTGGAAGAACATATTGCACAGAAAAAGGCTATTTATGAAAGATATAAGGAAGGCTTCAAGGATTTGCCGGTAGAGATGAATCCTTATGAAGCAGAAAAGTCAGTACCGAATTATTGGTTAAGCTGTATGCTGATTAAGCCGGAGGCTATGTGTAAGCAGGTGCGCGGAGAAACAGATGTATTGTACATCAGCGAACCGGGAAAAAGCTGTCCCACAGAAATTCTGGAAACTTTGGAAAAATACAATGCGGAAGGTCGTCCTATCTGGAAACCCATGCATATGCAACCGATTTATCGTATGAATGGTTTCGTTACCAGAGAGGGTAACGGTAGAGCAAAAACCAATGCGTATATCAGTGGCGGTGCAGTAGGTGAGGATGGCAAGCCGTTAGATGTGGGTGTGGACATTTTCCAGAGAGGTTTGTGTCTGCCCAGTGATAATAAGATGACTGTGGAAGAACAGGAAATCATAATTGAGATGGTGAAGGATTGTTTTCGATAATAATTGGTGAGGAAGATGAAACAATTAGTTATTATTGGTGCCAGCGGACATGGAAAAGTAGTGGCAGATATTGCAAAACTAAATGGATATGAAAAGATTATTTTTCTGGATGACAATACTGCGGTAAAGAATTGTGGAAAATACGAAGTGGTTGGTACCAGTGGTACTGTATGGGAATATGATTGCGATATATTTGTAGCAATTGGAAATGCAGATATACGTCAACGTATATATGAAAAACTTGCAAGTCGTCATAAGATACCAGTATTGATTCATCCTAATGCAACAATAGCAGAGGATGTAATTATAGGGGCGGGCACTGTAGTGATGGCAGGTGCGGTGATAAATCCCGGAACTAGCATTGGTAAAGGTTGTATAATTAACACTTGTTCATCAGTGGATCATGATTGTGTAGTGGAAGACTTTGTACATGTTTCCGTGGGAGCGCATGTGGCGGGAACAGTTACAATAGGAAGTCAAACATGGATAGGTGCAGGTGCTGTAGTAAGTAATAATGTGGTGATTTGCGAAGAATGTATGGTAGGTGCAGGGGCTGTGGTGATTAAGAATATTACAGAACGGGGTAAGTATATAGGTGTACCAGCAGTGTTATTATAAAAAATGAAATGATTGGAAGGAAGTTTATATATGGAAAAGGTATTAGTGATTGCTCCTCATGCAGATGATGAAATATTAGGAGTGGGAGGCACCATGGCAAGGCATATAGCTGAAGGAAACGAAGTGTATGTCTGCGTTGTAACGCGTGGAGAGATGCCATTATTTCCGGTAGAAGCAGTGGAAACAATACGTAGAGAAACAAAACAAGCCCATAGTATGCTAGGAGTTAAGGAAACATTTTTCTTGGAGTTCCCGGCAGTAATGCTTGAACAGGTGCCGAGGTATCAGTTAAATGGAAATATTATGGATGTGATTCTAAAGGTAGAACCGGATATTGTGTATATTCCGCATATAGGAGACATGCAGAAAGACCATCAGTTGGTAAATGAAGCGGCCATGGTTGCTGTCAGACCAAAGTATAAGCATAAAATATCTAAAGTGTATGCATATGAAACTCTTTCAGAAACTGAGTGGAATATTCCTAATGTTACGAACGCTTTTATTCCGACGGTATACACGGACATATCGAAATATATTGAGGACAAAAAGAAGATATTAGCGTGTTTTGAATCGCAGGTATCACCATTTCCCAATCCACGTTCATTAGAAGCAGTGGAAGCATTGGCAAAATACAGAGGAAGTACCGTGGGAGTTATGGCTGCAGAAGCATTTGTGCTTATTAGAGAGATTATATAGGGAGTATGTGTATGAAGCATTATTTCTATGCAAAATATATTAAGAGGCTCTTAGACATTTTGATTGCCCTGTTTGGTATATTGGTGTTCGGCTGGCTGTTTTGCGTGGTTTGGGTTCTGGTAAGAACTAAATTGGGAAAACCTGCTATATTCGTGCAAAAGAGACCAGGATATCATGAGAAAATTTTTAGTTTATATAAATTCCGAACTATGACTAATCAAAGGGATGAAAAGGGAGAATTATTGCCGGACGAACAGAGATTAACTAAGTTCGGAAAATTTTTGAGAAGCACGTCATTAGATGAACTACCACAATTGTGGAATATACTAAAGGGCGATATGTCATTGATTGGTCCCAGACCACTATTGGTGAGTTATTTGGATAGATATACGGAAGAACAGCATAGGCGCCATGATGTACGTCCGGGATTGTTTGGTTTGGCTGGTGTGAATGGAAGAAATGCACAAAGCTGGGAGAGTAAATTCGCGTACGATATAGAATACGTCGATAATGTTTCATTTATGTTGGATTTGAAAATTTTCGTGAAATGTATTGCAATTGTTCTGAAGCGAGAAGGCGTTAGTGATGAAGGTGTCGCAACTGCTTCGGAATATAAAGGAAAGAGTGAATAATGAAAAAATATTTTTCTGTGAATGTAAGTAAATATGTATCAACAAAGGCTTTTGAAGTGTATCGTCCGGCATCGTTGAATCATCCGAAGGATAATGCGGTAATGTTTATTGGAAAAGAATATGTTGACAGTGCAGATGCGTTTCTTAAGGTTAAGGATTGCTTGATTTTTTGGCCGATGGAGGTAGAAGTGCCACAAGAAATTGAGAAAAAACATGCTGTGGTAAGGTGTCTTATCCCTAGATTGGAGTACTGTAGTTTTTATCGCGATAATAATATAACGTATCTCCCGGCTAAAGAAAGTGGAAATGTGATTGAAGGCGCATTTATTGCAAATACAGCTGTATTAGGCGAAAATGTTACGGTTATGCATGGTGCTTATATTAGTGGAGGTGCACGAATCGGAGACAATGTTTATATAGGAGCAGGCACTAAAATTATGGGAGAGGTGCAGATTCAAGACAACGTAGTAATTCGTGAAAACTCGGTGATTGGTGCAGATGGGTTGTCGACAGATCGGGATGAACAGGGCGTAGCAGTTACTATGCCACAATTTGGTGGTGTGGTAATTGAAGAAGGTGTACAAATAGGAGCAAATACAGTAATTGCCCGAGGTGCTATTGATGACACAGTCATCAAGCGAGGTGCAAAGATTGATAATCAATGCTTTATATCACATAATGTGGTATTGGGCGAGCATACGTTTGTTGTTGGTGAAACCATAATGTTTGGTAGTTCCTCTACCGGTAGTGGGGTGTGTATATCCGGAAATACCACCATTCGAAATGGCGTCCATATTGGGGATAAGGCTGTAGTAGGTATGGGAGCTGTAGTGGTAAAAAATGTGGAAAATGGTAATGTTGTGAAAGGTAATCCGGCAAAATAAAATGAAAGTATTATTTATTACAGTAATTGACATAAAGAGCATTGAGAATCATGGAATATATGAAGATTTGCTAAGAGAATTTGTGAAAAATGGGCATGAAATATTTATAGTAAGTCCGACGGAAAGAAGAAATGGGCAAGATACACATGTTATTTATGAAAAAGATTGTAGTATTTTAAAAGTTAGAACGGGAAATGTACAAAAAGTAAATATGATTGAAAAGGGCATTTCCACTGTGCTATTACAGGGGCAGCTAATTAATGCGGTTAAAAAATATTATAAAGACGTTAAATTTGACTTGGTTCTATATTCAACACCACCGGTAACATTCGCGAGAGTAGTTGAATATGTAAAGAAACGAGACAATGCGAAAACATATCTGATGTTAAAGGATATATGGCCGGATGCAGCTGTGGATATTGGCGTATTGAAAAAGACAGGCATTTGGGGAATTGTTTATAATTATTTTAAAAGAAAAGAAAAGAGATTGTATGAAGTATCGGATTATATTGGATGTATGTCACAAGCAAATGTAGATTATGTATTAAAACATAACCCGGAAATACCGGCTGAAAAAGTGATGATATGTCCTAATAGTATAGAAGTGCTTGATGTTGAAGTTTCAGAGGAAGAAAAAAGAAAAATAAGAGAAAAATATGAAATTCCAACAAATAAGAAAGTATTTGTATATGGAGGTAATTTGGGAAAACCGCAGGGCATTGATTTTATGATTGAGTGTTTGAAAAGTCAATCAAAAAATCAGGAAGTATTTTTTTTGATTGTTGGTGACGGTACAGAGTATTCAAAGATAGAAAACTATGTGAATGCGGACAAGCCTACAAATGTGAGATTGATGAAACGCTTGCCGAAAGAGGATTATGATTTAATGATAGCAGCCTGTGATGTGGGAATGATTTTTCTTGATCATAGGTTTACAATTCCAAATTTTCCAAGTAGATTGTTGGGATATATGCAGGCAAAATTGCCTGTGTTAGCGGTGACAGATCCGAATACGGATATTGGAAAAGTTATTGTTGAAGGTGGATTTGGCTGTTGGTGTGAAAGTAATGATGTAGGTACATTTGCAAGATTTATGAAACGATATGCTGAGGAGAATTTAAGGGAGATAGTTGGCGAGAATACTTTTAAGTATTTGAAAGAAAACTACGATGTGGCTCAAGCATATGAAATTATAATGGAACATATGAGGTTATAAGTGCAGAGATAATGATATCGTGAAATGCACTAATAAGAAGTGTGTGCAAATGATAGAGAAAGAGAGGAATTTGAGGTTATGAAGGCCCCTATTTTAACTATTGGTATTACATCTTATAAGCGCGTGAGCGAATTAGTACGATGTATTAATAGTATACAAACAGAATATGCTGACGAGATAGAGATACTTGTTAGTGAAGATAAATCACCATTGTCAGAGGAAATTCGTAATACAGTTGAGGCTCTTGCGGATAAAAGCAAGTATGATATCAGATTCACTACAAATGATGTAAATCTTGGATATGATATGAATCTAGGTGCGATTATTAAAAAGAGTCATGGAAAATATATCTTTTTTATGAGCGATGATGATGCCGTGGCTGATGGTTGTTTAGATGAAATTATTGATTTTCTTCATAGTGAGCCTAAATGTGGAGTTATGTATGCCCCGTTTCGATATACTGACACTGGGAAACTTGATCGTGTCCGCGGTGTGAACCACTATATTCCGGCAGGAGAAAGCAATGCTGCGAAACATATTTGTGATTCCATTCTTTTTTCAGGCTTAATTTTCCGGAAAGACTATGTTGCTAATTTGGATTCTACAAGATTCAAGAATCATAACTACTTTCAAGTCTTTATGTTTTTGAAAATGCTGCTTCATTATGGTGGGTTTTATTTCGAAAAATATTCAGTTCTTTGTGTAGGTGATGGCGAAAATGCCTATGGAATATCTGAATCCAGTGGTGGTAATGCGATTCTTGCGGATAGAAAAAGTGTAAAATCTAATCTTGAATTTAATAAAACTCTAATCAAAGTGATTCGCATGTTTGATGAGGAAGAGAATACAAGGATTATTGATTCGTTCGCTAAGCAGTATTCTTTTCGCTCGTATTCCGGACTTTCAATTGCGCGAGATGAAGGGAAGAAATATTTTAAGGAATATTGGGAAATACTTAATTCGCTAGACATAAAGCTATATCCAATAACTAAGATTTATTATTTGATACTTCTTGTACTTGGCAGAAAAAAGGCGGATATGTTTATGTTAAAATTTAGAAAGTTGGTAAAAAAAGAATAATTAACAATAGCATCGAGTGGCTTACTATAATAGGAGAAGATAGGTAATTATTATGAATATAGCAGTATTTTATCACGACAACGACATGTATAGTGGGGCGTCACGCTCAATGCTTTCTCTCATGGAAGACTGGAAAAAAGAGGGAAATAACGTTATTGTATTTTTGCCGAAAAAAGGGACAATGTTTCAGAATATTCGAGAAAAACAATTTTCTGTGTATGAAATTCCTCATTTCAGAACTCGTATTAACTGTGGTAGGGGAATGATTTATCGCGGTGTTTCTAAGGTGTTAGGAGTATTGTCTTATCTTCATCTCAAACTGTATGTGTCAATGAAAATATCGAGAATAATTGATAAAGAAAATATCGAAGTTTTATATTCTAACACTACGGCAACTACAGTGGGATATGAATTGAAGAAAAAGACAGGACTTCCTCTTGTTTGGCATGTTAGAGAGTTTGGTATCGCAGATCAAAATTGTGAGTATGTCTTTGGGCGAAAAAGACTTCTTAATAAATTGAACTGTGCTGATTTAGTAGTGTTTATTTCTGAAGCAGTAAAAAAAGCTTACATGAATGGACTTACCCAACCAAAACAGATTGTTGCGTATAATGATATTTCTTCTACATTCGATAGCTTTGTAGAAAGGAAATGGAATAAAAAGACGCTTACTGCACTTTCTGTAGGGAGCATTATTCCGGGTAAAGGGCATAAATATGTAATAGATGCAGTTTTGGAGTTACATAAAAGAGGAAAGAATATTGCGCTAAAAATAGCTGGAAAAGGAAAAGAATACGAGCGTGAACTCAAAGACTACTTGAACCAGAATGATGTTGACCATATAGTTGAGATGTTGGGACAAGTTGATGATATGAAGCAACTTCGTGCGGACTGTGATATAGGCATTGTTGCTTCGGAGATGGAAGCTTTTGGAAGGGTCACCATAGAAGGGATGCTAAGCGGAATGGTTATGATAGGTTCAGATTCGGGTGGAACTTCAGAATTAATCAAGGAAGGTAAGACAGGTCTTTTGTTTAAGCCGGGTAATGTGACTTCGCTCGTAGAAAAAATAGAGTTATTGATTAATAACAGAGATCTGGCAAAGCAGATGGCTGATGAGGGATACGCCTATTCAAAAAGATTTACAGTTGGAGATTGCGCAGGGAAGATATTGGAAGAAATGAGTGTGATTGTACAAAATAGGAGGTGCTAAATATGCTGTATATCGCTTGTGCGATCCTTTCTTTTCAGTTTATATATTTGGTGGCAATAAGAAAAGAAAGCATATTCGCACCAGTACCTATGTTTTCATTAGTATGGGCTACGATAATTATATTCTATAAATCGGGATATGTAGAATTATTTCAGTTAGATTTTAGAAGTGAATTAATTGTGCTGATAGGTTCAATTGGTTTCTTGTTGGGCAGAATGAAATACAAAATTGGCAGTAGACCATCACGTACGAATATGATTGCTACTAGAAATGTCTCTTACTTATTGAAAACGAACCTTGTTCTAGTAATAGCGCTGATTGTTATTATGTATCAAATATTCCAAGGATTTCATTCGATACAACTTTTGGCTAATGGTTATACATTTGAGAATATCGCGGTCGAAAGATTATTCTATCAGGGAGGAGGAGCGATTTCAACTTTATTGAATGTATTTGTTGTTTCTCCTTTTACATATATCTTTATTCCTATGGGAGCATATCATCTTATAAGTGAGAAGGGGGACAAAAGAATTGCAGTATGCTCAATTTTGATTGTGTTAACGGCAACACTACATCATGGTGGACGCGCGTCGATTTTATATTTTGTAATGTACATGTTTGCTTTTAAAAGTATTCTCGGAAAGCAATCTAAGATGAAATTAAAAACAAAAATTATTTTTTTTGTTATCTTTGTAGTATTGATAATTGGTGTTGTTGTGATATCTCAATCTAGAGGTATTACTGGCTATATTGACTCAATCGTTATATATGTATGTGGTTGCTTGCCGAATATGGATCAACGACTGTTCGCTGGAGGCGATAATCCTATCACTTGTGGGGGGGCAAGTTTATATGGATTCATTGCCCCCGTCTTTATGTTGTTAAAAGGTATAGGAATTCCGTACCCGGAATTCTTTCAAAACTTGCAAGAAATTGTAAACGTAGAAAATGTTCTTAGAATTGGACCAAATACAGGGTATAATGCGTATGTTTCTATATATTATTATTTATTCTTAGACGGAAGAGAATTATTTGTGTTCGTGGCAACAATTATGTTTTCGACTATTGCATGTCGACAATACAGGAAAGTAGAGGCGTGCATGACGGAAAGAGAAGTGGTTGTTTATGGATTACTTTTATTTCAAATAGTGTTTTCCATGATCAGGGTACACTTTGCAACATGGAATTATGCATTGAGTTTTATCTATCTTTTAATTCTGTACAAGAAAAATGGAGGGAATTTGAATGAGTAAATCAAATGATTTGGTAACGATGAAGAATCGTGATGAAACGATTGATATACTAAGAGTTTTGGGAACATTGTTGGTTATTCTCGCGCATGTTACCCCTCCTAAAATTGTTTCGGAAATTAGAACTTTTGATGTAACCATGTTAGTATTTATTTCAGGCATGAGTTTGGAATATTCAAAAGTTACCAATTATTGGACATACATAAAAAGGAGATTTCAAAAACTTTGTTTGCCGACTTATTTAACAATCAGTATAGTGCTAATTTTACTATATATTGGAGGCAAAGTATTAAACACTCATCTACTAACCACATCATATGTGATGCATTCTTTTTTGTTAATAGATAGAAATAGTATTGGGTTTGTGTGGATCGTTAAAGTATACATCTTCATTGCAGTGCTCACGCCAGTGATTAAGAATCT
The DNA here is from genome assembly GCA_045123675.1 of Acetatifactor sp. Taxonomy (GTDB): domain Bacteria; phylum Bacillota; class Clostridia; order Lachnospirales; family Lachnospiraceae; genus Acetatifactor. The sequence goes on along the minus strand of JBGVKL010000014.1, from coordinate 4,610 downwards.
AGTGAAGCTAGTGAGGAATACAGTAATTTTTTATGTTATAGGGTTCGGCTCAATTGCTTTTGCGACGCTGATTATGAAGATAATGCCATATAACGTAATTACGCATGAGTACTTATTCTATATAGTACAATATGCAATGATTGCAGCTATGGGGTTGAAGTTTGTGCAATCAAATAGATGTGAACAAGTGAATTCCCTTGTAGTATGCATAGTTAGCTTTGCTATATGTCAGTTGAGATATGAATCATTTTGTCCTTCGGTAGGTAAGTATCCACCGCAGTTTTATTATCTATCATACGGATTGATGAGTACGGTATTTTTATATTTGAGTTTGAATAAAATTGGAACTCGGATTAGAAATAAGAGGGGGGCGAAGGTAATTAGTTGGATGAGCGCAAATTCATTTAATATTTACATATGTCATATCTACTATATGTGGGGTTATTTCCTTCTGGATAAGATTATGCCTAGTTTGACAGACAAATTGAATTGGATGGCATTGTATGTCATAGTTGTTTTGGGCGCTTGCGTTATGTGTAATGTTATTGTGAAGATAATGCAAAATGTAAAGAATACTTGAAATCATAAGAAGTATATGGTGTAAATCGCTATATGTTAAGCTTTAGTATTGATATTTATCCGCATGGTGTTGGTGTTTGCTTGAAGAATGAGGTTTCAAAATTATAAAAAGCGAACAAATCCGCAGGAGTTTAGGTATAAAAGGGAACAGGCATACATAAATATGCGGAAAGGAATAAGTATATTCCATTACACTACAAAGGATAATGGGATTATGCGAGAAAGAGATGAAAATTATTAGTAGATTAAAGGGGGCTAACCTATATAAAATATGTTTGTGTTATAGTGGGAAGTTCACCCTAAAGACGCTAAGACAGTATATTTTTGTTTGTTTATGGATAAGAGTTTATGGAGGATGATTTTGCTATCAACAATTTGGTGACATATACTCAAGAGATTCGGTGACTAAAACAGGATTTCTCCTATTGGAGTGTGTTTGAAATGCATTATCGTCCAATTTTTTTCCAATTCTTATTGAAGGGTACATGGAAAGTTCCAAAGGTTAAACTAATTGATTTTAAATTTGGGGCATTCAATAGTGATGTTAAGTGTTGCTAGGGGGATTATGAACGAGCAAAGAGACACATGCGAAATGTTGTACGTTCTTCAATGGAATTTTCAGACTTGGAAACAATGATAGCATCACATATTTAATCATATTTTTGTTGATTTATACAATAGAATGGGAAGAGTTACTTGGAAGAAATGATATTGACTAATGGCTTCGTATTCGAGAAATTGTACTTTTCGAATACGACAGAATACTGGGCGATAGGCGAGAACTGCCTGCCGCCAATGAGTAATTTATGTATGGAGAAGCAGTTGTTGCATATGTTGAGACACATGAAATGGTGTGGCTTATGATTTATATCATAAGATAAGATTAAACGGTGGGTTGTTTTACAGAGTTTTAGTATGAATTAAAAAGATAAGGCGAATGTGTATGAAGAAGCAAAGTTTGGCTAATAATGCGATATTTCAGTTTATATATCAAGGGCTTATGCTGGTAATTCCGTTGATATTGGCTCCGTATTTGACTAGAACATTGCAAGAGACAGCATTAGGTAACTATACATATGCTAATTCGATAGCATATTATTTTATAATTATTGCAAACTTAGGAATTTCAAAACATGGTCAGAGAGTTATATCTCAAGCTTCACATGACGCTGTTCGGCTGAGAAGAGAGTTTTGGAGTTTGTACACATTGCATATAATTATTTCTGGAGTAGCTGTACTTGCGTATGTGATTTATACAATAGTATGCGTACAGAATTATCATCAGATATACTATATACAGATATTTTATGTATTATCAGCGTTATTTGATGTTACATGGTTGTTTTATGGTTTGGAAAATTTTAAAAGTGTAGCAATAAGGAATGGTGTAGTAAAGATAGTAGAATGTGCATTGATTTTTTATTTCGTGCAAACACCTGCAGATATTGGTAAATATACGGCTATTTGTACAGGTGGAATACTTGCTGGACAGCTTGTAATGATGCCACAAGCTATAAAAACGGTACAGCCAATTCGATTTGGCAAAGAAGATATGCGGAGGCACATAAAGCCTCTTTTGCTTTTTTCTATAGTGACTATTGCAGCCACCCTTTATACAGTGTTTGACAAGACATTGTTAGGCATATTATCAACGCAAGAAAACGTAGCATTTTATGAGTATTCAAATCGTATAATTAATGTACCACGAGCATTTATTGGAGTAATAGGAACCGTTATGTTCCCTAGGGCATGTAGACTTGCGGCGCAGGGGGATAATGCAGGTCAAAGAAAATATATAAATTATTCATTCCTTTTTACAAGTTGTATTGGCGTAGGTTCGATATTTGGATTAGCGGCGACGGCTGATTTGCTGTCATCAATTTATTATGGTGAGGCGTTCGGCGTATGCGGTGATATAATGGTGGCGTTGTCGCCTTTAATATATATTATTGGTATGGGAGAAATTATTCGTACACAATATATGGTACCGAATGGAATGGACAGGCAGTATATGCTAAGTGTTACGATTAGTGCATGTATAAATATTATTTTGAGCATGATTCTTATACCACGAATTGGAGTTTTCGGTGCGGTTGTTGGTACTGTATCTGCGGAATTGTACGGTCTTATATATCAAATAATTCTTAGCAGAAGAATTATACGGTTACGCGATATTATTTCGTCCACGATTCCGTTTATAATAATTGGAGTGATAATGTATGTGGGGATAGGTGTAGTTACAAGATATGTGAATGAGAATATATCTGGTTTGCTCATTAAGATTGCTGTAGGTACATGTATTTATTTTAGTCTTACAATTATATATCTGTATAAATGGAGGAAAGAGATGTTTTCTCAATTCTTTTCTAGATTTAAGATACGATAGATTTGTTGAATTTGGCCAAAGTGTCATTATAAATATATAGTATAGATGCCAGAACTGCTATGAGTACAGAGGTTTTATGAGTTGTGATTTATCTCTGTGAGTGCTGCTTTTGGGAAATATCGAAATTCTATTTAATCAACGATTTTTATACTAATTTTTAAGGAGAAACATTATGAAAATTGCAGTAGCAGGTACCGGCTATGTCGGTCTTTCTATCGCCACATTGTTGGCACAACATCATACAGTTACAGCAGTTGATATCATACCTGAGAGGGTAGATATTATTAATCAGAAACGCTCGCCGATTCAGGACGACTATATTGAAAAGTACCTGACAGAGAAGGAATTAGATATTACAGCTACACTTGATGCAGAATCAGCATACAAATCTGCAGATTTTATTGTGATTGCAGCTCCAACCAATTATGACAGTGCAAAGAATTTTTTTGATACGTCAGCTGTTGAATCTGTTATTCAGCAGGTCATTGCAATTAATTCAGATGCAATCATGATTATCAAGTCCACTATCCCTGTTGGATTTACGGCATCTGTGAGAGAGAAGTACCGTTGTGACAACATTATGTTTAGCCCCGAGTTCCTTCGAGAGTCCAAAGCGCTCTATGACAACCTGTATCCTTCTCGTATTATTGTAGGAACTGATATGGAAAATGCGAGATTGGTGAAAGCTGCGCATACGTTTGCTGAGTTACTTCAAGAAGGAGCAATCAAAGAGGATATCGATACTCTGTTTATGGGATACACAGAAGCAGAAGCAGTTAAACTTTTTGCAAATACATATCTCGCTCTTCGAGTTTCTTATTTTAACGAGCTTGATACATATGCAGAATTGAAAGGTCTTGATACACAGCAGATTATTGAGGGTGTTTGTTTAGATCCTCGTATCGGAAGTCACTACAATAATCCATCATTTGGTTATGGTGGTTACTGTCTTCCAAAGGATACAAAACAGTTGTTGGCAAACTATGCTGATGTACCTCAGAATATGATGTCCGCAATCGTGGAATCGAATAGAACAAGAAAAGATTTTATTGCTGATCAGGTTCTCAAAATGGCAGGATATTATGATTATTATAGTCGTGGAAATTATAATGCAGCGGATGAAAAATGTTGTGTGATTGGTATATATCGTTTGACCATGAAATCGAATTCTGATAATTTCCGTCAAAGCGCTATTCAGGGCATAATGAAACGTGTGAAAGCAAAAGGTGCAACTGTCATTATTTATGAGCCTACATTGGAAAATGGCAGTACATTTTTTGGTAGTAAGGTTGTTAATGATTTTGATGAGTTTAAATGTGTGGCACAGACTATCATTGCAAACCGTTATGATAGTTGTTTGGATGACGTGATAGAGAAAGTTTATACAAGGGATCTCTTTAGAAGGGATTAAAAATTCATTGTTGGTTCAATAAAGAACAGTGATAAACTAGTAGTATAAGTACAAGATGTGTTATTTTATAAATAAGATAATGCATGTACTATATCGGTATACAGGAAGGAGTGTGTGGATGCATTTGCAGGCATTCATACAGTGAAAATATGAGAACCTATTTAGTAACAGGTGGTGCCGGATTTATCGGTTCCAACTACATTCATTACATGTTTAAGAAATACGATAATGATA
>JBGVKL010000013.1:0-1827 GCA_045123675.1 Acetatifactor sp. | reverse complement strand
CTCCCTCCGGAGGAACAAAACGCTCCTGCAGGGATCGTTACTTGTCAAAACTATTGCAACTTGCTATTGCAATTCGCCCTATTTTTATTTATAGGCACAGATAAAAACCACAGATATATAGGCTTGGCATCAGATTATGCTTCCGCCCATAAATAATGATATTTATTTGTGCCATATCTTCAAATCGTAACAGCAGTGAAATAACCCACTGCATTGGCTTTCAGATACCCCACATCACCGGTTTCTGTGCGTACGCGATACCACTTCTCGTTCTGCGTGTTCACAAAAATGCCCGTAACGGCATAAAACTCCTGAGGCATCCCGATCGCAAGAAGCAACGTGCCTTCCTCTCCTTGCGAACCCCACGGCAAGGACATAATACCGGTATTTACTTTCAGGCACACCTGCCCGTCAGCAGGCTGATACTCACAGCGTGCCAGATAGTCTGTCTGCGGTGCAGGAGGTACTGAGTTTTCATATCGATAGATGCCGTAATCCCGTCCATACTTCTGTGCCAATTCTTCCGGTGTATAATAAGAACGTGATAGTTGGGGCGGAGTTTGCTCCGTGATTTCAATGCAGTACAAATTTCCTGGTTCGTCGTAAATCAAATCTGTCACCAGTACCACGTGCCTTAGGGTTGCGGAATTCAACGCGTCCCCAGGCTCCAAAAGCTTCAGTAAATTCTCATACGTTGCCATCCCCAAATATGAGGCGCAATCAGGAATACTATAGGTCGTATTCCTGGAAATTCCCCAACACGAAGAAACAAAAGCAGAGCAGTCTGTCGCATAGTAAGTGGAATACCGGTCATGATACTCGGAGCGCAGATAATAAAATTCACTTTCCAAATTCTCCGTAGCCTCCAGAAATTCATTAAGGTCGATTCCGTAGCCGATGTACGCACCGGAAACTACCGGCTGTCCATAAGGCAAGTGATACGATTGCCCTTCATAAAACGTATACCTCCCCCGCCATCCGGCAATGTCAGCATGGCAGGTCCAGAGGGTGTTATAGTAATAATCCGCCCAATCCACTATATTTTTCTGGTCAGCAGTAATTGCCGACGCAGGTACAAAATCGGGCAGGTTTAGCAACCCAACAAGGGCAGCAAACAGACTGATCATTCGTCTTTTCATATTTCCGAATTCACCTCAATTTTTGATAATGCCGTGTTGAAATAATGGCAATTCCATTATTAACCGTTTTTTCCGGATACAAACATGACAATTCAATAATGAAAGAAGAATTCATGAAATTCAAAGCTATACAAACGTATTATAATTGATGTCACAAGATAAATCAAGACTGTCCTTCCTACAAATCATCGATAATATAACTTAATTCGTTTCAAATTACGGTTCAAAACCTATTTTATGCGATCAAAATCACCGGCATAGTTGCTATTCTCCTCAGTTAATGGCATTGGAAACTGCAGAGAGTATAATCAGAACCATAAAGAGAATAACTCCTTCGACTCCGCTTCGCATTATGAAAGGTGCGATTGCCACCGGCAATCGTTTATTAGAAGATCCGCTGTGCTCTGCATCACGCTCAGGATGACACGGTGGTGGGTTGAGTTTCTATCACCCGCACCTTCCGGAACGGCACATAGGCCGTTCCCTACGGGGTGTCAGGAAAATAGTGCATAAAAGCGTAAACAACAATTTTCACTGCATTTATACGGCATGACGAAGGGAGTGTTGCAAAATAACTGCAACACTCCCGAAAGATTTTGTCGATATTTTTGCTTCGCAAAATCGATATATATGACTTGCGTCCTATTCGATATGTTCGTTTCACGAACTCGATAGGATACAGATCCCT
>JBGVKL010000012.1:0-4189 GCA_045123675.1 Acetatifactor sp. | reverse complement strand
TGCCATCTCTGCCGGAGGCATATAATCCCTCAACCTCATCATATATAAAGCTAAAATCTATAGCATCATCAATCAATCTAAGAATATGATCTGCTGGAACAAGGTCATCCAGCGTTATGAACTGCATCTGATGTTGTTTTGCACGATTCTTTTTCTTATACATAAAAACACCCCAATCATAATAATATTTTACCATGAATGGAGTGTCTTATGCTAGTTTGTCAACAATCTGTCATGGATATAGGGTTTTGTTATCCCTCGAGCGAGAGCGTGTTTTCTATGGGTAGCTGTCCCGCTCAGCCCATTTTATATTCTGAACAGAGTGCACAAACCAACAAAACTCATCCGTTAATGTTCCAGAAGTCTCGTACCTTCACGACGATAAACTGAAATTACCTAAAATCAAATTTGTCCTTATGCCCTATCCACGCAATAGGCACATCAGTCACCGGCTTGTACATAACCACCACAATATCCGGCTTGAAATCCTCCACATACCTCCGCACGCTGCCGGTAAAATGACGAACATCCAGCAAAGTGATATCCTTCAGGCCCATTGACAGAAACGGCAGAACAGTATCCACCATAGAATCCCTAATGACAAGTATTTTCTTATCCCGTAGGTGCTCATTCCTAAAATTATGCACCTTTATCTCAGGCATATCGCCATAGCCATAAGCACCATAAGGATTCCCACCATAAAAATCTCTTTTTTTCACCTGGTTCATATCATACATGACAGTGAAATTCCCCCGCTCGTCTATGCCCTTCGAGAGAATCTCTATCCGGACATCTGTGGAAAATTTCGGATAATACAGGGCAATATCTTCAGCTGTAGTTTTTGCCAGCGTGACTTTTTTGCCCTGAGAGCCCAGAAAATAATTTTCATAATTGACAACATCATAGTCAGCCTCGGAAAAATGCCCAAAATCTACATCCACATCATAATCTGCATGCAGCCTTGCCGCCAGCTTTTCCGCCGCCCACAATGCCGTGGACGGCAGCCAATGGTGGTCAGTGCGGAAAAACGCCTTATGCCAGCCCTCATTTCCCATGTCCTGATACATTTCCTGCCGCAAATCAAAAACATCCACGCCATGTTCCTGCAAGCCTTGCAAAAGCATATCAGTATTGTAATTGGCATAATCCAGCCTGTCCAGCTCCCTGTCCCCAAAAGGGTTGGTCTTGCCTGGTGACTGCACATAGAGCAGCCTGCCTCCCTGCTGGCTGACAAACTGAGCAAATTCCGTCACAGCCCCGATATGCTCCGCCATATCCATCTTCTTGTATGAATAGGTCAGATACCCGTCCTGAAGCCTGTACACATCCATCCCCGGCGTCATAATATCCCATGCCAGTACATTATCCATGCCGCGCCCTGCTTCCACCAAAACACTATAGAACGCAAGATAATCCCTGCACCATTTATTAATTTTATCGTCCTCAATCTTCTTCACAAATCCTTTCACAGCAGATACCTTTTTAACCAGCTTCTCCAATTTTCCCAAAGCTGACTGCTCCTCATCGAAAGGATACTTTTTCGCCCAGTCTATAACTACCGTTTTCCTATCTACATCAGATACTTGCTGCAAGGCAGGTACATCAAACAAAACCATCTGCGTAAAGGCATTGTTCATGCCCATTCTTTTTACCAGAACATGCCGTGTGCCAAGCCGCAAAAAAATACCTGACATAAAAATTACCAGCACCATAAGGCAGCACAGCATGACCTTTCCTCGAAAATCTACTGCATTCATCTTCCATGCCCCCTTAGAAATTAAAATAAATAAACGGATTATAGCTGGAGCTGATACATTTCAAAACAGCCAGCCCAAAGATAACTGCCGCCAGCAAGGATTCAGCGTTACGCCCCCAGCTAAATCTGCTGATTTTCCTGATAACCCAAGGGGCTACAGGTGCTGACAGCAATACCGCATAGGCAAAAACCACCCAGCTGCCCGACAGATAATACATGAAGCTGCTGTCTGTTGCCCCGGTGCTGCCAATGCCCAGCATCATGCCGATATAGCTGGCAGCCTGCCCTATATTGGCAGAACGGAAAATAACCCAGCCAAAAATAATTGCCAGCAAGGCATACACATGGGAAAACCTGCCGATTTTCTCAGCAAAGCCAGTCTGCTTCTCAAAAATCAGCAACAGGAAATACCACAGCCCCCAGCACAGGAAAGTCCAGTTTGCACCATGCCAGATGCCAGTCAGTGCCCATACCACAAAGAGATTCCACAGCCAGCGCCTCCTGCTACAACGGTTGCCGCCCATAGGGATATACACATAATCCCTGAACCAGGAACTCAGGGATATATGCCACCTGCGCCAAAAATCAGTTACGCTCCGTGCGATATATGGATAATTGAAATTTTCTGGGAACCTGAATCCAAATATCCTGCCCAGCCCGATAGCCATATCAGAGTACCCGGAAAAATCAAAATAAATCTGCAAGGTATATGCTGCTGCCCCCAACCAAGCAGTCCCCACGGACATAGCCACACCGGCATCAAAAATATTGTCTGCCACCTGTGCCATATAGTCAGCAATCAGCACCTTTTTGCCCAGACCGTAAATAAACCGCAGCATGCCCTCGGCAATATCATCAATGCTTTCCTTTCGCCCCATAATCTGCTTGTCAATCAAATCATAGCGCACGATAGGGCCCGCTATCAGCTGAGGAAACAGCGCAATATACAGGCCGGTGTTAAACACATTTTTCTGCGGCTGCGCCTTGCCATAATAAATATCAAAAAGATAAGACAGCAGCTGAAAAGTAAAAAAGGATATCCCTATAGGCAAGGCTATGTCTATGCCGGACATATCTTTATACAGAAGCATGCCAACCTGCTGACAACAAAAAGTAAGGTACTTAAATATAAAGAGCATGGAAACCAGCCCCGTGCATCCCAGCACCAGCCATCGCTTCTTCTGCTCCCTTTCCTCCGCATGACCAATTTTCAGCCCGATAAACCAGCTTGCACCAATGGCCAGCAGCATCAGAAAAACAAATAAAGGCTCTCCATAAGCATAAAACAGCAGGCTGACAAGCAGCAAAAAATCATTCCGAAAGCGCCTTCCCCTCCATACGGGGTTATAATATATCAATATCGTTAAAGGCAAAAACAAGAACAAAAATACTGTTGACGAAAAGACCAAGATAACCATCCTCCATGTCAATATAATAGATTGTGAATAACTCGTCCATTATATTAACACATCCGCCCCCCCGTACAAGACATAGTATAAATTTGCAAAAAAATAAGTGCATATGCCAGAGAAAATACTCTCTGACACTTGCACTTTGATAACATCAAAATTCACCGGCTGCCTATATAGCAACTGGTATGAAAATTACAATTCTCCACCAGCTTTAAGAACCTGTTCTTCCACTTGAGTACTTACATAAAATCCATAATGTTTCATTAACTGAATCACTTTTTGTATGAGACCTTTATCCACCGATTATCGTGAATAATTTTACTTATTACATCAGATTTGCATGTAATTTCATCATATACTGCTTGTGGAATAATAATCTTCTGAATTTTTCAATTCCTCTAAAAACTCTTCTTCACTATCAAAACGAAATACAGAAACCTTATTTTCTCCCAAAAATCTCATAAATTCTTCTTCCGTCATGCCAGCTATTTCCGCACAATATCCTATTGATACATCCATGTGGACATAGCAATACAACGCTACAGCTTTTTTTACCATCTTTTCAGCTTTTATTTGAGTAAGACATTTATCGAATAATACTGCTTCTGGTATATCTACAGCTATTTTACACATGGCTTCTTCCCTACTTTTTTATTTTACAACAATCCTTCTCTCTAGTATCCTTGCCTTTATATAGAGTATACCACAGCATAGCCAGAAACAGTATTTTTTAATGCTTTTTTGCCTTCACAAGAACTTTCAGTTTATACAGCGGTTGGAAGTTACAGGTTTCGCCAGCCACTTCGCCCCCCCTATTTCAGGCTTATTCGTAAAGCTGTATGGGCACTATGGTAACAAATAATGTATGTGGTTCTGTCATTTTGTTTATATCTGTTCAGACAAAGAAAGGGATGAGTGAGGACAGTACCCATAGAAAACCTTTGTTGTACCTCGGTGCTTAGCGACTTGCAAGCCGTAGGCGTAGCAAGAGCTTAGCATCCGCTAGGTACAACTAGGAGCG
>JBGVKL010000011.1:0-1859 GCA_045123675.1 Acetatifactor sp. | reverse complement strand
TGGCCTTATTCTCGCCATCGTAAAGTTTGGGATTCATGAAACGGGCAGTGATGTTCCACACAAAATGACGGAGTGGTACACTCGTTATCTGCTTGGTAAGTCTTCTCTTTATAGCTTTAGGTTTGTAATTGACATTGTACATCCAATTATGCACCTCGGTGCAGATATGGTTGATAGTCTCCTCATCTGAGATACGGGGCATTATGTAATGAATGTACTCCATTACCATGCGGGCACGCTGCTCCATTTCCTGTTTTTGCATCACCTCATAAGAAGTCTTTCTCTCCTGATGATGTTGAGAGGTGATGTGGATTTCAATAGGCTGGGATTCTTGAGTCGGCTCTTTATCTGATGTTTCTTCAACAACTGCGGTTTCCTCAGCCAACGGAGCAATATCCTCTTGTGGAGCAACTGCCTCTACCTCCAATGGCTTCTCCTTTTTGCCGAATTTCAATTTATAGATGTCGTATGCATCGAAGATGAATGACTGGAAGACAAGATAGAGCAACCATCCGAACACATTGCTGCAAACAAAGACAATCAACCTGATAAAGTTGTCATGACCGAAGTCGCTTCCTATAATAATGGTTACTCCAAGAGAAATGACACAAATCGCCAAGCCGACAGCCGTCCAGATAAGATATTTTTCTTTGATAGATGACTCCATATTATTCATATTCATTTAGGGTTATTACTTAAATTTTATTCATTTCTTCTGCAAAAGTAATGGAGTTCTTTCAATTATCACTCATTATTGCCTGCTGTTGCATCATTTGTCTACATTTGTTAACTATTGACGCAATATCATACTCTAAAATCATACTCAAAATGTCATAGAAACGGCTTTTATACACAAAAAGGGATATCAGCTGATGACACCCCTTGATGGTTATTTTGAGTTGATGCAGTGTTACTGTTCAGCCTTACGCTTCAATGTGATTTTATCCACCACCTTACAGAGCTGGTCTGATGCCAACTTGGAATAAATCTGTGTGGTGGTAATGTTCTTGTGTCCCAACAAAGCCTGAATCTCTGCCATATCGGTTCCCTTTTCCACATGGAGTGAACCCATAGTATGACGTGAGCAGTGGAAGGTTATTTTTTTAGTGATTCCGGCTGCTGCCAGCCATCGTTGCAGTGGTCCTTGCAACATCTTTTCCTTAAATCCCTTGAAGATTAGTCCTTCACAATGTTCTCCAAGAAGTTCAAGGGCTTCTTGGCTGATAGGATTGTGTATAATCTGCTGTGTCTTCTGCATACGGGTGGTAACATACATCCTGCCATTGGTATAGGGCTGGACTTGTTGCCATGTGAGCTGCGTGATGTCGCTCTTTCTTATTCCCGTGAGGCATCCGAAAAGAAAGACTCGTCTTAGAACATCTTCCTCACATGGTGTTTCGGCAAGTCGTATCAGTTCGTCCTCACTCAAATGCTCCTTGATAGTGGGGATACATTCGATACGATCCAGGAAGGGGTTAGGATTCTCCTTGATTTTCCTGTCACGGTAGGCAGTGTGGAGTACGGCACGGAATGTTGACCAATAGCCTGCAGCAGAGTTGACATGCAGTTTCCTATTGGTGTGGATGGACTGAGGGGCATCAAGCAGATACTCCATGAACTTACGGCACAAATCAACATCCACTTCATCAAAAGTACATTTACCGTTTACAAAGCGTTCAAAATGCTTGTAAACGTTTTGCCACTTGATGTTCTTTCTTTTTGCCAGGTCTTTGAAGTAGGCAAGGAAATCACCTTTCATCCTGTTCTTGTCAAAGAATCCATGATTCTCGTTGAAGATGGCTTCATAGCGTTGGTTACGCAGGATGGCTGCCTTCTTCATCATGCGTGCGTTGAAGTCC
>JBGVKL010000010.1:0-12260 GCA_045123675.1 Acetatifactor sp. | reverse complement strand
CTTTTCTGTCAGCAGCCTGCTAAGCTCCTGATAATCTGCCGACGCTGCTTCGATTCTCTCATCCAGCGCCGCAATAGACTGCTCCTGTTTTTCGATCTCCCGCTCCAAACGACGGATCAGTTTATCCGTCTCCTTCGTTCCGCCCTTAGGCTTCTCCTTTTTGGGTTTCGGCTGACATTCTAAAACAGGCTTAGTCATGGCCTCATGTTCTATGATTGACCGGTACTTTTTATAATCACACCGGTAATCCTTGATCGCGCCGTCTTCCAACACCCAAATTCGCTCCGCAAACTTCTCGATAAAGTAGCGGTCGTGGGATACAAACAGCAAAACTCCCTCAAATTCTTCGATTGCTGCCTCCACCCATTCCCGGGATGCAATATCCAGATGATTGGTAGGCTCGTCCAAAATCAGGAAATTTGAGTTGGAGAGCATTAATTTTGCCAAGGATACACGTCCTCGTTCGCCACCACTTAAGTCACTGATACGTTTGAAAACATCATCGCCTACAAAGAGAAAGGCAGCAAGTACATTACGGATTTCTGTATTGGTAAGAGTAGGATATTCGTCCGATATCTCTTCAAATAAAGTCTTATCACTGTGCAGTACATGATGTTCCTGATCGTAGTAACCGATTTCAACATTACTGCCTAAAGCGACGGAACCTTGGTCAGCCTCCACTAATTCATTAATTATTTTAAGGAGAGTGGTCTTGCCGGTACCGTTGTCACCGATAATAGCTACATGTTCTCCACGTTTGATTTCGAAGTCAATGTTTTCGAATAACTTAAGAGTACCAAAGGATTTTGCCAGTCCCTTGACAGTAAGTACATCGTTACCGCTTAAGAAGCGGGGAGTGAGTTTCAGCTTCATGTCGCTGCGCGCTTCGGTGGGTTTGTCCAGTACTTCAATTTTATTTAACATTTTTTCGCGGCTTTCCGCTCGTTTAATGGATTTTTCACGGTTAAAGCTTTTCAACTTGGCGATAACTTCTTCCTGGTGTTTGATTTCGCGCTGTTGATTTTCGTAAGCCTTCAGGGCGGTAACTCTTAAGAGCTCTTTTTTTGCCACATAATCGGTATAATTTCCGGTAAAAACAGTTCCCTTTGACTGGTCGATTTCAATGACTTTACCTACTACACGGTCTAGAAAAAAGCGGTCATGGGAAACCAGAATAACAGCTCCTTTATAGTTGAGAAGGTAGTTTTCCAACCAGGCAATAGAGTTCATATCCAAATGGTTGGTGGGCTCGTCCAAAATAATCAGGTCAGGACTCAGAAGAAGGAGACGTCCCAGAGCCACACGGGTTTTCTGACCGCCGGAGAGAGTGCTGATTTGTTTATTAAAATCATCTTCCGTAAAACCAAGTCCCTTTAATACACCGGTTAATTCACTTTTGTAGGCATATCCGTTGTTTTGTTCGAAGGCATGAGTGTAAGAGGCGTATTGCTTCATCAGGGCCTCTAATTCCTCGCCTTCTACATGTTTCATATTAATTTCGCATTCACGGATTTTTTCTTCCAAATGGATGAGTTCCTGCTTTACAGACAATAATTCATCATAAATGGTGCGTTCGGAATCCACAGAAACATTTTGTGCCAGGTAACCGACTTTTTTGTCCTTTGCTAAAACAACCGTTCCTTCGTCGGGAGTCATTTCACCCAGAAGAATACGTAAGAGTGTGGTTTTGCCGGCACCGTTAATGCCTACAATTGCTGCTTTTTCATAATCCTCAACGTGAAAAGATATATTTTTTAAAACCTGATTTTCCAAAAAAGCTTTGGAAATATTTTGACAGGAGAGTATCATAGTAAAATCTGCCTTTCGGTAATCATTGTGTTAGGCGGATAATCCGCATATTGAAACAATTACAGTTTAAAGGAGGAACTTCTTTGTGTCAATTGTTTGATATAAATTTAACATTTGAATTGACATTAAATAACCGTTCTTATATAATGAATTTATAGGTAAGAAAGTGGTTACATGTATACTTTTTTATGTTTTCGAGGTAAAAGGAGGCTCCGATGGAGGTTAAAGATATTTCACAGGCAGTCATAAGTCGTTTGCCCAGATATTATCGTTATTTGGGTGATTTGAAGGATAAAGGGGTAGAGAGAATTTCTTCGCAGGATTTAAGTGAACTGATGAAGGTGACAGCTTCCCAGATACGTCAGGATTTTAATAATTTCGGTGGTTTTGGTCAGCAGGGATATGGCTACAACGTAGAATATTTATATACAGAAATCGGTAAGATTCTGGGTCTGGACAATACGCACAAATTTATTATTATCGGTGCAGGTAATCTTGGTCAGGCGTTGGGTGGTTATATCAATTTCGAACGTCGAGGCTTTATTTTCAGCGGTATGTTTGATAAGAATCCGGCTTTGGTGGGCAAAGAAGTGCGAGGCATCAAGGTAATGCCCATGGAAGAAATGGAAGATTTTATACAGGAAAACAATATTGATATAGCAGTACTGACGTTACCTAAGTCAGGCGCTGAAGAAGTGGCAGGAAGACTTGCCAAAGTAGGAATCAAGGCAATTTGGAATTTTGCACATGTGGATTTAAATTTATCTGAGGATGTTCAGGTGGAAAATGTACATTTGTCGGATAGTTTGATGAAGCTTTCCTATAATTTGAACCGAAATCGTCAGAAAGAGGATTGATTGTATGGATAAGGGCGAAAGTTATGAACAGGCCTTAAAAGGGAAAAACATCCCGATTTTAACATTGGATAATAAGTGGTATAAGCTTTTTAAAAATTTGTCTGAGTATCCGGAGATTCTGGAACTGGTTCGTCAGCTGAATGACTTGCTGAAGCGACAGGGAAAGTTAAATACAGAAACCAAAAGTATTAAAGCTCTGAAAAAGAAGCTGATGGGTGAAATTGTTCCAATGGTAGATGAGTTGGAGCAGAATCAGGATAATTCCCTGGAAAAAAAGATAGATGACAATAAAAGGCTGATAGAAGAATGTAATGAAAAGTTAGACGCGTATCAGGATGAGCTTATGGAATTGCCGGGGCTGATTCAAAGTGCGAATCATGAATTGATGCTTGCAACCATGGATTATTGTTACAAAAGTATGCAGACCAATACGGATGAGATTATTGCCATTGCCCAGTGGATTACGGATATTCGTGTAGAACTGAAAGAAAATCTTGTGAAGAAGCAGGAAATGGAGCTTTATAATCATCAGATGTATTCCTATATGCATGATATTTTCGGAGCAGAAGTGATTAATTTGTTTGATATGAAATATAATCCTCTGGAACAGCATCCGAAAAAAGCGTCCGAAGTAAAGAAGAACGAGAGTGAAGAAAAAACGATTATTCGTGATGATAATTAAGGGATAAAAGGACGGTTGACTTCTAACGGTCCTTTTATTTATGCAGTGTGGAAAGGCAGGAGAAAAAGTGAAATACATTGTCACGGCACACCAAATGAAGGAATATGATAATAATACAATTAAAAAAATCGGTATTCCGGCGCTGGTATTGATGGAACGCGCAGCACTTTCCATGCAGGAAGTAATACAGAGGGAAGTTCCGGACTTAAAAACAGCGCTTATCGTATGCGGTGTGGGAAATAACGGTGCGGATGGTCTTGCCCTTGCGAGACTTTTGTGTGAGCAGGGGGCTTGCGTAACCGTGTGCATATGCGCAGATGAGACAAAGGCTTCTGAGCAGTTTCGCACACAAAGAGAGATTTTAAATCATTATTCTGTCCGGGTACTGAATGGTAAGGAAGCACTTGCAACATTAGAAGGCTATGCACAGGCATCCGTAGGCTTTGATGTAGTCACAGATGCAGTGTTCGGTGTGGGTTTATCCAGGGAAATAACAGGGGATTATGCGTTAGCGATAGGATATATGAATAATATCCGTGGCAGAAAAGTGGCTGCAGACATTCCCAGCGGTGTACATTCCGATTCCGGGAAATGTATGGGGATTGCCTTTCGGGCAGATGTTACAGTGACCTTTGGGTTTGCCAAAAGAGGAATGTATCTCTATCTGGGAACCGAGTATTGCGGACGGATTGAGGTGGCTGATATTGGTATTTCACCGGTGGCTTTTGGTAATCTGAAGCCGAATCTTTTCGTATATGATGAAGAACCTTATAAATTATTACCGGACAGAAATCCGGCCGGAAATAAAGGTACTTTTGGAAAAGTTCTGGTGGTTGCCGGTTTTGAAAAAATGGCCGGTGCGGCTGTTCTCTGCGCAAAGGCTGCTTTACAATCCGGAGCCGGGATGGTAAAGGTATGCGGCGGAGAGGAAAACAGAGGTATTATACAGAGCACAGTACCGGAGGTGCTGTGGGGAACTTCGGAAACGTTTAAACAGGATATTCGCTGGGCGGACGTAATTGTGGTCGGTCCGGGTATGGGAAAGAGCGGTTTGGTGAAGGCGCTTCTGGAGAATATTTTGAATGAAGCAGAGATTCCTCTGGTCCTGGATGCAGATGCACTGAATCTTATCAGCGAAGAGGAAGATATAAAGGCATTGGTAAAGGCATATCCGGCAGAGGTAATCATGACTCCTCATATGGGAGAATTGTCACGTCTTCTAAAGGCGCCTGTGGCAGAATTAAAAACCGATATTTTTGAAGTGGCACATCAGGCTGCAATGGTATATAATGCAATTATGGTATGTAAGGATGCCAGAACGGTTGTATCTCATCCGGATGGAAGAATGTATTTGAATATCAGTGGAAATGCCGGGATGGCTACCGCAGGAAGCGGGGATGTGCTTAGCGGAATACTGGGTGCACTTATGGCGCAAAAAAAGGATGCATTTTCCATGGCAACGGTAGGCGTATACCTGCATGGAACGTCAGGGGATAAAGCCGGGGAACTGTACTCGGAATATGGTGTTACAGCGGGAAGGATAATAGAAAATATAGAGTGAGAGGAAATAAACCATGGATGTACGTGAGTGGGAATTTCAAAGAGGTTATGTAGAGGTTAATCTGGATTATATTGTGGAAAATCTGCAAAATATGAAGTACAATATAGATGCAGAAACGAAGATCCTGGCAGTAATCAAAACAGATGGTTATGGGCATGGCGGTGTTGCTATTGCGAAAGCGGTGGAAAATCTGGATTATTTGTACGGATTTGCGGTTGCCACGGCGGAGGAGGCATTTGAGCTTCGGGACGAAGGGATACAGAAACCGATTCTGGTGCTTAGTTATACATTTCCGTACGCTTATGAACGTTTTATACAACAACAGGTACGTGTAACGGTATTTCGTCCGGATTCTTTGGAACAGTTAAATGAATTAGCGTTGAAAGCCGGTAAAAAGGCATTGGTACACATTAAGGTAGATACCGGTATGGGAAGAATCGGTATTTGTCCCAATGAATCCGGCATAGATTTTGTGAAAAAGGCATTTGGAATGCCCGGAATTGAAGTGGAAGGCATTTATACACATTTTGCCTGCGCAGACGAAGCAGATAAAACATCTGTAAACAGACAGATTGAGATATACAAAAATTTTGTATCGGAAGTAGAGAAGCAGACCAATAAGAAAATACAGTTGAAGCATTGTTCAAACAGTGCCGGAATTATTGATTTGCCCATGGCCAACATGGATTTGGTCAGAGCCGGAATCACCTTGTACGGACTAAAGCCGTCTGCGGAAGTGGATTTTAACAGAATATCTTTGAAACCGGCGCTTTCCTTACATAGCCACGTGGTCTATGTAAAAACATTGAAGCCGGGTCAGACAGTCAGCTACGGAAGTCATTTTGTGGCGAAGAAGGATACAAAAGTGGCTACAGTTCCGTTAGGGTATGGAGATGGCTACCCAAGAAGCTTGTCAGATGGCAGGGGATATGTTCTGATTCATGGACAAAAGGCCCCGATATTGGGAAGGGTCTGCATGGATCAGTTTATGGTAGATGTTTCTGAAATACCCGAAGTAAGTGAAGGGGATAAGGTAACTTTAATCGGCGGAGACGGCAAAGAATGTATTACGGCTGATTTTCTGGGAGATTTGTCAGGACGGTTTAATTATGAGCTGGTATGTGATTTGAATCAGCGTTTGCCCCGTGTATATATAAAAAACAATCAGGTTCACAGCTATTGGCAGCATTTAAAACAGTAACTGTGTGAATACCTTCTGAAAAAGTGGTAACAATAACCATAACAGGAGATTTATAACATGATTTCAGAAGGAGTACCCGAAACATGAAAAGAGGAGATGTTTTTTATGCAGATTTAAGACCGGTCATCGGTTCGGAACAAGGAGGAATCCGACCGGTACTTATTATTCAGAATGATGTGGGAAATCGTCACAGTCCTACAGTCATCTGTGCTGCAATCACCTCAAAGATGAATAAGGCGAAGCTGCCTACACATATTGAACTTAGTTCCAAGTTATATGAAATGGATAAAGATTCTGTTATTTTGCTGGAGCAGTTGCGTACCATTGATAAGAAACGATTGAAAGATAAAATCTGTCATTTAGACAGTGATATTATGAAAAAAGTGAATGATGCTTTATTAATCAGCCTGGAACTGAATACATAGACCGGGCAGTTTTCTTGACGAATGCGTAAAAAAATGGTATGATTTTGCGATAATATTAAGTTTATAGAAACAAAGGAGATGAAAGTAATGGAACTTAGTGAGCCCGAGGCCACTATTATTTTGCTGGTGTTGCTGTTGATAAATATGTTTTATTATGCATTTCATGCAACGCTGGATCAGTTAAACACAAAGGAAATTACAGAAAAGGCAGAAGAAAAGAACGACCGAAAGTCCATGCGGCTACTGCGGATATTAGAGCAGCCTGCAATCTATATTAATACCTTCCATCTGATGGTGACAATGGTTCATATTCTGATAGGTTGGCTCTATATGGAGAACTGGACAGGAAAGGTAGAAAAATTATTACAAAACTTTACGGAAAATGTGCTGAAGTTTGATTGTTCATCACAGATTCTTACGGTAATTGCGGCAGTGGTAACCTTTGCATTGGTATTGTACATAATGCTGACTTTTGCTGTTTTGCTGCCGAGAAAGCTCGTACTTAGCAATCCTACACGCTGGGCGTATCGTCTGGTAGACATGATTTACATTATTAGCCGTATACTGGCACCGATTACCGGATTGATTTATTGGACAACCAAGGGTGTGTTGATTCTGTTTGGTTTGAACGGATTAAAAGACGAGGCGGATGTTACAGAAGAAGAAATTATAAATATGGTTAATGAAGGTCACGAGCAGGGACTTATTCAGGCATCGGAAGCGGAAATGATATCGAATATTTTTGAATATCATGATAAAGAAGCACAGGACATTATGACCAATCGTACCAATATTATTGCACTGGACAGCAGTATGTTGTTAAAGGATGCGATTGATTTTGTATTGGATGGTAAGCAAAGCCGTTATCCGGTATATGAGGAGAACATCGACCATATTATCGGCATTCTGCATTTGAAGGATATTTTAAGATATCATGCGGATAATGATAAGCTTAAACAGCCGTTAGGCAGTTTTACGGATTTGCTCAGAGAGCCGGAATATATTCCGCTTACCAGAAATATCGATGAATTATTTAAGGACATGCAGTCTAAAAAGCTGCAGATGGTCATTGTAGTAGATGAATACGGTCAGACAGCGGGACTGGTTGCGATGGAAGATATTCTGGAAGAAATCGTTGGAAATATTATGGATGAGTACGACGAAGAAATGGAATATATAGAAGAAACCGGTAATGATGAATACATTATAGAAGGAAAGACTCCTTTGGAGGAGTTGGAAGAAAGATTTGGTATATCCTTTGAAAATAGTGAATTTGAAACCTTGAACGGATTTTTAATTTCGAAGCTGGATAGAATTCCGGAAGAGGATGAAGAATTTGAAGTCGAGGTAGAAGGCTATCTTTTCAAGATTTTAGAGGTTTCCAATAAAATGATACAAAGTGTTCAGGTAACAAAAGTGGCAGCAACAGAAGAGACGGAAGTCGATGAAAAGCCACTTGAAGAGACTGAGGATTAATGTTATCATTGTAATAATAAACGAAAGATTTAAGGAGAAATAAAAATGTCAGGACATTCAAAATTTGCGAATATTAAACACAAAAAAGAGAAGAATGATGCAGCAAAGGGCAAGATTTTTACCATTATCGGTAGAGAAATTGCAGTTGCAGTAAAGGAAGGCGGTCCGGATCCGGCAAATAACTTTAAGCTGGCACAGGTAATCGCTAAGGCAAAGTCCAATAACATGCCCAACGATACTATTGAAAGAGGTATCAAAAAGGCTGCAGGCGATGTTGGCAATGTAAATTATGAATATGTTACCTATGAAGGCTATGGTCCGAATGGTATTGCTATTATTGTAGATGCATTAACAGATAACAAGAACCGTACCGCTTCCAATGTCAGAAGTGCGTTTACCAAAGGCCAGGGAAGCATTGGTACTATGGGCTGTGTATCCTTTATGTTTGATAAGAAGGGACAGATTATCATCGATAAGGAAGAATGTGAAATGGATGCAGATGAGCTGATGATGATTGCTTTGGATGCAGGTGCAGATGATTTCGCAGAAGAAGAGGACAGCTTTGAAATTTTAACAGACCCGGATGCTTTTGAAGATGTGCGTAAATCCTTAGAAGAGCAGGGAATTCCCATGATGAGCGCAGAAGTTACCATGATTCCCCAGAATTATGTAACATTAACCGACGAAACTGCAATTAAAAATCTGCAGAAGACTCTGGATTTGCTGGACGATGATGATGATGTACAGGCGGTATATCACAACTGGGACGAATAATATGATACAGAGGGCGAAAAGTCATGCGTTGCATGCTTGCATGAAAGTATGTTTATAGAAAGGAATAAACGTATGGATAAATTGGCGATCGTGGTTCCATGTTATAACGAGGAAGAGGTATTGCATATTGCTGCTGATGCATTGAGAGGCGTACTGGATGATTTAATCGCAAAAGAAAAAATTGCCCGGGACAGCTTTATATTGTTCGTAAATGATGGTAGCAAAGACCGTACATGGGAATTAATAGAGGAAGAACACAAAGCATATCCGATTCAGGTCTGTGGAGTGAAGCTGGCAGGCAATGTGGGACATCAGTCTGCACTTACCGCCGGTTTGCTGACAGCTATGGAGATGAGTGATGTAACTGTATCCATTGATGCTGACTTACAGGATGATGTAAAGGTTATCGAAGAAATGATAGACAAGTTCCATGCCGGTAACGATATTGTTTATGGCGTGCGAAAGGAAAGAAAGACGGATACTTTCTTCAAACGTACCACAGCACAGGGATTTTATAAGGTAATGGATTTTATGGGAGTGAAAACCATATATAATCATGCCGATTTCAGACTTATGTCCAAAAGAGCAGTGGAACATTTTTCCAAGTTTAAGGAAACAAATATGTATTTACGCGGTATGATGCCGCTTATCGGATATCAGACGGATTCTGTGTATTATGACCGCGCAGAACGTGTTGCGGGAGAATCAAAATATCCGCTGAAAAAGATGCTTGCGTTAGCGTTTAACGGTATTTCCAGTTTCAGTGTAAAACCAATCAGTATGATTATGGGACTGGGACTTGTGATTATCGGATGTTCTTTCCTGGCCGCCATATATGCGTTAATATCCTATTTTACGGGAAATGTTGAGCCCGGTTGGACTTCCTTGATTTTGTCCATTTGGTTTTTGGGAGGTTTGCAGCTTCTTGCCATTGGTATGGTGGGATTGTATATCGGTAAGATATACATGGAAGTGAAAGAACGTCCAAGATATAATATTGAAAAGGTTTTAAAACATGAGTCTTAAGAAAAATGCATTAAGCTACATTATATGGGTGATAATGCTTTTGTTTACCGGTGCCGGCGTGGCGTTTTTAGGACTTGTTGCAACCAGAATGCTTGCGGGAGAAAATATACTGATAGCAGTAGGCATTATAGCAGTATTCTTTTTGGTACTGTTTTTGATATATTTGCTAACCGACTATTTAATAAAGCAGATTGATTTGTCGGGAATAATAAACAGGCATTCGCAGGTGGCATTGTATATGGAAGGTGTCCTGATAGGCTTATGCATATCTGCTGCATTTGCTTTGCGTATATACCTTATGCCGTATGCCGGTGAGGAAGCAGGGTATTTTGACATTGCCAAGGTAACATCCCGGGGAAATATGTTAATACAATCTGTACAGGGAAGTGTGTATTATTACTGCATGCTGTTACACGGACTGTTGCGTATATTTGGTAATCATTGGGAAGTGGGAATCTGGCTTCAAATTATTTTACAGACATTTTTCGGTATACTAATGTATTTTGGTATCAGAAGAATGACAGGAAAGCTTCCGGCCATACTGGTGCTTATATTTATTTGTTTTGCTCCGGTTTCGGTAAGTGCAGGGATTACCTATTCTCCGCAGATGCTGTATTTGTGTTTGTTTGGAGGCGTTTTCCTGTTGCTGGCAGATTATATGTGTCGCAGTGCCCGGGATACGAATCCCATAGGTATGTGGGTATACACAATTATATTGGGAATACTTATCGGTTTTACCTGGTATGTGGATGTGACGGGACTATTGCTTCTGTTACCGCTTGTATGTATTGGAATGGTAAATGGAACAGTGGGCAGGGCGATGCTCAGTTTTCTGAGATTTATTGTGATTTTATTTGTTTCGTTTTCGGCTTTTGCAGGGATGATTTTTTTGGATGCTGTATTAAGTCATTCGGAATTCTTAAGGGTTTTGAACGCCTGGTATGTAACCTACAGTACAATTGATTTTAATCTAAGTATTTTGACGGAAGAAAAGCAAATGGAATTATTACTTTTGTTAATTTTGGTATTTATCGGTGTGTTTAGCTTCTGGCGACGCAAAAAAGAAGAAATATTTACGCCTTATGTTCTGTTGGTAGTCGGCATGTGTTTGTTATATCTGACCGGCGTGACTGTAGAGAACATGAATGGAAGTTATTTATTATATGTGCTTCTTGCGGCATTAGCCGGAGTGGCTGTTTCTGAGTTGTTCTACAGAGAAAGAATGGGAAAGCAGGAACAGGAAAAAGAAATACCGGAAACTGTGAATAAGTCAAACGAAGAGAAAGTGGAGATTATTGATTTGGAAATGAATGAACGTACAACAACAGAAAACAAAATGATTGAGAATCCGTTGCCGGTTCCAAAGAAAAAAGAACGTAAGGGAATGGATTATGCTTATCAGCCGAAGCCTTCAGAAATGATGTATGATATTCGTGTGTCTGATACGGATGACTATGATATTAAGTAAAGTGGAATGTTCTTGCGCATAGAACAGATAATATTGGAAAAGCTAAAAGAGAACCTTGATGGGTTCTCTTTTTTTATGAAAAATCGGGAAAGGAAGATGAATATGGGTAAGGAGAACAAGGAGACAAAAGAAAATTTAGAAAATAAGGTGGAACTGGAAAAGCATCAGGATGAACGTATTGAAAAAAGCGGACAGTTGACGTTAAAGAATAGTAAGTCGGAAAAGAGTATTCATTTATTATCAATTATAGGTGAAATCGAGGGGCACGAAAATTTGTCCGGGAATTCGAAGACAACGAAATATGAACATATTCTTCCTACTTTGGCAGCGATAGAGGATAGTGATGATATAGGCGGAGTGTTGGTAATCTTAAATACTATGGGAGGTGATGTGGAAGCGGGACTGGCTATTGCAGAAATGCTTACATCCTTAAGTAAACCAACAGTTTCTCTGGTCTTGGGAGGAAGTCATTCCATAGGTGTTCCTATTGCAGTGAGTACGGATTATTCCTTTATTGTGCCTACAGGTACCATGGTAATTCATCCGGTACGAATGAATGGTATGGTTATTGGTGTGCAACAGACTTTTGACTATTTTAAACAGATTCAGAATCGTATTACCGGTTTTGTGTGCAATCACTGTAAGATTTCACGCAGTGAACTGGAAGATTTGATGATGGAAACTGAAATGCTCACGAAAGATGTAGGAACCATACTGGTAGGAAAGGAAGCTGTGGAACTGGGAATTATCAATGAAGTGGGCGGAATTGACAAGGCGGTAAAAAAGCTTCGCAAACTTATGAAATAAAAAAGATTAATGGATGACATTATGAAGAAAAAATGATATAATCCCATCTTTGACAGTTAAAGGAAAGCAAAATAGCCACAACGCCAGTGTTTATCGGTGTTGTGGCTACTTTATGTTTTGCATAGATGTGTGCTATTTTTTATTTTGTGCTATTTTAGACTGTTTTGTTTCTTT
>JBGVKL010000009.1:0-10341 GCA_045123675.1 Acetatifactor sp. | reverse complement strand
CAAGTGATATTTAGAATATATATTATTTGTATATTTATTTCAAGATAAAAATTCCCCACATCTTCCGATGTGGGGTCAAACATTGCATTCCGCTTATACATACTATTTCATTTTGTCTAATACCTTTTGTGACATCTTTGGATCATATCCAAGGGCTGTTAGTTTCTCTACTGTGTCGTTGCCATGGTTAATTGCTTCTAAAATATCCAACACCTCGTTTGAACCGGACTCATGACCTTCTGTCCACATTGTCTTTGCAAATTTCTTTTCATCAAATTCAGTTAGGAGCATGTGCATCACCTCACTTCGATTCACTGTGGTCATTGCGAAAAAATGCTTTAAGATTGTATTCAAGATCTTCAACTGACAAATTGGGCATAATTAATCTTTCTTCCAAATTTGTCGCTGACAATCATCAGCCTTTTCCATTATTTAGAAAAGTGCTCTTTTGTCCTATATATTATGTGTGGTTAATTACCAATTACCGCCTCAATTCCAACATTGTATTTGAGGCGATAATTGCTTAGTTTCTCTTAATTACTGATTTTACTTTCGATACCATCTGTCCAAACAGTTCTGTTATAAATGGCTCTTTCATTAGTAAAAGTCCTACTGCATATATTCCAAAGAATATTACTGAGGAGATGGCAAGTGTTATGAAGTCTCCAAACTCTAACTGTTTTACCAGTATTGATGCAGGTGCTGCTACTGCAAGACATACCAATAGTCTAAGGTATGGCATTTGCCTAAACATCTGGGATACTTCTTTTCTTAGGTAGATATACTGCCAGGTTAGTACTACAAATTCTGCCACAAGAGTTCCTGCTGCTGCTCCTGCTGCCGCATAGCTTGGAATCAGGATGGCATTAAGTGTCAAATCCACTAATGCTCCGGCTATTTCTGAATGCAGTACTATTTTCTCTTTGCCAAGCGGGATTAACATCTGGATTCCTAATATATTGGATAGTCCGATAAATAGTAGGGTTGGCATTATTATCTGCATTGGTATTACAGAGCCGCCGAATAGTTTTCCTGAAAGCAGGAATACTCCGTTTTCTGCAAACAACATAAAGTAGAGCATCATTGGTGTTGCTAAAATCAGAACAAAGTTTATGGCTTTTTTCGTGAGCCTTCTAAACTCTTCCATATTGTTGTTTTCTATATAGTAGGATGCTCGTGGCAACAATACTGTTCCTAGTGACGTTACCACACTTACCAGTATGGTTTTTATTTTTACGGCTGCATTATAATATCCTACGTCTGTGTCAGTTTTCATAAAGCCCAGCATTACTGTGTCAAGATTGGTGTATATGGTGGTTGCACAGGTCATGGCAAAAAATACCACGACAGGCTTTAGGTGACGTCTTAGGTTGTAGCCGCCTACATATTTCATATCAATGTATTTGTGCACATTTATCAGATTGAATATATTTGATGCTGATGCGGCAAGGATTGTAATTCCTCCGTATATCTGATAATCGGCTTTTGTCTTTACGAGCATAAACATTGCTATCAGTGCAACCAGCTTGAATATTATTGAACGTATTGTAATGTAGGTATATTCTTCTAATGCTTTATATATCCATTCCATTCCTATGGAAGTAAGGATGATGGTAAAGCTTACTATGATGTAGAGTGTTCGCTCTTCCCTTAGCTTTGGTACACATATAAGTGCTACTGCAAGGGCAAGGTATGCGACTATACTCATTACTATATTTATAAACAGCAGTTCGTGGGCTGTTCGTGTCAGCTCTTTCCTGTTATCTCTTACTTTTGCACAGGCTCGTATTCCGTAGGTTGGGATTCCAAGCTGTGCTACCATGTTAAAGTAAGATATTAGTGAATTTGCAAATGCCACTTTTCCACTTCCTGTTGGTAGAAGGACTCGTGATACGTATGGGAATGTTATCAGTGGAAATATAAATGATGACATTGTAAGTATCACGTTCATTATGAAATTTAATTTTATTGATTTTGGTTTGTTACTCATTTTTTTTCAATTCTCTTATTTTACTAAATGCCAGAAGTGCAAATGGATTGTATGCAAAGTTCATTAATCGTGGTTCTGTCAGTGAGAATGTCAATATTACTATATTGAGAATCACTGCATAATAATCCTTTGCCTTAATAAACTTATACATCGCATATGCATATATCGCCAATACGACTATTATGAATACTAGTCCATATACCAGTGTGAGCTGCAAATACGATGAATCTACATAGTTGTATCCAATCGCCGCACTCTTATTGGGTCTTTCTATACTGTATCCTATCCACTCTATCTCTTTTCCAAACAGCGAAAATCCATATGTGTTAATTGCATTATTACTGAGCTCTAGTCTATCTGATAATATGTCATTGAACCTCGCCCAGGTTGGATTTGCTGCATTATATTTTGAAAATGCTATTACGGATAGGATTTGCATCAGAAACGGATATATTATTAGAAGATACTTAAATTTAGAGAGGAATGACAAATCCATTTTTACAATCTTCTGGAATGCCCAAAACAGGAGACATAATGTCAGTATACCAAAAGACATTCTACTGTCAGTCATCTTATAGAACCAATAATTTATCACTTCTAACAATGCTATCTCGATAAGCGTTATCTTGTTCTTCCTTACATATAATATTCCACATACAATGTAGAAAAAGAGTATTGCACCTGTTGTTGTCCAGTCAAATCCCAGTCCGTGCCTTACTCTTGCGTCCGGGTCAAATATATAATCTTCTATTATTCCCAGCTGGCTTAATCCTACAATCGTAAAGAGTAATATGCTCTGTACCCAAACTGAATTTGTGATTATTTTCTTATCTTCTATTCCCATTGCACTAATAATTATCAAACTGTAAAGTGGCATTGTCATATTTCTTGAGCCAGTATAACTTAGTACAAATGTTAGTACTACCATTATTGCCATTACAATTTTCCAATTTGCAGATTCCATTCTTAGAATCTTTATACAGCATATAGCATAGGCTACATATCTTATCAGCTTAAATACTAATTCTGCCGAATCTACATTCAAAAATACAACTGCAGATTTTGCTATCAGGGAAAAAATAAAGATCGACCATGCTATATAGAACAGTATTTCATCTACTGTTACATTTCTTTCTTTTTTAACCTTCATCAGGCCTATCTCCCTCTTTTTATTTTAGAATAAAATACGAAAAAAGCCTTATACAGCATAACACTCGCCATAAACATTTTGGTTTTTAGCTTTGTATTCTTTGAAATATATGGATTGTCCTTTACTGATTTCAGATATACTGCATATTCTTTCTTTAGTTCATTTGCTTTTTTGCGATACTGCTTCTGATAAACCAGTCTTTCCATAACGGTTGAATAAAAATCGTCTACGAATCTGCATACTGCTGCATCATGAATCTGCGGATAATTCTCATCTACATAATCAACCAGTTTACACAACCCTTCAAATACATCAAAGTCAATACTCTTTAATGGTCTATGCATGATACTTTCATTATGAACTCTGTAATATAGCTGTATAGACTCACTATATGCAATTTTCTCTGCCCTTGCGAAAATATAAGGAGTTGTAAGTAAATCCTCGTGAATTCTACCTACAGGATATTTTACTCCATCAAACAAGCTCTTCTTATATAGCTTCGCCCATGGACTCAAACCATAATGTTTTCTAATACACATATTCTTTATGGCATCCATTGTATTATCACATCCACTTTTTTCTGAGTCATCGAAGGGCTTTATATATCCATCTTCTGCTACTGTCATACTTGAGACAATTGATATATCTGCAGAATACTCAAATAAAAGTTCTACTAATTTCTTTAGATAGTCTTTTCCTACAAAATCGTCTGAGTCTACAAATGTGATATATTCTCCGTTTGTATGCTCTAATCCAAAGTTTCTTGCGTCAGATATTCCACCGTTTGGTTTATGAAACACCTTCACTCTCTGGTCCTTCTGTGTATATTCGTCTATTATCTTTCCAGACTCATCAGTTGAGCCGTCATCAACCAACACTAGTTCAAAATTTTCATAACTTTGAACTAATATACTTTCCACACACTGTCTAATATATTTTTGAACGTTATACAATGGAACTATTACGCTTATTAATGGTGTATTATTCATTTTCTATCTATCCTTTTTTTCCCTTTAGCGCTATTAATAGTGGTAATAATCTGTTGTTTGACATTCTTAATAGCTTCATCTTCTTTCCTGGTACATTTTCATACAGATTCTCTCCTGCGGCTTTTAGCTTCTCTACAAATGCATCCAGTTCAGTTCTGACCAGTGCAGTATCCTTCATTGAGAGCCAGATTTCATACTGCCATGCACACATTCCACAGATTCTATGCTTTAAGAAGGCTTCTTTACTCGGTGTGAATGTATTCTCCTTCAGATACTTTATAATGTTAAATATTACTCGTTCGTGCATTGCCCTGTTTTTCTGTTTGCTCTTTACGCTTACGCTCTGCTCGTTATTTCCTACACGATACTGGTAAATTGTGTATGGCAAAAATTCCATACTTTCTAAATGAATAATTGGATAACAAATAAACTCTACATCTACGTAAAAGCAATGCTCGCTTATCTTTGGAATCTTCTTTAAGATTTCTGTCTTAAAGGTTGCACTGTGCATCTGATATTTGTCCCCAAGCTTACAGATTATCTCATCAAATTTGTATTCCTTATTGTATTCTACATCTGTGAATGTTTTTAATTCTATAGCTCTGGTAACTTCATTTACTCGGTTAAACGGAGTCATTACCACGTCTACATCAAGTTCTTTCAAGCCATTTACATATTTGACAAATTCGTCAGTATCCACCCAGTCATCACCATCTACAACCTTGAAATACTTTCCTACGGCTTCTTCGATTCCTTTATTGATTGTAGAACCATGTCCACCGTTTTCTTTGTCGATTATTCTTACTGTAGCCGGATATTTCTCCTGAAATTCTTTTCCTATCTCTGATGTTTTATCTTTTGACCCATCATTTACGATTAATACTTCTATATCATCCAACACATCTTTATGTAAGAATGTAGGAATTGTCTCATATAAATATTTCTCAACATTATAGGATGGAATTATTACCGATAATATCTTTTCCATGTTTTATTTACTCCTCATAAATCTAATAAGTCTGTTGTATGCTTCCTTTAAATCTATCTGTGGCTGCCAGCCTAAGGCTTTTAGCTTGTCTGAATTCAATTTCATATGGGTATCTGCCGCATATCCGTATTTGTTCTCTTGTGGTATATCAAACACTACCTTCGACTGCCCGTCTGAAAAATTCTCACATACCATCTGTGCCATGTCGGCTATTGTGGTGTGAGTGTCAGGATTTGCTACATTGTATGCCTGTCCTTCTTCACCTTTTAAGAGTATGGTTAAAAGACCTCTTATGCAGTCACTGGTGTAGCAGTAATTTCCTTCTGATTTTCCCTGTGTATGAAGCACTATATCCTCATGCGCTGCTGCCGATCTTGCAAACTGTGCAAAAACACGATTTTCTCCCGGAAGGATTCCTGCTCCAAAGGTCTGTGAAAGTCTTGCCACCTTGACATTTACACCATATTCCTTTTGATATGCTATACACATATTCTCACATAGTCTCTTGCTTTCCGGATAATTGCTTCTGACTGCTAAGTTATCTATATATCCAAGGTCAGACTCTGTTACATTGGCTCCTTTTTCGCTATCAAAGGTCCCATATACTTCCATTGATGAAATATAGATGAAGGACTCTACTCTCTTTGCTTTTGCAAGCTCTAACATATTTCTGGTTCCCTCTACCGATGTAAGAAGTGTCTCTACCGGCTGTTCTACCATCATGCGGCTTGCTGTTATTGATGCTGCATGAATTATATAGTCTATCTCATCTTCGATTGGTAGTCGTTCTCTAATATCGCCTACCACATACTGCAGATTAGCATATTCTTTATAGTCTGCAAAAATCGCATCTGCTTTCTTAGGATTTCTAACCTGTGCAAGTATAGTAAGTTCGATGCCATTCCTGCTGGCACAATACATCATGCTTCTTACAAATAGGGAGCCTATAAGTCCCGTTGCCCCTGTGACAAAAATTGTCTTTTTATCCAGACTATTCCAATCTATATCAAGCTGTGATACGTTTTCAAAATCTTCTTCCAATACTTTATTCAAAGCCATAAATCTGTGCGTTCTCCTTCGCTTCGAGGATCGCTCTCATGGTGTAGAAATCCTCTGGTGTTGTTATCTTGATGTTCTCTCCCGGTCCATCCACCAGATAGAGGTCATGGTCATACATCTGCATCATTGTACATGAGTCGATGCAGTCTGTTACTCCCTCTTTAAGTGCTCTGTTGTGAGCATCGAGTATCTCGTCTAACCAAAAGCTCTGTGGCGCTCTTGCAACTCTGGAATTCTTGCGGCTTGGCACGTAGTCAATTGTTGAAGTTCCTTCATTTACCACAAGGATTGTCTCTTTTACTACGGCTGTTGTGATTGCTGAGCCGTGGGCCTTTACACTTTCTATATTGTCTGTGATTATCTGCTCATTGATAAGTGGTCTTACTCCATCGTGGATTAGTACCACACTTTTTTCCCCTGCTGCAATTTCTTCTGCTGCTTTTAATCCGTTGTAGATGGAAAGCTGTCCTGTCTCGCCTCCCGGTACAACCTTCTTTACTTTTTCTATTCTGAATTTGAATAACAGTTTTTCAAAATAAGGTATCCAGTCCTCAACACATACCACTGCGATTGCATCAATCATTGGATGGTTTTCGAAGTACTCTATTGTATGTATAATAATTGGCTTATTATACATCTCTAAAAACTGCTTTGGTTTTTCCTTGCTGTTCATTCGGCTTCCTACTCCGCCGGCAAATATTACTGCAATGTTCATTGTTTCCTCCTACTTCATATATGCATCCAGACCATGTACAACTCTCTTATCCTCTGGTGGAAGCTGCATATAGTCTTTGTATAATCCTGTAAGGTACTCATGGTAATTGGATGGTGCACTAAAGGTTGCGTCCTCGAACTGTACATCTTCCTTTGTCAGGAATTTCTCTTTGTCGATTCGCTCCTGTGGACCATATCCCCATACGATTCCTCCGACTTTTGAACATTTATCGAAATCATATTTCTTGCTTAATCTGTCAATCTTGTCACACAGACTATATATATTTATCACTTTAAATAACAGTATAAGTATTGGCTTGAGCAGTCTCTTTATCAGGTTCTTTCCTTCTCCGCTTTTTGCCAGTTTTATGTTTAATATCTTTCTTAATCTGAGTGATTTTCTGTAAATCTTCTTCAACTCTTTCTCATCATCCGGATTTGCGTCTATTGGAAATACATCTATCCAGATTTCATTCACATTGAGTTTTTCGTTATAAAAATCTACATCTACTTTTGTTCTGCTGTCGAGCAGTTTGATAAATGGAAATGGAAGACTCTTATCTTTCCAGCTTGCAAAGTGCATATACTCCGGCAACTCTGATGTATCTAAATCTTTGCCACTTAAGAGTCTCTCAAAATCCGGTCTTGGCATCATTACATCAATATCGTCATCCCATGGGATAAATCCCTTGTGTCTTATTGCTCCTAACAGGGTTCCTCCTGATAGTGTGTAATACAAATCATTTTTCTTACAGAATTTATCAAATTCTTTGAGTATATTCAGTTCTGCTTCCTGAATTTCTTTGTGTGATAGCTTCTTCATTCTATTTATTTTCCCTCTTGTAATTCTGTTTTGCTCTTATGCTGTATACCATCCCTGCTCCCCGGTAGCATCCCAACTTCATGGCAAGTATCGGAATCATTCGTGGCGATAAGCATTCTGTGAATCCCATAGATTTAATAGCTTTTGGAAACACGCCCTGCCCTACTGTTCGTTTTAGCATCCTAGTCCTATCTGATTTTCTAAGGGGGCTTCCTACGCTGTATACATCCCTCACCATGGATATGTTTAGATTCATAAGTGCATATTTGTAAAATGCATGCTTTATCTCCTCTGTTTCATCCTCCACTGCCTGGTAGGTCTTCTCCATGGCTTCCACAAATCTAGGCACTTTTTCTCCGCCTGATTTTCCTCTCATGGTGGAGACATTGTCTATTGAATAGTGATATAAAATCACAGGGCTTATACATATACTGCCACAGTGTCTGCTGTATCTGAGTGTGAAATCACTATCCTCTGACAGGCTCATGGTTGTATCGAATCTCAGGCCGTGGCTGTCTATTATGCTTTTCTTAAAAAGCTTTGCCCATACCTGCATGTACTTTGTGGGATTTGATATCATCATGGCGCGACACTTTTCCACTTCCGTAAAAGTCTGTAGCTGTTCTGTCACCGGATGTGGCGCAGTTCCTGCTTCATGCCCATACACATACAAATCCGGTTTATTGTCAGATGCGTCTTCTGTCAGAGTCTTTAATCCCTCGCTTGTTAAATAGTCATCTGCATCTATAAAGGCTATCCATTCTCCCTTTGCTTTTTCTATTCCAAGATTTCTGGCGTTTGATACGCCTTTAGGTGAATGGTATAAAATTACGTTATCGTATTCTTTGGTAAGTTCTTCTGCTACTTCTGTAGTCTGGTCTGTTGAACCGTTTTCTACTATGATAACCTCTGTCTCATTATCATTTGTATTCTGTTTTGATACTACACTTTCAACAGACCTCCTTAAGTAGGAGGCTGCATTATAAGCCGGAATAATAACGGAAATCATTTTATTCTCCTATTATTTTACAGTTATATATCCTAAAATCTCTACTCCCTGATTCTGTACTTCGCTTATTCTCTGGTCGATGTTTGCGTAGTAAGACTTTCTTGCTTTTTCTACCAGAACGACCTTTTTGTCACTTGATAATGCTCTTACCGCATTGTCATCATCTAATATATCTCCTGCAAAGCTTACCTTTACATCATATTTTTCAAGCTCTTTTTTAAAGTCAAACTTTTCGATTGTTCCAATTGCTGCTTCTTCTCCTACGAAGAGTACCTCTTTTATTCCGAGGTTTTTACAGAGTGTTGATATCTGCGAGATGCATACGCTTGGATTTTCGTTTGCCTGGTTTTCCTTTGTTCCTTTGTAACAAATCTTGTTTGCAAGCTTATCGAGAGCTGATGGCTTGTCCTCTGTTACTGCACCAAATGCGCGAAGTTCATACATCATATGAAGTTCCTTTGATGTCTTTAATTTTCCATCAAGGATATATACCATTACAATCACAAATACTGCAAGAAGCATTCCGCCTGCTGCTCCAAGTACAATGAATTTCTTGCTGATTCTGACTGTCTGTGTTTCTTCAGTAGCACTTTCGTCTTTATCTGTTTCTTCTTCATTGTCTATAGCAATAACCTGTTTTGCAATATCAAGATTTGATTCTGAGATTCTCTTCTCTTCCTCCTGCATTCTTGTACCCCAAACAGAAAGAGTGTTAATTTTATCGTTTTGATAGAGTAAAAGTGAATTTGAATTTCCGACAGTATATGTTTCGTTTATAATTGAAATACTATTCTCTCCAAATCCGTTTAACTTTTTACTATAGTTTTCTAAGCAGGTCTTAACATTTTCTGCCAGATTTTTGCTCTGCTCCTGTGACTGACCGTATACGTAAATGTTTATTACATTGGTATTCTGTGGCATTACCATATTATCTTTTGAATCAATTGGTCCTGTTGCATCACATGTTATTAAGGAATTGATATCCTCAGTTGACAGACTGTCATCCAATTGATGAATATCCTCGGCAATTCCATTCTTGATATATGACAGATATGCTACTACAATGCCATCCTCCTGATTTTCATCTGCAGCCTTTACATAATACTGTAAGTTTGCTGTATCTACATGAAATGGATCGATGTTCATAATTGCTGAATCATTTAAGAATTCTTTCTGCCTTGTAACGTGATTGTAAGTATTTACATATGCCATTACTTCATTGTAATCTTCAACATTTAATTCCTGCAGAGTATCTTCTATGTTATTTTTTTCCTCGCCTACAGACTCTATGGAGTTATTCTTATCACTGATATATTTGTATGCTCCTAAGAGCACTGCAAATGCTATCATGGACACTATAATTACCCATGCTTTTCTGATACATTCTGCAAATAAGTCCTTTACGCTTATGTAGATTTCTTTTTTCATGATGATAGGTTCCCCCTGTTCTTTTTATACTACAAATAACCGGGAAAAGTCTGTGCCTTTGCACTTCTTCCCCGGTTTATTATTAAAAGCTTCCTGAATATTTTTTGTGGAAAAATTTGGCCATTAAAAAGGCTGAGCCTTTTTTGAACCAGTTTGTGGATTCTGTTGCAAGCAGTCCTGTCTGCTTTACT
>JBGVKL010000008.1:0-52414 GCA_045123675.1 Acetatifactor sp. | reverse complement strand
CAGGGATTTGAGTTCTTTTATAGGAATGATGGTAGTTGTATGCGGTGGAAAACTATTCGAGTTGTGGGTTTTGCTAATGCAGAAGAATTATGTATCAGCAGGGACGACGGAACAGTTGATTGATGTAACAGCAAGTATATTACAGACACTCATGGTTGCCTGCTACATGGTTCTGCTATACAGAGCATTAAAGGCGGTGGTTAAGTATTATAAGGACAAAGAGTATCCGGTTCAAAGGCAGGAAGTATTGTTTCTGTTGATACCGGGGTGTGTAGGATTTTTGTTATGCGTAATGCTTCGGACAATCTTGCTTACGATGGAAAATGGTGTGCCGCAGGATTTGTATGGAAAATATCCGATTCTTATGTTAGTAATCCCAGCAATTTTGATTTTGTCCCTGCTTTCCATTGTTTATAGTGTCAAGCTCTTTCAGGATATGATAACACTGAATAAGGAAAAGAGTGACAAGCTCATTTTAGAAAAGCAGATAAAGAATATGCAGGAGCATATGACAGAAATGGAGCATATCTACGGTGGAGTACGCAGTATGAAGCATGATATGAAAAACACCTTGTCTGTGATTATGCAGCTTGCAGGTAATGAGGAAGGTCAGACTAATGAGGAATTGCAGAATTACCTTTCAGAACTGAATCAGACAATGGACAGACTGGATTTTCAGTACAAAACGGGTAACAGCGTGGTGGATATTTTGTTGAATATGAAATACCACGAGCTGACTCGTATTATGCCGGATATTCAGTTAAATGCCGATAGGTTGTTGTTCCCGAACAATTTACAAATACAAGGCTATGACATAGGAATTATAATCGGAAATGCTTTGGATAATGCAATTGAAGCCTGTAAAAAGCTGAAAGAGAAGAACCAAAGTTCAGAAGCATTTATCACGCTGTCCTCATTTACCAGAGGCAAGATGTTTTTTATTGAAGTGGAGAATAGCTTTGATGGAAAGATTACACGGAAAAAATATTCAGAGTTTCCGGTAACGGATAAGAAAGATAAAAAGGCTCACGGAATCGGACTTAGTAATATTAAGAATACAGCAGAAAAATATCACGGTGGAGTGGATTGGTCTGTTGAAAATAAAAAATTTATATTAACGGTTATGTTGCAGAATGAAAGGAGAGACGAGCATGAATTTTAGTAATGTAGCAGGAGTTATGCAAATGGCATATCAATACCAAAATCGAACACAGAAAACATCTGTGAATGGTAACAGTTTTACAAATAGTTTGCAGGAAGCAAGTGGAGCAAATGTATCAAAAGTGGATGTCTATACAGAACAGCTTCGTGCAAAATACGGCAATGTAATGATAATGAATGTTGGAAAAGACCAGAACAGCATGGATAATCTGGGAATGGGGACAGCAGGATATTCCAATGTGGTAATTGCACCTAATATTTTGGAACAGATGGCAAATGATCCTGAGAAGGCGGCTTATTATGAAGAAAAGATACAACAGCACTTTGATTCAATACCGGAGACTGAGGCATTTATGGCTGCAATGGGTCATGTTACTACTTCGGCAGGTGTAGTGATACATGAGGATGGTTCGGTAACATATTATCTTAGCGGAGAAGAGGGTCCTGAGAAGAAAGCAAAGTTTGAAGCAGCACAGAAGGAAAAAAGAGAGAAAAAGGCAGAAGAGCGTAGAGAAAATATTAAAAGAAACGAGGAGATTGCCGCAGAACGGAGAAGGATTGCTGAAAATCAATACCATGCTCATCTTATGGAGCAGATGAGAAATAGTCAGATATATGATAGTTCTGTTGGAATTTATATTGTGGGACAGACACAGCCTGTTGCTCCGGCAGTTTCAGCCTATGAAAAAGCTATTAGTACAATGAGTATCAGTATGATACAAGGCATTTAATCTGCTCGGACCTTCTAGGAGAGCAGGGCAACCTTGACTGACAGATAGGTTGCAGAAAGGAGGCACTATGATAGGTAGTATGCAACTTGGTTCGGTAATGATGAACTATGCAAGATATACAGAACAAAAAACATCCGGCAAAGGGCAGCTAAACGCTTTTAGTGATGTTTATGAAAGTAAAAGTGCTGCATCGGTAGATGCGGCCAGAACAGAAGAAACCACCGGGACAGAAAAAGTTTCAGTAGAGAGTATGTTAAAAGCTAAATATCCAAACCTTGTTTACAATGTAGGCGATGCGACAAGCAGCGATTGGCGTACCAGAAATGATTATCCTTTTGAAGCGTTATTTCAAGAGGGGGAGAAGTCCACAGAGCTAATAGAAAATTGGAAACCGACAGGTGCGAATCCAAAGAATCAGAGACATTTAGCAATTCCACCAAACAGTAAGGCTGTTATGATACATCCGAAGGCACAGGAGCGTATGGAAAACGATCCTGAATTTGCAAAAGAGGTTATGGAGCGTATTGAGAGTTGGTGGGCATACGATATTGCCAGAAATGAGGCCATTGCTCCCGGCTATACAACAGGAATGTCTCAAGCGATTGCTATTGGAGAGGAGGGAGAAATTGCAAATGTTCTTTCCTGTGGTGGTGGAGATACCATGCGTAGCAATAAACAAAAGACCAATGAGGAAGATGAATACGATTGGTGGATGGAACGAATGGCTCGTCATGCCATGTTTATGCAACTTTGGCTTCAAGGTAGTTCGGATATTACCCTGAGTGGTTTTTCCTTTATGGGTGGCAGCTCCTTTGGTTCGTTTGGTGGTTCCGGCTTTGGGGGCATGAACAGTATGCTTGCAATGCAGTCTGGGCAGTCGGCAGAAAGAGAAATACATAGTATGCTTCAGAATGGATTGAGAGAAAAGCTGGGTGATACGATTTGTGGTTTGCCAACTGATGAAGTAATTAATGGAACATGGGAAGATATAGAAAAAGGTCGGTCTATGAGAATGTCATTGATGATGATGTAGGTGTGGAAACGATTGGTATCATGGATATGCTCTTGGGCGGATGAAGTATATATTTGTAAAAAAAGATTTCACACCAAAATTGAAGTGATTCATTCTTTTGCTATGGAAAAGGCAAAGGTAAGTTACGATACTTATAATGAGTGTGAGATGGAGGTATGAACATGAGAATAACAACACAGATGTTGAATGAATCGGCAAGGAAAGCAGGGTTGCCTATAAATAATACATCATTATTGAATTATATAAAAAATGATGGAACCGGAAACACATTATTAGATGCGTTAAATAAGAAAAAGGAAACCGCTGCAACTGCTGCTCAAAAAAGTGATTATGAGAAATTAGACAAAGAAGCAGATCAGCTTACTCAGGCGGCAGAGGTTTTGCTGAAAGACGGGAAGAACAGTCTGTTTGAGCAGGCCAAGACAAGTGGTGACAACCAAAAGGTGTATGATAGCATCGAAAAACTTTTCGGTAGTTACAAAAGTACATTAAAGGAATTAAGAAATACATCCAATACCATGAATGATTTTTACTGCCAAATGTTGTTAGAAGCCCCGGATGAAGTGAAGGAGAGTTTGTCAGGCGTTGGTGTTACTTTTGCGAAGGACGGAACAGCCTGTGTTGATATGGAAAAGGTAAAAGCTACTGATTTGGGGACGTTACAAAGCTTGTTTGGGAAGGAAAGTGATTTTGTGCAGAAAATTAAATTTCTTTCCACAAGAATTTCTGACAATGCAGAGGCTAACGTAGAGAGTTTGGGAAATGCCTATAATGCAGTCGGTAACTT
The DNA here is from genome assembly GCA_045123675.1 of Acetatifactor sp. GTDB lineage: Bacteria > Bacillota > Clostridia > Lachnospirales > Lachnospiraceae > Acetatifactor. Next base: position 48,702 of record JBGVKL010000008.1, on the reverse strand, counting down.
GTACTCTACGTTAAATAGTAGCAGATATGATTTTTGGGGATAGGGTAATGATTAGTAAGAAAAGCTTATTATGCAAGGCCAATTGATAACCATTGATAATCAAATAGGTTATTTATTAAATTGACAGAAGAACAAATGTTCGATATAATAAAAAAGGAATCGCTACCCGGGTATTGAGTTGTTGGAAGAACGAATCAATTTTACTTATGTATTGGAGGTGTATTGCCATTGGAACTTAAAGAGTGTATAAAAGACAGTTTCGATGATGCCGTTTCAGGATATATCAGTTCCGGGGAATATCAGGAGCAGCAAAGGCGAATAAGCACATTGTTTGAGGAAGTCAGAAACAGCATTCCAGAAAATCGAAGAGAGCAGTTTAATGATCTGATGGATGCTATAGGGAATTGTAATAGCGGATTGGCTTCGGAAGCTTATGTGTGTGGTGTTGTAGAAGGGATTTCTCTTCGCAAAGTAGTAATATCTGAATGAGAAGAAATGGACCGGTTGATTTCCCTTTACCGGCCTTTCTTTTTGGAGGTAGTCTATGAAGTATAAAGTAGGAGATACAGTGTTTCTAATTGAGAGTAACCGCTTAATCAGAGAATGCACTGTAAAAAAGGTATGTGGCAATTTGTATATAGTTAGATTTGCAGATGGTGGAGGCATTCAGGTAAAGGGGCATAGATTGTTTGCAACAAAAGAAGAGGCAGAAAAGAATCTTCCTGCGAAAGAGAAGAAAAAAACAAAGTATTTTTCACCGTATGAATATTGGCATTGAAAAAAGGACTTCACAGCTATAGTGAAGTCCTTAAATATTATCTTTCTATCATTTTTTCGAATTTTTTATGCATAGATAATCCTAAGAGAACACCTCTGCTGTAGGCTTCTAATGCCATGAAATTATTGCAATTATCGGTAGCATTTAGAATATCGTTAAGACAGGTAGCCTGCTCAGGTGTTAATTCTTTTCTGAGTTCCAAGAACTGCTTGTTTATCATAAAGCGTTCTTCCTTATATTCAGGGGACTCAAGATAGTCCTGCATAACATCGTCAAAAGTATCTTTGATAGATTCTAATATTAATTTTTCCATAATTTATAGACCTCCGTAACTGAGATATGATTAACAGGTTGCACAAGTTATGAATATCTGAGAATCATCAGTTTCGGAAGCTAATTTTAAGCGATGTCTTAAATAGACCTGACGGAGTTTCTGAGAAATGCCATCATAGGCTTGAATAATATGAGGCCTTTCTTTGTGGCGAAAAGACCATATATAAATGACAACAGAAAATAGACGTCTTTGGGCTTTTTCCCTTCTACCGTGAACAAAATGAAAGATATAGTGGGCAAGATGCTGAAGCAGAGTAACAACGGTTTCCTCTACAGAGTTCATTATTTCTTCCAAAGTTTCATAGAAAGATGCCATCATGAGTTCAACAATCTTATTAAGGTTAATACCTGTTGTTTCACCATCAGATTTTATGACTTTTATTCCTTTCTCCTCCATGAGTATTTCTCACCTACTTTCTTTATATCGTCCTTAAGACGATGGTGTGATGTATTAATTATGCAACATTAAACAGTTGTAATAATTCAAGTTCAAATGGTTCGTATTCCGGTTCTCCGTAATATTTCCATTTCTGAAAATAAGAGAAGATGTAAACAGATGCTTCACCGGAAACATAAAACATAGCAGCAACATCTGTTGCAGATTCGCATTCAACCATATTAATTAATGGTGGTGGTGCGATACTGTACTTAGCAAAAAAGTTTGCTTCAGATTCTTTTTGTGCATCGGACATGGTGTAATCTTCAAAATGGCCTAAATAGATGTGACCAATTTCATGAAAGATTGTCCAACGCTGCCGTGGAAGGCTGTTGAAATCATTGTAAAAAATAAACCACTCATACATTCCGGTAAAGGGATTCTTCCGAATGGAAGAAAAGCCGTCAGAACTGTATTGCATAGCTTGACGTAATGCCCGGTCTGATAACTGTGAGTAAGGTACCAGATGGTAGTAAAGTTTTTTGGCAATTTCGAAGCAGTCTATGGGAAGAGAAGTGATTTCACATTCTTCATACATAAACAGTACTTCATGTTTGATTTCATTATAACGTGAAACGGGTAAAAACAAAAATATCATCCTTTCTGGTCTATAGACTCAAAGAGAGCATTGATAAGTTCCCGTTTCTGACTGGTTGTCATGTGCGGAGCATTCCGAGCGATTAAACGATGAATCTGTAAATATTCGGAATCGAAAGAAGCAACATTGCTTTCTGTTCCTAACAGATAATCAGAAGTTGTATTAAGGGCAGCTGCGATGTTGGCAATTACTGTACCCTTGGGGATTCTGTCACCGCTAATATATCTACTCATAGATACTTCCGTAACTTTGACTTTTTCAGCCAATTCTCTCTGAGTCATTCCGTTTTGTTTCAATAATGCGGCAATTCGTCCTCCTAAAGTTAATTCTGGCATTTTGTTTTCCTCTTTCTAATTTAGATTTGCATATGCTTTGCATGGCTCTTTCGGCTCTGCGTCTTTCGCATCTTGCAGTGTTTGGCTTACGTTTACTCAACATAAGTTGCTTGCTTGTTAAGGTATCCTGATTGGGATTTCTTCTTTTGCTTTACCCAATGATCCTTTTGCAGCACCCGTGGTTTATACGTCTCTGCTCCAACTGGCTTGCTTTTTTGACTGGCTCTTCCGTCCTGCACTACAGCAATCACGCAAATTCTTATTGCATTCTCTTTTGTGTAGTTGATTCTTATATAATTTTTTCATTTGTTTCATTTGATTATTTAAGAATTACCGTCTGTTATTGAATTTACCGAAAGTATAACAGAACTTACCTTTTGTGTCAATGGCTAAAAATATTTATTTACAAAAAAACCTTGTAAAATAAAGGCTTTTGTGGTCGGAATGTAAATTCTATGGAAAAATATGGTTGACAAACTTACCGTTTGTTTAATAAAATTGGTTTACAGTAAAGAAAGAGAGGTGAGACGAAATATGAATGTGCGATTACTCAAAGCCAAGCGTGTGGAACGAAATGTTCTCCAGAAGGACTTGGCAAAATCCTTACACATTACGGAAAAAGCTATGTGTCAGAAGGAATGCAGTGCAGAGAATAAGTTCAAAGCGGATGAGATGCTAACCATCGTGAGAGAGCTAAACTTATCATTTGCAGAATTTGATGCAATTTTTTTTGACCGAAAACTTACCGAATGTTTAAGAAAAACACAAAAACTTACCAAATAGAAGAGGCGAATATGAAACTGAGTAAAAAGAAAGAACGCTCCACCACTCGACCGGCAAGAAGAGTATTGGTGAAAACGCTCCTGCTTGATGCAAGTTTACCATAATAAATATGGATTGCAAATAGTTTTTTATTCAGAAGAAAATTGCCTTTCACAAGAAATCACGGTCATGAGAGCCGAATGGAAGAAAGGAAATTATTGTATGGAAAAGATTTATATTTGTTCCCCATTCAGGGACAACATCAAAGAAAACACAAAGGCAGCACAGTATTTTGCAAAAATTGTTATAGGTACAGGTAGAGTTCCTGTGGCACCACATCTTTATTTTCCACAGTTCTTAAACGAAGAAAATCCGCACGAAAGAATGAATGGGATTGAAATGGGACTGGAACTGATGGATGTATGCGACAAGGTGTATGTGTTTGGATTCAATATTACGGAAGGCATGAAATTTGAACTGGACCATGCCAGAGAAAAGCATATTCCGGTTCGTCTGTATGACGAATACATGAATGTTGTTAATTTAAGAACCCTTCCGATTGATGAACGGGCAACTGAAGAATACCGTAAAGCCATCAAAGGGTTACGTCTGGCGAAATGGTAAGAAGGGAGAAGTTGCTATGTGTAGTGCATTATTAAAAATGGCTGAAGGATATGCTCTTTTAGCAGAAGGAATGAGAGAAATGGCAAAGGCGGAGGAAGCAACTAGCGCACCAGAGCCTAAAAAGGAAGAAACTAAGATGGTTCAGAATTCTATAGAGGATAAGGTGACTGTTGAGAAGGTCAGAGCCGTGTTGGCAGAGAAATCCCGTGACGGAAAGACACAGGAAGTTAGACAACTGTTAAATGAATTTGGAGCAGATAAGTTGTCTGCTATCCCGGAAGATAAGCTGTCAGTCCTCTTAAAGAAAGCAGAGGTACTGTAATGGGTGCGCATTCCGTGTTCCCGCCATCTTCGGCAAAGCGTTATTTAAACTGCCCTCCGGCTCTTAAGCTGGAGCAGCAGTTTGAAGATGAACAGTCACCTTATGCTGCAGAGGGAAGTGCAGGTCACGCACTTGCGGAACACTTAATTAAAAAACATCTGAAGAAAAGAAGTAAGCGCCCGGTATCGGATTATTACTCAGATGAACTGATGGAAGCAGTAGAGGACTATGTTTCCTACTGTGTAGAGCAAATTGAAACTGCCAAACAGGAATGTTTGGACCCTGTATTCGAAGTAGAGCGAAGAACGGATATTTCAAGGCATATTGAAGGGTGTTTTGGAACAGCGGATATGGTCATCGTTACTAATAAAAAAATCCATGTAATTGATCTGAAACTTGGAAAAGGGGTCATGGTGGATGCAGAGCATAACGAACAGTTAATGGTTTATGGTCTGGGGATTTTGGACTTTTATGAAGTTTTGTATGACATCGAAACAGTGGAACTGACCATTGTTCAGCCAAGACTTGAGCATCTGTCCACTTGGGAAATATCCGTGGAAGACTTGAAGGATTGGGCAGAAGCAGAACTGGAACCAAAGGCACAAATGGCTCTTTTGGGAGAGGGAGAGTTTAAAGCCGGAGACCATTGCCGTTTCTGTAAGGCAAGGTTTACCTGCCGTGCCAGAGCAGAGGAATATCTGAAAATGGCTCAAATGGAGTTTATGGAACCTGCACTTCTTTCAGAAGAGGAGATTGCAGAAGTTTTAAGTAAAGCAGACGCCCTTAAGAAATGGGCAGAAGAAATATATACCTATGCACAAAATGAAGCGGTGGTTAATCATAGACAGTGGCCCGGATTTAAGTTGGTGCTTGGGAAAAGTAACCGAAAGTACACGGATGAGGATGAGGTGGCGGAGGCTGCTAAGAATGCCGGGTACACGGATATTTATAAAACTTCTCTTATTGGCATAACCGATATGGAAAAGCTGATGGGTAAAAAGAAGTTTTCAGAGATTCTTGGTAAGTTGGTGTACAAGCCAGAGGGCAAAGTCACATTAGTACCGGAAACAGATAAAAGAGAAGCAGTAAATTTAACAACCGCAGAAGCGGATTTTAAGGAGGATTAAAAATGAATACACAAACAACTAAAGTTATTGTACCTTGTAGATTTTCTTATGTACACATTTGGGAACCGGACTCCATCAATGGAAGTGAGCCGAAATATTCCCTTTCCTGCATTATTTCCAAAGAAGATCAGGAAACTATTGCAAAGATTAAAAAAGCAATCGAAATTGCAAAAGAAGAAGGAAAGAGCAAATGGGGCGGTAAAGTTCCTGCAAATCTTAAAACACCACTTCGTGATGGAGACATTGATCGTCCGGAAGACGAAGCATACGAGGGATGTATGTTCTTAAATGCCAACAGCCGTCAGGCTCCGCAGGTAGTAGATAAAAAGGTACAGCCAATTCTTGATCAGAGCGAAGTGTACTCCGGTTGCTACGGCAGAGTTTCTATTACTTTCTATGCCTACAATTCTAATGGGAATAAAGGTGTTGCAGCCGGACTTGGCAATGTACAGAAGTTAAAAGATGGAGAACCTTTAGGTTCCAGAGCCAATGCAAAAGATGAATTTGATGCTGTGGAAGCAGAAGATGATTTCCTTTCATAAGGCAATTGGAAATTTCATAGGGGGCGGTGACAACGCCGCCTCCTACATAGGAGGTATTTTTCATGAATGAAGTAAAAAGAGAACTTGATAGTATCAGAAAATATATTCCTCATAACACATACAAAACTATCCTCGGTCAGATGAAGGCAGGGCAGGTGGAAGCGGCAAGAGTGGGAATAGAGCGCATAAAAAAGAAATTGAATAGAGGTTAAGGTATGAAGATTTTAGCAATCGATATAGAAACATTCTCAGATATTTCATTACCGGACTGCGGTGTACATAGATATGTTTCTTCTGACCAGTTTAAAATCCTGCTTTTTGCCTACAGCATTGATGGTGGGGAAGTGCAGGTTGTGGACTTAGCTTCGGGAGAACAAATACCGGAGGAAATAATGGAGGCTCTAGAGGATGAGAATGTAATAAAAACAGCATTTAATGCTTCTTTTGAACGAAACTGTATCAATGCCCATTTTGGCTTGCAGTTAAAACCAGAAGCATGGAGATGCACAGCGGTACAGGCTTCCATGTTATCTCTTCCTCTTTCCTTGGAAGGTGTGGCAGAAGCATTAAACCTTGATAAAAAGAAAATGTCCGAAGGAAAGGAACTGATTCGGTATTTCTGTATTCCCTGTAAGCCTACTAAGGCTAACGGTGGCAGGACAAGAAATATGCCTACCGATGCACCGGAAAAGTGGGAACTGTTCAAATCCTACTGCAAGCGTGATGTTGTGGTGGAAATGGAAATAAGAGAAAAACTTATCAAGTTTCCTATTCCTAATAGAGAACAGGAATATTACTGCATGGATCAGCGAATCAATGACCGGGGCATCATGGTGGATATGGAGTTAGTAACACAGGCTATGACCTGTGACATCCTGTATAAAGAAACTGCCACCAAGCGTGCCTATGAATTGTCCGGTCTGGATAATCCAAACAGTGTGTCACAGCTTAAGGATTGGTTAAACGAAAAGGGTATCGAGGTGGATTCTCTTGCCAAAGCAACGGTAGAGGATTTGGTAGGTAAGACCGAAGGGGACGTATCGGAAATGATGAAATTAAGACTTGCCATGTCAAAGACCTCGGTTAAAAAGTACGAGGCAATGGAGCGTTCCGTGTGTCCTGATGGTCGTATCCATGGATTACTGCAGTTTTTCGGTGCAAATAGAACCGGAAGATGGGCAGGGAGATTAGTGCAGATACACAACTTACCTCAGAACCACATGGAAGATTTGGAACTGGCACGTTCCATTGTACGGGAAGGTAGATACGATTTGGTGGAATTATTCTATGAATCCACACCGGAAGTGCTGTCAGAGCTAATCCGAACAGCGTTCATTGCAAAGCCGGGACACAGATTTATTGTAAGTGATTTTTCTGCCATTGAGGCAAGAGTTATGGGATACCTTGCAGGAGAAGGCTGGGTTTTGGAAGAATTCAGAGGAGCAGGAAAAATCTATGAGCAGACAGCTTCCAAGATGTTTCATATTCCCATGAAAGAAATCACAAAAAGCAGTCCTTACAGGGCAAGAGGCAAAGTTGCTTCTTTGGCTTGTCAGTATGGAGGAGCAGAAGGAGCACTTACAAGTATGGGAGCTCTTAATTATGTGGAAGAGTCGGAATTAAAAGGATTGGTGCAGTCTTGGAGAAATGCAAATCCTCATATCGTGAATTTTTGGTATGAAATTGATTCAGCTGCTAAGGCTGCAGTAAAGGAACATAAGTCAACTACTGTGGGAAGGGTAACTGTTTATTACAAGTCAGGGATGATGATGATTCGGTTACCGTCCGGTAGGGAACTTGCCTATGTGCGACCACGCATGACAGTGAACCGTTTTGGAACGGAGAGCATTTGTTATGAAGGGATCGGTCTTTCCAAGAAATGGTGTCGCATTGAATCGTATGGGGCGAAACTGTGTGAAAATATCGTGCAGGCCGTGGCTCGTGATATTTTGGCAGAAGCCATGCTTCGTTTGGAGAAAGCGGGATTTGATATTGTTTGCCATGTACACGATGAGGTAGTACTGGAAGTCCCGGAAGGGAAATCTTCGGTAGAAGAAGTAAATGCCATCATGGCAGAATGTCCGGCATGGGCAGAGGGACTGCCATTATCGGCAGCAGGATTTGAATCTACATTTTATAAAAAGGATTAATCGTATGGTGACAGAGCGTATAAAACAAGCAAGAAAAGAAGCAGGATTTACACAAGTGCAATTAGCAGAATTACTGTCAGTTTCAAAAGGAACCGTAGCCATGTGGGAAACGGGAAAGAGAGAACCCGGATTAGATACTTTTCGTAAGCTAGGGGAAGTTCTTCATAAGAAACCAGAGTATTTGTGTGGATTTGTTGATAAAGAATCAGAAGATGTGATAGTCAAAGTTCAAATAATAAGAGGAGGAATAGAGCATGAAGCTGTATGTATCAACGGGTAATTCCCGTATGGATAAGAAGTTTAATGGTTCTGAAATGGAGTATGCCGATTTTGTAAATCGGCTCTCCCAGACCACACGCACGGCTGAGACCGTGGAACAGTATCGGAAACTTCCGAAAGCTAAACAGGATGATATCAAGGACGTAGGAGGATTTGTCCTTGGAAAGTTAAAGGGTGGTAGCAGAAAAAAAGACTGTGTATTGTCACGAGGAGCCTTAACCCTGGACATGGATCATGGCAGAGATGGGATTGTGGATGAAATTGAAATGTTTCATGACATGGAAATGGTCATTTACTCCACTCATAAGCATACCCCAGAAGCACCAAGACTTAGACTGATTATTCCTCTTACAAGAGAAGTAACCCCAGATGAATATGGTGCAGTTAGTAGAAAAATTGCCAGTACTATTGGAATTGAATTATTCGATGATACCACGTATGAGCCAGCCAGACTTATGTATTGGCCCTCTACTTCTTCTGATGGTGTGTTTGTGTTTAAACAGATTACCGGGAAAGTAGTAGACCCGGATGAAGTGTTGGCAAGTTATAAAGATTGGAAGGATGTATCTTCGTGGCCTGTGAGCAATCGTCAAGGGGAAATTGTAAAGCGTGAGATTAAGAAACAGGCAGATCCTATGGCAAAAGAAGGTTTAATTGGAGCATTCAATAGAGCTTATTCCATTAGAGAAGCACTGGATACTTTTCTTTCGGATGTATATCAGCCGTCAGCCATGCAGGGACGTTACGATTATATTCCGGCAGATTCAGCAGCAGGAGTTGTGGTGTATGAAGATGCCTTTGTGTATTCCCATCATGCCACAGATCCCTGTTGTGGAGTTTTGATGAATGCTTTTGATGTAGTAAGACTTCATAAATTTGGAGATAAGGATGCCAAGGCTACACCGGGAACAGAAGCGGGGAAACTTCCTTCTTTTAAAGCAATGCAGGATTTTGCCTCGCAGGATGAAAAGGTAAAGCAGGTACTTGCTAAGGAAAGACAGGCTTTGGCTGTGGCAGAGTTTTCTGAAACTACGGATGAAAACTGGCAGATGCAGTTAGAATTGGACCGTCAGGGGAAAATCAAAGATACCTTGTTAAATATTGCCATCATCATTCGATGCGATGAGAATTTACAAAACATTGTCTACAACGAGTTTAAGGACACTATCGATGTGATTGGTGTACTTCCGTGGAAACAGGTAAAGCCCGGATGGAACGATTCAGACCTTGCCAATGCAAAGGTGTATTTTGAGAGGGTGTATGGTATCTGGTCACCGACCAAGTTTAAGGATGCCCTGCTTGCGGTGGTATCCTCGGACAGACTGTATCATCCGATTAAGGAATACTTTGCTCCTCTTAAGTGGGACGGAGTAGAGCGTATCGATACACTCCTCATCGATTACTTCGGTGCGGATGACACCCTTTATACAAGAGCAGTCACCCGTAAGACCTTGGTGGCAGCGGTAGCAAGAATCTATCAGCCGGGCATTAAGTTTGACTCCATCTTGGTCTTAAGCGGTCCGCAAGGTTTGGGTAAGTCTACCTTCTTTGCCATTCTTGGAATGAAGTGGTTTTCGGATTCTCTCTCCATCTCGGATATGAGGGATAAGACCGCTGCCGAGAAGCTGCTCGGCAACTGGATTCTTGAAATCTCGGAGATGAACGGTATCCGTAAGACCGAAGTGGAAGTAGTAAAGTCCTTCGTTACCCGTCAGGATGATAAGTTCCGACAGGCTTATGGAGTGAATGTGGAGTCCCATCCGAGGAAGTGTGTCATCGTGGGAAGTACCAACTCGGAGTCAGGTTTTCTTCGTGACGTCACAGGTAACAGACGATTTTGGCCGGTTCATGTTCCGGGAACGGGAAAGCATCATCCGTGGGAACTTACCGAGGTAGACCAGATATGGGCAGAGGCAATCCATCTTTACAAGGAAGGCGAGGAGTTATTCCTTAAGGGCAAGGAAGCAGAGGAAGCCTATAAGATGCAACAGGCAGCCATGGAGTCCGATGACCGTGAAGGTATTGTGGAAGAGTATCTCGACCGTCTGCTCCCTACCAATTGGGCGGAGATGGATATTTATCAGAGACGAGCATTCCTTGGCGGCGGTGAGTTTGAAACCGTAGGTGTCACCGGAACCGTGGTAAGGGAGCGTGTGTGCATCATGGAGATTTGGTGCGAGTGCTTCGGCAAGGAACGTCAGAATCTTAAGAAGGCAGACTCCTATGAGATGGAGGCTATTTTAAATAAAATCGGTGGCTGGAAAAAGTATGATTCCAATGCTTCCGGAAAGACAAAAGTACCCCTTTACGGAGTTCAGAAAACTTTTGTGAGGGTTGCTTCGGAAACCAAGGAAACCATTTAGGGGTTTCCGATGGTTTCCCAACTACCAATGAGCAACGTTAGTTGGAAACCGTGCCACCACCTTGGAAATAAAGGGGTTGCGGTCTTTAGTTTCCCAGTTTCCCATTTTTTCTTATTGAGTAATAAAAAATAAGATAAAAAGAACGGAAATCATGTATATGCGCGTAAGGGTTTTAAAGCCTATGGGAAACTGCAATGGGAAACGGAGGATTAGTTATGCGAGAAAGTTTAATTGAGAGTCGTCTTAGAACAGAGGCAAAAAAGAGAGGCGGAATGGCTATAAAGTTTGTGTCTCCGGGACTTAACGGAGTTCCTGACAGACTGGTGTTAATGCCTTTTGGCAGAATGGCTTTCATTGAGTTGAAAGCCACGGGAAAAACTCCAAGGGCATTACAGCTAAAAAGAAAGAGACAGCTTGAGGCACTTGGTTTCCGTGTGTATGTAGTGGACGGTACAGAACAGATTGGAGGAATACTTGATGAAATTCAAAGCACATGATTATCAGCAGTATGCGATTGATTTTATATTATCACATCCGGTGTGCTGTCTGATTTTGGATATGGGTCTTGGTAAGACCGCCATCACGCTTACGGCAATGATGGAACTGTTATTTAATTATTTCTTGGTAGGCAGGGTGCTTGTGATTGCTCCAAAGAGAGTAGCGGAAAGTACATGGCCGGCAGAGATAAAAAAGTGGGAGCATTTAACGGGACTTACCTATTCGGTTGTAAAGGGTACGGCAAAGCAGAGGAATGAAGCACTTCTTCGTCCGGCTGATGTTTACATCATCGGAAGGGACAATGTGACATGGCTTGTGGAGAAGAAATATTTTTCCTTTGACCTTATCGTTATCGATGAGCTGTCCAGCTTCAAGTCCCCAAAAGCACAGAGGTTTAAGTCCTTAAGGAAGGTAAGACCTCTTGCCAAAAGAGTGATTGGTCTTACGGGAACACCGGGAAATCCCATGGATTTGTGGGCAGAGATTGGCATTCTTGATATGGGACAGAGACTTGGAAGGTTCATCGGTGCATACAGGGAGAGGTTCTTTGTTCCTGATAAGAGGAACGGAGAAATCATCTATTCCTATAAACCGAGAGCCGGAGCCGAGGAGCAGATATACGAGTTAATCTCCGATATCAGTATTTCCATGAAGGCGGTGGACTTCCTTGATATGCCTGAGTGTATTTACAATCAGGTTAAGGTGCAGATGTCCGATACGGAGAAAAGCCTCTATGAGCGGATGGAAGCGGATATGATTTTACAGTTCGGTGAGGGAAAGGACATTGATGCCGTGAACGCAGCTGCACTTAACAATAAGTTACAGCAGATGGCAAACGGTGCTGTCTACAATGAGTCCGGCGAGGTACAGCTGATCCATGACAGGAAGCTGGATGCGTTGGAGGATTTGATTGAGGCTGCCAACGGCAAACCGCTACTTGTGGCATATTGGTTCAAGCATGAGCGTGACCGTATCATGGCAAGGTTTAAGGTAAGGGATATTGATTCGGCAAAGGATATTGAGGACTGGAATGCCGGGAAGATACCCGTGGCATTAATTCATCCGGCTTCGGCAGGACACGGACTGAACTTACAGGAAGGTGGTTCTACCATCGTGTGGTTTTCTGAAATATGGTCTCTTGAGTTGTACCAACAGCTGAATGCCAGACTGTGGAGACAGGGACAGAAACACACGGTAGTGATAGAGCATTTGGTAACTGAAGGAACTGTGGATGAAGATATCCTTCGTGCCATTGAAAAAAAGGATAATACACAGGAAGCAATGATAGCAGCAGTAAAAGCAAGGATTGGAGGTGGAAAGGATGAGGGCAGAAGCCATGATGAATGAATACATGACAATGAAGAAGGAACTGTCGGTGCTTGATTTTCAGTTGAGCCATTTTAAGGGAGTGGATGAGGATGACATCATCCATTCCATGACCTTGGCACATCCGGAAGGAAGTGACCGTGTACAGACAAGTAACATTTCAGACAAGACGGCAACCGTAGCCTTAAATTACAGACAGGTAATGGAGAGGGAGAATGATGAGTGGTTTAACTTCCTTTGGAACAGATACCGTTACATAAATGAAGAAGTGGCATTTTTTGAAAACTGCGTGGGAGCATTGCCGGATATTTTACCGACACTTGTGATGGACCTTATCGGAAAGACCGAAACGTGGGATGAACTTTCCCTTAAATACAACGTGGGTCGTTCTACCATTACAAAGTACAGGAAAAAGGCAATCGTACTTCTGAATGAGATGTATGAATTAAGGGACAGGCAGACGGAAGCCTATATTTTCGGATAGGAGGGATGAGCATTGAAGCGTGGAGATATATACTTTGTAGATTTTGGAAATAATCATGATTCCCATAAGCAGAGCGGAACACGTCCTGCTGTTGTGGTAAGTAACAACAAGGCAAATGCCAACTCTCCCGTGGTAACGGTTGTGCCACTCTCGGCAAGGGTATGGAAGAGGAGATATCTTCCCACCCATGTGTTTATTCCCATCAAGAAGGGAACGGGACTTTCCAAGCCGAGCATGGCACTTGCCGAACAGGTGGAGACTTTGGATAAAAGATGCTTTGGGGAGAAAATCGGAGAGATTGTGGATGATTTGATTATGGAGCAGCTGACAGTTGCCCTTCAGATACAGATAGGTGCATATGGAGAATATAATTAACAGATGAGGTACTTATTCTATCTTCGGACTGGAATAAGTCCTTTTTTTGATTTATAATCCGATAACCGGGTAACGGTAGAAGGAGGATGTTTTATATGACAGAAAAAGAAAAGGTATTACAGGTAATCGAAAAGTATAAGGAGTTTTTCGATGGAGAGGATGGTATCGATGTTGCCATATCGGCAAAGGGCGAGTTTTTCTTTTACAGCTATGCCAAGGAATTTACATACTTCGATTATTTTATCAAGTTCCATACGGCCGAGGAATTGGAGCGTATTATTATCGGCAATATGGTAAATGACGTGAACTGTATCGTAGAACCCCTTGTCGATGAGTTGGAAATGCAGACAAGGCGAATCGACAGCCTTAACATTGAAGCCTATGATTTCAGGGAAGAGGTTATGAAGCTGTCCGACCACTTGGAGAGTGTGGAGCGTGTGCTTACAAAGAATAATGAGGTATTCCGCATTCTGTACCGTGGGCTTAAGGCTGTATGCGACAGGGCAAAGGAGTAGCGTGAACTAAGTGTAGCCTAACCGTAGCCTAAGTGTGAACTAATCGTGAGCTGACATGAAAAAAATAATGTGCTACTATTAAGATGGCAAATCAGGAAGGGAGCAGAAATGCTTCCTTTTTTTGTTGCCCGTGGCGGATGGCTTTCCAATCCTTTCACACCGCCACGCTACATAGAGAGGAGGTGTTGGCAGTGCCAATGAAACCAAAGAAGCCATGCAACCACCCCGGCTGTCCGAAGCTGACTGACGGGTACTACTGTGAGGAACATCGCACCATGCATCGTGGTGACAGGGCAAGCAGCAGTAAGCGTGGTTACAACAGCAAGTGGCAGAAGGCAAGAGCAAGGTACTTAAAAGCACATCCTCTGTGTGTGCTTTGTGCTAAGGAAGAGAAGTTAGTGAAGGCAACGGTTGTTGACCACATAACACCACACCGTGGTGACCCGGTTCTCTTTTGGGATGAAAGCAACTGGCAGTCCCTTTGCAAACCTTGTCATGATAAAAAGACCTTCAACGAGGATGTGAACCCTGAATACCGTTTCTGATGAAAGGGTAGGGGGAGGGGCAAATCTCTGTGGTCTGACCAAATGAAGACCGGTGGCCCCCTTCGTGTGAATTTTCGCAAATTTCGATACCCGGGATAGAAAACAGGGTGCGGATTTTTCGCAGAATGGTTATAAATCAAGGGAAAAACGGTGACGGGTTTCGTCAAAAAGTTAATAAAAACCGTGTTTTTTATGGGTAAAAAAGTGCTAAAACAGGTGCTTTTTTGCCTTTTTTTATTGCCTACGGAAAAGAAAGGATGTGGAAGATATGACGGAGTTACAGGCAAGACAGATAAGAGAAATGCGGGAACAGGGCATAGGTTATCAGTCGATTGCACTGATGGTTGGTCTGTCCCGTGATATCGTAAGAAATTTTTGTAAGAGCAGAGGACTTGCCGGATACGGAAAGGCACTCAAGAAGAACCTGCAGGAGCAGGTCATGCTTGGGAAGTGCTGTCTGTATTGCGGTAAGGATATCGAACAGCCGGGAACCGGACGAAAGAAAAAGTTCTGCTCTGAAAAATGCAGAAGGGAATGGTGGAAAGGACACCCTGAGCAGATGAACAGAAAGGAAACGGCAATGTATCCGTTTACCTGTGTGCGATGCGGTAAGGAGTTCTTAAGCTACGGAAACCAGACAAGAAAGTATTGCAGTCACGACTGCTATATCAAAGCAAGATTTTGGGAGGTAGAAGATGAAGACAGCGAAGTTAGCCGTGCTGCCAATTAAGGACTTAAATCCGGCAGAGTACAATCCCCGTAAGAAATTGAAACCGGGGGACAAGGAATATGAGAAGATTAAAAATTCCATTATGGAGTTTGGTTTTGCAGACCCTGTGGTAGTTAACTCAGACATGACCATCATCGGTGGGCATCAGAGAGTAACGGTTGCACAGGCTCTTGGGTATACGGAAGTTCCGTGTTCGATTGTTGAGGTCAGCAAAACACAGGAGAAGGCACTCAATATTGCCCTTAATAAAATCACGGGCGAATGGAGTCAGGAACTGTTGGCGGACTTGATTGAGGATTTACAGAAATCGGATATTGATGTCGGTGTAACGGGTTTTGAGCCACCGGAGATTGAACAGCTTTTTTCCAAGGTACACGATAAGAAGGTAAAGGAAGATGACTTTGATGTGGATGCAGAGCTTCAGAAGCCGACCGTGGCAAAGACGGGTGATGTGTGGCTTCTCGGAAAGCACCGTGTCATCTGCGGTGATTCCATTCTGCCTGAAACCTACGAGGTACTCATGGAAGGGAAGAAAGCCAACCTTGTGCTGACCGACCCTCCGTACAATGTGGATGTGGAGGAAACCGCAGGTAAAATTAAAAACGACAATATGGCAGATGAGGATTTTTATAAATTCCTGTTTGCTGCCTTTGTAAATATGGAACAAAACATGGAGGACGATGCATCCATTTACATTTTCCACGCTGACACCGAAGGCTTGAATTTCCGTAAGGCATTTGTGAATGCCGGGTTTAAGTTATCCGGCTGTTGCATTTGGAAAAAGAATGCACTTGTGCTTGGTCGCAGTCCATATCAGTGGCAGCATGAGCCATGTCTCTTTGGTTGGAAGAAGGGCGGTAAGCATCAGTGGTATTCGGACAGAAAGCAGACTACCATTTGGGAGTATGACCGTCCGAAGTCAAGTAAGGAGCATCCGACCATGAAGCCGATTGCTCTGATGGCATATCCGGTGCAGAACTCCACCATGATGGGATGTGTGGTTCTTGACCCGTTCCTCGGTTCCGGCTCAACGCTTATGGCTTGTGAGCAGACCGGACGTATCTGTTACGGTGTGGAACTTGAGGAGAAGTTCGTTGATGTAATCGTCAACCGTTATATGGAGATGAAAGGTTCAACGGATGATATCTATGTCATCCGTAATAATATGAAAATTTCATATCAAAACTTAGGGAAGGAAGTGGATTATAATGAAAACGCTGACCTTCCTTGATTTATGTTCAGGCATAGGCGGATTCAGACTTGGGTTGGAATCTGCCGGCCATAAATGTATCGGTTATTGTGAGTATGACAAATTTGCCCGTGCTTCTTATGAAGCAATGTATGATACGGAAGGAGAGTGGAAAGCAGATGACGTCACAAAACTCAAGTCAGAAGATGTCCCATATGCAGACATCTGGTGCTTCGGATTCCCATGCCAAGACATCTCCGTCGCCGGAAAGCAACGGGGACTGGTCGGAAAAAGAAGTGGAATATATTACAACATTATTGACCTCCTCAAAGGCAAAGAAGAAAGTGATAAGCCCACATACCTTCTTGTTGAGAACGTTAAGAACCTGTTATCGATTAATGCAGGATTCGATTTTGCCTCCGTTCTGTCTGAAATGGACGAAGCGGGGTATGACTGTAGGTGGCAGGTGCTTAATTCAAAAGACTTCGGAGTGCCACAGAACAGAGAGCGTGTGTTCATTATCGCAAATCTTAGAAGCAGAGGTAGACGAGAAATATTACCTCTCTGCGGAGAAAACGCAGCAACTCTTAACCAACTTGTAGGAGGAATGCAGGGTTACCGTGTATATGGCACGGACGGTCTTTCCGCTACCTTGGTAGGCAATGCCGGAGGAGTCGGTGCTAAAACGGGTCTCTACTTTATTGATCAGAGCAACCACGCACCAAAGATTACGGATACCGCAAGATGCCTTACCGCAAGGTACACCGCCGGAATGGTAAATCATACGGCAATGAACTCTGCGGTAATGGAAGTGCATCCGGTGCTTACTCCTGAACGCATGGAGAAAAGACAGAACGGCAGAAGGATGAAGGAAGACGGAGAGCCGATGTTCACGCTGACCTCACAGGACCGTCATGGTGTGTTTGTGTGCGAAAAGGTGCAGGTGGATGACGAAACCTTACTTCGTGTGAGAAACGGTACGAAGCAGGGATATGATGAGGCTCACGTGGGAGACGGCATCTGCCTTGCCTATCCTGAAAGTCCTACCCGTAGGGGAAGGGTCGGTAAGGGATGTTCACAGACCTTGGACTGTTCCGGGCAGATGGGAACATTAATGAGATGTGGCAGAATCCGAAGGCTTACTCCAAGGGAGTGCTTCCGTCTGCAAGGATTCCCGGATGCATTATTTGACCGTGCTGCTTCCGTTAATTCAGATGCCCAGCTTTATAAACAGGCAGGTAATGCGGTAACTGCCACGGTGGCATTTGCGGTGGCAATGTCACTCCCGGAATCACGGGAAAATAATGAAGATAATATGAATAATTAACTTGCTATTTCCTCCATTTAGAGTGATATATGTAGTACCAAAACGAATGGAGGAAATGCAGATGAGATTTAGAACAATTGCAGAAAACAGAAAAGATGCCGTAAAGGCAATGGAGCAGATTTTGAATGTAAAAGCGAAGTACCTCGGACCGCCAACCTTCGATTATGAAGTGGGAAGCTTCAGAGTCGACAGGGACGGCTTTATCGAGACAGCTTTGGAGGAAGAAGGAATTCAGATGCAGAAGGAACTTATAGAAAGAGGTCTTGCAGAAGGCGAGCGAAGCAAAATGAACATTGAACTTCCGCTTGAAGGCTTCACGGCCGACAACCTTAAGAATTTGGTTTACATGATTCACAGCAAGCAGTACCTTTTGGAAAAGGCAGTCGGAGCGGAGGTGCTTAAGGTATCAGCCGACCTTGTTACAAAACTTACCGAAGATACCGAGGCAACGCTTGAAATGGTAATTCAGACCATTGAGGAAGCGGAAACGGTAGGACTTTCCTTTACGGAAGACAGAATACAGTTTAACGGATTTCCTTTTATGGAAGAGGAGAGCAAAGCCTACACCGAATTGGTATCAGCCATGGTAAAGGCTGCCAAGGAGCAGAAGCGAATCAATCCGCAGGAAACAAGGGAAGCCAATGAGAAATACTACATGAGAATTTGGCTTGTAAGACTTGGCTTTGGCGGTAAGGAAGCCAAAGAGACAAGAAACATTTTACTTGCAAGGCTTAAGGGACATACAGCTTTCAGAACCGAAGCCGACAGAGAAAAATGGAAAGAGCGTTATGGCAAAAAGGCAGCATCCTCTGCCGAATAGCAGAGGGTGGCATTTGCCATAATATACACAATTTTATAGCGTGTGGTGGCTCAAATCTTTGTGTACATTATGCCTCATAATTGACTGGATATAATGTGTGTTTAGAGCGAATATGTACCTACCGAAAGGGAAAACAAACAGCCGAAAGGAAGGTACATAGAGAATGAACGAAAAAACAAGAAACCAGATTGAGGAAATGAAAAAGCAGACCATCGGAGTTGAGGTTGAGATGTACAACATCACAAGGGAAAAGGCAGCAAGAACCATTGCAGAATTTTTCCACACCGAGAACACGGTAAGATACCTTGGTGGAAGCTACGATGCTTGGGGGTGCAAAGACAATCAGGGCAGAGAATGGAAAATCACAAGGGACGTAAGCATTCAGGCGGCAAGGGATGACGAAAAGGCAGAACTTGGAACACCGATTCTTACCTACGATGACATTCCCGACTTACAGGAAATCATCAGACAGCTTCGACACAAGGGAGCGAAAAGCGACCCTGCCCACATGTGCGGAGTCCACATTCACATCGGACTGAACGGACACACACCAAAGAGCCTCAGAAACCTTGCAAACATTATGGCAAGCCACGAAAACCTTTTGATTTCCGCAATGAGACTTGACCACGGAAGAATCAGCCGATACTGCAAAACGGTTGACCCGGCTTTCCTCGACAGATTAAACCGCAGAAAGCCAAAGACGATGGAGCAACTTGCAGACCTTTGGTACGAGGGAGTTTGGGGAAGCAGAAACGCCCACTACAACGACTCAAGATACAGAATGCTTAACTACCACGCTTGCTTCACACACAAGACCATCGAATTTCGATGCTTCCAATTTGCCAACAAGGGCAACGGAAGACTTGGGGGATTGCACGCAGGAGAACTTAAGAGTTACATACAGCTTTGCCTCGCACTCAGCCAAATGGCAAAAACGGTAACGAGTGCAAGTCCGAAACAGCCACAGGTTGAAAATCCAAAATTCGCAATGAGAACTTGGCTACTCCGCCTCGGATTCATCGGAGAGGAATTTGCAACTGCAAGGGACATTCTTACAAAGAACCTTGCAGGAGACACGGCTTTCAGATTTGGAAGAGCATAAGGAGACAGCCTCCTGCTTCCTTTGACCGCTTAGGCGGTCTTAAGGTGGTAGAAGGGTGTCCCCTTCGGAAAGGATGGATGAACATGGATAAGTATTACTTAGCCTACGGAAGCAACCTCTCCGTAGCACAAATGGCACAGAGATGTCCTGATGCAATTTATGTTGGGACTGCCGAGGTTGAAAATTATCAGCTTCTTTTTAAGGGAAGTCAGACGGGAAGTTACCTGACCATTGAGCCAAAGGAAGGAAGTACGGTTCCGGTTTTGGTTTGGAAAATCAGCGGAAGGGATGAGATGTACCTTGACCGCTACGAAGGTTGCCCAAGTTTTTATTACAAGAAGGAAATGACGGTCAACCTTAAGAGACTGATTGACGGAATGGAAATCGGAAAGGTGGATGCCATCGTTTACATTATGCATGAGGACAGACCGCTTGGATGTCCTACGAAGCATTATTACGATATCTGCCTTGAAGGGTACTGCCGATTCGGCTTTGAACAGAATGTTCTTGAACAGGCTCTTTACGACAGCGTTGGTAAGAGAGTCGGAAAACACTTATTGAAGGAGGTCGGATATTATGGGTAGCATGAGATTTCCAAGCAGAGAAGAAGTGGCAAGGGTACGGGAGCAGTACCCTATAGGATGCCGAGTGGTTCTTGAGAGAATGGATGATTTACAGGCACCGCCAATCGGAACTGAAGGTACGGTAAGGGGCGTTGATGACACAGGCTCCGTGATGGTCGATTGGGACAATGGCAGCGGTCTCCATGTGGTTTACGGAGAAGACCGATGCCGAAGAATATAGGAGGCAGACATGGAAGAAAGGATTACAACCATCTGCTACGGCAAGGAAGATACATGGACTTCGAGGGAAGAGGCGAAAGCCTTCTTCCTTCAGGCTATGGCCGGCTCGGATGGAAGCGAGCGGGAAAGGTACACGAATATTTATATACAGTTGTGCATGGGCATGACGGAGTGTAGTGATGAGGTGGACTGATGGATGAAAAGGTAAAGGAGCAGATACTTGCCGTGAGGGCAACGGGTCGGACGAATATGTTTGACACCAACATGGTACAGGTCATTGCCAATGAGATGAGGTTTTATGAACTTGTGATTTTCATTGAGGAACACAGGGAAGATTATGTGAATTTCATATTTAAAGGCGAGTGATTATTATACAATATCCGGTCATATTATTTGGTACATTTATGGTGCAGATATGACTGGATATATCTCTAGTTTAGAGCGAATATGTACCTACCAAAAGAAAAGGAGGACATCGCAATGAGATGGAGAGAGATTACAACAATGGAGAATTTATGGGAAGACGGATGTGCAGAACAGGGTGCGGTTTTACAGCACGGAGATAAGGTTCTGGTATGCGGACTTACCTACAGAGGTTTTGAAGCTGCGGTTTATGAATTTGTGGAAACCCCGGAGGAAACGGGATACGGATACATTGAATGCAGGATTCAGCTTTTGGAAAAGAACGAAACACCATTTGATGACGGTGGTCATGCAATGGCATGGTGTTTTAGCAGAATTTAAAAAGATTTTAACGGAGGATTCCCACGGGAGTCCTTTTTTTGTTGCCATGAAACGGAGGTGAGGACAGTGGCACAGAGAGGAAGAAAACCAAAGCCTACGGCAATCAAGGTGCTTGAGGGTAATCCGGGCAAGCGTAGCCTTAACACGGCCGAACCGAAGCCTGAAAAGAAAGCACCACGCTGTCCGTCATGGCTTGAGGAAGAAGCTAAGAAGGAATGGAAGCGTATGAGTAAACAGTTGGAGCAACTCGGTATCCTTACGGAAATCGATATGGCAGCCTTTGCGGGTTACTGTCAGGCATACGCACGTTGGAAGGAAGCAGAGGAATTTATCACACAGCATGGAACGATTGTAAAGACACCGAGCGGTTACTGGCAGCAGGTGCCACAGGTATCCATCGCACAGACCTATCTTAAAATCATGAACAAGTTTTGTGAGCAGTTCGGTCTTACCCCTTCTGCACGAAGCAGAATTGTGGCTGATACGGGCGAGGATAAGGAAAGTGATGAAATGGAACTTCTGCTGCTTAAGGGAGGTGACAAGTAATGTTTGATGTGGCAAAGGCAGACCATGCGGTCAATTTTATTAATTGCCTGAAACACACCAAAGGTAAGTGGAGAGGAGTTCCGTTTGAACTGCTCGGTTGGCAGGATGAGATTATCCGTACCCTTTTCGGAACGGTAAAGGAAAACGGATATCGTCAGTACAATACCTGTTATTGTGAAATTCCGAAGAAGAATGGTAAGTCTGAACTGGCAGCTGCCATTGCATTATATATGACCTGTGGTGACGGAGAGTGGGGAGCAGAGGTGTATGGCTGTGCTTCCGACCGTCAGCAGGCTTCGATTGTTTTTGATGTTGCCGTGGATATGGTAGACCAATGCCCGGCACTAAAGAAAAGGATAAAGCCTGTCATGTCCGTAAAGCGTCTGGTGTATAAACCGACCAACAGTTTTTATCAGGTGCTGTCGGCTGAAGCCTACACCAAGCACGGTCTGAATGTCCATGCGGTTATTTTCGATGAGCTTCACGCACAGCCGAACCGAGAACTTTTTGATGTTATGACCAAGGGTTCCGGTGATGCAAGAACACAGCCTCTGTACTTTCTGATTACCACAGCCGGGAACGACAGAAATTCCATCTGTTTTGAACAGCATCAAAAGGCTGTGGATATATTGGAAGGCAGAAAGATTGACCCTACATTCTACCCGGTCATTTACGGTGCATCCGATGATGATGACTGGACGAGTGAGGCTACTTGGTACAAAGCCAATCCTTCCCTTGGAGAAACCATTGATATTGAAAAGGTAAGAAATGCATATATCAGTGCCAAGGAGAATGCTGCAGAGGAAAATATCTTCCGTCAGCTTCGACTGAATCAATGGGTAAAACAGTCTACCCGTTGGATGCAGATGGATAAATGGGATGCGTGTGCATTTCCAGTGGATGAAGAGGAGCTTATCGGAAGGGACTGCTATGGCGGTCTTGACCTTTCAAGCACATCGGATATCACAGCGTTTGTGCTTGTGTTCCCGCCAAGGAACGATACGGAGAAATATATCATTTTACCATATTGTTGGATACCGGAAGAGAACATGAGGCTTCGTGTCAGACGTGATCATGTTCCTTATGATGTGTGGGCAGCAGAAGGGTGTCTTGAAACGACCGAAGGAAATGTTATCCATTATGGCTTTATTGAAAAGTTCATCGAGGAACTTGGAGAAAAATATCATATCAAAGAAATTGCATTTGACCGCTGGGGAGCAACACAGATGGTTCAGGATTTGGAAGGTATGGGATTTACGGTTGTGCCTTTCGGTCAGGGATACAAGGATATGAGTCCACCAACCAAGGAACTTATGAAGCTTACCCTTGAGGAGCGTATCGCACATGGCGGTCATAAGGTACTTCGTTGGATGATGGACAATGTGTTTGTAAGACAGGACCCGGCGGGAAATATCAAGATGGATAAGGAAAAGTCCACGGAGAAAATCGATGCTGCCGTGGCAACGGTTATGGCACTCGACAGAGCAATCCGTAATCAGGGAAGTGAAGGCAGCGTTTATGATGACCGTGGAATTTTGGTTTTTTAGGAGGTCATATGATTTTGCTTAGTATACTTGGTGCGCTTCTGATTAGGGAAGTCATCAATCAGACATTGGAGGGATAGTGATGGGAATCAGAGAAATATTAGGTTTCAAACAGGCAAGGGATAAACCTGTAAATACAGTCGGAAGCGGTTATTCATTTATGTTCGGCAGAACCACAAGCGGAAAGCCCGTGAATGAGAGAACCGCCATGCAGACCACGGCAGTTTATGCCTGTGTCAGAATATTGGCAGAAGCAATAGCTTCATTACCGCTTCATGTATATGCCTATAGGGATGACGGTGGTAAGGAGCTTGTGCATGACCATCCTTTATATTGGCTTCTTCATGATGAGCCGAACCCGGAGATGACTTCATTTGTGTTCAGGGAAACACTTATGAGTCATCTTTTAATTTGGGGTAATGCCTATGCACAGATTGTAAGGGATGGAGCAGGAAGGGTGCTTGGTCTGTATCCTCTGCTTCCAAACATGATGGACGTGGACAGGGATGCAAAGGGCAATCTTGTGTACACCTATTCAAGGCAGAGTGATGAGAATCCAAACTTCAAAACGATGGGAGATATTACGCTTCGCAGTGACGAGGTGCTTCACATTCCGGGTCTTGGATTTGACGGTCTTATCGGATACTCTCCGATTGCAATGGCAAAGAATGCCGTGGGCATGACACTTGCCTGTGAGGAATACGGAGCGAGTTTCTTTGCCAACGGTGCTAATCCCGGCGGTGTGCTTGAGCATCCCGGTGTATTAAAAGACCCGTCAAAGGTAAGGGAGTCTTGGAACTCCGTGTATAAGGGTGTTACTAATGCCCACAAGGTGGCGGTCTTGGAAGAAGGCATGAAATACCATCAGATAGGAATTCCACCGGAAGAGGCACAGTTCTTGGAAACAAGGAAGTTTCAGATAAATGAGATTGCAAGATTGTACCGAATACCTCCACACATGGTAGGAGATTTGGAAAAGAGCAGTTTCAGTAATATTGAGCAGCAGTCTTTGGAGTTTGTGAAATACACACTTGACCCTTGGGTTATCAGATGGGAACAGGCCCTACAGAAAGCACTCCTTTTGCCGGGAGAGAAGGGCAAGTATTTTATTAAGTTGAATGTGGACGGATTGCTCCGTGGAGATTATGCATCCCGTATGAACGGATATGCAACCGGAAGACAGAACGGATGGTTTTCTACCAACGATATCAGGGAGATGGAGAACATGAATCCGATTCCTGAAGAGGAAGGCGGTAACCTCTATCTGATTAACGGTGGTATGTGCAAGTTGGCAGATGCTGGCATTTTTGCCGGAACCGGACAGGAACAGGCAGAAGAGCCAAAGCCGGAAGAGCAACCGAAGCAGGAAAACAGAAAGAGAGGTAAACGATGAAACGCAAGTTTTGGAATTGGGTTAAGAATGAGGGCGAACTCGGTATTGAGCGAACCCTCTTTTTAAATGGCGAGATTTCGGATGAAACTTGGTACGGGGATGAAGTGACACCTAAGTTGTTTAAGGATGAGCTTAATTCCGGGGACGGTGACATCACGGTATGGATTAACTCGCCGGGTGGAGATGTGTTCGCAGCTGCACAAATCTACAATATGCTCCGTGATTACAAGGGAAGCGTAACCGTTAAGATTGACGGCCTGGCTGCCTCGGCAGCATCCGTGATTGCGGTGGCGGGAGATACCGTTTTAATGTCCCCTGTGGCTATGATGATGATTCACAATCCGGCTAC
The DNA here is from genome assembly GCA_045123675.1 of Acetatifactor sp. Taxonomy (GTDB): domain Bacteria; phylum Bacillota; class Clostridia; order Lachnospirales; family Lachnospiraceae; genus Acetatifactor. The sequence continues at coordinate 23,763 of JBGVKL010000008.1, read as the reverse complement.
CCTTGCCATTGGCAATGCCAAGGAAATGGAAAGGGCAATCGGAATGTTAAACGAAGTGAAGGAAAGCATCTTAAATGCCTATGAGGATAAGACGGGTCTTAAGAGAAGCAAGTTATCCAAGATGATGGATGACGAGACTTGGTTTAATGCCAAGAAGGCTGTGGAACTCGGATTTGCCGATAAAATCCTCTTTGCAAAGGAAGAGGAGCCGGAGGAAGAAGAGGACGATGAAAAGCCACCAAAGCCGAATGAGGGCGAAGGAGAGGGCGAAGACGAGGATGAGGAGAAGGACGGCAAGAAAAAGAAACTGCCGTTCCAGACGGATTCCGTTATGTTTTCCCGTAAGGCCATGAATGATTCGTTCCTTTCCAAGGTAACCGTGGCGGAACCTAAAAATATGATACCAATTAACCAGTTAGACAAGAGACTGAGTCTCTTAAAACATTAAGGAGGATTGCGATATGAGCAAGATTTTAGAATTAAAGGAAAAGAGAGCAAAGGCATGGGAGGCTGCGAAAGCATTCCTTGATGCCAAGAGAACCGATGACGGATTTGTGTCCGGGGAAGATGCTGCCACCTATGACAGAATGGAGGCAGACGTTGTAAATCTCGGTAAGGAAATCGAGAGATTGGAGAGACAGGCGGTAATCGATGCGGAACTTGCCAAGGCAACCGCACAGCCGATTATCAATAAGCCTTCTGCCATGCCAAACGGTGCAGAAAAAACAGGAAGAGCAAGTGATGAATATAAGAGAGCGTTCTGGAACGGAATGAGAAACAAGATGTCTTATGAAGTTCAGAACGCTCTTTCCATTGGCACGGACTCCGAGGGTGGATATCTTGTACCGGATGAGTATGAGAAGAAACTTGTGGAAGCATTACAGGATGAGGTGTTCTTCAGAAGCCTCGCAACCGTAATCCGCACTTCGAGCGGTGACCGTAAGATTCCGATTGTAACAAGCCGTGGAGAGGCAGCATGGATTGATGAGGGCGGTCAGTTCCCTGAATCCGATGACAGCTTCGGTCAGACATCCATTGGTGCTTATAAATTGGCAACCATGATTAAGGTGTCTGATGAACTCTTAAATGACTCCGTATTCAATATCGAAGCCTACATTTCCAAGGAATTCGGTAGAAGAATCGGTGCGAAGGAAGAGGAGGCATTCTTCATCGGTGATGGTAGCGGAAAGCCTGTCGGTATTTTCAATGCTACAGGCGGAGCAGAAACAGGTGTGACTGCAGCAAATACATCCATCACATTTGATGATGTCATGGATCTGTATTACAGCTTACGTGCGCCTTACCGTAACAAGGCAACATGGCTTCTTAACGATTCTACCGTTAAGGCAATCAGAAAGTTAAAGGATGGTAACGGCAATTATATCTGGCAGCCTTCCGTAAAAGAGGGAGAGCCGGACAGAATTTTAAACCGTCCTTACAGAACTTCCATCTATGTGCCTGAACTTGCTGCCGGAAACCGTGTCATGGCATTCGGTGACTACAGCTACTATTGGATTGCAGACCGTCAGGGTCGTTCTTTCAAGAGATTGAACGAACTTTATGCAACCACAGGTCAGGTCGGCTTCTTAGCTTCCGAGCGTGTGGATGGTAAGCTGATTCTTTCCGAGGCTGTTAAGACCCTTGATATCAAGGCAAAGGCAACATCGTAGGAATGAGGTGATTCTTTATGGTCTCATTGGAAATGGCAAAGAAGTATCTGAGGGTGGACAGTTCTGACGATGACGAGTATATCCAAAGTCTGATTACCACAAGTGTTCAGCTTTGTGAGAATGTTTCAAGGCGGGACCGTGAGACACTCGCCAACTATAAGTCGCTGTCACAGACCGCAATACTGTATGCGGTGGGATATTTGTATGAGCATAGGGAAGATGCAGACCATAAGGAGTTGCTTGAAACACTTAGGAATCTTCTCTTTGTGATAAGGGAGGAGATATTTTGACGATTAGTGAAATGCGTGAGCGTATCCTCTTCCAAAAGAGCAGTGCCGGGAAAGACAAGAATGGAAATCACACCCTTTCATGGGTGGATTTCTTTTCCTGTGCTGCCTATGCAAACAACCTTTCCGGTAGTGAGTATTGGGCAGCTGCACAGGTCAATGCACAGACGGATATGTTTTTTATGGTGCGTTACTGTAGCGAACTTGCTGATATTGATTCGGAGCATTTCCGTATCATATTCAAGGGAGCAATCTATAACATTACCTTTGTTGATAACATCCAATATGAAAATAAGGTGCTAAAAATAAGGGTAGCAAAGGCGGTGAGATGATGGCAGGAAGTATTGATATTGATGATTTGGCTGATGAGATTATGGAAGGTCTTATGGAGTATGCGGACCTTGCAACGGATACCGTGAAGAAAGCGGTCAAAAAAGCCGGGAACACGGTCAAGAAGGAGATACAGGCAACTGCTCCTTCCGACACCGGGAAATATAAAAAGAGCTTCAAGGTAACCAAGAGGAAGGAAACTTCTAATGCTTTGGAGGTAACCGTACACAGCAAAGACCGATATCAGCTGACACATCTTTTGGAAAAGGGTCATGCGAAAAGGGGCGGTGGCAGGGTTAGTGCCATTCCTCATATCGCACCGGCCGAAGAAAAAGGCATCCGTAAACTTGCGGAGGAGATAGAAAGGGGACTTAGCTGATGACACATGGAGAAGTAATGGCAATGGTGGATGAGATGGGTTATCCGTCAGCCTATGACCATTTTGCGGAAGGCGAATCCCCGGAACCGCCTTTTATAGTATTTCTGTATCCGAAAGCCAACAATTTTGCTGCGGACGGAAAAGTGTATTATAAAATAAACCGTTTGAACATTGAACTCTACACGGATTTGAAGGATGTGGAGTTGGAAGAGAAAGTGGAAGCCGTGCTTGATTCGCACGGTATTTTTTATGCCAAAAGCGAAGTATGGATTGAGTCTGAACATCTGTATGAGGTGCTTTATGAAATGGAGGTATAGAGATGGCAAATAAGAAAAATAAAGTAAAATTCAACATTTGTAACGTCCACTATGCACCGATTACGGTTGCAGAGGACGGAACGGTAACATTTGCAACACCCGTGCAGATGCCGGGTGCTGTATCCATCAGCTTAGACCCTACCGGAGAGCCGGAGTCTTTCTACGCAGATGGTATTGAATATTATGTTATCAATAACAATCAGGGTTATGACGGTGACCTTGAGCTTGCGATGATTCCTGAATCATTCCGCACTGATATCTTAAAGGAAACAGCAGATGCCAACAACGTGCTTGTGGAGAATGCCAACAGCGAAACAGGAAGTTTCGCACTCCTTTTTGAGTTTGACGGTGACATCAGAAAAATCCGTCATGTTATGTATAACTGTTCCGCTTCCCGTCCTACCATCGAAAGTAAGACGAATGAAGAGGATAAGGAAGTACAGACCGAGACACTTACCATTAAGGCAAGACCTATGGCCGATGGTTATGTTAAGGCAAAGACCGGAGATAAGACAACGGATACCGTTTATAACAATTGGTACAAGTCAGTATATCAGCCTACTGCACAGTCAGCCGATGAGACTGAGAATGGAGAAGGCGAAGGAACTGACGAACCGACAGAATAATGGGAGGTAGGAAAGGATGAGCATTGTTAGAAATATAGAGATTGACGGGAAGCAGGTAGCATTCAAGGCGAGTGCTGCCATTCCCCGTATCTACAGATTAAAATTCCAAAGGGATATTTATAAGGATTTGAGGGTATTGGAAAAGAGTATCGGAGATGAGGATGAGAATAATTCCAATCTTGATTTGTTCAGCTTGGAGATGTTTGAGAACATTGCCTTTGTTATGGCAAAGCACGCAGACCCTTCCATTCCGAATACACCGGAAGAGTGGCTTGACGGATTTAATACCTTTTCCATTTATCAGGTGTTGCCACAGCTGATTGAGTTGTGGGGACTGAATGTGAAGACGGATATTGAGGCTAAAAAAAACTTCGTCCAACAGAGCGTGAAATGACAACACCCCTGTTCCTGTTAAGATGCACACAGCTTGGTCTTACGATGGCTGATTTGGATTTATTGTCCATCGGTCTTATCAATGATATGTATGCAGAGAGCAGAAATGATGACTGCAAATATGCTACTTTGGCAACGCAAGAGGATATGGACCGTTTTTAGTCCGAAACAGATTGAGAAATCTTATGTTATCTGGTATAATTGGCATATATAATGACTCGCGAAATTTACAAGCTATTTTATGATAGAAAATAGAATGGAGGAATTTATATGCCAATTGTACAAGTACCATTGGATGTCCCGGATGACATCTATGCTGGAGTATTGAACGGAACACTTGAACTGATGGGGTTAGCAAAGGATAGTCAGCACAAGGTCAGAAAACACATAGCAAGAGCGAATGTGCCAAAAGTAAAGAAAGCAGCACAAGCACCGAAAGCGGGGGTGCTTCAAGTGGTAAAAGAGCATAAGGTTGTGGCAATAGGAGTAGCAGTTGGTGCTGCTGTGATAGGTGCCGGAGCATATGCTGTTCACAGTATAAAAGAGCGTAAGAAAGAGGCTGCCGAAGAAAGAGTTGCTGATTTCCAAAAGGCTCTTAAGGAGTATTTGAAAGCATCAAAGAAGGGTAAGTTAAATGCCAAGGTAGTGGATAATCTTCTGAATGCTTTGGAGGAGCTTGAGAAGAAGAAACTCGGAAAAGACATAGAACTGACAATTCCGGCTTCACAGCTTACGGCATTAATCTTTAGTATATTTACATACACGCAATCACTTGCAGAAGCAAATTCATTTGATGTAAAAATTGCGAAACCGAAGTCTGGAACGCAGGGTAATATTACAAGTCTGAAATCTTACCTTGAAATTCAGAAGCAGATTTTGGAAAGTGCAGCATAAGGTGTTGCAGAGGTGTAAAAGGGAATGAAAAAGATTAAGGCATTGTGGAAAAAACTATGGTTTGAAATACGGATGCATGAAATGGACGTAAGGTGGAGAATGTTTGAATACTCGTGTTGGGAGATGTATCCACCGTCTTTTTACTACAGATATACTCCGGAAGAGCAGAAGAAAATCCGGGAGCGGGACTTTAAAAAGTTACGTGAAATGATAGCAGAATTGGATAATTAGAAATAAAGGAGCGAAATAGTTATGAAGAAAAGTGTATTATTGGCAATTGCTATGATGCTTTTGGTGTCATTGACAGGTTGCAGTGTTGAGGATACGAGTGGAACAGGTGGTAATTCATCTGAAGTAAGTAACAAAGAATATAATATTGGGGATGAAGTTATCTTAGCGGGTGAAACTTTTAATGTATATAAAGTTAATGATGACGAATTGTATTTAATAGCACAGACTACATTAGATGCGACAGCATTTTCCGATAGCGAACGTGAACAGAAGTATATGCATGAATATGAAGGTAGCTTGGTGGAGGGTCAGGTCAATCGTTTTGTGGATGGACTGCAGGACGCAGGAATTGTTATCAATGATTCTGGAATTATTGAAAAGGAAGATTTGATTGAATTAGGTTTTGACATAGACGGATTAAATGGTACGCAGTATAAACTTGGTGATGCACCGGATTTCATAAAACATGAAGACAATTTTTGGGTTGGAGGATATTGTAAGTATGACACTTATGCGTGGGCATATGTTAATAGTATTTTAACTACACAGAAATGTGAAGATGAATATGGTGTCAGACCGATAATTGTAATAAACAAAACTGAAGCAGAGAAACCTGTGCAAGAAGTGAATAATGACTTGAAAATAGAAGAAATAGTAGAAGCAGACTGTGCATGGTCTAGTGAGGGTGGAATTGAGAATCCATACGACCGTTTCTACTTTGATTGTGAAAAGATGGTCTTTACCAATATATTTGAATCATCAGAAATGAGCGATACAAGTGAATTCAATATGGAGTTTGTAGATGAAAAAACAATTAAGGTTGATGGAGTTATGAGAGGATATGAGGTTCCGGCAGAAATCACAATTGTGAACGAAAACAAGCTCAGACTTCGTTTTGTTGATGATTCATATAATGATGGTGATTACTACCTTAATAAAGTAACTGAATAGCGAGAATAGATTATAATTTACAGAGCATCTGTCATTAAGTTGGCAGGTGCTTTTTTCATGCAAAAAATAGGAGGTGAGGATTCAGATGGCAAGCAGAATACAGGGTATTACCGTGGAAATCGGTGGAGATACAACGAAACTGACGAATGCCCTTAAGGGCGTGAATGGGGAAATCAGAAATACGCAGACACAGCTCAAGGATGTGGAGAAACTGCTGAAACTGGACCCTTCCAACACGGAACTTTTATCACAGAAACAGAGGCTTCTTACACAGGAAGTACAGGCTACCAAGGAGAAGCTGGAAGCATTAAAGACCGCAAGTGAACAGGCAAATACTGCACTTGAAAATGGAACGATTACAAGAGAGCAGTACGATGCCCTGCAAAGGGAAATTATAGAGACGGAACAGGCTCTTGAAGATTTGGAAACACAGGCAGGGGAGTCAAGCGTGGCATTGCAGAAGATTGCTAATGCCGGAAGTTCCATGCAGACCCTCGGCAATAACATATCAAACGTGGGTAAAAAGATGTCGGTTCTTTCTGCCGGGATTGTTGCTACGGGTACGGCAAGTGCCAACATGGCAATGAACTTTGAAGATGCCATGGCGAAGGTATCAACCATTGCAGATACCACGGAAGTGCCTCTTGAAGAATTGGAACAGGCAATCCTTGACCTTTCCAATCAGACGGGGATAAGTTCCACGGAGATAGCGGAAAATGTGTATAATGCAATCTCTGCCGGACAGTCCACAGGGGATGCCGTAAACTTTGTAACCAATTCCACGAAGCTGGCGAAAGCCGGATTTGCGGAAGCCGGAGCATCTCTTGACCTTCTTACTACCATATTAAATGCGTATGGTTTGGAAGCAAGCGAAGTAACAGCAGTATCCGATATGCTGATTCAGACACAGAACTTAGGTAAGACAACCGTTGGTGAGTTATCATCTGCCATGGGTAAGGTTATCCCTACGGCAAATGCCTATGGTGTGGAATTGGATCAGCTGTGTGCGGGTTATGCGATTATGACTGCCAATGGTGTGGCTACGGCAGAATCCACCACTTACATGAACTCCATGTTGAATGAGTTAGGCAAGTCAGGAACCAACGTGTCAAATATCCTTAAGGAAAAGACGGGAAGTTCCTTTGCGGAACTTATGGAACAGGGATACAGTCTTTCGGATGTGCTTGCCATTATTGAAGGGGCAGCAGAGGAACAGGGACTTGCATTTGGTGATATGTGGTCGAGTTCGGAAGCTGCCAAGGCTGGACTTATTCTGCTTGGGGACAGTGCAGAGAACTTCAATGGAACATTGGAACAGATGCGTAACAGTACGGGAGCAACGGATACGGCTTTTGAAAAGTTGCAGACCAACTCTTATACCATACAGGTGGCAATTAATCAGTTGAAGAATACAGCCATCGAACTTGGTACGGCAATTATGTCCGTGCTTGCTCCGATTATAACTTCCTTGGCAGAGAAGATATCTGCACTTACGAAGTGGTTTTCAGGACTGAGTGATACCTCGAAAAAGGTTATAGTTATTGTGGGAATGATTGTGGCAGCCATCGGCCCCGTGCTTGTTGTGGTGGGAAAGGTAATCAGTGCGGTCGGAACAATTATGACAATTCTTCCGAAACTTGGTCCGGTTATCACAACGGTTAAAACGGCATTTGCTGCCTTAAATACAACCATGCTCGCAAATCCGATAGTGCTTATCATAGCAGCAATCGCAGCTTTAGTGGCTGCGTTTATTTATTTGTGGAACAATTGCGATGGTTTCCGTCAGTTTTGGATTGACCTTTGGGAGAATGTAAAACAGGTGGCTATTGCCGTATGGAATGCCATCAAGAATTTCTTTTCGGCAGTATGGGAAGCCATCAAGACCATTTTTACTACGGTATTTGAGATTATAAAAACGCTCGTTACAACCTATTTCAATTTTTACAAGACCATAATTGAGACGGTGTTCGGTGTGATTAAGACTGTGGTTACCACGGCTTGGAATGCCATCAAGGGTGTTTTTGAAACCGTGTTTAATGTAATAAAAACCATAGTAACCACGCAGTTCAATATCTATAAAACCATTATAGAAACCGTGCTGAATGTGATTAAGACCGTGGTAACCAATGTGTGGAATACCATCAAAACGGTTGTGACAACGGTCATGAATGCTATTAAGACGGTATTTACCACGGTGTGGAATGCAATCAAGACCATTATATCTGCGGTGGTAAGCGGTATAAAGGGATTGATTATGGGTGATTTCACAGCCGTAAAAAATGCAATCAGTACTATTATGAATACCATTAAGAGTACCATCAGCACCATTTGGAATACGATAAAGAACACGATTTCCACGGTCCTGAATGCGATAAAGAATGGTGTGTCGAATATCTTCAATGGTATTTTGAATTCCATTAAAAATGCCATGACAAAGGTGTTCACGGCAGTAAAGGACGGCTTCTCTAAGGTTAAGAGCCACATCACTGGTCTTGCCAGTCAGGCTCTTACTTGGGGTAAGGATTTGGTTATGGGACTTGTCAACGGTATCAAGAGTTGCATCGGAGCAGTCGGAGATGCCGTGAAGAGTGTTGCCGATAAGATTAAGTCCTTCCTCCACTTTTCCGTACCGGATGAAGGTCCGCTTACCGAATATGAGGAATGGATGCCTGACTTTATGCAGGGACTTGCCAAGGGCATAGAACGGAGCAAGGGACTTGTAACGGATGCAGTTAAGGGTGTGGCTGCCGACATGGTGGTTAATCCAAATGTTACGGCAAGTATGAATGGCATAGCCGAAGCAACGACTACAGGTACGGGAAGTAGCATTGCCGGATTTGCTACGGCAATTACGGATGCCATCCGTGATATTTCTGGTCAGAGTGGAGACATTGTTATTCCGGTATATCTTGGTGGAACAATGCTTGATGAAGTTATTGTATCTGCACAGCAAAGAGCAAATTTAAGGAGTGGAGGAAGGTAACATGGCATATGTACAGTATTTGATATTCAATAACAATAATCTGCCGATGCCGGATTCCTACTCCGTGGATTTAGCAGATGTGGAGGCTGATACAAGCGGGGAAACAGAGGCAGGAACAACACAGCGAGATGTTGTAAGAAGCGGAGTAGTGACTATTTCCGTTTCTTTTTCTGTTTCACCCAAATGGTTAAAACAGCTTACTGCATATTCAAAATGCCCAAAGATATCCGTGCAGTATTTTGATACGGAAACATTGGATTTGAAAGAAACAGAAATGTTTATTACGGGATTTAAGGCAGCACTAAAAAAAGATACATCATACAAAGGTTTATGGACTGTATCGTTTACGCTGAATGAGATGTAAAGGGAGGTGGCTTTGTGTTTGAGGTGTCCGAGAAGTTCAGGAATGCTGTAAAAAGTAATACAAGAAAATATGAATGGTACGGGACCATTACAACCAAAGTCGGCAAAGTATATGAGTTTGGTGCAAAGGATATTGTAAAAGGTTCCGGCTATATTAAATGGCAATGCTGCTCCAACACGGAAATCGAACTTGGAACGGTATATGCCGCCGAGTTAGGAATAACGCTTTATTCACAGATTGACAGATACACATTGGACGAAGCGAAGGTAAGACTTTATTATTCTCTTACTTTGGCAGATGGTACGGTTGAAACGATACCAATGGGAATTTATGAAATAACGGAAGCCAACAGGGGTGTAAGAACCTTGGAAATCAAAGGATATGATTATATGCTCCGTTTTGAAAAAACGCTGAATTTGGAATCATCTAGTGGTACTCCGTATCAGTTCTTAAAGGTAGCCTGTGAAGCCTGTAAGGTGGAAATGGCACAGACGGTGTCGGAAATAACGGCTTTACCAAATGGAGAAGCTACCCTTGGTATATATTCAGACAATGATATAGAAACATTCAGAGACCTTATTTTTTATGTGGCACAGGTTCTTGGGTGCTTTTGTCAGATTGACCGCTATGGGAGGTTGGTGCTAAAGCAGTATGGAAATACTCCAATGTGGACAGTACCACAGAAGGAAAGATATGACAGCAGTTATTCGGATTTTGTTACAAGGTATACTGCCATTTCTTCCACAAATCAGGTTGACCAGACATCGGAGTATATAGCCATGGAAACGGATGATGCACTAACCATGAACCTTGGTGTGAATCCGCTGATGCAGTTTGGTCTTAAGGCAACAAGGGAACGAATGATTCGAGAGATATTGACTGCACTTCAAAAAGTAAAATATGTACCGTTTGACAGTACAACGATTGGCAATCCTGCATTAGAGCCGGGAGACATACTTAAGTTTACGGGTGGTCATGCAGATGAAAATGAAATCAGCTGTATTACGAGTATGGAGTGCAAAATTTATGGAAAGATGACCATCAAATGTGTCGGAAAAAATCCGAAGATGGCATCGGCAAAGAGTAAAAATGAGAAGAATATCACAGGACTGCTTAATTCCGTGGAAAGCGGAAAAACCATAGTATATAACTTCGTGAACGTAAGTCCGTTTAACATCGGACAGTCGTTAACCAAGGTTATGGATATTGATTTTACTGCCACAGAGGAGACATCGGCAGCTTTTCAATGTGAAATGCTTCTTGAGGTAATAAAGCCGGAAACGGGGGATGAAGAAACAACGGAAGAAGTAGTGGTCAGTAACCCGGAACTTTCCATTGTGTATAAAATGAACGATGAAACAATAGATAATTTTATGCCGACAAAGACCTGTCTGTATGGGAAGCATATCATAACACTGTTTTTCCCTATCTCGAAAATTATCGAGAACAGTTCCAATACATTTTCTATGTATCTGAAAATATCGGAAGGGACAGTTTCCATAGGCGAGGCACAGATTAGAGCAACCATAAGCGGTCAGGGACTGGCAGCAGGACTCGGTGATTGGAACGGTCGAATCAATATTAATGAAAATATTGGATTTGTGAGGTTTGTTGATGAGGCATTTGTTACGGATGTTTATAAGGATACCCTCTCCGTAACATTCCCTGTGAGAAGAGACAGCGATTTTACACAGATAATTGGAGATATTGCCATTATTGCACAGGACTTTGGTGTAGATGAGTTTTCTGACAGAACATGGATTACGGAAATACTGCGAACCTATGTATTGACAAGTGTTCGTGGAAATCCGAAATATGGAAACTATATGACACTGAATAATGAGGAGCAGTTCACACTTCGGAAACGATATGCGGTTGAATCTGCTCCTCAGTCGTTGGAATTGGGTTATATGGAATGTCTGGTTGTGGATACTTCCTTTTATGATGCCGTAGAGGATATTCAGATAAATGGATATACGGTGGGATTTCGTCAGAAGTTTACCGTTACAACAGCAGAAACATTTATTGTGGTGCCGGATACGATTGATACGGTAAATGGGAAGTATGAATTGAAGGCAACCACACAGGAATTACAGGCATCGGAAGCAGAAGTTATTGAGGAAGGATATCTTGAAAAGCTGACAATTGACATTTCGGCATTCGATGGTGTGAAAGGAGTGCAGTTTGAATTATGAATTATGACAGTATAAATGAAATCTTCTCCGCAGGGGTTACGAACATGACCTGTCTGTTACAGGACAGCAACAATTATGATGGAGGGACATTGGGAGTAAGCGGAGCAGATTTCTTTAAATTTTTAGGAGTGGCTGTTCCAACCATATATGCTCATGGAGATTCTTATTGGGGATTTGGTCAGGATGCTTATCATATGAAAATAAATAACCGAGATGCAAGGATGCGTTCTTTGTATCGAGAAGAAGGGACATTATATGGTTATTACCGATTCTTAAAGATAAGATGGGAGGGGTGGTCACATTACAATTCATCCGCTGCGGATTACCAAATGAAGTATGACCTCATCTTTTGGGATACAGGAGATATTTCACTTCATATGGTTTCCGTACCTGTGCTGTGTTATGATGGCGGTTTTGATTTTGTTGCAGATAAAACTTACAGCTACACGAAGCCGACAGCCGTATCACCGGATATTACTTTCCAATATTATGCGGAAAATAATGTATTTGAGGTTAAATATACTCCAATAGATTTACTTGTACCATTTAAAATGCTGATACAGGATATCGAAGGGAAGTTGTATACGGTTGAAAATCAGATGATTAATGAGGAAACGGAAGAGAGTGCAGATGTTCTCGTTGAACTGGAAGAAACGGATATAACAGCGTTGCTTTTTAAGACAAGAGGTTTTGCAAAGATGCCGGAATGGGATTTGATTAAGGGGCTTGATACTCCATCGGTATACAGTTGGAGTGACAGTAGGGCATTTCCGCTTAACGCAATTATAACGGGAACACCACCGAAACAGTATATCGAGTGTATGGCTGATTTGTCAGATGGAACGGTTCTTGGAATAAAAGCATTAAATGCCGAGTATACCGGGGAAGTGTCCGTGCAGTACAGCTATGATGGAGAAAGTTTTATTGATGAAATGCTGATGGCAGATTTTCTTCTGATGGATTTGGATGAGTTTTACGCAGGACTTACGGAAGCAAAGACAATAACATTTAGGTTTTGGCTTGCAGGAGATGCGACTCTTACTTCCTTTGTAATGAATTACAGAAATGGAGATGATGACGATGCAGATTAAAGGAACAACAAAAATAGAACTTACCGATGTGAACACGGGAGAGGTTGAAGTGTATGAAAATCATAATATGGTAACTGATGCACTTAGTGATATTTTCAGACCGCTGGGATTATCAAAAAGACCATCGAGATTTTTTTCGGATTTTACCCCATATTATCAGAAACTGCTCGGTGGCATCCTGTGTTTTGACACGGCAATAGAGGAGAACCCGGAGAATTATTTTCCGCCGGCCAATGCAAATCTGATAGGATGTGCTGCGTATGGTGTGCAGAATAATACGGTAAATACCTGTAGAGGTGGATATAATCAGACGGAATCGGAAATAAACCTTAAGGACAGATATGTGAAATATGTATATGATTTTGCTACAAGTCAGGCAAACGGTACAATAGCAAGTGTCTGTCTTACCCATAAAAACGGGGGATTCACATCATACGGATATAAGGATACCGTGTATACTTCGGATTATCCTCTCATACAGTCGATTGCGGAAGATTCACTTCAATATGTGTATCCTGACCGAACAGGTGCAACGACAAGCAGTCGTTATTCGGGAATGACGATTGGTAAGACAGAAATGATATTTGTTATGGATAGGGAAAAGGATTGTGCCTATTATTTCAAGGTGGTAGACAATACTCATATACACATTACGAAACGCAGGGCATTCCTTAAGTCGGTATCCATTCTTGATAATGTGTATAATTCAAAACCTCTGATTGAGGAGATTGAACTGAAAGAACTCACAACTGCATTAAGAATCGGATATTATGGGTACAATTATGACCCGGTAACAGACTGTTTGTATATTTGTACCTGTGCCGATTACAGGCTTGCTCCGAATGCAAGTGTGTTGGTTACTGAAATCAAACTTGATACATGGGAAGTTTCACAATATGAGGTAACCAATACGGGAAATGAGTATTTGAACACAAACGGAACGTGGATGTATTTTGTTACAGGTGGATTTCTATATCTGAAAGGATATAACTCACCATATGAATTATATAAAATACAAATTACAAATCCGGCAAATGTTGTAAAGTTTAAGCGAATCAATGTGTCCAGTATTAACGGGTATCCCAAATTTGTTATTAATGGAAGAATTTATTTTGAAAACTGTAGTGACCAACTGCTAATTGCAAACACATCTACAAACGAGATTATGCCTGTGGAATCAAGGTTTATGTATAACTCAAGTCGTCAGATAAATTATACTCCGTTAAGAAATGAACCATTATTATACTTTCTTGATTTGGGAACGTACTCTACCGTAGGGTGGTATATGATGTGCAATTATCTGGCAACCATTAACAATTTGGATACTCCCGTCACAAAGACGGCAGATAAGACCATGAAAATAACTTATATTTTACAGGAACAATAGAATAACAATTTTGGAAACAGGCAGTTATCCGTTTGGGTAGCTGCTTTTTTCATACACAAAAATAACGAAAGGCAGGTAACGCTTATGAAACAGGTAGTATCAACATTGCAGTATGTATTTGCAGGAATAGGAGGCTTTATGGGTTGGTTTTTGGGAGGCTTTGACGGCTTTCTGTATGCGCTCGTTGCCTTTGTGGTGATTGATTACATCACAGGCTTAATGGCAGCGTTCTTTCAGAAGAAATTGTCAAGCGAGACAGGATTCAAGGGAATCTGCAAGAAGGTGGCTATTTTCTGTCTGGTTGGCATCGGTCACATAATCGATGCACAGGTCATTGGAAATGGTAGTGTCCTTCGCACGGCAGTCATTTTCTTTTACCTTTCCAACGAAGGTATCTCAATCATTGAGAATGTTGCCATTATCGGACTTCCTGTTCCAAAGAAACTGATTGAAGTGTTGGAGCAGCTACACGATGAGGCAGAAGAAACAGAAAAGAGTGAGGAGTAGGAAACATCTCAGGGTGCTTCTTTTTTTTCACGGAAAGTGAGGTTTTTTTATGAATATTATTCAGAGTATCTGTACGCAGTCTGACTGCTACAGGGAAGGAAAAACGATTGATGTAAAAGGTCTTATGATCCACAGCGTGGGTTGTCCGCAGCCAAAGGCACAGCCTTTTATCAATAACTGGAACAAGGCAGGAGCAAGTGCCTGTGTTCATGCCATTGTAGAACCGGATGGAGATGTGTATCAGCTTCTTCCTTGGAATCACAGAGGATGGCACGGTGGCGGTTCAAGTAACAATACCCATATCGGTGTGGAAATGACCGAACCGGATACCATCAAATATGTGGGTGGTGCAACATGGAAGGAAACAGGGGACGGAACGAACACCAAGGCTCATGTGCTTGCTACCTATAAGTACGCAGTAGAGTTGTTCGCATACCTTTGTAAAATGTTTTCTCTTGACCCTCTTGCCGATGGGGTTATTGTTTCTCATTCGGAAGGACACAAGAGAGGTATCGCAAGTAACCACGGGGACGTGGAGCATTTGTGGAGCAAGTTTGGGTTATCAATGACACAGTTCCGTAAGGATATCAAGGAAGCTATGGTCACGGATGACACAGAAGGTCTTACAAAGATTATGGGAAGTTCCGTGGCAACGGTGGAGCAGATGACGGCTTATATTAAGGCTAAGAACCCTACCGTGGCACAGTCTGTGATTGATATGTTGCCATATTATATTTCGGAAGGTAAGGCAGAAGGGGTGCGTGGTGACATTGCCTTTGCACAAAGTTGTTTGGAAACGGGCAACTTCAAGTTTGAGAATACGGCCGTAACGCTTGCACAGAATAACTTCTGTGGTATGGGTGTTACTTCCAAGGGCAAGACCGGAAATTCCTTTGACACTCCACAGCTTGGTATCAGGGCACAAATTCAGCACTTAAAGGCTTATGCTTCCACAGAGGCACTTGTGAATGCGTGCATTGACCCTCGTTACCGTTATGTAACAAAAGGCTCTGCCGAGTATGTGGAATGGCTCGGACAGAAGGAAAATCCAAACGGTAAAGGCTGGGCAACAGGCAAGGGATATGGAGATAAGATTATCCGAATCTTGAATGCCTTAATCGGAACAAAGGTAACAAAGCCGGAGGATAAGAAGGAAGTCTGGTATCGTGTGCGTAAGACTTGGAAGGATGCTGCCACACAGAAGGGTGCATTCCACAACTTGGATTATGCAAAGAAGTGTGCTGATGAGAATAAGGGGTACTCCGTATTCGATGAGTCAGGCAAGGTGCTTTATTCCAATAAGGAGTTTGAGCCGTATCTCGTAAAGGTATCTCTTAAGGATTTGAATATCCGTAAGGGTCCGGGAACGAATTATGCAAGAACACAGTTTATTCCGGTTGGTGTTTATACTATTGTGGAAGAGGCTGACGGTAAGGGAGCAACCAAGTGGGGAAGGCTTAAGAGCGGAGCCGGATGGATTTCTCTTGATTATGTAACAAAGTGTTAATTGCAAGCCGGGTGGCAGTGCTGCCCGGCAGATTTTTTTACGCTATTTGCCAATAAAAGAAAGATGAACGGTCGCAAAATTGTACTTGCTATTATTGGCTTTTAGAGTGATATATAGACTACCAAAACCGAAAGGAGGAAGCAGGATGCAAATCAACATTATTGAAGGCAGACAGGAACAGAAGAGAAAACTCAAGGTCTGTGCTTACTGTCGTGTATCAACCGATGCCGATGAGCAGGAAAATTCATTGGAAAATCAGATACGACACTATAAGGATGTTATCCGGTCAAATCCTGAATACGAGTATGTTGGAGTCTATAGCGATTTTGCCATTTCAGGATTTAAGGAAAAAAGACCGGGTCTGCAACAGATGCTTGCCGATGCAAGAGCAGGAAAAATAGATTTGATACTGACCAAATCGGTATCGAGATTTGCAAGAAACACCACAATCGTTCTTCAAGCCACACGTGAGCTTAAGGAACTGAATGTCGGTGTTTTTTTTGAACTGCAAAACATCAATACCCTTTCAGGCGAAGGGGAACTGATGCTTACCATCCTCTCTGCATTTGCACAGGCAGAGAGCGAAAGCGGAAGCGTGGGAGCAAAGATGGTGTACCAAAGAAAATATGAACAGGGTATTCCCGTTCAGTATTTGGAACGCTCCTACGGCTATACCAAGAATGCAAAAGGAGAGTATGTACCGGAGCCTTCCGAGGCTAAGTGGGTTAAGAAGATTTATGAGATGGCAGCAGACGGATACACCGTGGCTGCCATTACCCGTTTTTTACGAAGCGAGGGATTAAAGACGGTAGCGGGAGCAGAGTGGTCTGATTCAGCGGTGTTCCGTCTGATTGAAAATGAGATTTACAAGGGTGATTACATCATGCACAAGCATTTTGTGAATGAGGAACGCAAACTTGTGAAGAACCGAGGAGAGGTGGATGCGTGGTACATCACGGATGACCATGTTCCGATTGTGTCGGCTGAACTTTGGCAGAAGGCACAGGATGAATTGGATAAGAAAAGAGAGTATCTTGCCACGGGTTCTGTGATTGAGGATTTCACGGAAGAAAACTACCCATATATGAACCGGATTTATTGTGCCAAGTGTGGACACCCGCTTTACCGCAGAGTTTACAGCAAAGGCAACCGCCTCAATTGGGGGTGCAGTGGCACAAAGAGATATGGAAAGGATTTCTGTGAGGGCATTAACGTGCCTGACTCCATTATCCGAGCATGGGAGTTTACGGATAACATCTACATCCGAGAACTGGACACAGATAAGGGAATAAAGCAATTTGCTTACACCAAAGAGCAGTCTTGGAAGCGTAGGCATAAGCGGAAGGAATACAAATCCAAGTTGCCGAAGCTGTCAGAACGCAATTATCCGTATATGAAAAAGATATTCTGCGGTTGTTGCGGAGAGCGTCTTGCAAGATGCTACAACACAAAAAGCGGAGCGGTGTACTGGCAATGCAACACATTAAAAAGAAAAGGAAAAGACGTGTGCGAGGGTGTCCGTGTTCCTGATGAGGTAATCAGAGGATGGGGTGACATTTCCGCACCTATTTATATAAGAAGGAAGGATGGTAAAAATGGCGAGAAGCGTTACAGTTATTCCGGCAAAAAGCCGAACAGAAGTAAGGAAGAATGTTAAACAGGTAAAGAAATTAAGGGTGGCAGCATACTGCCGAGTATCCACAGACCAAGAAGACCAGCTTCACAGTTTCGATGCACAGGTTGATTATTATACCAAATACATCGAGGAGCATGAGAATTATGCGATGGCCGGCATTTATGCCGATGAGGGTATTTCGGGAACCAACACAAAGAGGCGAGAGCAGTTCAAGAGGATGATTGCGGATTGCGAGGCGGGGAAAGTCGACCTTGTTATTACAAAGTCCATCAGCCGATTTGCCCGTAATACACAAGACTGCCTTATGTATTCGAGGAAACTTAAGAACCTCGGCATCGGCATTATTTTTGAGAAAGAGAATATAAACACTTTGGATTCCACGGGAGAGTTGCTTTTCACAATCCTTAGTTCTTTGGCACAGGATGAGTCGAGGAATATTTCTGAAAACTGCAAATGGGGTATCCGAACCAAATTTAAGAATGGCGAATTGCATTTGAACACCTTTAAGTTCTTAGGATACGATAAGGATGAGAACGGAAGGCTTGTCATCAATAAGGAAGAGGC
The DNA here is from genome assembly GCA_045123675.1 of Acetatifactor sp. Classification (GTDB taxonomy): domain Bacteria; phylum Bacillota; class Clostridia; order Lachnospirales; family Lachnospiraceae; genus Acetatifactor. The sequence continues at coordinate 5,451 of JBGVKL010000008.1, read as the reverse complement.
AAAAACCATCCGAAGGATTTATGAGGAGTTCCTCGGTGGCAGAAATCCACAGGAGATTGCCAAGGGACTGGAAGAAGATAAGGTGCCGGGATGCCAAGGGCAGACTAAGTGGTATGCCACAACGGTAATCGGCATTCTGAAGAATGAGAAGCACATGGGTGATGCCTTGCTGCAGAAAACCTACACAGCCGATTTCCTTACGAAGAAACAGGTCAAAAACAATGGAGAGATTACACAGGTTTATGTGGAAGGAAGTCATAAGGGCATTATCGATAAGGAAACATGGAATGCCGTGCAAGAGGAATTTGAACGAAGGAAACGCTTCATGGAGAAGCACGGACTTGCCAATTACAGCTATGGTGCAGAATGCAATCCTTTTAACAGCAGAGTCTTTTGTGGGAAATGTGGAAGCGTTATGACAAAGCACTCATGGAAGAGCAGAGGGGTGGAGCAGTACCAATGCAAGAACCACAGAAGGGATGGCAAGCTGACCTGTACCAATGACTTCGTGGATAAGAGGAATTTGGAAAAAGCCTTTGTGCAAGCCTACAACAGTTTGCTTGAGAGTACCGACCATAATAAGTGGGAGAGAATGAGCGTGGAAGGAACACCGCTTCAGAAGATAAGGGGTAAACAGATGATTGAACTTGTCGAAGCGGGACAACTTACCACCTTTGTTCCTGAACTTGCACAGTTGGTGCTTATCGAGGTAACGGTGCATGGGGCGAAGAGTTTTGAGTTCGAGTTTATGGATGGCAGTAAGGTAAAGACAAGAGTATAGGATTTAGCTTGGCGGTTGCTTCGGTGACCGCCTTATTTTTTTTGCTTTATTAAATAGTAAATGTGAGATATAATAGGGGAGTGGAAATTTGAATTTTACATTGAGGTAAGTATATGCAGGAAAGATACATTGATACAAAATCGGGAAAAGTGTTCTATTGGATTCCAAATGCAGCACATAATTCTAATGTGGATAATCCAGAGTTTGTAAATGTATGTATCAAAAAGTTTTTAGATAATTGAAGTTGCTGTTCAACTTATTAGTGAAATAAATGATGCCATTGAAGTATCATACGAAGATTAGGAGGTCACTATGACAATAAAAGAAGCAATCAAACAAAGGCACATGGTTCGTAAATATACTGATAAACCCATTCCTTCCAATCTGGTGGAACTGCTGAATGCCAGAATCGCAGAAAACAACACCACTCACGGACTGAACATGAAACTGGTTATAGGCAACTCTGATGGTATCGGTGGCATGGCAAAGATGCTACTGACTAAGACCGTCCACAGCTATATCGTTCTTGCGGGAAAGGAAAACTCTGACTTGGATGAGAAATTGGGCTATTGTGGCGCGGACCTTTGCCTGTATGCTCAGACTCTCGGTTTGAATACATGGTGGTGCGGAGGTATGTTCAACGGAAAAGGTGCCTTGAAACATCTTGAATGCAAAGACGTCCGAATCAACGGTGTTATTGCTATCGGTTATGGTCAGACACAGGGTGTACAGCATAAATCCAAAACCGCAGCGGAAATCAGCCAGTACAACGGAACATCACCTCAATGGTTTGTTGATGGCGTGGATGCACTTCTATATGCTCCTACGGCACTTAATAAGCAGCCTTACATGGTCAAGGGTGACGGGAGCAAAGTAACCATCACCGCAGGTGAAGGCCACTTCTCGGGTATTGACCTCGGTATCGGTAAATACCATTTTGAAGTCGGTGCCGGAAAAGAAAATTTTGATTGGGAGTAACCAATAAACTTCCAGTCTTGCGAAGAGACTGAAAGCAACAGAAGATTTGAATTTAGCGGAGGTTAATATGGCTTCAAGTAAAGAGTATTTAGAATTTATATTAGAACAATTAGCTGAATTGGAAGAGATAACATATAGAGCGATGATGGGAGAATATATCCTATACTATCGTGGTAAAATCGTTGGTGGCATATATGATGATAGACTACTTATAAAGCCTGTTAAATCAGCTATTTCACTTATGCCAGATGCAACGTATGAATTGCCCTATGAAGGAGCGAAAGAAATGTTGTTAGTTGATGATGTTGACAACAAGGATTTTTTAACACAACTTTTTAATGCTATGTATGAGGAACTTCCAAATCCCAAGAAAAAGAAATAGTAAAATTTCAGTTTCATGAATTGAATAATGTTTGAGAGAGCCGGGTGGTATATAAGCCATTCGGCTTATTTTTTGTTACAAAAATTTCATATTAATTCCATATTGGGGAGTTATAATAATTTGATTTGTCAGGGATAGCGGGTGACTATAACACAAAGGGTTATCCCTTTTAAAAATCGGGGGTAAAAGCGTAGGGAGATGGTGCTAGAACCCTTATACATTAAGGAAAGATGCCATAATGTTAACAGGGTAATCGTTCAGACGGGACTGCACATTAGCATGATCGGTATGGGTATATATAATCTTCTGAGAAAAGGAAGTTGCCCACTTGGAATTGCGGCAGTGCTGGGAGGTATTTTCATTGTATTTTACGGTGTGTTAACAGGATTTGGTGTATCTTCTTGCAGAGCTATCGGCATGTATCTGATTCGTATGCTGGGGGAAATCTGGGGAAAAACTTACGACATGTTGACCGCTATGGGAGTCTTGGCGATTTTATTAGTGTGGGAAAATCCGAGATTGGTATACCACAGTGGTTACCTGTTGTCTTTTACATCTGTATGTGGTGTAGGGCTTTTGGCACCTATATTACCGCGTTTATCGGTTGCTTTGCAGGTGCGTCCCTATGATGCAGATTACCGGAAAATGCTCAAAAGGCGCGCAGAAAAAGTATGGAGTGGTTTTTCGGTCAGTCTGGCAGTCACCTTGTTTACGCTTCCTATTCAGCTGTTCTTCTTTTATAAAATCCCTGTATATTCCGTCTGGATGAATCTCTTGGTGATTCCGCTTGTGAGCGTGGTTATGGTGATTGGATTTGTGGTGATGTTGCTTCCGGGACTTGGGTTTTTGTGTCCTATAGAGAGCTTGATTTTTGCATGGTTTGAATGGTTGTGTCATACATTTGAGATGCTTCCCGGACATACCTGGGTTACGGGCAGACCGCAAATGTGGAAGATACTTGTGTATTATGTGGTTATGCTTGGAATGATTTTATGGAAAAAGCACCTGAAAAATGTAGTGGTTTATGGGACCTTTACAATACTTGTATTGTTTGTGGGAACCCGCATACAACGTGAGAATATAGTTACGTTTCTGGACGTGGGACAGGGGGATTGTATATGTGTGCAGACATCGACAGGAGAGTGCTATTTATTTGATGGAGGCAGCAGTAGTAAGTCTAAAGTGGGAGAGAAGATTATTCTCCCCTACTTGCAATATTGTGGAATTACTCATATAGATGCCCTGTTTATATCACATCCGGATGAGGACCATGTGAACGGGTTAGAAGAATTGTTTGTTGCGGGTGGCAGTTTGGATAAAGAGAGTGTGGTAAGGAGGCGTGGCGAGTTGACGGTAGAACGGTTAATTTTACCGGCTGTGGCAGAAGCGGACAAAGAGTTTGCAGAGATTTTGTCTGTGGTGGACGGGAATGTAACCGTGGAGTATGTGGCAAGCGGAGAAACTATGCGAGTGGAAGAAGTGTGGTGGAGCAGGATGATAAAATATCTTCCGGGCAATTCGAAAGACAAGGGGATTCAGATCACCTGCCTGCATCCTAAACGGGGATATACAGGGGAAACTAATGCGTATTCGGCCTGCTATTTGTTAGAAATAGAAGATTGCAGGATATTGCTGACCGGAGATGTGGAAGGAAGCGGTGAAGATGCATTGACAAGGGAATTAAAACGACGTGGAATTAGTACCATTGATGTATTGAAGGTGGCACACCATGGTTCAAGATATTCCACAACTCAGGATTTCCTAAATGAAGTGAATGTACAATTGGCAGTCATTTCCTGTGGCAAAAGAAATAGTTACGGACATCCGCATGAAGAAACCTTGGAGAGACTTGCGGTGGAGGGATGTATAGTTGCTACTACGCCACAGTGCGGCGCAATAACGATAGAAATAGATTCGGAGGAAGGATTTACGGTGTCTTGTTGGGAAAATGCCGGAATATCCGACTGATATGGTGTGTATTTTATTTAGTCGGGTATCTTTGATGTGCAGGCCCGACTAGGTGGTAGAAAGATTTATGTCAGTCGGGGGTGTAGACTATAAGAACCCGACTAGGCTACGGAAAAGTGGAGGGATGGTCGGGAGAGTCAAAGTGTGAAGCCCGACTAAGTAGCATAGGCGAGAATTTTAGTCGGAGTCCGTGAGAAATTCTTACCGACTGGATGGTGTGTGTTTATGTTTTAGTCGGTTTGGGCGAAAAAGCGTTCCCGACTATCATAAGAAAAATGAGAGATAGGTCGGAAAAACAATTAAAGACAGAACAAGAGAGGATGAAATGAATGTTTAAAACAGAACAAGAGTTACGAAAAGAATTAGCATTTCTCTATAAGGCTGCAAAAATGATAAAAGAAAAACTAAAAAAAGCACCAAAAGGGAATTTACGTATTTCAAATAGTCATGCAAAACCGGAATATTATTATAAACCGGAGGGGGTAAGTGAAGGAAACGGAACTTATATAAGGAAAAAGGATTTGGGACAGGCTATAGCGATTGCGCAGAGAGACTATGACAGACAACTATTGGATAGTGTAGAAAAACGTATTGATTTAATTGAAGAATTTGTGGAAAGATATGCATGTATAAGACCGGAAGGGATTTATGACACATTGAATTCGTATCGGAGGGAATTAGTATCGCCACTCATTTTATCCGATGAAGAGTATGTTAGACAATGGTTGTCTGTGGAATATCAGGGCAAGTATTTTGATGAGGAAACTAGTAGAATTATTACGGAAAGAGGGGAGCGTGTACGTTCAAAATCAGAGAAAATTATAGCAGACAAACTTTTTGCTATGGGAATTCCCTATCGCTACGAATGTCCGGTCACATTATCTGACGGCATTCGGGTGTATCCGGATTTTACTATATTAAAAATGCCGGAGAGAACGGAAGTGTATTTGGAACATTTTGGATTGTTGGACGAAGAGTCTTATTTAGAGTCAACCATGCGAAAGCTGAATTTATATAGTGAAAATGGAATATTTCTTGGAGATAACTTATTAATTACTTGTGAAACCAGCCGACATCCATTAAGCACTAAAATGTTGGATGGAGTATTGCAGAGAGTGTGAATAACGTAAGGCTTGGGATGTGAGAATCATTTCACAACATAAAAAGGTCGGTTCACAACATCTCAGTATCGAAACAAGGCATAGGTTCCGATATAATATAATAGCCTCGTAAAAATGCAAGCGGCAGCGAAGCTGACATTTGCATTTTTGAGGCGTATTAGCGAGAAAGTACTCTGCGTAGCAGAGGAATAAGCTGCAAAGCAGCGAGCTTTCGAGCATAA
>JBGVKL010000007.1:0-123223 GCA_045123675.1 Acetatifactor sp. | reverse complement strand
GACAAGCGGCGTGTGGTGGATTTGATGATCACCACCATAGCCGCCACAAGCGACAGCTTGAACATCACATGGAAAATCTGACTGGCGGCACCCCTCCCGTCAGATACCTACCCTGTGTAGTCCCTTGTAAACTGTACTTTCCCAGGGAAGTAAACTTTTTGTGTGCAATCGGACTGGGTATATTGATTGGTTTTCTTTTGCCTCCGTTGTCCATGCATACAGCTTCCATGCATATGGGTTACAATCTGTTTAATGTGGGATTTTCGGCAGGTATTGTAGCATTTGTCATTGCTTGTGTACTGCAGTCCTTTGGAATTATGCCACAGGCAGTGTTTATTTGGAAGGAAGGAATTCCTGTCTGGTTAACTATAGTATCTTACGGATATTTCATCTTTGCATTTGTTTATGGCTGTTATTTGGCGAAAGGTAAGTTTGAAGGATTGCTTAAGATTATGCGCCATCCCGGTCGTGCGGTTGCGGACTTTATTTTGATGGATGGTCCCGGAGTTACCTTTATGAATATGGGACTGGTAGGAATCATATCACTTACGTATATTGTGTTGATTGACGGTGATTTGTCAGGACCTGTGTTGGGAACCATTTTGACCGCTTTCGGATTTGCGGCATTCGGCGCACATTTGAAGAATTATACTCCGGTACTTCTGGGTGTGTTTTTATCTACGTTTATTAATAAGTTTACGCCAACCACACCTGCCATACAGTTGGCAGCTATTTTTGGTGTGGGTCTGGCGCCTATTGCAGGTCAGTTCGGAATCGTTGCGGGTATTATTGCAGGAATGTTACATGTGGCAGTTGTGACTTGTACCAACAACCTGTACGGAGGACTGAATTTATATAACAACGGTTTTAGTTGTGGTTGGGTAGCCATTATCATGGTGCCCTTCATGGAAAGTTTTATTAAGAGATTTGAGTACCATCCGCGAAAGAAGCTCTTCTTTAAAAAGAAAAATGAGGAATAAGGAGAACCAAAACGGTGATACATGAAGAAAAAAAAGTAGGAAAAATTGTAGAAGAATTAACCATGTTTTTCTTTAGTGTGGGAGCAGACAGTATTTCTTCCCATGTGAAAAGAGAAGGAAATATGGTAATTATAAATTTTGCCAGCAATTTTGATACAAATCAAAAGGAGCGACTGGTATATCTGGATAAGTATCTGAATGAGCCGAAAAATGAGGGCATGGAGGATATTTATTGGGAGCTGGCAGGCTCCGGTGATCCCAATGAAAGCAGTCAGCTGCTTTTACTGGGTATGATGTTGGACAAAGCGGAAGTGACTATTGATGAGGACAAGGTCTATCTGAAGCTATACAAGGAAATGATGGTGTAGAGCATGAAAAACAAGTGGTTGATAAAAGGGCTTGCCTTGTGCATAACGGTCAGTTTGTGTCTGGTTGGTTGTGGACAGCAGCCGGATGGTGGCGTAAGACCGGAAGGGAACGGCGAAGCGGTGGATAATTTGGATGCAGAGGCTGTAACCGGGGAGAACGCAGGTGCGGTAGCCGGCGAAGATGGGACGGACACTTCCGCAGAGACGGTGGAACCGATATTTTTAGAAACGGATTATTTAACGGATGAGATGTATGAACGTGCCATTCAGTTTTTGGAAGGTGATTTGACCAGACTGGCCAAGGCTATGCGTAAGGCGCAGGCAGGGGAGCCGGTGACTATCGGTGTAATCGGCGGTTCCATTACAGAAAAATACAGCGCCAGTACTTACGATAAATGTTATGCTTCCTATGTGCAGAAGTGGTGGGAGGAACGTTTCCCGGATGCGGAGATAACTTTTATTAATGCGGGTATCGGAGGTACATCTTCTTATTTGGGAGTACATAGAGCGGACGAGGATTTGTTGTATGCCAAGCCGGACGTGGTGGTGGTAGAATTCTCCGTAAATGACGGTAATGATAATTTCTTTAAGAAGAGCTATGATAATCTGGTGCGAAAGATTATGTTTGAGGAACAGGAGCCGGCGGTAATGCTTCTGTTTACCACTCAGGAAAACGGCACTAATGCTCAGGCCAATGATTCGCTGATTGGCTTTAAGTATCAGCTGCCAATGCTCAGTTATGGTAATGCAGTGCTTCCCTCTATTGAGGCTGGAGAGTTTACCTGGAAGGATATTTCGCCGGATAATGTGCATCCTAATGACAGAGGACATGCAATTATTGGAGAAATCTACTATCGTTATATGAACGATGTGTATGCAAGATTGGATGAAATCAGTGAGGAGGTAACTCCTTTTACGGCAGATGCAGTAACCAAAGAGGTGTATCTGGAGGCGACGCTTTTGGATTCTGATGATATAGAACCGGTAAGCATGGGCAGTTTTGAGGAAAAAGCAGTGAATTGGTATTTGCCGAATAACTGGTATACGGAGACGGGTGATGAACCCATAGTATTTGAAGTAGAGGCAGCTAATATCGGTATTGCTTACCAGAGAACTACGGATGGAACCTACGGACAGTACGAGGTTTACATAGATGGTGAATATGCATATACGCTGGATGGTAATTTCAAGAATGGCTGGGGGTCTACCTTGCAGCCGGATGAAGTGTATGTATCTGATGAGACGGCAGTGCATACCATAGAGATTCGCAAAAAGGAAGGCTCCACCGGAGAGAAATTTGCTATTGTGGCGTTGTTGATTTCATAGGATGTTTGGGCGAAATGGTATAAGGAGAGTAATAGTAACGGGCATAGCTTTGGGGCTATGCCCGATTATTTTGAAAATACGATATGGTGATTGAAATGGGTAGAATGAAAAAGAATTATGGTGATTTGGTATCTAGGTGAAAAAAGTTTGTCAGTAGAATCCATTATGCCTGATTTTTGGAATTTTTATATATCAAAAAGGCATGATTTCGGTCTATAGAAAAAAACTTGTCTGCCAGACCGCACTTTTTCTGAAAAGTGGTATCTTACGGACAAGTTTTTTCCTATAGACCTAGAATTCTTTAAAATTAGGCAGAATCTCATTCAAAATTCTAAAGAATGGATTCTGCGTTCCTAAAAAATTTGTATAGATACCGCTGGCGACGACAGGGGCGCGTTTAGTGGTATTAGAGGCATTAGAGGTAACGTCCTTAGGGGTGCTGCCGGAGGTATGAGCGGTGCAACTTCAACAGGCACAGTAGGGCAAGTACAAACATTGCAACCAGGAAGAGTGGGTACAAACCAATACTGATATAGCGGGCAACTTGGCCGAATAAAAGTGGCAGTATCAGGTAGGCGATGTAGGAAAATGCCATCTGGGCGCCAATAACGGATTGGGATATTTGCTTGCCAAAAAGCGTAGGGGTTAAGTGGGTCAGGTTAGGGAAGAATGGTCCCACACCCAGACCAATCATGCAAAGCCCTATGGCAGAGACAAAACCGGGAAGGGGTAAAAACATCAGTATTACACCCAGACCGCAAATGCCCAGGCCGGTATAAGTAATAAGCCATAAGTTCAGCTTCTTTGCAAATACACCGGACAAGAATCTGCCCATGGTGAATCCTACGTAATAGAGCATTACCAGCTTGGCAGCAGTATCAGTAAGATAACCTTTGGCGTTTACCAGATAAGTGGCACCCCAAATATTGGCTAATGCTTCTAAGGAACAGGAGCCCATGAAGGCAAAGCAGGCAGTCATAATGCCCGGGTTTTTCAACATTTCTTTATAAGAAAGGACGATGATTTCGTTGTCTGTATTCTGTACGGGTGTAGCGGTATATTTGCCTGTGTCCTGCGCGAGCACGTCTTGCGTAGGGGTGGCAGTGCCAGGGGGCATGCTGTCAGTCTGGTCGACCGCGCCCGCGTGCTTCACTTTCTTCCAAAGGGGCAGGGCGATTAAAGCAATCAGAGTAATGCCGGTCTGCACATAGAAAACCATGCGGTAGCCCTCGCGCCATGCGGCGTCGTCGGATAATGCCAGAGACATCAGGTAGGGGCTTAGGGAAATACCCACACCATAAAAGCAGTGTAAAAAGTTCATATGTGTAGCACTGTAGTACATGGCTACGTAATTATTCAATGCAGTGTCAATAGCGCCGGCTCCCAGACCCATAGGAATGGAGAGAAGGCAGACCCACAAATAATTTTTGGAAAAAGCAATGCCAAGCAGAGCCGCTGCGGTCATGCCGGTGCTGACAACCGTGACGCCACCGGTGCCCAGTTTCTTAATGATTCGGGCGCTGAGCAGGCTGGATGTAATGGTGCCCAGGCAATTTATGGTAGTGGCAAAGTTGGCGTAGGATACGGGCAGATTGAATTCCGGATAAATTGCCGGCCAGGAGGTTCCGAACAGAGAGTCCGGGAGTCCCAGACCAATAAAACATATGTAAATAACAATTAATAGAATAGTAGTCATAATTCATACCTCATGTAATAGTTAATTTTTAGGGAAAATTTGCAAAATAATACGGTATAAACCGATTTGCACCCATATATTATATTGGACAGAGGGTAACATTTCAATAGGATAGTGGTTAATTTAATAATTGAACTAAGTTAAAAAACCTAAAAATTAGTTTAAATTAGTTAAGTGAAAGTTAAAATAAATGCAAAATTTAGTGCCAAAAGATGGGAAAACCACTAAATATAGATTTTAAGCGATTTTCCGGGGAATGGCAGAATAAATTAAAGGCAGAAAGGGCGATTGAGCAGAATGTATAATTTGGACAGATAAAAAATGTATAATCTGACAAAATGCATAAAAAACTATTGAAGTTTCTCGTCAAGTATAGTAATATTTGATTACAGATTAAATTTACCTAAATTAACTTAAACGAACAGAGGTGCTGTCAAGTGAGAAAATGTTTTGGAAAAATTCTGCTACTTGGCATGATTTTTGCGTTGAGCGGATGCTCGGAGAGTAATAATGGGGATGGAAATGTTGGGACAGCCGGACAGGAAAATACGGCAAACGAGGCGGAAACACCCATAGAATTAAAGACTTACTCTTGGGATGATGCAAAGGTTTACGAGGCTGAGAGCGGCAACTTTGTAGGAGGAACCAAAACAGGTACCTCGGGTGATATTACTTATGTAGAAGGATTTGCCAAGGCAGAGGAAGACGCCCTGGAGATTACAATACATATTGATGAAACCGGATTTTATGATTTGAATTTCTGCAGTCGAAGCGCGGACGGTAATTTCAAGGAAAATCACGTAAGCGTGGATGGGGCGGTAATCGGCCGGGCTGCGATAGAAGGTAAGGAATTCACGGATTCCATTGTTTCCAGAGTTTATATGGAAGCAGGGGACCATACCATAAAGATTACAGCCTACTGGGGCTGGATATGGGTTGACAGTTTGAAGGTGAAGCCTTCCGATGAACTGGACCCGGGGCGATTTGAGATTGAGCCTGTATTGGTGAATCCCAACGCATCTGATAATGCAAAGCGCTTAATGACTTATTTATGCGATATATACGGTACGGACATTTTGTCCGGACAGTATTGTGATGAAGGTGCTTTTGGCCACGAAAATGCGACCATTTGGAAAACAACAGGAAAGTATCCGGCCATCTTGGGTCTGGATATGATTGAGTATTCCCCCTCCCGCGTGGCCAATGGCAGCACATCCACAGCTACAGACCTGGCGATTGAGTACTGGGAGCGTGGAGGTATTGTTACCTTCTGCTGGCATTGGAATGCTCCTGAAAAGTACATTACCGGCAAATGGTATTCTGCTTTCTATAAGGAACATACCAATATAGACTTAAAGGCAATTATGAATGGTGCCGATCAGGCGGGTTATGATTTACTGATGAAAGATATCGATGCCATAGCGGTGCAGTTACAGAAGTTGGAAGATGCAGGTGTGCCGATTCTCTGGAGACCGCTTCACGAAGCCAGCGGAGGCTGGTTCTGGTGGGGCGCGGCAGGAGCAGAGGCATATAAGGAATTGTACATATTATTGTATGACCGACTGGTGAATGAATATGGACTGGATAACCTGATTTGGGTTTGGAACGGTCAGAACAAGGACTGGTATCCGGGCGATGAATATGTTGATATTATAGGTGAAGATATTTACCCCGGTGAAAAAGTATATACACCCCAGACATCCAAGTATCTGGAAGTGGCAGACTACACGGATGCAAAGAAAATGATTATTTTATCAGAGAACGGCTGCATGTTTGATCCGGACCTGGCAATCAGAGACGGCGCCATGTGGGGTTCCTTCTGTACCTGGGGCGGAGAGTTTATAAGTAGTTCAGAATCTTTATTTATATACTCAGAGCAGTATACGGAAGAGTACATGCTTAAGAAGATATATGAACATGAACATGTAATTACCAGAGATGAGTTACCGGATTTAAAGAATTATCCTTTAAGATAGGAGATAAGAGGATGAGGAACAAGACAATTAAAAGAACAATTGCATTTCTTCTTGCGGCAGTTATGGCGTTCGGCGTAGCACCGGGCACAAGCATGCAGGCACAAGCCGCAACAGATATTACTACGGAGGAGTATCAGGAACTGGTGGGTACCTATTCCATCGATGCCGGCGTACCTATTTATAGTGAATACGTGGCAAACAACCCGGCAGTGTATCCGGACAAAGAGTATCGCATTCCGGCGGATTCTTATGTCAGATATGAGGATGCAGGCGTGGCAACGACTCCGGAGACTTATACGGACTATGAGAATGTTCCGGGTGGCGGTACTTCTGTTTTGACTTCAGAAGAAGCGCTGGTGGAATATGAAGTAAATATTGAAGAAAGCGGATTTTATGATATTTCTCTGCTATACTATCCCGTGGCAGGGAAAAGCTCAGGTATCCAGAGGACATTCTTCATCGATGGCAAACTGCCATACGGTGAAATGTCTCTCGTGGAGTTTAACCGAATCTGGACTAACGATGTACAGGAACTGACCACAGATGCAAACGGTATCGTGGTAAAGGCCTGGGAAAAGGATAATCAGGGATTCGATGTAAAGCCCGGTACTTTGGAATGTCCGGAATGGGTGGAGAGTTATCTGTATGACAGCAATGGTTATATTACCACACCGTTGTCTGTATATTTTGAAAAGGGTACTCATACCATTACCATGATGTCCATGAGAGAGCCTATGCTCCTTCATGAAATTATTTTGAGTAACTCTGAAAAGGCAGCAGATTATGCAACTGTAAAGGCTGCATGGGATGCGGCAGGTGCCAAGGATACTTCCGGTGTTTCCGTAAGAATCGAAGCAGAAACCGCAAACAAAACATCTTCACAGATGCTTTATCCCAGACAGGATCAGTCTTCACCGGCTGTTTATCCTTCCAGCCCTAAGGTGCTTTTGAACAACACTATCGGTGGTGACTCTTGGAAGAAAGCCGGTCAGTGGATTGAGTGGGAATTTGAAGTTCCTCAGGACGGTTATTACAACATTGCAGCATATTGTAATCAGAACTTCGTAAGAGGTATTGATGTTTATCGTAAGGTTTATATTGACGGTGAAGTTCCTTTCGCAGAAATGAATGCATACGGATTTGCTTATGAGCAGTCCTGGAGAGAGGAAACACTGGCAGACGAGCAGGGCAATCCTTACAGCTTCTATTTAGAGGCAGGTAAGCACACCATCCGTATGGAGGTTGTGCTGGGTGATATGGCAGATATCATCAGTACCGTACAGGATACCGTACAGCAGTTAAATGCAATTTATCGTTCCGTAATTTATATTACAGGTGTAGCTCCGGATAAGTACAGAGACTACCAGATTGAAGCTTCCATCCCCAGCTTGGAGGGACAGTTGATTGAAGCGAAGGCTAACTTAAATAAGGCAATCGCAGCATTGGAAGTAACAGCAGGCAATAACAGTGATAAGCTGACCGTTTTAAAGACCATGAACGACCAGCTGGATGAGTTGATTGAAGACCAGGAACGTTTCACGGAAGTTATTTCTTCCTATAAGGTAAACGTTCGTGCTTGTGGTAACTGGATTACCCAGGTACTGGGTCAGCCTCTTCAGGTAGACAGATTGATGATTTATTCTGCAGACAGTCAGCCGACCATCGAAAAGTCAGGTTTCTTCGCAAGCTTGATTTACGAAATTCAGAGATTGTACTACTCTTTCATTATTGACTACAATGCCATCGGTAACGTAGCAGAAGAGGGTGAAGATGTACAGGTTCTGACACTTTGGGTAGGTACCGGACGTGACCAGGCAAACGTTATCAAAGCTTTGATTGATGAGAAGTTTACACCGAATACAAACATCAGTATCAACGTACAGCTGGTAGATATGAACACCCTGCTTCGTGCAACTCTTGCAGGAGAGGGACCTGATATTGCTATTCAGGTAGCAAATACTAACGGTATCGCCGGTGCGGTATTAAATACCGGTAACGATACTCCCGTAAACTACGGTTTGCGTAATGCAGTATTGGATTTAACACAGTTTGAAGATTTTGATGAAATTGTTACCAGATTTGACGACAGTGCATTAGTTCCTTTCAGCTTTAACGGAGCTACTTACGCATTGCCGGATACACAGACCTTCCCCATGATGTTCTATCGTAAGGATATCCTGGCAGAAATCGGTCTGGAAGTACCGACCACATGGAGCGAAGTTAAGGTGGCTATGACCGTCCTTAGTAAGAACCAGATGGAATTCGGTATGTTGCCTACAGAACAGATTTTTGCAATGCTTCTGTTCCAGAACGGCGGTGAATATTACAGTGCAAACGGTGACCGCTCTATGCTGGATTCCGATATTGCAGTAAACACCTTTAAAGAATATTGCGAATACTACACCGACTACAAGCTGGATAAGGCTACCAGCGTGGAAGAACGTTTCCGTACCGGTGAGTGTCCGATTATTATTTCCGACTACACCACCTACAATAATCTGCAGGTATCTGCACCGGATATTGCAGGACTTTGGGACTTCACTGTAGTTCCGGGTGTGGTACAGGAGGATGGAACTGTGAACCATGCAACCGGTAGTACCGGTCTGGCAGACTTCATTATGGCAAGTACCGAGTATCCGGATGAGGCATGGGAGTTCCTTAAGTGGTGGACCAGTGCAGAAATCCAGACCCTTTACGGACGTGAAATGGAAAGCTTAATGGGTGCCAGTGCACGAGTTGCAACTGCAAACTTAGAAGCAATGGGCAACCTTTCATGGCCGATTAAGGACTACAAGGCTATTATGGCTCAGTATGAAATGGTACAGGGTATCCCTCAGGTACCCGGCGGATATTACTCTTGGCGTAACTTGAACAACGCATTCTATACCGTAACCACCGATTCGGCAAATACAGGTACGGACTACGTGGCAACACCGAGAGAAGAGTTGATGGATAAGGTACTTTACATCAACGCAGAAATTAACTACAAGCGTGAAGAATTTGACCTGCCCTTAGCGCAGGATACCGCTGAAAATAACTAGGAAGGAGAAAAGCTATGGAACAAGAGGTAACAACCGTTTCCCAGGAAGCTCTTGATATTGCGAAAAAGCAAGGTACTCTGAAGTATCAGATTGCAAGAAATAAAGCTTCCTACTTTATGATGGCACCCTATTTCATCCTGTTTTTCTTCTTTACCGTATTACCGGTAGCGATTTCAGTGGTGCTTTCATTCACACACTTTAATATGTTGGAATGGCCTACCTTCGTAGGTTGGAAAAACTATATTAAGCTGTTTTTGGAGGATGATATCTTTATCATCTCTCTGAAAAACACTTTACTCTTTGCAGTAATTACAGGACCTATCAGTTACATGCTTTGTTTGTTGTTTGCATGGATTATCAATGAATTTAAGGGTAAGCTCAGAGCTTTCCTGACCTTGATTTTCTACGCACCTTCCATTTGTGGTAATGCGTATCTGGTATGGAACCTGATTTTGACAGGTGACCGTTACGGTTACTTAAACGGTATTTTGTTGGAGTTAGACATTATCGATGAAGCAATCCTTTGGATGCAGACTGAGAAATATGTCCTTCCCGTACTTATTGTAGTACAGCTGTGGTTATCCCTCGGTACAGGTTTCCTTTCCTTTATCGCAGGTTTGCAGACCGTAGACAGAAGCATGTACGAAGCAGCAGCTTTGGACGGTGTTAAGAACCGTTGGCAGGAGCTTTGGTATGTTACCCTGCCGGCTATGAAGCCTCAGCTGATGTTCGGTGCGGTTATGCAGATTACCCAGTCCTTTGCGGTAGCAGATATCTCTATTAACTTAGCAGGTAACCCTTCCGTAAACTACGCAGGTGCAACCGTTGTTACCCACCTTTTGGACTACGGTTCAACCCGTTTCGATATGGGTTACGCATCCGCAATTGCAACCATCCTCTTCCTGTTGATGGTTGGAACCAATAAGTTAGTACAGAAAATTTTAGGAAGGGTGGGTGAATAGTTATGAAAAAGCTCTTTCGTAAAAGAAAAAACAAACAGCTGAATCGTTCTATGGCTGGTAACACCCTCCTGTTCGGACTTATGATAATTTGTGGTTTGTTCATGGTATTGCCGCTTGTTATGATTGTAAACAACGCGTTGAAGCCTTTGGACGAATTGTATCAATTCCCGCCTAAGATTTTTGTTCGTAACCCTACCCTTGAGAACTTCTCAGACTTGTTCGTACTTATGAATGATTCCTGGGTACCGTTCTCCAGATACATTCTGAATACCATCATCATTACCGGTGGCGGTATGGTAGGACACGTAATTGTTGCTTCCCTGGCAGCTTATCCGCTGGCAAAGCATAAGTTCCCCGGTAAGAACATTTTATTCCAGATGGTAGTATTGTCCATGATGTTCTCCTGGACAGTTACCCAGATACCTCAGTATTTGATTATTTCTTATATGGGTATCAACAATACATATTTAGCATTGATTCTGCCGGCATGGAGTTTCGGTATGGGTCTTTACCTGATGAAACAGTTTATGGAACAGCTTCCTGATTCCCTGATGGAATCTGCAAGACTGGACGGTGCTAACGAGTGGCATATTTTCTGGAAAATCGTAATGCCTAACGTTAAGCCTGCATGGTTGACACTGGCTATCTTCCAGTTCCAGCAGATGTGGGGTAACACCGGTAGCTTATTCCTTAGAGATGAGCAATTGAAGCCTTTACAGTTCTCACTTCAGCAGATTACTGCAGGTGGTGTGGCTCGTGCGGGCGCAGCTGCAGCGGTTACCTTTATTATCGCGGCAGTACCGATTACCTTCTTCCTGATTTGTCAGAGTAACGTCTTAGAAACCATGACCACATCCGGTATGAAGGATTAATAGGAGGAGAGAGATATGAAAGCGAAGAAAATCATAAACAGCTGTTTATCTGTTCTCCTGGCAGTAGTGGTTGCATTTACCGGCATTTCCATGGAAGTAAGCGCAACCTCACTTCCCTACGATACATATAACTATGATTACTGGGAAGATATCGTATTTACACCGGCAGCATATACGCCTACCAAGACCATTTCCGGTACAGGGCTGACATACAACGGAGAAGCTCTCGGCGCATTCCTGACACCTCAGGATTTGTGTAAGTCACCTAACGGTAATGTATATGTGGCAGATACAGGTAACAACAGAATTGTTATTTTAAATCAGGATATGACAGAGGTTGTGAATGTAATCACTACCTTTGAAAACAACGGCGCAGAAGATAAATTCAAGCAGCCTACAGGTGTTGCAGTATCCCAGAGCAATCAGCTTTACATTGCCGATTCACAGAATCGTCGAATTGTTGTATTGAATGAGGACGGCAGCCTTGCAAAAATCGTAGATAACCCTCAGGCAGAAGTGCTGGAGGATAATTACAAATTTACTCCGTTAAAGGTTTCTGTGGACTATGCAGACCGTATTTACTGTATTGCACAGAACATGTTCGAAGGTATTATGGTATTTGAAAGCAACGGCGAATTCACCGGATTCTTCGGTACCATTAACGTAGAAATTACACTTTGGGAGAAATTCTGGAGAAAGATTGCTACCAAGGAAGAACGTTCTAAGCAGCAGTTATTCATTCCTACAGAATTTACCGGTATTGATGTAGACCCGGATGGTTTCGTTTATGCATCTAATATTGATGCAACCGGTATTCAGGGTGTTCGTCGTCTGAACCCGAAGGGTGAAGATGTTATTAAGAAGGGACCTAAGCAGAATCTGGGTGGTGATATACAGATTGACGGAACCACACAGTATGCAGGACCTTCTCAGTTTACAGACGTTGTATATCGTGACTTTGGTATCTACTCTTGTTTAGACCGTAAGAGAGGCCGTATTTTCACATATGATCATGAAGGTAACCTGCTTTACGTATTCGGCGGTATGGGTACACAGGAAGGTACTTTCGCAATGCCGGTAGCTATTGAAAGCATCGGCGAGACCGTTATCGTACTGGATGCTACCAGAGCTTCCATTCTGTGCTTTGATGTAACAGAATACGGTAAGCTGATTAACGATGCGGTAGCACTTCGTTACAGTGGTGACGAAACAAAGGCAGTAGAGCTTTGGGAGAAGGTTCTGGATTTGGATGAGAATAACGAACTGGCAAACACCGGTATCGGTAAAGCTTATCTGACCTCCGGAGATTACGTACAGGCTATGAAATACCTGGAAATCGGTATGAGCCGCAGCTACTACTCTATTGCTTACAAGAGATATCGTAACAATATTTTGACAGAAAACATGAGTATCATCTTAACCGTTGGTCTCGTGGCAGTAGCCGGAATCTTTGTATATTCAAAGGTGAAAAAGAAGAAGGGAGGAAAGAAGGATGCGTAAATATTTCTCAAAAGATAAGTGGAAATATTTGTTTTACACCATTTCCCATCCCATGGACGGATACTACTGGATTCGCCATACAGAGGACAAAGGAAGTGTTCCGCTGGCAATCCTGATGACCGTACTTTTCTCTTTCTGCTTTACAGGCAACAGACTTTTGTCAGGCTTTGTTGTAAATGACATTCATCCAATGTCCGTAGACAGTTTGTATGAATTGTTAGGTGTTTTAGCTTTCTATCTGTTGATTTGTGTCAGCAACTGGTCCGTAACCTGTTTGATGAACGGAGAAGGCAGAATGAAGGATATTGCTACAGCTGTTGGCTATGGTACAGTTCCTATCAGCATTTGCATGATTATTGCTACCATCTTCAGCCAGTTCGTAGCAGATGATGAGCAGGCATTTTACACATTGATCATCGCAGTAGGTATTGCTTACGGCGTAATCATGATGTTAATCGGAATTATGCAGGTGCATAATTACACATTGGGAAAAACACTGGTAACTTTATTTATTACCTTTGTAGCAATGTTTATTATTATCTTCCTGCTTCTGCTTTTAAGTAACTTATTAGGTATGGTATTTAACTTCTTTAGAAGTATATACACAGAAATTATTTTCAGAGTGTAGGAGGCAGGCAGTATGAAAACTTCTAAGGAAAAAGAAATAAAAGTGAAAGAAAAAAAGGTTAAAGTAAAGAAGAGAAAACGTCCCATGAGCTTCGCAAAGAAGATGGGTCTGGTAATCTTTGGAATTGCTTTAGTGGCAGTTGCAATTTACCTGTTGTACTACGTATCTCACTATATGCTTTACGATAACTATGAGCAGTACATTTCCTCTTATGAGTACGAAACCGGTACTGCATATAGTCCGATGCAGGATTCTAAGGCCGATGTGGCAGGCATGGATCTGGTAGCAGAGAATGACAATTTGAAGCTCTACACCGATACTAAGACCGGTTACATTGCAGTGTATGACAAGCGTAACGGCTCTACCACCTACTCCAATCCTTTGGCAGCGGATGAAGATGCTATTGCTAAGTCAGCACAGAAAAATTATTTGAAGTCAGCATTTATTTTGAGCTACTACAATGCCGACGTTACAGAAAATACCATGGATTCTTTCAGCCAGTGTGTGGCAAAGAATCAGCTGGCAGTAGAAAGTATTGAAAATGGTGTTCGTTATATCTACACCATCGGTAATAAAAAAGCGAAGGGTGATTCCATTCCGATATACTTTGACATTCCGTTGGAATACAGACTCGGTGAGGATTATGTGACCGTATCTATTCCGGCATGCGGTATTAAGGAATATGGTGCAGGCTATGTGAGCCGTATTCAGCTCCTTCGTTACATGGGTGCAGGACATACCAGTGAAGATGGTTATATGGTAGTGCCTAACGGTTCCGGTTCCTTGATTTATTTCAACAACGGAAAGACCAATATGGCTTCTTACTCACAGTATGTTTACGATTTGGATCCTATGGTAGCAAACTATACTACTTTGGAAGAAGTAGACAGTGCAAAGCTGGGACTCTTCGGTATCTGCAAGGAAGACAGTAATATGCTGGTTACCATCGAGGACGGTGCTTCTACCGCACTGATTTCCGCAGGTATCTCCGGTGCGTACAACGAATACAATTATGCGTATCCGACCTTTGTACTTCGTAATGCAGATGCGTTAAGCATGTTTGGTGATTCTGTTATGGACGTATACGTTATGGAAGCTGACAAGTACGACATTAACATGGAAGTTCGTTATACCTTCTTATCAGAGGAAAACGAAGGATATGCCGGCATGGCAAACTACTATCGTAACCGCTTGATTGAAGAAGGCGTATTAACACCGAATACTACAGGCGGTGACATTCCTTTCTACTATGATGTAATTTGTGGTGTAAAGGAAACCCACCATTTCTTAGGTGTGCAGTACCTTAGAAACTTTGCTATGACCACCTTTGAGGAGGCAGGCGAAATTTCCACTGTACTGAAGAATAGTGGTATAAACAATCAGGTTATGAATTTGCAGGGCTGGTTTAACGGTGGTTACTATCATGACGCGGCAGATAAGGTGCGCGTTACCGCGAAGCTTGGCGGCAAGTCAGGTTTAGAGGATCTGAATGATACCGTAGCAGCAAATGGCGGTACACTCTTTGCAGATGTAGCATTCCAGAAGGTTACCTATGCTGACGATGGATTTAACTACAATGCAGAAGGTTCCCGTTACTATGGCGCAGGATATGTAGCAAGTTTTGGTATGGTAAATCCTACCACACTTCGTAACACCAGTGCATTGGGTTACATGGAAAGAGACTACGATGTACTTTCTCCCAAGTTCCTGGACAGATATGTAGGCAAGTTTACAAAGAAGATTAATAAAGTGGATATTGACGGTATTTCCTTAAGAGATTTGGGAAGCTACTTAGTATCTGATAAGAGACGTACCAATGTAATACATCGTGAAGAAGCATTGGATATTGTAGATGCACAGCTTGGACTGTTAGAGGGAACCGGCAAGAAGCTGATGACCGATGCAGGTAATGCTTACAGCTTTGCATACACAACAGATATTATTAATGTGCCGATTATCCACAATGAATTCTTTATTGTAGACGAAAGTATTCCGTTGTATGAAATGATTTTACACGGATGCATTAACTACTCATCTAAGTTGTTGAACTATCAGGATGATGTGGATTTGACTCTGGTTACCTTGAACATGATTGAAGCAGGTGCTTCACCTCATTACGTGTTTACCTGGGAAGAATCCAGTAAGATGAAGAATACCGGTATGAATCACTATTATGCAACCACCTTCAATGTATGGAAGGATGAAGCGGTAGCGATTTATAATCAGGTGAATGAAGCATTAAAGTATGTAAACGGCTCCACAATGGTAGGTCATGAAATTATGGACGGAGATGTACGTAAAGTAACCTACGACAACGGAGTAAGTATTTATATCAATTACAGTAGCCAGACACAGACCGTAGAGGGTGTGGAGATTCCGGCTATGAGTTACAGAATGGAGGGGATTTAATAAATGAAAAAGCGTAAAAAATTAACTCTTCTCCAGAAACGTAGCTTATCGGGATACTTTTTTATCCTTCCCTGGTTTGTAGGATTTTGTATCTTCTATGTGCGTTCTCTGGTAATGACCGGACAGTTTGCATTTTCAGAGCTGGCTATTGATGCTATCAATGGTGGTTATACATTAACTCCCGTTGGTTTTGAAAACTGGAATTATGCTTTCCGTGTGCATGGTACCTTTAAGCAGGTATTAACCACATCTGTTATGAATATGCTGGTAGACGTTCCGTTGATTACGTTCTTCAGTTTGTTCATGGCTATGATGTTGAATAAGAAGTTCCCCGGACGTGGTATTGTCCGTGCTATCTTCTTCCTGCCGGTTATCTTGAACGCAGAAGCAATTACTGCAGCTATGGACTTAAGTGCAGCCATGATGCAGGGTGGTATTTCTACCACAGTAACAGAAATGAGTAATACTGCCAGCAATACCATGGCATTTGACATTGACTACTTAATCAGTATGTTCATGAACTTCGGTCTGCCTGCATCAGTGTTAGATTATATTGTAGCAGCGGTAGCGCGTATCAATGATATCATTGAAGCTTCCGGTGTACAGATTATCATCTTTATTGCGGCATTGCAGTCTATTCCGGGCTCTATGTACGAAGTAGCCAAGATTGAAGGTGCAACAGCGTATGAAACTTTCTGGAAGGTAACCTTCCCTATGGTTATGCCTCATATCATTACAAACGTGGTATATACCATCGTGGACAGCTTTACTGAGTCAGAAGTAGTTGACCTGGCATATGAAGTGGCATTTAAGCAATTTAACTATGGATTAAGTTCCGTATTTAGCTTGGCAAGTACGATAATTACGTGTATAATATTAGTTACAGTGTGCGGTTGGATTTCTAAGAAAACCTTCTACTATAACTAAGGAAAGGAGATTAGAAATGGCTGAAAAGATTCAGAAGCTTGCACTTGTTGCAAGAATACAAGAAATCATTCACGACAAAGACCAGCGCAACAGCTTTTTTAACGATATTAAAGCGTTCTTTATGATAATCGCCAGAGTGGCTATTTTGGTTGGTGTCGGATACGTTATTTTATCTCCTGTAATTGGTATTGTAGTAAACTCTATTTCATCCAATAAGGATGCAATTAACCCTATGGTGTTTGTACTTCCGGAGAATCCTACTTTGGAGAAGTATGAACTGGTTATTGAAAGAATGGATTATTGGAAAACCATTGCAAAGGATTTATTGTACACTGTCAGTGTTACCGGTATACAGATATTGGTTTGTTCTATGGTTGGATACGGATTTGCAAGATTTAATTTCCCGCTGAAGAATTTACTCTTCGCTTGTGTGGTAATTATGATTGTTATCCCTTCCCACACCATCATGTTACCTTTGTACATGACCTTCAGAACCTTTGATCCTTTGGGACTGGTAACCATGATTAAGGGTGCACCTATTAACCTGATGGGTACCCCGATTCCTATGTATATCATGACCTTTCTGGGCTGTGGTGTACGTTCCGGTTTGTATATTTACATATTTAATCAATTTTTCCGCGGTTTACCCAAAGAAATTGAGGAAGCAGCACTAGTCGACGGCTGCGGAGTGTGGTATACTTACTTTAGAATTATGTTGGTAAACGCTATGCCATCCGTAATCACTGTAACAGTATTCTCTATCGTATGGCAGTTTAACGACACATTTTATGCTAATTTATTTCTGATTAGTGAAGATATAGTAATCAGTAAGAAGATAGCAACCTTGCAGGCAGTGATTGCAAATCAGGATAAAATCCTGGATGTTCCTATACAGGAATTATATCTGAATGCCGGTATTGTGTTAATTCTTCTTCCTATAGTACTTATTTATATCTTACTGCAGAAATATTTTATAGAGGGTGTAGAACGAAGCGGTATCGTAGGTTAAGCTTTGTTTTAACTCAATATCAACTTTTAATAAAAAAAAGGAGGATGAAAAAGTTGAAAAGTAAAAAATTATTAAGCCTGCTTATGGCAGGAACCATGGTGCTTTCTATGGCAGCATGTGGTGGTGAAGAAGCTTCTACTCCGGAACCTACTCAGGCACCGGCAGCTCCTACAGAAGCTCCCGCAGCTGAGCCGACTGCAGAACCGGCTCCCGAACCTGTAGTGGAAGATGCAAGCATTGACTTTGAGGATGGTAACATGGGATTCCTTCAGGTGTATACCGTTCCTGCAAATGCTGATGACTCTGTTCTTGAAGTTGTTGATTTCAATGGCAGCAAGGCAGTACAGGTTACCAGCAATGGAGATGTTCCTTACATCGGAATCGACGTACAGAGCTTATTAGGTGACAATACTGAGAAGGTAGCTTCTATGGAAGTATCTGTAGGTGTAGCTAACCCTTCAGGTAAGTTCCAGGCAGTTTCAGGTGAAATCCTTGCTTGGTCTGGCGAAGATTTAGTAGAAACCGTTGACAACTGGTCTGTATATCTTGAGACTGCTAACCCGAAGAAGGCAGTTGCAACTTTAGCGGCAGGCGAAGAATTCGTTAACGGCGCAAACAACTTATTTATTATCGACATGAAGGTTGATAATGCTAAGGATGCAGGTCTTGGTAACTCTACCATGTACATTGACAACATCCGTTTCTTGGATAAGGACGGTAATTTATTAACAGCTG
The DNA here is from genome assembly GCA_045123675.1 of Acetatifactor sp. Lineage (GTDB taxonomy): Bacteria > Bacillota > Clostridia > Lachnospirales > Lachnospiraceae > Acetatifactor. Next base: position 104,794 of record JBGVKL010000007.1, on the reverse strand, counting down.
ATACAACTGTAGCATTTGCAGGTCCCGAAGCTTTCTCAAGCTCAGGTCTTGATATGTCTAACCTTTGTTCAGTTAAGGGTGCTGTAAACTTCGAAGGTTTTGCATGTACCGGTGGTGCTTGGGCACAGAACGGTTTTGAAATGCCTCAGGAAGTTGTAGATGCATTAGTTCCCGGTTCAGTAGTTGAAATCGCTTATACTTCTGAAACCGGTAATATGTGGATTGTAATGCCTTGGGCAACCGCAGGTTGGATGCGTGTAGGCGATGGCGGAAAATCTTATACAAACAACTCTAAGAACGTTTGTCAGATTACATATGAGCAGATCGAAGCTCTTTGTGGCGAAGATAAGTCTACTTGGGGTGCTATGATGCAGTGTGAATCTGACTCTAACTGGGAAGTATTCTCTGTTAAGGTTGGACAGAAGGCTCCTGTATATGCTGTAAGTAATGCAGTTGAATTCCCTGGATTCGCAGTATCCGGTGGTGCTTGGGCACAGAATGGTCTTGAAATGCCTCAGGAAATCGTAGATGCATTAGTTCCCGGTTCAGTTCTTGAAATTGATTATACCTCAGAAACCGGCAACCTTTGGGTAGTAATGCCTTGGGCAACTGCAGGTTGGATGCGTGTAGCTGATGGCGGTAACTCTGTATGCTACGGCGGTAAGTGCTATGTAACTTACGAACAGATTGAAGCTATGTGTGGCGAAGATAAGTCTACATGGGGCGCTATGTTACAGTGTGAATCTGACTCTAACTGGGAAGTTTACGGTTTAAGAGTTGGTACTGCTAACGAAATGAAGATGGTATCCGGTAATGTTGACTTTGCAGGATTTGCTTGTTCAGCAGGTGCTTGGGCACAGAACGGTTTTGAAATGCCTCAGGAAATCGTAGATGCATTAGTTCCCGGTTCAGTAGTAAACATTAGTTATACTTCAGAAACCGGTAATATGTGGATCGTAATGCCTTGGGCAGAAGCTGGTTGGATTCGTGTAGGCGATGGCGGAAAGTCAGCTTGCAGCAACGGTATCTGTCAGGTAACTTATGAGCAGATCGAAGAATTATGTGGTACAGATAAGTCTACATGGGGCGCTATGATGCAGTGTGAATCTGACTCTAACTGGGAAGTTTACAGTGTATCTGTAGGACAGTCAGCTCAATAATTGACATAGCAAATCAAAATGGAGGATATTGCGGAAATGAAAAATTTAAAGAAGTTTTTAGCTTTGGGTTTAGCAGCGTCTATGACCCTTTCTATGGCAGCTTGTGGTGGTTCTGAAGGAGCTGCTACACCCGGCAATGATACACAGCAGACCGGCGGAGATTCTACCACCGGTGGCGACAAGCCTACTTCAGGCCAGACTACCGCTGATGGTAAGAGAATCATCAACATCGGTACATGGTGGGTACAGTACTACGATTCAGACGATGCTATCGACGATGCTCCCGACTGGCAGACCAATCAGGATGCAGAAGGTGATGACGAGGCTACTTTACAGTCTAAGGCATTCAACCGTGGCATTGCTCAGATGAAGTTTGATAACGTACCTGTTATCGAGCAGAAGTACAACTGTGAGTTCTATTGGCAGAACTTAACCTACACCGGTGTAACAGAGTCTATCAACACCTCTATCTTAGCAGGTGCTCCTGACTGTGATATCTACTTAGTAGACGCTGGTATGGCTATTCCTGCACAGATGAATGGTCTTGCAATCGACTTAAAGACTGTTTTACCTGCAGATCATGATTTATTCACAACCCAGCAGAACATGTCTTACTTAGACATGGGCGATGGTAAGGCTTGCATCATTATGAGACAGGAAGCTCAGAAGATGGTTGAAGCTACCTATCCTTTAGGTTTCAACATGCAGATGTTAGAGGACAACAACTTGGAAGATCCTCGTGATTTATATGCTAGAGGCGAGTGGACTTGGGATGTATTCATCCAGTACTGCCAGACCTTAACTCAGGATACTGATGGTGACGGACAGATTGACCAGTATGGTTACTGTGGTTACGAAAACGAAACACTTGAGCAGTTAATGATGTCTAACGGTGCTAACATTGCAGCTGGTACCACAGAGCAGTTATCTTCTGCTGAAACCGGTGAAGCTCTTCAGATGATGTACGATATGTACAACACCTACAATGTATGCTATCCTTATGACTTCGAAGGTGATCCTTCTAACAGTATGAGAAACCAGTATACACAGGGTAACATCGGATTCTTCCCGATCGCAGCTTGGATTGCATCCGGTAACTATGACTACGATTACGGCGATACTCAGGGCTTCTACTTACAGTGGGATACCGCTTATGTTCAGTGGCCTGTAGGACCTTCCGGTGATGCAGCTACTAACGCTGGTAAGAACTTAACTTCTGGTGAGTTCTACATCATCCCTGCTGGTATTCAGGATCCTGCAACTGTAGTTGGCGTATTGTACGACTACTGGAACTGGTATGCTGATGATACCTCTATCCGTGATGACAAGCAGGCTCTTAACTGGTGGTACGGTGTAACTGCTAGAGAAGAAGAACTTCAGAATGCTAACTTCGAAATTATGAAGGCTTGTGGTGCTAACACTACATTCGACCTTTGGAGCTCAATGAGCATCGGATATGACCTTCAGGGCTTAATCCGTGGTGATGTAACCCCTGCACAGTTCCAGGAAACCTACAAGCAGCAGGTTCAGGACGGCTTGGATGCTTACTTCAACTAATTTGATTTAAACTGTTACAGTTAACAAAATAATATGAATTTATGTTCGGGCGGGGTGCGTAATGCCCCCACCCGAATAGTTTGGAGAAAATTATGAGTGACATTAAAATGATTGCCCCTGCTGTGAAGAATGTTCCTTGGCAGGAGAAGCCGGAAGGCATCGTTGGTGCACCTATTTGGAGATATACAGAGAACCCTATTATCGGACGTAATCCGATTGAAGGCGTAGCTCGTATTTTCAACAGTGCAGTAATGCCTTACGAAGATGGCTTTATCGGTGTGTTCCGTGGCGAACAGACCAATGGTATCCCTTATGTATATTTGGGAAGAAGTGATGATGGTATTCACTGGAAGTTTGACAAGGAAAAGGTACCTTTCGTTGATGAAGAAGGTAAGCCTTTTATGCCTGTTTACGCATATGACCCCAGACTTGTAAAGGTTGAGGATACATACTACATTATCTGGTGTGGAGATTTCTACGGCGCTGCTATCGGTATGGCAAAGACCACAGATTTCAAGACCTTCACCAGAATTGAGAATCCTTTCATTCCTTTCAACAGAAACGCAGTATTGTTCCCTCGTAAGATTAACGGTAACTTCGTAATGTTATCCAGACCTTCCGATAGCGGACATACTCCTTTTGGAGATATTTTCCTTTCCGAAAGTCCTGACCTGGTTTACTGGGGCAAGCACAGACACGTTATGGGACGTGGAAACGAATGGTGGGAGTCAGTTAAGATCGGTGGCGGTGCTGCTCCGATTGAAACCTCTGAAGGTTGGTTGCTCTTCTACCACGGTGTAAGTGGAACCTGTAATGGTTTCGTTTACAGTATCGGTGGAGCTATTCTCGACTTAGAGAATCCTTCTATCGTTAAGTATCGTTGTGAAAACTTCCTGCTTACTCCGGAAGAGTGGTATGAGGAAAGAGGCTTCGTTCCTAACGTTTGCTTCCCTTGTGCAACTATTCATGATCCGGAAAGCGGAAAGATTGCTATTTACTATGGTGCAGCTGACAGCTATGTAGGTCTTGCATTCACCAAGTTTGATGAAATCGTAGCTTACATCAAGGAGCACAGCGTAGTAACTACAACTGATACCGAAATCGGTAAGAGATAATATACGCTACACAATTAGCACGAAGTGCATGTTTGCGAGTATGAAATAATTTGGGGGATGATGCAAATCATCCTCCTTTTATACTAAATATTAAGGGAACAATATGAAGAAATTATTCGACTTTCTTAAGAATGAAATCGTTCTGGTGGTTGCAATGCTTTTGGCCATTGTATCAATGTTTATTGTGACACCGGACGCTCAATATATAGACTACATAGATTTCCGCACCCTGGGCATTTTATTTTGCCTCATGGCCGTAATGGCAGGGCTGCAGGATATTGGTATATTTCGTGAAATAGCAGAAGCACTTTTGTCCAAGGTAAATAAGCTTTGGCAGATTATAATGATTTTGGTCATGCTTTGCTTCTTCTTCAGTATGCTTATTACGAACGATGTGGCACTGATTACGTTTGTGCCCTTTACCTTTATTATTTTAGGTCTCTTAGGAGAAGAGGCAGAGAAGAAGCTGATTATTCCGGTGGTTGTAATGCAGACCATTGCAGCCAATTTGGGAAGTATGCTGACCCCTATCGGCAATCCGCAGAATTTGTATTTGTATGGTAAGGCAGGTATGGGTATTGGCGAATTTATGGGGATTCTCTTGCCCTACAGTCTGGTATCTTTTATACTTCTTGCAGGGTATTGCCTGTATTTGGGCAGAAGCAGCTCCGGTGACAGAAAAACAGATAACAAGGGTACATCTACATATAAGACTGCAGATGATGAAGCCGGAAACAGTCAGACTGTAGCCATGATACAATTTACCCATATGACAGAGAAAACCCACCTAAAGGGCGCAAAGAACAGATGGATAGGGTATGTAATACTGTTTTTGCTGTGTCTGTTGGTAGTAGCTAACATATTGGATTATCGTGTAGTATTGATTATCACTTTGATTTACTTATTATGTCTGGAACGGGCTATGCTCACAAAGATTGATTACAGTTTACTCTTAACTTTTGTAGGTTTCTTTGTGTTTATCGGCAATATGGGACGCGTTCCGGCGTTTAGAGGTTTACTGCAAAGTATCATAGAAGGTAACGAGATGCTGACGGCAGTTGTAGCCAGCCAGGTCATCAGCAATGTGCCTGCGGCACTGCTTTTGTCCGGGTTTACGGACAATATAGAAGCGTTGATTCTGGGAACCAATCTGGGCGGCTTGGGAACGCTCATTGCATCCATGGCAAGCCTGATTTCCTACAAATACATTGTGAAAGAAAATAAATGCAGCAAGAGTGCATACTTTGGATTCTTTACACTGGCAAATGTGGTATTTCTGGTGATTTTGCTTGGTGTGTGGATATTGCTTTAGTATAAGCATGCGTAGAAAATAGAAAAGGAGGACAAGCAGATGAGATTTGTGTATCCGCAGGGCAAAGCGAAGGCCCTGACATTCAGTTATGACGATGGTCAGGTATTTGACCGGGAATTGGTAGAGATTTTTAACAAGTACGGTATGAAGGGAACCTTTCACCTGAATTCCGGTTGTCTGGAAAAGGCCGGGGAGGAAAAAGGCGTGTTCATCCTTGATTCAGAAGTGGCTACACTTTATGCAGGACATGAAGTGGCAGTGCATGGTGTGGAACACCGTAATTTACCTACGCTTTCCAAGCATCAGATTATTATGGAAATCGAGGAAGACCGTAAGGCCTTGGAAGCATTGACCGGTGATTTCGTGCAGGGTATGTCTTATGCATTCGGAAGCTACAGTGGAGAGATTATCGAGCTTATCAAGCCTTTGGGAATTAAGTACTCCAGAACGGTGAACGGTACTAATGGATTCTTCCCACCGGCAGATTTCATGGCTTGGCATCCCACCTGTCATCACGACGGACCTTTGGAGAAGCTGGGTGAAGATTTCTTAAATGTGCCGGATTACATTGAGCTTCCGCTCATGTATGTATGGGGCCATAGCTTTGAGTTTGGATACAAAAAAGATTTCAGCGTAATAGAGAAGTTCTGTGAAAAGATGTGTGGCAAGGAGGATATCTGGTATGCCACCAATCTGGAAATCTGTGATTATATTCAGGCTATCCGTAGTCTGGAATTCTCTGCAGACGGTAAGAGGGTAAAGAACCCTACCGCCCTTTCTGTATGGATGACCACCGCAGAGGGACTGGTAGAAGTAAAGCCCGGTGAAAGCAAAAATATTTAATAAAAACAAAAGGTCGGGGCACCCCGACCTTTTTCTATTTATTTGCCGCCTCGTTAATCAGTTCCATAATTCTCGGAATGGAATCCATCTGTCCGCTGCCCTTCATGGCATCGGTGTATTTCTGGCGATTTTCATAAAGCTCATGTACTCTATCTACCAAAAGCTTGGTAGTCAAATCATCCTCATGCACCACAATAGAGAAGCCCTGCTTCTCAAAAGAGTCTGCGTTAAGGATTTGGTCGCCACGGCTGCTTGCCGCCGGCAAAGGAATCAGGATATTAGGTTTGCGCAGTGCTAAGAGCTCGCAAATAGCATTGGCGCCGGCACGGGAGATAACAATATCTGCCATGGCGAAAATATCCTTAAGTTCATCCTTGATATACTCAAACTGCTTGTAGCCGGGTGTGGTAAGTAAAAGATTATCTAACTTATCCTTGCCGCACAAATGCACCACCTGAAATTTTTCCAAAAGCTGGGGAAGTGCGTCGCGGACAGCTTTATTTACATTGGCCGCACCCAGACTTCCGCCGATAACCATAATCACCGGCTTGTTAGCAGTAAAGCCGCACATATCCAGACCGGCCAGTTTATTTCCCTGAGAAAGCTCCTTACGGATAGGAGTACCGGTCAGCACTGCTTTGTCCGCAGGAAGAGTTTCGTAAGTTTCCGGGAAGTTACAACAAATCTTTTTGGCAACCGGGAAGCAGAGCTTATTCGCAAGACCCGGTGTCATATCGGATTCGTGGATGATGCAGGGTATCTTCAAAGAAGCCGCCGCACGTACCACCGGCACGCTGACGAAACCACCCTTGGAAAATACCACATCGGGCTTCCACTGTTTTAAATATTTTTTAGCTTCCGAGTATCCTTTGATTACGCGGAAAGGATCTGTCAAATTCTTAATGTCCAGATATCTCCTGAACTTACCGGTAGAAATGCCGGTATAGGGGATTTGGAAATCCTCGATTAAACGCTTCTCGATTCCTTCGTAAGACCCCATGTAAGATATTTCATAACCGGCTTCCTTCAGCGCCGGCAAAAGAGCGATATTGGGTGTTACATGACCTGCAGTACCGCCACCTGTTAACACAATTCGTTTCATACAATCCTCCGATAGGCAAACGTCTATGGGCGCTTGTCAACATAATCCCTTAATTATTTCATACTTTCCAGTGCAAGAGCCAGCTGATCCGGGCAGGAAGTAGATTTAAAGCCGCAACGGATGCCTTTTAAGCGGCTGATAGCGTCTTCCACCTTCATTCCCTGTACCAATGCGCTGATACCCTGCAGGTTGCCGTGGCAGCCGCCGGTGAATTTCACGGACTCGATAATGCCGTCCTTTACTTCTATATCAATTGCGGACGAACAAGTCCCCTTTGTCTGATATCTCATGGTATTCCCTCGTTTCTTAGTTTTTTGTGGGCAGAGCCTCGGACTGCCCTATACCTAGATTATACCAAACTTGGCAGAGATTCTCAATACGACAATTCCAAATATAATTTTTAGGGATGGTTGCAGTTGCTTGTCGAAAGCAGGGCAAAAACCATGGAAAAGAAGGAATGTGGGCGGAATTTATCGACGAAACATCGTTCTAAATATATTGTAAAAACGTTAAAAGAATTTTATACTTAAGTTACAAATCATTTTAGGACAGGAAGGGAAAGGACATGTTTTCAATATTTGTAGAAGAAAAAGCTGCTACCGCCGGCATGATTATCTGCTTTTTGGGAAGTATTCTGCTGAGGCTGTTGTTAGCCACATTATACCAAAGAATGATTCGTGAAACAGACAATATGGCAACCACCAATAATAAGCTTCTGAAGCAGTGCAAGTTAAAATTTTCCAACTGCTACCAGCTGAATAACGGAGTGTCCAACGTGCAGGTTTTTGTGGAAAAATTCTTAAGCAAGCTGGCGATTGGTCCGTTTTCCTTTCGGGCATTGTACCATATTTCCGGACAGCTGATGCTTTTGTCCGTGGTTTTTTCGGGCGTTGGAGTATGCAGAAGCATTATTGCGGGCAGTATGTTCGGAGAAATCCTGCCTTTTTACATATGTACGCTGGCGGGACTGTATTTATACTTTTCCGTAAGCACTATTCTGGATATTAAGGGCAGGAGAAAGGTGCTTAAGGTTCACCTGATTGATTATCTGGAGAACCACCTGGCCAGCCGGATGCAGGTAACCAGAGAGGATATACAGATGTTGTACGGAGCAGACCCTATTACGCAGCCCAGAGGCGTGGAGGTAATGCCCATTGCAGGCTGGATAGCCAAGCGGGGCAACGAAGCATATACGCCGGACGAGCCGGTGGCAAGTGACGCAAAGTACACTTTTCCGCCCCTGGACCCGGAGGAATCGGAAGAATTAGAGCTTCTTCTAAAAGAAATTTTGACTTTGTCTTGAATAATTGCGCCATCTTTGCTACACTGTATACGATGTGTTGTTCCTGCGGGAACAGTATTTTGAAAAAGAAGGAGTGCTATTATGAGTACAAAAGTTACATTTGATTATTCAAAAACAGGTGCATTTATTTCTGACAAAGAAGTAAGCTATATGAAGAAGCTGGCTTTGGATGCTAAGGATTTGTTAGTTTCCAAGACAGGTGCCGGCAATGATTTCTTAGGATGGATTGACCTTCCTGTAGATTATGACAAGGACGAGTTCGCTCGTATTAAGAAGGCAGCTGAGAAGATTCAGAACGATTCCGAAGTATTATTAGTAATCGGTATCGGCGGTTCTTACCTTGGTGCAAGAGCAGCCATTGAATTCTTGGGACACAGCTTTGCAAACGTTGTGGACAAGAGCATCCGCATGTCTCCGGAAATCTACTTCTGTGGTAACTCCATCAGCTCTACCTACTTAAAGCATTTAATGGACGTTATCGGCGACAGAGATTTCTCTATCAACATGATTTCTAAGTCCGGTACTACTACCGAGCCTGCTATCGCTTTCCGTGTATTCAAGGCTATTTTGGAGCAGAAGTACGGTAAGGAAGAAGCTTCTAAGAGAATCTATGCTACTACCGATAAGGCAAGAGGATCTTTGAAGAACCTGGCTACCGAGGAAGGTTACGAAACCTTCGTAGTTCCCGATGATGTAGGCGGACGTTTCTCTGTACTTACCGCTGTAGGTTTACTTCCTATCGCAGTAAGCGGTGCAGATATTGACAAGTTAATGGCAGGTGCAGCAAGCGGACGTAAGCGTGCTTTGGAAGCTGATTTCGAAGAGAACGACGCTTTACAGTATGCAGCACTTCGTAATATTTTACTTCGCAAGGGCAAGAACATCGAAATCCTTGCAAACTACGAACCCAGCGTTCACTACGTATCTGAGTGGTGGAAGCAGCTTTACGGCGAAAGCGAAGGCAAGGACCAGAAGGGTATCTTCCCTGCAAGCGTGGATTTGACCACTGACTTACACTCTATGGGTCAGTACATTCAGGACGGCGCAAGAATCATCTTTGAAACCGTTTTGAACGTAGAGAAGTCCAGAGAAGAAATCATCATCGGTGAAGAGCCTGTAGATTTGGACGGCCTTAACTACTTAGCAGGCCAGACCGTTGATTTCGTAAACAAGAGCGCTATGAATGGTACCATCTTAGCTCATACTGACGGACAGGTTCCTAACTTCGTAATCAACATTCCGGAAGTAAACGAGTTCTACCTTGGTGAATTGTTCTACATGTTCGAGTTTGCATGTGGTGTCAGCGGATACTTACTCGGTGTAAATCCTTTTGATCAACCGGGTGTAGAAAGCTACAAGAAGAACATGTTTGCACTTCTTGGCAAGCCTGGCTACGAAGCTCAGAGAGAAGAATTGATGAAGCGTTTATAATTATCGCAGGCGCAAAGCCGTAGGTAATTACAGGACGGAAAATAAAAGTATAGAGAAGTGTCCGGTACAGAGGGCTGTGCCCGACACTTCTTTTGTTATATGCAACAGATGACGCTGTGGCGGACGTGGTGGTCGGCGGCAGGGCAGTTTGTATATGCGGAAAGGATAAAGCTATGTTGAACATCGTTGTATTGGAGAGAAATAGTGTGGGTACGGATATTCCGGTGGATTTTTCGGACTTGGGAAATGCAACTTACTATCGTAACACCAAAACCGTGGAAGAGGTGCGCGAGCGTGTAAAAGACGCGGATGTAATAGTGGCAAATAAAGCGCCCTTGAACGAGGAAACTTTGAAGGATGCGCCGAATGTAAAGCTGATTTGTGAGTTTGCTACAGGCTTTGATAATGTGGACATTGTATACTGCAAGAATCGCGGCATCAAGGTGGCAAATGTCAGAGACTATTCCACAGAGATGGTGGCACAGCATACCTTTACACTGGCACTGGCTTTGCTGGAGAAGCTGCCTCATTACGACAACTATGTGAAGTCCGGCGCTTATGCGGCACAGGACAGATTCTCCAATTTCGACATTCCTTTCTACGAGCTGGCAGGCAAAACCTGGGGCATCGTGGGAATGGGCAACATCGGCCGCAAGGTGGCGCAGATTGCGACGGCCTTCGGCTGTAAGGTAATCTTCCATTCCGTCACCGGCAAGAGCACCTGTACGGACTATCCGCAGGTGGACAAGGATACCTTACTTAAGGAAAGTGACTTTTTGTCATTGCACTGTCCCTTAAGCGATTTGTCCCGCTATTTTATTGATGCGCAGGCGCTGAGTAAAATGAAGAAGTCCGCGGTGCTGATTAACGTGGCAAGAGGTGCGGTAGTAAACAATGCGGACCTGGCAGAGGCGTTACAGGCAGGCACAATCATGGCAGCAGGCCTGGACGTACTGGAACAGGAGCCTATAGAGCCCTCAAATCCCCTTACAGCGATTTTGGACAGCAATAAGCTGATTATTACGCCTCACCTTGCTTGGGCCAGCGTAGAGGCCCGTACACGCTGTGTAGAGGGTGGCAGAATGAATATCCGGGCGTTCATGCGCGGCGAGGATAGGAATATTGTGAATCCGTAGACGATCTTGGAGTCGCGAGTTCGAATTCCGCGACTTGATTGTTGTAGCAAGGGATTCTTTGGCAAGGAAGATAAGGAAGAGTGAAATGATAGATAAGATAAAAGAGCTTTGGAAGAAGTACGAGGAAATAATTGTATATTTGATTGTAGGCGGTATTACTACAGTGATTTCCTGGGCGGCGATGTTCTTTGTAAACATCGTGGTGTTCGGCAATCCGCTGTATCCTACAGCAGCCCAGAATCTGGTGTTAAGTACCGTGAACTGGACCGCGGGCGTAGCTTCTGCCTACCCCATGAACCGTAAATTCGTGTTCAAGAGCAAGGACCCTAATGTGTTCAAGGAATGCAGCAAATTCGTGGTGTCACGTATTTCTACGTACATTTTAGATATCGTAGTGCGCCAGTTGCTTGGCTGGGCAGGTGTGGATGTATTTGTTACCACCATTATTTCCGCGATATTGGTTATTATCGGCAACTACGTGCTGAGCAAGCTGCTGGTATTTCGGAAGAAGAAGTAAGAGTGAAGCTTCGGCGGAAGTGGCTTAGAGTGATGAACTTGCCGGGCCGGAGGCGCGGCTTGAGGGCTGAGAGTGCCTGGTGCCGGCGGAGTAGTCTGGAATGATGAAGCTTGCCGGGCCGGAGGCGCGGCTTGAAATGTTGAAAAGTATCTATGGAGAAAAAATTCCTCTGTAGATACTTTTTTTGATGGAAAAGTACCCTTTTTGAGGTGAAAATGGCTTGTTGTAGGTCTATAGGAAAAAAGTTGCTTGTGAGACCGCATATTTCTGAAAAAGTGGTATCTGGGGACAAAGTTTTTCTGCATAGACCGCGTTCGCCTTCTTTTTGTACCAAAATCAGAAAAAACTAACGCAAAAGGGATTCTGAATGAAATATTTTTCTGTATAGACCGCGAGGGGCAGAAACACAGGTCGGTGGCGCCGGAAATGCACCGCTGACCGCGGTGCCCCTACTTCCTCTTGCGAAACTCGCCGGGGGTGCAGCCTACGTATTTGCGGAACTGGCGGCAGAAGTGTTCCACGTTGCGGTAGCCGCAGATTTCGGAGATTTCCAGAATGGTGCTGGAGGTATAGAACAAGCGGTCCTTGGCCATTTGGATGCGGCCGGCGATAACGTCGTCCATGCAGGTGGCGCCGAAGGCTTTCTTGTACAATAGGTGGAAATGGCCGGCGCTAAGGTGCAACTCCCGGGCTATCTGCTCCACGTTCCAGTCCAGCTGGGGATTGTCCAGAATACGCTTGCGAAGCAAGGTCAGCTCTGTGGCATGGGGCTCAGGCTGTAGCCTGGCGGAGTCCGGGCGAAGCTTTAGCAACAAAGTTTGCAACAGATTGGAAATAATCAATTCGCTGTCGGGAGAGGTCATGGAAGACTCCCAGGTCAGCAGCATAAATAAGTGATGGCAGTATTCCGGGTCGGAGACAGGAAAGGGCCTGCCGGTCACGGGAAAACGTGACACATAGGTCTCCGTGCTGGAGAAGCGGAGCCAATCGTTGCGGTAGACCTCCCGGCAAGCTTTGTAGTACACCTTCTGGCCGGGGGCGTAGAGTATGGCGGAGTTGGCGGGAGCTTCCAGAAGCTCACCGTCCACCCAAAACTGCGCAGGCGTGGTGACCAGTAAAAGCAAGTAGCAGTCATCCAAAGGGAAATCATAGATAAAGTCAGAGGGATGTTCCGCGCCGTAGCCGACAAAATGTATAGTATTCATGGGTTTTTGAAACCTCCTTCGAAAAGCAATATGAGAAAAAGTCAATTATAAATTATTATATATCATTGTGATGAGGGTGGCAAGAGGTTAGTATAGGGGTATATTGTGGGAGCCGGCATAAGTAGTGTAGCCGGCACAGGTAGAGCAGCCAGCATAGGCAGAGCAGCCGGCACAGGCAGAGCAGCCGGCACAGGTAGTGCGGCCGGCACAGGCAGGCAACAGGATAGCCGGCACAGGCAGAGCGGCCAGTATGGCAGACAGGAGAAGGTCATGAAGCAGAGAAGCATCATAATTCAGAAAGGTCAGGCAGTTCCGTTTCATAATAATGTGGACTTTTGCGTGGGTACCGGCCGTATGGGGCTGGCGCTGCAGCAGGAGTATCAGGACCAGCTGAAGCTTGTGCAGGAAGAGATTGGCTTTAGGTACATTCGCGGTCACGGATTGTTCTGCGACGATATGGCCATTTATCATGAGTATGAGGAAAATGGTGAAACCAAGGTGGAGTACAATTACACCTACTTGGACATGGTGATGGACAACTATCGCAAGGTGGGGCTGAAGCCTTTTTTGGAGCTGGGATTTATGCCGGGCAAGCTTGCCAGCGGTACCCAGACCATCTTTTACTGGAAGGGCAATACCACGCCGCCTAAGGATTACGACAAGTGGTGCGATATGGTGCAGGCATTGCTACGACATTTGATGAGCAGATATGGTCGTGAAGAAGTGCTGACTTGGCCTATCGAAGTGTGGAATGAGCCGAATTTGCCCGGTTTCTGGGAAAAGGCGGACATGGAAGAATACTTCAAGCTCTTTAAGAGAAGCTTCCTTGCCATCAAAGAAGTGGACCCGGCGCTTCGCGTGGGCGGACCGGCGATTTGCGGTGTGATGGATGAACTTTGGATATCTAAGTTTATGGACTTCTGTCGGGCAGAAAAGCTGGCAGTGGATTTTGTGACCAGACATCATTACACCAGCGAGTTTCCTAAGCATCAGGGGCACTACGGATACATCAAGCTTATGGACCCGGAGGCGGGATTTGCAAACCTGCAGACCACCAGAGACATTATTGACAGTTACCCGGAGTACAAGGGTTTGGAGATACATATTACAGAGTTTAACACTTCCTACATTCCCAATGCGCCCATTCACGATACCAACGAAAATGCGGCGTTTCTGGCACATCAGCTGTCCAGACTGGGGGATGTGAACGAGTCCTATTCTTATTGGACGTTTGGAGATATTTTCGAGGAACAGGGCGTGCCCTATACACCTTTCCACGGCGGTTTCGGTTTGGTGGCAAACGGATGCATTCCGAAGCCTACCTTCTGGACCTTCGCATTCTACAAGGAGCTACAGAAAGCCGGAAGCAAATGCGTGCACCGGGATGAAAACAGTGTGGTGATGGAGAAGCCGGACGGAAGCTACCACGGAGTGTTGTGGAATCACCGGATGTGTGGCTTAGCCACGGCGACACAGACCAACCAAAACGGAGCAGAAACCGCAGCCACGCAGACCAGCGGCGGCCCCTCCGCAAAAGAGGAGACCACACAGACCGGCGGCCCCATAGAGCTGACCCTCAGTCTACCCCTGCAGGCCGAAGCATCCCTGCTGTACAAGGTGGTGGACGAAGAAACCTGCAATCCTCTGAAGCTGTGGCATGATATGGGAGAACCGGCTAACTTAACGGAAGAGCAAAAGAAGCTGCTTCGCATGGGCGCTATGCCGGCAGTGAAGTCCGGACGCGTGGAAGCCGCGACAGCAAAAACCGGGCAGACCTCGGGAACCGCAACAGATACAGCACCACAGATGCAGGGCACAGACACACACCCGGGCATCACATTCACCTTACAGGAAAATGCAGTCATTTACTTTACGGTGGCAGAAAATCGGATCACTTCGGACAGAGGTTATGATTACGAGCGCGCCAGAGTAAGCGAGACCATATAAGACAGATTCCGCGCATACAGCGCATATTTGTATAAACAAAAACCCCGATATGTAGTAAGCCATTGGTGGAAGGTATAATTATCCAAATCATCCTCGTTTCCATCAAAGGCATGCACATACCGGGTTTTTGATTTTAGTATTAAGAAAAGCTTTTTACAGCTTCTGCACGAATTCCTTGGTCAGTCGCGCGCAGTCATGAGCCGCCTTACGCTCGAAGGTAGGGTAGTCCATGTCAGCACTGTCATCGGCCTTGTCAGAGATGGCGCGGATAATGACGAAAGGAACGTTATTTAAGAAGCATGCGTGTGCAATGGAAGCTCCTTCCATCTCGGCACAGTCGCCCTGGAAATTCGTAATCAGGCGCTCCTTCATTTCCTTGCTGGAAATAAACTGGTCGCCGCTGACTACACGTCCCACAATAGCGTGCAGGTCCGGATTGACCTCTTCGCAGGTAGCCTTTGCCAGTGCCACCATAGCCTCGTCAGCCTTGAATTCGCGGGTGCCCAGCTGAGGAACCTCGCCCAGCGCATAACCGAAAATCGTCACGTCCACATCATGATGAATCACGTCACGGGAAATCAGGATATCCCCAATGTCCAGCTTCGCATTCAAAGAACCGGCCACACCGGTATTAATCACATGTGTCACATCAAACAAATCTACCAGAATCTGCACACAAACCGCAGCATTAATCTTGCCGATACCGCACTTCACCACTACCACATTGGTAGCGCCCAAAGTACCTTCCATAAATGTCATATTCGCCTTCACGGTAGTAGAAGTTACCGTCATCTGCGCCTGCAGAGTCTCGACCTCCATATCCATCGCTCCGATAATACCAATCTTATTCATATTCTCCACCCGGTGCCGGGGCACCTGACTCCTTTAAAATTTCAAATTCATGATTTATTCATTATAGTATTTACACGCGTATTTTTCAATGATTTTTATAAAGTCGGCATACGCAAAGGGCATGTGGACATACTGATTTTATCCTTTAACACATGCAGCCCGCAGTCGGTTAAGTAGTCCTGCAAAATCGGCAGGGACTGGGAAGAAGTAGGTCCGATAATGATTTCCCCTACAAGGTCGGATAAGTGCATGTTCAGCTTGCCACACATACGGTTCAAATCCAAGGGATAGTACTTCTTGATGCGGCCCTCGGAAACGTGGTACTTGGGTTCGATGGCAAACTCGTTGGAAATAAACGGAGAAACAACCAAACGGAACTCACGCTCACTGGAAAAAGAAGGATGCTTAAATGCTGCCGACTGTACCCATGCATCATTCATTAAGTCCTGCAGCTGCGGTAAGCCTTCTGCCAAATCCGTGGTCTCCGTAATCAGATTTATGAACGAGTCTACCAACCGGTGCTCACGCATATCTTCCTGATAATACACTTCTTTTAAAAATACAGAGCCTGCAATCATTTGCTGCAGTATATCTTCGTGAAAAGCTATGCAAACCCCTTGTCCTAAGTGCCCGTAACGCTCCCACTGTGCAGCATCATCCCTATATTTGGAAAAACAGGCCGCGTAAGCCGAGTAATGAAATTCTTTCTTCAATTCTTTCTGAAAGAAAGTCTCTGCCAGATGACCTTTCTCGCTTTCGCCTTCTGCACGTAGCTTCTCCACTACCGCATTGCAGATACCATGCATAAATAAGCGCATTTCTGCGGCGTCGTTCATATTTAAAATGTTATTCAGTCTCAGTTCTGCACATCGGATAATTCCATTAAATGCAGCAAAATCAGTATAGTGATATAACATAGATTACCTCCATAAATGGGCTGAATGAATATTGGATACTATTATTGTAGTACAAATTCAAGGAAAAGGCAAATGGAGGGGAGCAACAAAAGAATGTGGTTTGCTTCCTCTTTTATTTGATGGTAATATCAGAGTAGACGGTAATACAAAGGAGGTATTCTATGTTTGGCAAAAAGAAGCCGGCACTGCCGGAGGTAGAATTCAATAGTAAAACCCAGCGGGCGGTCATCAAGTGCTCCATCTGCAACGGGGAGCAGGTGGCAGGCTTTAAGGATATCCAAACCGGGCATTTCACGGAAGTGATGCTCATAAAGAGCGAGAAGGATTTGGAAGTGTTTAAGAAGGCGTATGGCGTGGAGAATGTGGGGAAGGAGTATTAGGGGGAGAAAATTTAGGAAATCTATGGAAATGTTGAGGTTTTTGGGGGATAGTGATATAATGTGACTATAAGTGTCGTTAGAGAGTGTAAATATTTTAAAAATGACGAAATGCGGTACGGAGGCGGAAAATGGCAACAGGAACTACAATGGTGGGATTTGAAGAAAAATTATGGTTGGCTGCAGATAAGTTGCGTTCTAACATGGACGCTGCGGAATATAAGCATGTAGTATTAGGTTTGATATTCCTTAAATTTGTGTCGGATTCCTTTGAAGAGAAATACCAACAGCTAGTTGCGGAGGGATATGGTGACGAGGAAGACAGAGATGAATATCTGGCGGATAACATTTTTTATATTCCAAAAGAAGCCCGCTGGAGTGAAATTAAAAAGTATGCGACTAGTACAGAGATTGGAAAAGTAATCGATAATGCGCTTGAAGTAATCGAAAAAGAAAATGATTCTTTAAAAGGAGTTCTTACAAAGAACTATTCCCGCCCGGAATTAGATAAAACAAGACTTGGAGAGTTAGTGACACTGTTTACAAATATTGAAGTGGGTTCTACAGCAGCACAGGAAAAGGATGTGCTCGGCCGGGTCTATGAGTATTTTCTCAGTAAGTTTGCAAGTGCAGAAGGAAAGTTGGGTGGAGAATTCTATACACCGTCATGTATCGTTCGTACATTGGTTTCTATGTTGGAGCCTTTCGAAGGTCAGATTTTTGACCCGGCATGTGGTAGTGGTGGTATGTTCTGTCAGTCTGCGCGTTTTGTAAAGGAACACCAAGGAAATGTGCGTGATATTTCTATCTTTGGACAGGAAAGTAACCCTACAACATGGAAGTTGGCCAAGATGAACTTAGCAATCCGTCAGTTGGAGGCGAACCTTGGAAAACATAACGCAGATTCTTTCCATGATGACCAACACAAGACTTTAAAGGCTAACTACATACTTGCGAACCCGCCATTTAATATATCAGATTGGGGCGGAGAGCGCTTGCAGGATGATGTGAGATGGAAATATGGTATTCCACCTGCAGGCAATGCGAACTTTGCATGGTTACAGCATATGTTGCATCATTTAAATCCGGTTGGTGGTGTTGCTGGAACTGTATTGGCAAATGGTTCACTTAGTTCTAACACATCCAATGAGGGTGTAATCCGTCAAAACATGATAAATGGTGATGTAATTGAATGTATCGTTTCCTTGCCGGGACAGCTTTTCTATTCTACGGGTATTCCGGTTTCGTTATGGATTATGCGTAAGGGAAAAACAGATACAGCAAAGGGGAAGATTTTGTTTATCGACGCTCGTAAGTTGGGACATATGATTGATAGAAAAGTTCGTGAATTATCAGAAGAAGATATTCAGAAAATTGCAAATACTTACCAGAGCTGGAGACAGGGAAAAGAATATGAGGATGTGCAGGGGTTCTGTAAGGTTGCAACTATTGCAGAGGTGTCTGAACAGGACTACATTCTTACACCGGGCCGCTATGTAGGTATTGAAGAAGTAGAAGATGATGGTGAGCCTTTTGAAGAAAAGATGACAAGACTTACTACGGAACTGTATGGCTTATTTGAAGAATCACACAGTTTAGAGGATGAAATTAGAAAGAAACTTGCAGCGATTGGATATGGTGAATAGTAATGAATGAAATTAGTTTTGGGAAGAAGGTGGAACAGTGGTGGAGATGAAAACGGTTAATCTTGGAGAAATAATTTCATTTAAAAATGGGAAAAAAAGACCATCAGAAGAAGGACATATTCCTGTTTATGGTGGTAATGGGATTTTAGGCTATACTAGTGCAAATAATTACAACAATTGTATTGCAATAGGGCGTGTTGGAGCATATTGTGGCAGCGTATATTATGAACCCCAAAAATGTTGGATTTCTGATAATGCTATAGCGGCTTTGCCCAATGAGGATATTGATATTTACTATGCATACTATTTATTAAAAAGTTTGAATTTGAATCATAGACATATAGGGACCAGTCAACCGCTACTAACACAGGAAATTTTAAACAAGATTGAATGTAGGATAACTTCAAATCGAGTTCAGAAGAAAATATCTAATATTCTGAGGTTGGTAGATTCCAAAATTACTACTAATGAAGCTATAAATAGGAATTTAGAGGAACAAGCATTATTGCTTTTTAAATCGTGGTTTTTAGATTACGAACCATACTCAAACGTTAAGCCAGAAACATGGGAAGATGGTGTGTTGGGCGATTTTGTAACAATAAAAAGAGGTGGTTCACCCCGTCCTATTCAAGAATATTTAACAGACAAAGGGTTGAGGTGGTTAAAAATATCGGATGTAACAAGTCTATCCTCTCCGTTTGTAATTGATATTGCTGAATGTATTAAGGAATCGGGATTGAAGAAAACAGTTTTTTTAAAGTCAGGTTCATTAGTGCTGTCCAATAGTGCGACACCCGGAGTGCCTAAAATACTGGATGTTGATAGTTGTATACATGATGGTTGGCTCTATTTTACGGAGTCACAGTTTTCAAATGAATTCTTATATTTGTATTTTAAACATATAAGAAGAAAACTTGTGGCGTTGGGAAATGGAAGTGTTTTTACAAACTTAAAAACGGATATTCTTAAAGGATATCCAACGGTAAAACCAGAGAGGAACGTACTGGAAGAGTTTGATAGTATAGTGATTCCTATGTTCGAAGAAATGAGAAGGATTGCAAGGGAAAACCATAAATTGTCTGAATTGAGAGATTCACTTTTGCCTCGACTTATGTCCGGCGAGCTAGATGTATCTGATTTGGATATTTAGTACGATAAATTTTAATTTGTAGTTTTTTGTAAATGATGGGAGAAAAATAAATGACAGATTATAAGACAAAGTTTTGTAAATGTAAAAATGTATCAGCATTAACAGTTGAAGAGGGTGAGTTTGGATATTGGGATATTTGTTGCACATGTGGTTTCCCGATAGAAGATGGTTATCATTATTATAATCACTATGATGGGGAAGATCATTGTGACATCGATGAATTTTAAAAGGATAGTTTATCGGTAATAGAGTTGTAACTAATATGCTTTTAGTACAATACTGTCTAGAAAATAGACTAAGAATTCTAAGGAGGCATATCAAAATGGAGCAACAGTTAATTAATGAGGTTTTGTGTCAAATGATACCTCATTTGTCAAATGATCAGATTTCATTGTTGAAAAATGTGTTGGAAGGAGCGCTAATTAAGGTTGGAGGAAGTCCGGAAAAAGCAGATGAACAACTTATAAAGGATTTTCTGGCAGCTAAAAGTTTGGAAGGGTGTTCAGAACGAACATTGGAATATTATGAAAAGACCATCAAGCGGATGTTAGGAAAAGTGTCAAAAGGTATTAAGGCTATTACTACTGAAGACTTGAGGGCGTATTTATCTCAGTATCAGGCAGAAAGTAGAGTTAGCAAAGTAACAATAGACAATATTCGAAGAAACCTATCAAGTTTTTTCTCATGGCTTGAGGATGAGAATTATATACTTAAGAGTCCAGTGCGGAGAATACACCGCGTAAAGGTATCGACATCAGTGAAAGAAACGTACACGGATGAAGAACTGGAGATGTTACGTGACAATTGTACAGAGGTTAGAGATTTAGCAATGATTGACCTACTGGCCTCCACCGGGATGCGTGTGGGAGAATTGGTAAGGTTAAATAGAGATGATATTGACTTTACAGAGAGAGAATGTGTGGTTTTCGGAAAAGGCGATAAAGAACGCGTCGTATATTTTGATGCAAGGACAAAAATTCATTTGCAGAGTTATTTGAATGAGAGAGTTGATTCAAATTCAGCATTGTTTGTAGGACTTCGTTTTCCTTATGCAAGATTGCAAATTGGTGGTGTAGAAAACCGACTAAAACAGATGGGTGAAATGCTAGATATACACAAGGTTCATCCACATAAATTTCGAAGAACAATGGCTACAGTGGCAATAGATAAAGGAATGCCAATAGAGCAAGTGCAAAAGTTGTTGGGGCATGAAAAAATTGATACTACATTGCATTATGCAATGGTGAAGCAAAGTAATGTAAAAAACGCACATAGAAAGTACATAGGGTAAAGGTGAAAAACAATATGGCAACGTTGGGAGATTATATCAAAATAAAGCACGGATATGCCTTTAAAGGCGATTATATATCGACAGAAGATAATGGAATTGTGTTAGTAACACCAGGGAATTTTAATATTGGTGGTGGATTCAAGGAACAGAAATGTAAGTTTTTTACAAGCGATTATCCACAGGAATATGTTTTAAAAGAAGATGATTTGATAGTTACGATGACCGATTTGAGTAAAGCTGTTGACACACTTGGTTATAGTGCACTTGTTCCAAAATCCGAAGAAAGAATTTATCTTCACAATCAACGAATTGGTTTGGTACAAATTTTGAATAGCAATATTGATAAACATTTTCTGTATTGGTTTATGCGTACACCAAGTTATCAGAAAAGGATAGCAGCTATATCAACGGGGTCTACTGTTCATCATACTTCACCAGATAGGATTGGAGAAGTGGAAATTGATATTCCAGAGTTAGAGGCGCAAAAAAGAATTGCTAACTGTATGGATGTTATAGACAAAAAAATAAAGATTAATGAAAAGATAAATAGGAATTTACAAGCCGCATAAATAGGAATTTAGAAGAGCAACTGACAGCAGTGTATAATGAGTGGTTCGGTATGTACAAGCCTTATAATATTGGAATCGGTGGAGACCCCAATTACGAATTAGATGCAGGGTGGAAGGTTGCGGATATATATTCAATTGCTAATATTATTTATGGAGCTCCCTTTGCTTCAAAACTATTTAATATTGATGGTGAGGGAATCCCAATTGTTAGAATTAGAGATTTAAAAAATCAAGAGTTAGTTACATACACGACGGAGAAGCATCCGAAGGGTTATTTGATAAAACACGGGGATATTGTTGTCGGAATGGACGGTGAGTTTAGACCATATATTTGGGGCAATGATGAAGCGTGGTTGAATCAACGAGTATGCATTTTTGATAATAAAAGGGAAATGGGAAAGGCTTTCTTATATTGTACAATTAAACCGCTTTTGCATAGTGTAGAAGCGACTGAATTGGCAACTACTGTGATTCATATAGGAAAGAAGGATTTTGATGAGTTTCGAGTTGTTTTGCCACCAGAGGATATGCTTGCTAGATTTGAATCATTAACAAACGGTATGTACAATAAGATTGTTGAGTGTCAAGTGGAGAATAGGAGGTTGGCACAGTTAAGAGACTCTTTATTACCCAAACTTATGTCCGGCGAGTTGGATGTGTTTAATTTAGATATTTAGTACGATAAATTTTAATTTATAAAGTTAAGTATATGTTACGTGACCCGTTTTCGTCAAAACTTATGTTAGGTAAATTAGATGTATTAGATTCAGATATTTAGGAGAAAAATATATGAGCGCAGTTATGGATGTTTATCAATTGATTAGAGATTTGATAGAAGAAGCGAAAAAAGCACAAAATCTGGATATGGTAAGCCAATTAATAGATATTAAATTAGAGCTTTCAAATATTCAAGATGAAAACAGGACTTTAAAAAAGGAATTAGAACAATTGCAAAATGTAGAGAGGCACGTAGATGGTAATTATATTACTTTAAAAGATGAGGAATTACACATTCAGTATTGTTCTACTTGTTGGGGAAACGATAGAAAATTTATACAATTAAGAAAAGAAGATGAAGTGAGAGATGGATTACCAAGATGTCCGATTTGTTATAATAATTGGTTAAGGGCGCGGAATAGTGGTAAATAGTTTAGGGGATAAAGTTTAATTGTATGAAAGGATGTGATTTGGTTGCCGATTAATGAAAATACCTTGGAGCAGGTTATAATATTGGAACTGCAAGGAAAGGGGTATGATTATCTCTATGGGCCGGATATTGAACGTGATTACCATGAGGTGCTATTAAAGGACTATTTTGAAGAGGCACTCTTAAAGATTAATCCCGGCATCACAATATCTATTTTGGAGGAGGCCTTTAAAACGATTAAGAATTTAGGACTTCTCAGATTAGAAGACTTAAATGCAGCCTTTCATAAGTATTTAATAGAAGGGGTGCCTATTCCTTACCGGGACGGTACGGAAAATAAGACATACACCGTAAAGCTGATTGATTTCGACCACCCGGAAGCGAATGATTTTAAAGTTATAAATCAGTATACGGTTATTGAATATAAAAACAAGAGACCGGATGTGCTTGTGTTTATTAATGGTATTCCGATGGTTCTGTTTGAACTGAAGAATATGGCTAATGCAGATACAACGGTTGAAAATGCATATAAACAGGTTAAAAACTATCAGTTGGATATTCCAAGCCTGTTTCATTATAATGCATTCAATGTGATTAGTGATGGACTGGATACACGTATCGGTACGATTACCTCAGATTTTACCAGATATATGGTTTGGAAATCAGAAAACGGTGAAAATCCGAGCACGAGTGATGTGAACTATTTTTCTGTTCTTTTGAATGGTGTATTCCCCAAGGATAGATTATTGGACCTTATCCAAAACTTTATTATGTTCAAGGATTCTGATGGAAAGACGATAAAAGTACTTGCCGGATATCATCAGTACTTTGCTGTAAAAAAGGCAATAGACCGCACCTCAAAGGCTCTTACAGAAGGAAGTAATAAAGTCGGTGTAGTATGGCACACGCAGGGAAGTGGTAAGAGTTTCTCTATGGTCTTTTATACCGGATGCATTGTGAGAAATCCGGAGTTTAACAATCCAACAATTGTCGTATTAACCGACCGTAACGATTTGGATGCACAGCTTTATGGTACGTTCTGTTCATGTTCCAAGATGATGCTTCGTCAAACTCCGAAACAGGCTGAGAGTCGCGAGCATCTGAAAGAACTGTTGAAGGTAAAGGCCGGAGGTATTATTTTTACAACAATTCAGAAGTTTGAAGAGAGCAGTGAAGTTCTGAGTGAGCGTAGCAATATTATTTTTATGGCAGATGAAGCACACCGCTCACAGTATGGTTTGGAAGGAAAGTTAGATAGAGGAACCGGTGAGTGGAAGTATGGAATGGCAAAGTATATGCGAGATTCACTTCCTAACGCTATTTTTATTGGTTTTACAGGAACCCCTATTGAGTTTAGTGACCGTTCTACGGTAGAGGTATTTGGTGATTATATTGATGTTTATGATATGACACAGGCTGTAGAAGATGGAGCAACGGTTCCCATTTACTATGAAAATCGAACTGCTAAAATTAAACTAAACGAGGAACTATTAAAGAAAATTGATGCAGAGTACGCAAGGTTGGCAGAAACAGAATCTTCGGTGGTAATCGAAAAGTCAAAGTCAGATTTGGGAAATATCGAAGCTATTGTCGGTTCTAAGGAACGCTTAAATTTATTGGCAGATGATATTATTGCACACTATGAGGACAGACAGTATGTGCTTACTGGAAAAGCTATGATTGTATGTATGTCTCGTAGGATTGCAATTAATCTTTATAAAACGTTGTTAGAGAAGCGTCCTGATTGGGAAAAGAAGGTAAAGGTGGTACTTACAGCAAGCAATCAGGATGATGAGGATTGGCATGATATTATCGGAAACAAGAAATATCGTGATGATCTTATGATTGAGTTTAAGGATGAAAGCAGTGATTTTAAAATTGCAATCGTTGTTGATATGTGGTTGACCGGATTTGATGTTCCGTCCATGGCTACCATGTACATAGACAAGCCTATGAAGGGACACAACCTTATGCAGGCTATTGCTCGAGTTAACCGCGTGTATAAAGACAAAGAGGCTGGTCTGGTAGTAGATTATATTGGAATGGCAGCAGAATTGAAAAATGCATTAAGCCAGTATACGAAACGTGACCAAGATAAGGTGCCGGATTTGTCTCTTGCATATGCTATTGCTATGGGCAAGCTGGAAACTATGAGAGACTTCTTTTATGGTTTTGATTATACTGCCTTTTTTGGAGAGTCGGATACAGAACGTTTGGATGTAATTTCTAGGGGCGTGAATTTTGCATTAGGCTTTGAGGAGGAAGAAAAGAAATCCTTTATTCGTGAAGCAACAGCACTTAGTCAGGCAGAAACCTTGTGCCGTAGTTTACTAGATTTACATACCAGACAAGAAATTGAATTTTTCAAGAGTATGAAGGCTGGTTTATGTAAGATTACACGTATTGGTGGTATGACAAAGAATGAAATGAATTCCCATATAATGAAGATGTTGGAGCAGGCCATTGAGCAGGATGGTGTATATAATATTTTTGCGGAAATTGGACGAAAGAATCCAGAGATTTCTATCCTGTCTGAAGAATATATGGCGAAGATTCGCAATATGAAACACAAGAATATTGCGGCCGAAATGCTCCGTAATTTGTTAGAGGATAACATTCGCGTATTTGCCAGAACAGGTGTGGTTAAGTCTCAATTATTTTCAGAGAAAATGAAGCACTTGCTGAAAATGTATAATAATCGAATGGTCACTAACATTGAAGTAATTGAGGAGTTATTAAATCTTTCAAAAGAAATGACAGAGGCCTATTATGCAGGAGAAGATAAGGGGCTCACTATAGAAGAATTGGCATTTTATGATGCTCTAGTAGCGGATCCGGATGTACTTAGAAATATGGAGGACAAGGTTCTTGTTGATTTGGCCCAGGAACTTACCGATTTGATTCGTAGAAGTCGCACTGTGGATTGGGACAAGAAAGAGTCGGCAAGAGCATATATGAGAACGCAAGTGAAACATTTATTGCGCAAATACAAATATCCTCCGGAAAAGGCAAAAGGTGCAATTGATATTGTTATCAAACAGGCTGAATTGATGAGTAGTAATATAATGCCTATTAATAAAAATGTACAATATGATACATCAAATTCACGGATGCAAATGGTAGCAGAGGAAAGCCGTTATGGTGTGGATTAGTTGTATATATTAGAGGTAATGTTGTCAACGTTAGGAGTTAATAAAAAGTTTGTTGACGGATTACTGAAGAACCTAAGACATAGAAAGATGTAAGGATTAAGTCTGAAAGATTATAAGGAGGAATCCATGGACAACACAATCGAATATTACAACAAAAACGCTGAGCAATTTGTCCAAGGGACTCTTTTGGTTGATTTTACGACAACTCAGGAACGCTTTCTTTCAAAACTTGCTGTTGGTACATGTATTCTTGATTTCGGCTGTGGTTCCGGTCGCGACACCAAATATTTCCTAGATAAAGGATATCAGGTAGAAGCCACAGATGGATCGGCGGAGATTTGCAAGTTGGCAAGTGAATATACCGGAATTTGCGTAAAGCAGATGCTCTTTGAGGAGCTTGATGAATTCGAGAAATACGATGGTATTTGGGCCTGTTCATCTATTTTACATCTTGAAAAAAGGACACTGAAGGATGTTCTGAGGAAGATGGCAGCTGCATTGAAAGCTAACGGTGTTATTTATACTTCCTTCAAATACGGAGATTTTGAAGGAGAACGCAACGGTAGATATTTCACTGACTTTACAACGGAAACGTTTGGAGAATATTTGAAGGAAATACCGGAATTACAGATGGAAGAATATTGGATCACAGGTGATGTGAGACCCGGAAGAGGTGAGGAGAAGTGGTTGAATCTGATTTTGCAAAAGTCGGATATTCATTAACGATTGATGGAAAATATTATAATACATTGGATATTGAGTGCTTCTCGCTCATGATGAAAGATCCTTCCTACTGCTATAAATTTTATTGGTTGGAAGCGATAGTACAGCTTATCTCGGAAGGTGTGAAAGAGACAACCTTTGATACAATTATTGATGAAATGATTTGTAATGCATGGTATTCGGTTCGGGAGTTTCACATTCATCTTAGCGGTGTGCAGTTGGATGGTCAAGTTAGAGATGGTTTAGAGCGGGCAGTACTGCTTTTGTCTGAACTGTCTGACTTGCCGGCAAATGCATCTAAGGTGGAGATAAAGAATGCTATCAGAGAACATAATGCTGTGTTGAAGACCTATAAGGAGCAGCTTACAAATATGGTTCCGTATAGAGCCTTGGCAGGCTTCTTTAATAAAGGTGAGGAAGTTGTTGACTGGGGAAGTGTGCGAAGGTTGACTGCATACATAGAGCGAATTAATCGGGATACTGTATTGCTTCCGTATACTTTGGGCGAGGAGAGTAAACTGAAGAAAAAGGTCTATTTCCAGGATGCTTGGGTGGAGATGATACAGGACCAGACAGTGGCAATTCTGGGTTGGATTCAGTATGAAAAAGTAAAATGGTTACAGAATAATAATCCAGAAGTGCCTGGGCTAATTTATAAACTTGCTCCGATGGATGAAAAGATGCGCAAACTTAATAATGTGCGTAAGTTATGGGAAAGCATCTTAACTATTAGTGAGATTAGGGATGTATTTACGGAGGAACCGATTGTTTCAAGGCAGTATGATGTGGATCATTTCATCCCTTGGTCATTTGTGATGAATGATGAGCTGTGGAACTTGATGCCAATGGATTCTTTCTTGAATTCATCAAAGAGCAATAGGCTTCCGAAGTGGGACCCGTTCTTTATCAGATTTGCAAAGAATCAATTTATTATGTATCAATTGATTCATGAGAAAGAAGGTATCCGGAAGCTGTATGAGTCTTGCTATAGGGATAACTTGCATTCGCTGTGGGCGGGTCAGGAACTATATCGCAAGGGCAATAGTGAAGCGGAATTTATGAATATTCTGCAGAAGAATATGCAACCGGTTTATGATTCTGCCAGAAGGCAGGGATATGAAGTTTGGAATAGAGGAAGATTAGATGAAAACTAGAACAGCAAGGAGCATGGAGCTATATGAAATGATGCTTCGTAGAGCTTATCCGGAACCTTTTTGTGACCAGATTACAAGGAATCTAAACACGGATTGGACGGCGCAGAGAATGATAGGATATTTGTCACATTACAAAACGCTTCCAATGGAAGAGGTGGTTGATGAGATGCTGGCAATATTAAGTGACCGGAATCGCATTATGCAGAAAAAGGAGCTGGAAAGTGTAAATGCGAAATGGAACGAGTATATGGACGCAAGGTGGAAGATAATCGAGAGGTGAGTAATTGGTGGGATTTATACAATCTCTTATTGATGGATACAAACGAAAGAAACAGGAAAAAAATGATGCATGCGATGTGTTGATAAAGAAAATAGATAGTGCTATTGCCGATGTTAATGCATTGTTTGTTGATAAACAGAGTTTTATTGAACCACAACAGACTGATAAGTGGAGTGGTCAACATAAGATTTTATTTGATGAAATTTCTGAGCCAAATGTTCGTGGTTTAAAAGGTGCAGTGCAATATAGGCATTTATTAAAAAGAAAAGACATGTTTTTAGATGTATCCCGACATTTTCCACAAAGAATTCAACAACACAATAATGAGGTGGCAAATAACAGGATACTTAGGGCTAACGAGCTGATTGGTGATGTTGAAGGAAGAAAACTTGACCGACAGCAGATGATATGTATTGTAAAAGAAGCACATAATCACTTAGTGATTGCCGGAGCAGGAACAGGAAAAACAACGACGGTTGTTGGAAAAATTAAATATCTTCTGAAAAGTGAAAGATGCCGCCCGGAAGATATTTTGGTGCTTTCGTTTACAAAGGCCTCTGCTAAGGAAATGTGTGAAAGGATTCGTTTAGAGACAGGCGAGGATATTGATACATCTACTTTTCACAAGCTTGGGCTGAATATCATTTCTAAGGTAGATGGAGTAAAACCGAAGATTACACAACTGAATTTAAGCAGTTTTATAAAGACGCAGGTTCAAAATCAAATGCAATCTGCCGGATATTTGAGTTTGCTGAGCGCCTATTTGTTATTTAATCGAGTGGTGGCGAAGTCGGAATTTGAATTTAAGACAGAAAGCGAGTATAGAGATTATCTATCAATGAATCCTCCCACTACAATCAATAATGAAGTCGTAAAAAGTTATGGTGAAATGGATATAGCCAACTTCTTGACCCAAAACGGTATTCGCTATATTTATGAGCATCCCTATAAGCTGGATACGCGTACCAGTGAATATAGTCAGTATTACCCGGACTTTTATTTACCGGATTATAACATTTACATCGAGTATTTTGGAATTGATCGAGAGGGAAAAGTTCCATCATATTTTAAAGCAAAAAAAGGGTTGTCTGCAACAGAAGAATATCAAGCGTCAATGAAATGGAAACGTCAACTTCATAGTGAAAATCATACAACACTGGTGGAGTGTTTTGCGTACGAAAAATTTGAGGGAATATTACTTGATGCTTTGGAGAAGAAACTAAAAAATTTATTTGTTGAAATGAAACCTAAAACAACTCAGGAATTATGGGAGCAGGTTTCTTTAGAAGGGAATTCGGTTCTTGATGGTATAGTTGAACTTTTTGAAACATTGATTAATTTAATAAAGAGTAACGGCTATGATATAGCAACTGTGAGAAGTAGGAATGTAGTGGGAGTTCATTATCAATCGAATAATATGATTTTATCACTATTGGAGCCGATTTTTAATGCTTACTGCACTTATCTGAAAGAACATGGAGAAATTGACTTCAATGATATGATTAATCTGTCTGCGCAGTATGTACAACAGGGGAAATTTAGTAGTCCATACAAGTTCGTAATAGTTGATGAATATCAAGATATATCTAAGGCGCGATTTGGTTTGTTAAATAGTTTGAGACGATCAAGAGACTTTGAACTGTTTTGCGTTGGTGATGACTGGCAAAGCATATATCGTTTTACTGGTAGTGATATTGGATATATTTTAAATTTTGAAAAATATTGGGGAGCAACTGAAATAAGTAAAATTGAAACGACATATCGCTTTTCCCAAACACTGATTGGGATATCCAGTGGGTTCGTTATGAGGAACCCTGCTCAAATCAAAAAGGTAATCAAAGGCAAGCCAGATGAAGTGGGTTTTCCATTTGGAGAAATCAGTGGTTATAACGAGAGATATGCTATTGAGTTTATGGTTGAAAAACTGAATGATTTGCCAAAGGGAAGCAGTGTGTTCTTTATCGGAAGATATTCCTTTGACAATAAACTTCTTAGTGATTGTGGAATGCTGGACTTGCGGTATAATAATACTGAGGATACTAAAGAGATTATATATCGGAAAAGACCTGATCTGAAAATGTCATTTATTACAGCACATAGGTCTAAAGGCTTGCAAGCAGATTATGTTTTTATTATCAACAATAAAAAATCAAGAATGGGTTTTCCAAGTAAGATTCAAGATTCGCCAATACTAAATCTCTTACTTGAGAATTGCGAACAGTTTCCGTATGCAGAGGAACGCAGACTATATTATGTATCACTTACAAGGGCTAAGAAGAAAACTTATATTGTAACGATAAATGGAAAAGAATCAGAGTTTGCAATGGAACTGAAAAAGCAATATGGAGACGAAATAAAGAGTGAACAGTTCACATGTCCCGAGTGTGGAGGCAGATTGATAAAGCGAACCGGTAAATATGGAGATTTTTTTGGCTGTTCTAATTACAGCACCAAGGGATGTAAGTATACGAGAAAAATTATGTCACATAATATTTCAAAGAGTCAAATGCAATAACCAAGGATTTTACGAGGAATCAGATTTGAGATAAACATGAGCAGTGAAGAAGGAGTGTGGCGCATACGACAACCAGAGAAGAAGTTTTGAAATATTGTTTGTCATTTCCTGATACTTATCAGGATGCACCGTTTCATGATGAAAACTGGCAGTTGGTCCGGTATCGCAAGAATAAGAAGGCTTTTGCGTGGACTTACGTTAGAGATGGTAAGCTTTGTGTCAATGTAAAGGTAAATCCTGAATGGAGAGATTTGTGGAGGCAGACCTATGCGGCCGTGATTCCGGGATATCATCAAAATAAGGAGCATTGGAATACAATTATTTTGGATGGCACGATTCCGGAGAAAGAGATTAAAAGAATGATCGCGGAAAGCTACGACTTAGTGAGTGGAAGGAAATAAATCATGAATATACAGATATTTGGAACCAAGAAGTGTAATGATACCAAGAAGGCAGAACGCTTTTTCAAGGAGCGTGGTATTAAGTACCAGTTCATTGATATGAAAGAAAAGGGTATGAGCAAAGGTGAATTCACATCTGTAGCGCAGGCCAATGGCGGTATCGAGAATATGATTAACCAAGATTGCAAGGACAAGGATACACTTGCGCTGATTAAGTATATTGCCGAGGAAGATAAGTTGGAGAAGATTCTTGAAAATCCACAAGTGATTAAGTCTCCTGTGGTTCGGAACGGAAAGCAATCGACCTTGGGATATATGCCTGAGGTTTGGAAAGGCTGGAATTGAAGTGGAGTATTTGATACAAACTAACGTTCGACAAAACCGTAAAGGTATGATATAATTATATTGTACCGGAGGTGGTGTTATGAAACCTTCAGAGAGGTTTTTAAAAATTACAGGTCAAACAGGTTTATACAATATACAGGCGATTGACAATGTGCCCTCTATAATGCAAAGGGGGTTGTTGTCAAACGAAAGGGCAAGTAAGATAAATCATACGTCTATAGCAATGGAAGTAGTACAGCACAGAAGAGAGGCGGTACATGTACCGAATGGGTTAGGTTTGCATCAATATGCAAACGTATATTTTGATCCAAGAAATCCTATGTTATCTGCTCGAAGAAGTGAAAACGAAAATATATGTATTTTAAAATTTGATTATACTATATTAGATTTTGACGGAGTGGTTGTTTCGGATTGTAATGCTTCGAGTAGTTATGCGAGCTTTTATCCCCCTGAAATAGGATTAGAGAGAATTGATTTTAAATTGGTTTATGCGTCCTATTGGACGGATGAAGATTATTATGAATATCTGAAGAAGAAATCTATAAAATGTGCAGAAGTATTAGTTCCATATCAAATACCGTATGATTACGTAACTTGTGCGGCTGTTGTAAATGAAGCGGCGAAGCATAAACTGGAAGAAGTAGGGTTTGATAGAGATATAGTGATTGAACATAGGATGTTTTTTTAAGGAGTGAATGAGATGGTAGTTAAGATTGGTAACATATTTGAAAGTAAATGTTCTACTATCGTCAATACTGTAAATTGCGTAGGGGTAATGGGCAAAGGTATTGCATTGGAATTTAAGAAGAAATATCCGGAAATGTTTATGGAATATGTTTTGAAGTGTGATAGAGGAGAAGTTCGTCCGGGATTGCCGTATTTTTATAAAAATGAAGATGGAACAAATATATTAAACTTTCCGACGAAAGATCATTGGAGGTCACCATCCAGATTAACTTATGTTTCTGATGGATTGGATTGGTTTGTAGAACATTATAAAGAATACAATATTGAGAGTATTGCATTTCCGCCGCTTGGTTGTGGTAATGGAGGGTTGTCATGGGATGTGGTAGGTCCTATAATGTATCAAAAGCTCAGTCAGTTGCCTATTCACGTGGAAATATATGCTCCGTTTGGAGCAAAAACTGTGGAAATTTCCAAGGAGTATCTTTCTAAACAATTTAGCGAAGAGGAAGTCATTGGAAAGAGTAATTTAAAGGTAAATCCGAAATGGTACTTAATCCTACAAGTGGTTAGAGAACTGAACGAAAGGAAGTACGCATTAAAGGTTGGAAGAACTATTTATCAGAAAATTTGTTACGTACTTACCAGAAATGGGGTGGATACCGGTTTTGTCTTCTCAAAAGCAAATTATGGTCCCTTTTCTACGCAAGTGAATGAATCTATTACAGCGTTGGCGAATGCAAATTTGATTATTGAAAAACAATTGGGACGAATGATTTCCATGAGTGTTGCAGAAGGTGTCAAGATACGAAAAGAACAGTTTTCTGAAAAAGAGTGGGATGCAGTTCAAAAAACAGTAGATTTGTTTGGACGTGTAAAAAGCACAGAGCAGGCAGAAATAGTAGCAACGGTTTTGTATGCATATGACCAATTAGCCGGACTGCGTGAGAACATTTCGGACAAAGATGTTTATGATTATGTGGTTGAGTGGAAACCGCATTGGAAAGTAGAGAAAGAGTTTGAAGTTTGCGATACGATTCATCATATGGCTATGCTATCATTGATGAATATTGTGCATAGTCAGCAATTGATGGATACCATGAGCATATAAATTCAATTAGGAACCCGCCCTTTGATAGGGCGGGATTTCTTATCCCCCTACGCGCTCATCCCCCACGCATCGCCTTCCACCACGATAATCTCCTCCATGCTCACTTTAAACAAAAAAGCCAGTATCACCAGATTGTCAATGGTGGGCAGGCACATGCCCCGCTGCCATTTGTAGATGGCCTGGGGGGAGGTGAAGCCGAAGGCTTCCTGGAGGTCGCGGACGGAGAGGCCGGCGCGCTTGCGTAGTTCGGTGATGTTTTCGCCGGTTTTGATCAGGTTTATGTTGATGTTTAGGATATTGTAATACATGGCAGGTCCTCCTGTTCTGTGAGAGACAAGGTTATTCGTAACGGGCTTTCCAGCCACCGGTCAGGCTGATTTCGTTCAGCCGGAAATACTCGTCGTCGGACCGGTAGGTCTGGTCGATTAAGTTCCATAAAAGGTGCAGCTCGGATTCGCAGCTGCCGTCTTCCTCGAAGGCCTGGTATTTAGCCTGCACGAAGCCGGTGTATTCGCCGCCGTCCTTGGGAAAGAGCTTGTGCCAGTCCATGACGTGGAGCATGATGCCCTTTTTGCCCTGATATACCACAGGGGCAATGTGAAACTCTGTGTTCAGGTCCCCGGAGAAAAGGTAGGAGTGTTTCTGAAGCTCCGCATCCTGCACCTGCATGCAGTCATGGTTGATGTGAGGCAGGTTCATAAAGTCGTCGCCGGAGAGGGAGGTGTACATGTCTTCGTAGAAAACATCAAACAAATCCATGAGCCTTACGCTACGGCGGTTGTGCTTGTAATCCAGCATGGTGATGGTAGCCGGGAAGCCGCTCTGCTTGCGTAAGAAGCAGAGGGCTCCGTTGATGATTTGCTTGAGTGCGGTTTCGTCGATTGAGATGCGATGTTTTCTGAACATATGAGTTCCTCCTCTTTGTGCTAATAGTGTTGTTCGCGGTATCCGCTGTTCTTGAATTCATACTATCACGCATCAAAAAAGATGTCTGTACCGGTAGCGGTATTAACCGCTGATACCGATTTCAGACATCTTGTTACTCAATCTTCTTCAAAGTCTTCCGGACCCCGACGTTCCATCTCGAGGTGGTGAGATTCTATAATAGCTTCCAGAATCAGTGCTTCCTCTTCTTCTACGCCCCTCGCTTCCAGCTGACGTTCCCGGAAGGATTTTTCCACGAAATACTTACGACCGTAGGCCATTTCAGACATTTCATCGTAGAGGACTTTCATGGTAGGAGTCCAATTGTCACCGCGCAGGCAGTTGATGTGGTAAATGTAAAGAAGCATGCTTACGTACCATTCATAAGGAGTTTGGGTTAGCTTAAATGCAATCTCCTCAACGATTTCCTCCTGCTTCAGCAAACGGCTGTTAGGGTAGGTCAGAAGATTTTCCATCCGGCGGATGTATTCTGCCTCTGTAGTGCTTGTAGTTTCGCCGGGACTGCATGCGTAGTACAGGGCTTGCAGGTCCATGGCAGTCAGTTGCATGTAGCCGGCAATCTTGCGGTATTCTGCCCGTTCGTATGCTTTCTCGGGAAAGTGTAATTGCACCTCCGGTTCCATCTTCGCCACAATATATGCTTGTTGCTCTTCGGTGAGAGCCCGAAACAGCTTAATTCCCTCCGAGAACAGGTGGCCGTGGAGTTGTGGTTTGTTCCAGGCACCATATCCCCACAATTTATCATCATAAAAGACTTCAAAATGCTCCAGTATCACATCCCGCAGCTTCTCCGGCAGAGAAAGCATGTAGGGGATAAACGCACCCAGATTTTCCGGCAGTTGATAGTTCTCCTTCACGCGTGAGGCCAGAAGCGCCACTCTTTGTCTATAATCAATGCCCAAAAGTTCTTCCAGATGAACCAGTGTATTCAGGTGGGCGTTGGTATATACGGCTTCCTTCGTTGCCAGTCGGTAGATGCCTGTGAGAAGCTCGTATTGCAGCTTCGTATCGGGGATTTCTTCGCCACTGGTATAGTAGCAGATTTTGTTCTGGGTTTTGCCAATGGCCTCCCCCAGCTGTCTTTGCGTGATTTCGCCCTGAAATTCATTCAACAAATCCTGCAGCATTCTGCGAAAGGCTTCCGACGGCATGCGTTGGTATCCCCGGTAGGTAGAGTGCTCTGTAATAAAGGCGGCAATAGCCTGTTTGGTTTCCTTGGAAGGCATAGTCTCTTCTTTTACATAGCGACTGATAAGTCGGGGATTGATACCTAATCCCCTTGCCAGCTCTGCCTGGGTAATATGAAGTTCTTTGAGAGTTTTCTGTAGCGCCTCCCCGTAGGAGAGCTTTTGACCGTAGCCGCGGATATCTTCGCTCATGTTTTACTCCGGATATACTAATCTGCTTTCGTCGATAGTGTACAGTACATTGTCCAAATAACGCTTTGCCAGCCAGTTGGCCATGCCCAAATTCATGTCCAGGTAGTTGCCGCAATCCTTGGCAGAGGCACCCGGTACCGCGTCCTTAAAGTCGCGGATGAATTCGTACATTTCCACCATCAGGGGCACGATGTCCTTGGATTCGTAATCTCCCGCCAGCAGCAGGTAGAAACCGGTACGACAGCCCATGGGACCGAAGTAAATGGTCTTCTCCTTATACTGAGGGTGGTTACGCAGGAAGGTAGCCGCCAGATGCTCGATAGTGTGCATCTCCGCGGTATTCATCACCGGCTCCTCGTTAGGGCTGGTCATGCGCAAATCAAAGGTGGTGATGGTCTCCGCACCTACCTTATCCTTGCGGGACACATACACGCCCGGCTGTAACTTAATATGATCAATGGTAAAGCTTGCTATTTTTTCCATGGTTTGAATTCCTTTCTTGTGGGTGTTGGAATAATATCTTCATCCATAAGTATAGCGCATTTCAGCACAATAACAAAGTAAAAAATAGACTATTTTCGTAAAAATATATGTATTATCTTGAAATTTTCACGCAAAAAGGATATAATTTAATACAACTAATATAGCAAAAAATTATATTACATAGGAGGGCTCTGAAAATGGGTAAATTTGTTGTTAAGGAAACTAAGACCGGTATTAAGTTTGACTTAAAGGCTGGCAATGGCGAAGTTATCGCTACATCTGAAGTATATGCTGCAAAGGCAAGCTGCATGAACGGTATCGAATCTGTAAAGAAGAACGCACCGATCGCACCGGTAGAAGACCAGACAGTAGAAGGATTCGCTACTGAGAAGAATCCTAAGTTCGAAGTTTACACCGATAAGGCAGGCGAGTTCAGATTCCGTCTGAAAGCCGGCAACGGTCAGATTATCGCTACAGGCGAAGGCTACAAGTCAAAGGCAGGCTGCTTGAACGGTATCGAATCTATTAAGAAGAATGCTCCGGAAGCAGATGTTGTAGAAGCAGAATAATTTGTTTGGATGAGAATCCCTTGTGGCGTTTGCTGCAAGGGTTTTTTTGCTTTCCATGAAGGGAGCCAAGATATACGACATGGACGAAGACCCGGTGGATGTGAAGCGCTGGACGCAGCTTGGAAATGTAAGAGAATATTATGACTTTTTTAAACTGCATGAAAATGAGTTTGAGAGATAGGGCTATCCGTTGTGGGTAGTCCTTTTTATTGTTCGAACATGAACAAAAATACAGAAAATTGCGCAATTTGTTCCAAAAAGTAAACAAATTGCTGAAAAAATGCATGTATGTTTATGCAAAAATACCATGTATTTTTATGTAAACCTATGCTATGATGTATGAATGATACTGGGACACTAGGATAAACTTGATATAGATTTTAGGAGGAGAGGAAAATGATGAGTAAGAAATTGTTTGGCCTTAAGAAAGGAATGAGAGCCATAGCACTGGGGCTGGCAGCTGTGCTGACCGTAGGAAGCCTGAATGTGATGGATGTGGAGGCAGCAGGAGTTACTGGATTGTCGTATCCGAAGTATGATGTAACAGAAAGTTCGCCTACCTATGGAACGTATATCTACAACTCTGGCGATATTTTTGGTGCGGCGACTCATGTGCATTTGTTTGGTGAATCTGTAACAACCACCGGTGTACATACCCACGGTAATATTATGGCGAACGAGGCATGGATTGGTAACTCCGGTATGAACGAAGGTAAGATTTCATATCCTTTGGATTATCGTGAGGTATCCTATGTAGCTGATGCGATTCATCAGATTGATTCTAATATCACAGGTGATTTGGTTATTGGGCCGAACATAACATATACGCTTGTAGAACAGAGTGCAAACATTACCAAAATTAGTTTCGACGGAAAGTTAGTTGAAGTCAAGAGAGGTAATATCTACAAAGATACAGATACTGTAAAGGCAGTAGACATTGCAGCTGAGCTTGCCAATCTGGCAACGTTAAGTGCTAATTGGGCTGCCCAAGGCGGTACGACCATTAATAATTTAGACAGTCATACGATTGAAACCAATCAGAACGAGAATCCCACATCTAATATTTATATTAATATTCCGTATAGTGTATGGGATGCAAACGGAGATACCCTTAAGATTACAGAGTTAGACTCTAACGTAAACAACAGAGGTATTGTGGTTATTAATATTAATGCGCATGGCTATGATTCCATCGATTTGACCTGTATTGGTGCCGGTATTATGGCGGTAGACTCTGCCGGAAACGTATACAGCAATTCAGAGCATACCACCGCAGCATTTGGTAGCTGTCGAATTGTATACAATATCGTGGACAACGGTCAGCCTTATGAAGGTACTGTAGAGTTTATGAATACTGTATTTGGTAGTATTTTGGCACCTAAGGCAACTGTTAAGGTGGGTGCTGTAAATGGTACTGTAATGGCGAAAAATATTACACATACCGGTCAGGAATCTCACAGAATGGATATTTGGCCCATCTTTACGGATTCTACCAGTGTGATTGAATACGATGAAATTCGCCTTATGCTTACCTACAAGGATAACGGAAGTGAAGTAAATGTAGGCGATAAGAGCCAGACCGAGTATACTTTGTGTACTTATGATTCGGCAACAGGTACTTATGTTCCGGTGGATGAAAACGATGCAAGATTTACAAATATAGAAGCAGTATGGAATAAAGATGCTAAAAAGTACGAAGTAATCATCAGCAGTGAGGATGTTACGAAAGAAATTAAAGATACAAGCGGAAAATTGGATGTTGATACGGCTTACTATTTAGTAAAGGGAGACATTCACCCTGAATACCGGGACAATGATACTGTATTTAAGGCAGTGATTGGTGCTGACGGTACCGTGGAGTATCAGCAGTGTAAAGAAACAGGTGCTACAGAAGAAGGAACTTCTACCACTACAGTATTTACGGATGTATTGGTAAAGGCACCGGCTAATAATAAGGTTGTCATCAACGTAGAATTCAGTGATCCTTTTGATGATGAACCTACCGATACAGATGGCGGCAAAGTAAAGTATCAGGTATATTCTGATCCTGCTTGCACCACTAAGGTGGAAGGTGTTGTAGTAAGCGCCAGCAAGGATACTGCAGGCAACTGGAAGGCAGAATTTGGTACAGACCTTACCAAGAAAATGGCTAAGAATATAGAGTACTATGTTGCAGTAGATAACGGTAGTTCGTATAAAGATGTTAGTAAAGACGTTTATAAAGTAAAGTTTGAAAACGATGGTACTACAATGTACAATGACCCTGCATCAACCGCAGGCTATACAACTACGGAACCTACCGACAAGTTATTCAAGAACGAAGGCTTGGCATTGGATGTGGTATTTGAAGAAATACAGCCTGACGGAACTGATAGTAAGGTAGTGTACAAGGTATATGATGAAACCGGGGCAGAGGTATCAAATATACCGGCGGTTGAAGCAACGGACAACGATAACAACGATGTATACGAAGTAGTTGTGGGTTCAGCAGATACTACTGAATACATGGAAAGAGGCGAAAAGTACTACATTGGAATGTCCGGTAATGAAAGTGGTTATACCGACAAGAGTGAAGACAAGTACTGGGTAATTTTTGATAATAATGGTAATGCTACATACTCAACAGACCCGAATGCATCTTCTGACAAGTGGGAAGAAGGACCTTTGAAGGATGTTTTGTATAAGTCCGCGACATCAGGTGGAGGAGGCGGAAGTACACAGGAACCTGACAACAAGGAAATTGTTATCAATGTAGTATTCAGCGGTCCTGTTGCAGGCGAACCTACCGATGCAGACGGTGGCAACGTGAAGTATCAGGTATATACCGATGAAGCTTGCCAGAACGCAGTGCCTGGTGTCTCAGTAACGATCAGCAAGGACGCTGCAGGCAACTGGAAGGCAGAATTTGGCACAGACCTTACCAAGGATTTGGATAAGAATAGAGAGTATTACGTTGCAGTAGATAACGGTAGTACATTTAAGGATGTAAGTGAAGACGTTTATAAAGTAAAGTTCGATGCCAATGGTATTACATCGTACGATGACCCTTCCACAGCAGAGGGTTATACAACTACTCCGCCTACCGATAAGTTAATCAAGAACGAAGGCATTGCGTTGGATGTAGTATTTGAAGGTACACAGCCGGCAGGAACCAATAGTAATGTAACCTATGATATTTACAAAGATAACGGCACAGGTACTCCGACGAAGGTAACTACCACACCGGTGGAAGCTAAGGATACCGACGGCGATACTGATTTTGAAATGGTAGTAGATTCTGATTTCACTACCGAAAATATGGATAGAAACACACCGTATTACATCGAAATTACCAATAACGGCAATGACAGTCATGAAGACAAGAGCCAGGATAAGTATTGGGTGAAGTTTGATGATAACGGTAATGCAAAGTATTCTACCGATAAGGATGCACCTGATTCTGAGTGGGTAGACGGACCTTTGGAAGATCTTTTAATTCCTGCAACCGGTCAGACTCAGCCGACCACTACTAACGGCAAGGTTGAATTGAACGTAGAGTTCAATGGTCCGGACGGAACTAAGCCGGCAGATAACAGTGGCGTGAAGTATGATATTTACGAGAACTGTGATGCAAACGGTAATGTAAGCAACCCTGTAGCCGGCAGTACTACTGAAGCAGTGAAGACTGACGATGGCTGGAAGGTAGAATTCAACGAAGATATCACCAAGGATTTGGAAAAAGATAAGGATTACTATGTGAAGGTATCCGGTAATGAAAGTGGTTATAAGGATGTTTCTACCGATGTTTACAAGGTGAAGTTCGACCCTGTTACCGGCGAGGCTCAGTATTATGACCCGGCTTCTGACAAGTATGTGGACACTCCGCCTACCGATAAGTTAATCAAGAACGAAGGTCTTGCGTTGGATGTGGTATTTGAAGGAACACAGCCGGAAGGAACCGATAGTAAGGTAACTTACGATGTTTATAAAGAGGACGGAACTAAGGTAACTACTACTCCGGTTGAAGCAACTGACAGCAATAACGATGATACCTATGAAGTGGCAGTGGATTCTAAGTTCACTACCGACAACATGGACAGAAATACACCTTATTACATTGGAATTACCGGTAATGAAAGTGGTTATACCGATAAGAGTAAGGACCAGTATTGGGTGAAGTTTGACGATAACGGTAATGCAAAGTATTCTACCGATAAGGATGCACCTGCTGACCAGTGGGTAGATGGTCCTTTGAAGGATGTTTTGGCTAAGGATGCTACCCCTGCAGTTCCGAATGATAAGATTGAATTGAACGTAGAGTTTAACGGCCCTACCGGAACCACACCGAATGATAACAGCGGCGTGAAGTATGAAATCTACGAAGATTGTGATGGAAACGGTAACGTAAGCAAGCCTGTATCCGACAGTACCACCGAAGCAGTGAAGAATGGCAACGGTTGGAAGGTAGAGTTCAGTGAAGATATCACCAAGGATTTGGAAAAAGACAAGGATTACTATGTGAAGGTATCCACCAACGGAAGTGATTATAAGGATGTTTCCGAGGATGTTTACAAGGTGAAGTTTGACCCGACTACCGGCGAGACTCAGTATTATGACCCGGCAACCGGCAATTATACAACTACCGTACCTACCGATAAGTTAATCAAGAACGAAGGTCTGGAACTGGATGTTGTATTCAAGGGAGATCAGCCTACGGGAACTGACAGTGACGTAACCTATGATGTATACGACAAAGATGGTAACAAGGTAACCAAGGAGCCGATTAAGGCAACAGATACTGACGGTGACAAGAACTACGAAGTAGTAGTAGATCCTTCCTTTACCACTGATAAGTTAGACAGAGATGAGACTTACTACATTGGAATTTCAGACAACAAGAGTAATTATACTGACGAAAGCAAGGATAAGTACTGGGTGAAGTTTGATGACAATGGTAATGTAAGCTACTCAAAGGATGGTAACACCTGGCAGGATACACCGATGCAGGATGTATTGGTGAAAGAAACCACAACCGGCGGAAGCAATAATAGCGGAAGCAGTAACAGTGGCAGCGGCAATAGCGGAAGCTCCAACACAGGAAGTACCGGAAGCAACAATACCGGTAGTGTAACATCTGCAGGAAGCACTGTAGTAACTTCACCGAAGACCGGCGAAGACAACACGGTATTCCTCTTCATGGGCTTAGCGGTAGTAAGTGCTATTGCAGCCGGTGCATGCGCTTATAGAAGAAGACGTGTATAAATAGTTTTAAGTATAATAAAACCTCTATTCGAGTTCGGATAGAGGTTTTTCTTTGCTTGTGGTAAATAGGACTAAAGAGTAAGGCCGGACAAGCCGATACAAAGAGAAAGGGATAATTTCGCGCAAAAGGATTTGCAGAGAAAGAACAGGGATGTTGCTTATGATAATGATAGCAGGAACCATTCGCCAGAGTGTACAGATGGCGGCCATGAACAATCTGATAGAGCAGAAAAAGGAAAAGGGCTTTGTGAAAAACCAGGCTCAGCTTACGCCTGAGGAGCGGATGATAGAGCAGTTTAAGGAGCAGGCGGCTCAGGAAAAAGAGGCAGAATACACAAATGGTATTGCCAATAAGGTAATGTCAGGAAAGAAGCTTTCTGCGGAAGAAGTTGAATACCTGCAGAAGAAGAATCCGGAGCTTTTGAAAAAGTACCGGGACATGCAGGAGGAGATGAAGGCATACGAGCGTCAGATTCGACGTTGCAAGACCAAGGAAGAAGTGGAACGTGTGCGCGTCAATAAAATCAACGGTTATCTGGCGCAGGCTAAGAGTGTGTCTAACAATCCGGCCATTCCTAAGGGAGAGAAGAAGGCGATTCTGGAAGAGATAGTGGCACGCCTGACTAATATTGAGAAGGTGCACATGAAGTTTGTAAAGAGTGCGGAATACAAGGACCTTCCCAGAGAACAGGAAATCGCCAAGGAGCGTGCGGAGAAGACCAGTGAGCGTCAGGAAGCTGCTACGGAAATGCTGAAGGAAGCCGGCGAAAAGCAGGAAGAGCAGATAGAAGAGCTGACAGAGGATGCAGGTGCGACACAGGAGGAGCTGACGGAAGAAACCGGTGCAGTCCGGAGCGAAGTGACGGAAGCAACCGCCCAGGCAGATAAAAAACAGTTGCCGGATCGGGACGTTAAACTTGAGGACCCGGAAGCAGAAGAAGACGTTGCCAAGAAAGCCATGACACTGATTCAGGCAGCTCTGACCAGATTGAATGAGAATTCTTATAATAATACCGGTGGCACTGTATCCGTTGATTTGGACCGCGACACCGGCAAGCGTATAGATATTAAGCGTTAGTTAGATATTTTAACGATTATATATGTTCTCTACTTTTAATCCTTCAATATGCCGTGAGTCGCACAAAATTTCGAAGTGCGGGGTGACTAGACAGTCCTTATCCTCCGGAAAGCTAACCACTGTAATACCGGTGTAGTTAGGACCCATGACAGAGCAGGTAAAAGGGAAGGGTAAATTAAATATATGGCTTAAAATCGCAGCGGAGGCGCCACCATGTCCAAAGGCGGCTACGGTGCGATTTTTAGTGTCAGAACCGTTATTATCTGCACTTGCGCCTACAGGCGCACATGCCCGGTAATATTTTCCTTCTCGTTTATAACCCAGACTTTCCAGCCATTCATCAGTAGCTTTAGCTATCATTTGCACATCTTTTACCAGTTTGTTTTGTACGAAGGGTTCCTTGTCTGTCCAATCAGATTCTAATATGGATTCATCGTTGGCAACCATATGGTCCACTGTGTCCCAGGGATGTCCATGAAAGGCGAGAGGCTCGTCGTTATTACTTCCCCAACTGATTTCCCTCATAAAATCACATTTTACGATATCCAGACCCAGCTTACGGGCAGTGTAGCCCGCCGTTTCATAGGCTCTGCCACAGGTGGAAGAGTAGATGGCTTCAATGCCTTCCCCGGCCAGTCGCTCAGCAGCTGCAGCCGCATGCAGATGTCCTAACTCGGTCAGACAGTCTTTTTCATAATTTGGATGTCCGTGTCTTACAAAAACAATACGCATACTTGATTCTCCATATATTTTTGAGTATTTTGACTTGTATAATATATAACTCTATTTTATCATATTTGTAAGAAGATGGAAAGTCGTATGGAGGGGTATCATGTTATATGTTTGGAAGGAAAAATCCAGAGTGATTACGAAGGCAGAACGTAAGGGGAATGCATTATATTTGTACTCTGAATTGGCAACACACCGCATAGTGCCATATAGGGACAGATGCATTCGTCTGAGTTACACATATGGGGAGGATTTCAGTAAGAAGGAAAAGCCTGGCGTGATTGCAGTGCCGTCAGCAGAGTGGACATTTTCGGAAGATGCGAAAGAGATAGTGTTACAGACTGCAGAATTGGTTATTCGTATCAACCGTCAAACCGCCTGCTACGCTTACTATGCAAAGGACGGCAGCCTGTTACTGCGTGAAGCAGAGTCGGAAAGCCGGGAGCTGGAGGAATTCACAACTACCATTCTTTCGGATGAGAAGCAGGATGTAGAAAAAGTGGCGACGGCTGACGGAGAAAAGAGTGTTGTAAAGGAAGCGCGACTGGTGGAAACAGGAAAAGCTTATCACACGAAATTAAGGCTGTTATTTGCGGAAAAGGAAGCTCTTTACGGATTGGGTCAGCATGAGGAAGGGTATGGTTCCTTGCGGGGGAAGACAGTATATTGTCATCAGGCGAATCGTAAAGTGGCATTACCGCTGTTACTTTCCAATAAAGGTTATGGTCTTCTTATGGATACATACAGTCCTTATATATTTAACGATACAGGTTTTGAATCCTACATATACACAGAAGCGGATGAGGAGCTGGATTTTTATTTCATGGGCGGAGGCAGCATGGACGAAGTAATTAAGGAGTACCGTTCTTTGACGGGAAAGGCGTCCCTGTTACCCAAGTGGGCTTATGGATATTTGCAGTCCAAGGAAAGATTTGAAACCCAGGAGGAAATAGAGCAGGTAGCAAAAGAGTACCGTGAGCGAGGTATTGGTATAGATGGTCTGGTGCTTGACTGGTTTTCCTGGGAAGACGGACAGTGGGGGCAGAAAACTTTTGACAGATCACGTTTTCCGGATCCCGGGGCTATGCTGGAAACATTACACAAGCAAAATTATCACTTTATGATCTCTATTTGGCCCAATATGGCGGAGAGTAGTGATAATTACAAGCAACATAAGGAAAAGGGATATATATTGCCCGCCTGCACCAATTATGATGCATTTTCAGGGGAGGCCAGAGAGCTGTATTGGAAGCAGACAGAGGAAGGATTATTTAAGTATGGTATCGATGCATGGTGGTGTGATAATTGTGAGCCTTTTACGCCGGAATGGAACTGCTTGAGACGTCCGGAACCGGGGAAGCTGTTTGAACAATACCAAGGGGAGTCGGCACAAAGATTTGATGCAACTATGACCAATGCTTATGGATTAATGCATACGATGGGTATCTATGAAGGACAGCGGGCTGCATGTGAGGAGAAGCGAGTAACTATACTTACCCGCTCCGGTTATACCGGTTCTCAAAGACATGGAACAATTTTGTGGAGTGGTGATATTGCGGCTACATGGGATA
Source organism: Acetatifactor sp. (assembly GCA_045123675.1). Taxonomy (GTDB): domain Bacteria; phylum Bacillota; class Clostridia; order Lachnospirales; family Lachnospiraceae; genus Acetatifactor. Next base: position 59,857 of record JBGVKL010000007.1, on the reverse strand, counting down.
CATTTCGAAGACAGATTGCTACAGGGTTAGGTTTTTGCGCGTCCGGACATCCTTATTGGACCGTAGATATTGGAGCATTTTTTGTAAAGCATGGAGAAATCTGGTATTGGAAGGGAGATTATGACCAAACTACAGAAGACTTAGGTTATCGTGAGTTATTTGTCAGATGGCACCAGTGGGGCGGCTTTCTGCCTATTTTCCGCGGGCATGGTACGGATTGTAACCGGGAGCTTTGGCACTTTGGAGAAGAAGGAACTGTATTTTATGATGCATTGGTGGCTGCTAACAAGCTTCGATATGAGCTGATGCCTTATATTTATTCCACGGCGGGTCAGACATGGTTAGACGACAGCTCCATGATAAGATACTTGGCGTTTGATTATCCGGAGGATGAGATTGCCTGTCATATTACAGAGCAGTATATGTTTGGAGATTCTTTGATGGTATGTCCTGTGACCCGTGCTATGTATTATTTGCCGGATTCTGTAGAAAATCAAAATCCGGATATTACTGTGCAGGTATATCTGCCTCAGGGCAAATGGTATGATTATTACACAAAACATTGTTACGAGGGAGGCCGGTATATTACTGTGGAGGCGCCTTTGGATAAAATCCCGCTGTTTGTAAAAGCCGGGGCGATTATTCCTAGGGCAGAATTTGCACCGTCCACCATGGATATGAAGGAAGGACTGGAAATATATGTATATACGGGAGCAGATGGGGAGTTCCTGTATTATAACGACAGTGGAGATGGTTACGGATATGAGTCGGGCAACTACGATTCCTGCAGATTACAATACAGTGAAGCGGCAGGAAAGCTGACACATTGTAGTTTGCTTGAAAGAGAGAATGTAATCGTGCATTATGTTTAAAAAAGAGGGGATAGACATTTGTCTATCCCTTTAAGTATTAGCAATTTTTGCTTTGCGTTCCCGTTTGTCTTCGTACATCTTCGTGTCAGCTTCTTTTAACAATGCCTGGAATTCGCTGTCCGGGGTGGCCAGACTGTAGCCCATGGAGAACCGTAAGGGCACACGCAAATTCTTACCCAGATAAGCGGAGCTGTGTTCCTGAATGTAGTACAGAGTCTTTAATGTGTTGTTTAATTCCTCTTCGTCATCGTACTCATATAGCAGCAGGAGGAATTCATCACCGCCGTATCGAGAGGCCAGACTTCCTTTAATACCGAAATTGTTGATGATATTAGCTATTTTCTGCAAATATACATCACCCTTTTCGTGTCCGTAGTTATCGTTAATACCCTTTAAACCGTCTGCATCAATCATAACCAGTGCGGCCACACCTAATTCTCCGGGCGACTGGAACAGATTCTCAAACTGTATCTCAAAGCCACGTCTGTTATAAAGTTTAGTCAGAGGGTCAATATCGCGCTCTTCTTCTACTTTTTTCAGTTTGGTAATCTCAGCGGTGACATCAATTACCACACCAAATACATCGTCATGCTCTACAATTTCTTCAATGCGGACATAATGCTCTGTGTCTCCGGGAAGAACGTAAATGCCTGATTCGTTTTCCAGAGAGTTTTCTCGAAGCTTTTGAATATATTCATTAAAAAGTGATGAATCGTTGGCATATTGTTCCACTTGTTCATCCTGTAGCATAAGGATTTGAGGAGTGTATTCTGAGAAACGTACTCTTTTAATGTCCGGGTGATATTCGTAGATACCAATGTACATATTGGTTTTGCTAAGCACATAGGACATTTTTTTATTATTTGCCAAAAGGCTTTTCAACATCATGTTAATATGTTGGCTCAGCTCTGCAAATTCGGTGCAGTTCTTAAGTTCAATAGTTTCGTTAGGATTACCCTCGGCGATAAATTCCAGTTTTTCATTAATCTTGCGGATGCTGCCAACCACATACTTGTCCATGTAATAGGTGACTACATGGGAGAGTATCAACGCTATCAGTGCCAGACAAATGGCAAAGGCAAGTGTAGTGATAGGAATACGCTGGTAAAGCTGAGTGCTGGACACAACACGTCCGATGTAATTGGAGTCAATTTGTTGAAATACACAGTAGGAGTGTTGACCATCTATATTTGCGTGAAAACTCTTGGCAGAAGAACTCAATTTGTTTAATGGCAGTCCTAATTCTTCCGGATCCATACCTACATATGCGGGATTACTTGCACCTACGATAGTTCCGGTAGAAGCATCAATGGCATAATAATCAATGTCGGAATTGACACGGAACAGAGAAAAGATGCAGGATAGTTCATTCTTTTCCGTTACCTTCATGACATTGGTAGGTTCCATGCCCACCTGCACGATAAATTCATTATGCTCACTCCAGATGGCAGAATACTGCATCAATTTTTCTTCTGCTGTATTGGGGGAAATCTCCTGTACCAGTTTTAAGTCATAATCCGTCAGTAATGGTTTGAAGAAACCGATTTGTTCGCCGGATTCCATGGTGAGCCCATAATATTCCGGATGGGTACCTGCATAGATGCAGCCGGTTTTATCAAAAAAGTGAATCTCATCCACAGATGTTATTTTAGCTATTTTCTTCAGTTCTTCTAAATCATTAAGTACACTCGGGTCTGCCTCAACAATACGCGCGATGGTTTCAGCATTGTTCAGGCAGGTGATCTCATATTCTGTCTGAATATCTAACAGCTCCTGCTGGTTGTCCTGTAAAACCTGTTCCATTTGTGTAAAGGTACGAATGGAGCTTTCATATGCGCGAGAGTGTTCAATGGATATTTGTATGATAACGATAATGACCAGAATTATCATCATGAAAAGCCATGTAATAATATGCATATAATGGCTGATTATTTTCTTTAGTGATTGCATTACAGCCTCCCAAAGGACAAATGAATAATACTTATAATAGCACATTTGTCGAAAAATGAAAATAGGAAAAGGGGACATAAAAAGGGTAGACAGCTGTCTACCCTCAGGAATGTAATACCGATTTTATTAAATATGTACTTCTTCTTTTAACCAATCCAGAGCTTCTTCTACGGTAGCAAAATGACCTTCTGTAATGCCGGTCTGAGAACGCTCCGTGTTCTTCTGAGCCTGTACCTTTAACATAATGGATTTGCCTTCTGCAAATGCAAATGCTTTACAACCTGCATCCACGAATTTCTTGGTCATAACTACCAACTCGCCGCCTTCTGCGGGAGATACGGGGCTCATTTGTGAACAGTCTGCAATGTAAGCCCAACCGGTCAGCTTCCAGTTTTTAGCTTCTTCTAAGACGGTTTCGGTCAGCCATTTTAATTCATCAATATTTGTTTTGCCAACACCAGCGGAAAGTACGATTTTTCTACCGGGAATAACTTCAACGGATTGTGCGCCATTTTTCTTTGCCATAGTATCTGCTCCTTTACAATTTGTCTGCTATTTTGTGTTACAATCCAATAAAAGACTGTAATTAATTATACAACCAAGGAGAGTTGTCTGTCAATTCTAAAATGCAAAAAAGCAGTAGTGAGGCAAGCCATGCCAAGCTAAGCTAAGCCAAGCTAAGCCAAGCTAAGCTCGAAAATGCTGCGCATTTCCTCGCTGGACGGCTGTCGCCGTATAAGTCTAAAATAGAAAAAAGCCGGAAGTGCACAAGTGCCCTCCGGCTTTCCTCTATTTTAGACTTGCATGGCTTGTAGCTTAGCCAAAGTATCTCTTTAACAGACCCTCGAATGCCTTACCATGTCTAGCTTCGTCACGAGCCATTTCGTGTACGGTATCATGGATAGCGTCTAAGTTAAGGGCTTTTGCTCTCTTAGCTAAGTCGAACTTACCAGCGGTAGCACCGTTTTCAGCATCTACTCTCATTTCCAGATTCTTCTTGGTAGAAGCAGTTACTACTTCACCAAGTAATTCAGCAAACTTAGCTGCGTGCTCAGCTTCTTCCCAAGCAGCCTTCTCCCAGTAAAGACCGATTTCAGGATAACCTTCTCTGTGAGCAACTCTAGCCATAGCCAGGTACATACCTACTTCTGAGCATTCGCCTTCGAAGTTAGCTCTTAAATCCATCATAATATCTTCCGGTGCGCCCTGAGCAACACCTACTACGTGTTCAGCAGCCCAAACCTTTTCGCCTGCCATTTCATTGAACTTCTCAGCGGGAACTCCACAAACGGGGCACTTCTCCGGTGCTGCATCTCCTTCATGAACATAACCACATACACTACATACATATTTCATAATACATTTCTCCTTCTCTTTTTGTTTTTTTATTCAGTTTTGGTTTCCTCCATACAGTCTTCACAAAGACCGTTGAAGTAAGTGATATGACCGGTAATCAGACCGTTAAATTTCTGACCTGCCACATCCATGACAGAATCGATGGTCTCCATTTCCAGGTCGATGACTTTACCGCAATGATTGCAAATAAAGTGATAATGCTTTGAGATGTCGGCGTCGAAATGGTCCACGCCGTCTCCTAATCGTAATCGCTGAATCTCACCGATATCTGCCAGTAAGGTAAGGTTGCGATAAATGGTTCCCAGACTAATGTTCGGATTCTGTTGTCGTACATTCATGTAAACAACATCCGCGGTGGGGTGATCCTTGCGACTCATCAGGAAGTCTTTGATCATCTCTCTTTGCTTGCTGTGTTTGAGTGTAGCCATTACCGCTCCTTTCTTCAAAATCAATATCAGTAACGATTACTAATTTTATTATATCGAATTTTTGTCATTTGTCAACATCTTTTTGAGAGAAATTATCAAAAAATTTTTAGAATTTTTTAATACTAATATTTGGGAGTTTTTATACATGAAAGAATAGAATGTGGTATACTTAATAAGAAGTAATGTAGACAATGTGGGGAGAGGCAGAGCAGATGAAGTTTAAGACTCGATTAAGGATTACACTGATAACGATTATCGTATTGCCGCTGGTGCTGACGACGATAGCTTTTTGCTTTATCGGCGTGTTTCTGTTGAATAACCAGCAGGGGCATACATTACAGAACGTGGATTATACATTGATTCTGGAAGCTTTTCAAACCTTTGCGGAAACTGCGGATGAAACCTATGACGAGATTGTAGAGCAGGCGAAGGTGGATATTACCCGTTTGGAAGATAAGGAATACCTGCAAAAGCTGAACAAAAGCATAGCCGGCAAGTCTGCATATATTCTGGTGCGCAAGGACGGAGAGATTTATTATACCGGTAATCCGGAGGCGTCAAAGCGGATTGCAGACAAGCTGCCTGCGTTCGGAAATAAACCGGTCACTGAAGAATCCGGATATTATTATAATGAATTAAATAAGTATGTGAAGCAGTTTGATTTTTATTTTACGGATGGCGCTCAAGGAACGATTTTCGTCGTGGCTAAAATATCCTCGCTGATATCGAAACCGTTATTAATTGATATGTTTATTGCGATTCTTCTGATACTGATTTTTACAGGCGTTATGCTGACCCAGTGGATGCAGAAGAGTGTATTTAAACCGGTGGATGAGCTGAATGTGGCCATGCAGAAAATTAAAGACGGTAATTTTGACTATATGTTACAGACAGATGTGCAGGGTGAAATCGGTGACCTGTATCGTAATTATGAAGATATGCGACTGCGTCTGAAGGAGTCCACGGAGGAAAATCTGCAACATGAGAAGAAAAATAAAGAGCTGGTCAGCAATATATCACACGATTTAAAAACGCCTATAACAGCGATTAAGGGTTATGTGGAAGGTATTATGGACGGGGTGGCAGACACTCCGGAAAAGATGGATAAATACATTCGTACCATTTATAATAAAGCCATGGACATGGACCGGCTGATTAATGAGCTGACGATGTATTCGGGTATTGATAATAACAGAATCCCTTACAATTTCCACTGTATCAATGTGGCAGATTATTTTGGGGACTGTGTGGAAGAAGTGGGTCTGGATCTGGAGTCAAAAAATATAGCTCTGAATTATACGGATTTGGCAGATCCGGACACGCAGATTATTGCAGACCCGGAGCAGATGAAGAAGGTTATTAACAACATCATCAGTAATAGTGTGAAATATATGGATAAGCCTAGGGGTGAAATCCACATCCGTATATTGGATGAGGTAGACGCTGTCCGTGTGGAAATCGAGGATAATGGTAAGGGAATTGCTCAGAAGGATTTATCGCAGATTTTTGAAAGATTTTACCGGACGGATGCTTCCCGTAATTCTGCACAGGGCGGAAGCGGTATCGGTTTATCTATCGTAAAGAAGATTATTGAAGATCATGGCGGATATATCTGGGCCACCAGTAAAGAGGGAGAAGGTACCTGTATTCATTTTGTAATAAGGAAGTATAAGGAGCTTCAGAAGGAAGCGTAGTGTATAAGGAAAGCGCATGGCGCGACAAATGGAGGAGATAGAATGAGCAGAATATTAATTATCGAAGATGAAGTAGCAATTGCAGATTTGGAAAAGGATTATTTGGAGCTGAGTGATTTTGAGGTAGAGATTCGAAATACCGGCGATGCAGGCTTGCAGGCAGCTTTGGAGGGAGATTTTGATTTAATCATTTTGGATCTGATGTTGCCGGGCATGGATGGTTTTGAGGTGTGCAAGAGAGTGCGCGCAGAGAAAAATATTCCGATTTTGATGGTGTCTGCGAAGAAGGATGACATTGACAAAATTCGCGGTCTGGGCTTAGGGGCGGATGATTATATGACTAAGCCTTTTAGTCCCAGTGAGCTGGTAGCACGTGTAAAGGCACATATGGCAAGATACGACCGCCTGGTGGGCAGTAATCAGAAGAATCAGAACGATATCGTGGAGATTCGCGGTATCCGTATCGACAAGACTGCCCGTAGAGTATACATTGACGGCGAAGAAAAATCCTTCACTACCAAGGAGTTTGACTTGCTGACCTTCCTGGCAGAGAATCCGAACCATGTATTTACGAAAGAAGAGTTGTTTAGAGAAATCTGGGATATGGATTCTATCGGTGATATAGCTACCGTAACCGTACACATTAAGAAGATTCGCGAAAAGATTGAAGCAGATACCGCGAAGCCTCAGTATATTGAAACTATCTGGGGTGTGGGATACCGCTTTAAGATTTAGGGGAAGTTATGCTGACGAAGATTATTTATGAGGATGAGCATGTATTGGTGTGTCACAAGCCGGCGGGATTGGCGACACAGAGCGGCAGGGTAGGACAGCCGGACGTGGAAAGTGAGCTTAAGAAGTATTTGAACAGGCCGGAGGGAGCCAATCGTGAAAGCAAGGCACAGCCACCGTATTTAGGTGTGGTGCATCGCCTGGACCAGCCGGTAGAAGGTCTGCTTGTGTTTGCTAAAAACAAAAAGGCGGCGGCACATTTGACGAAGCAGCTGAGTGAAGGAAGTTTGAATAAACAATATTATGCGATGGTTTGTGGACAACCGGTAAAAGAAGACGGTGAGCTGGTGGATTACCTGGTGAAGGATGGGAATGTAGCCCGTGTGGTTACCGGACAGACGGAAGGGGCTAAGAAGTCAGTGCTTCGATATAAGGTGGTAGAGGGAACTCAGGTGCCGACGAATGTTGCAATTCTGGATATCCGCATTGAGACCGGACGTTTTCATCAGATTCGTGTGCAAATGTCCCATGCGGGAATGCCTCTTTTGGGAGACAGTAAGTACGGTACGCAGGAGTCTGCGACTCTTAGTAAACAGCTGGGAATTCGCAATGTGGCGTTATGTGCCTATGCGGTAGAGTTTATGCATCCGGTGACCGGTAAAAGGCTGGGCTTTAACATACAGCCACAGTTCTGGCATGAATAAATTTTGCATGAAAAAATTTTGCATCAAAATTAAGAAAAAGAAGCATACTAATCATAGAAAGAATCGGAAGCGGAAGGATATGGTTGGTATGGCAGAAATTTTACAAAAATCAAAAGCGATTACACTACTCTTAATTGTGGGAGTAGTGTATTTTTTTCTGGAGTATATTTCTCCGCTGGTAGCGCCTGTATTGGTGGCGTTTTTGTTCGTGACCATATTCGGACCGTTTCTGCAGAAACTGCAGCGTAAGCTTCACTTGCACAGGCAGGTGGGAGCGGTTTTGCTGTTGGTAATATTTAGTGTGTTGCTGTTACTTCTTTTGTGGATGTTGACTACCTGGATGGTGGGAAATCTGCCCCGGTGGATTGCTAATATACAGGAAATGTGGGGAGAACTGGAAAAAAGTGTGCAGCAGATTTGCGGTTTTGGCAGTCGCATGCTGGGGGTGGACAGTAGGTATTTAGAGGAGCTGGTACTGGGATATATGCAGGAAGGGGGAGTGTATTTCGAGGAAAATGTACTGCCTAATGTATTGTCAGGCTCAGTGAAATATGTGAAGAATATTGTGGCAGTAGGCGGATTTTTTCTCTTATTTATGGTGGCAAGTGTTTTTTTGGCAAAGGATTATGACCGTATTATGAATCGGTTGTTGGAACGACAGGAGTGTCACATATTTCTGGAAATCTTCTGTGGAATTATTCGTTATATTGCAACCTTTGTTAAGGCACAGCTTACTATTATGTTAACCATCGGATGCCTATGTGCTCTGGTTTTGGGAGTGAGCGGTATTTCGGGAGGTGTCTTTTGGGGAATATTGGCAGGGGCGTTGGATGCACTGCCTTTTCTGGGAACCGGTGTTGTGTTGGTGCCGATTGCAATTTTGCAAATATTGGAAGGTCGCTACGGAAGGGCCGTGATATGCATCCTTTTATATATAATGTGTATCCTGACCAGGGAATTTTTGGAGCCGAAGCTGATCGGTAAAAGGATGGGAATACCGCCCCTTGCCGTATTGACGGCAATCTATGCAGGATTAAAGTTGTTTGGTGTGGTAGGCATAATCAAGGGTCCCTTAGGATTTATATTGGTGTACGAAAGTTTTTTGAGCTTGCAGCGTGCCGGCTGGTGGGAGGATGTGGCGTCTGTTAAGTCGGAGCGTGGCGGTACTTTGGGCAGTGAAATAAGTTGACTTTAGAGATTGCATTTACTATGATAGGCATATAACATTGGCGAAAGAGAGCGTATGTATGAGTCACAAAGGAATCTCCCGTAGGAAGAAAGGAAAAAAACAGCATATTTGTTATGATATACAGGCGTTTTTTGCAGAAGGACTGTGGTTGCTTGTCAGTATTTATATGTTTCTGATAATTGTGGTGCATCCTTTTTATTATACGCAGGGCTATGCCCGTATCGGTACGGATAAGTATGAATTTTTTTATCGCACCGGTCTGGTAGCTTTCGTGTGTATACTTCCTTTGGTTGGGATTTATCTTGCCCTCTCTTTTTTTATAAAGTATAGGCTGGAAAAGTCAGAAGAGTTTCCGTTTGGCAAGCTGTCTTTGACAGATAAGTTTGTGCTGGGATACGGTGCGGCGGTACTGTTGTCCTATTTCTTCTCAGAGTATCGGGACGTCGGTGTGTATGGTGATGTGTGGAAGGGAACCATAGGATGGTTCATGGGAGCCTGTTCCCAGCTTATGTTTGTTGGTATTTATTTTGCAGTATCCAGATTCTGGAAAAAGAGTAAGGCGCTGCCGGCGCTGTGGTTGCCTGTCCTCTTAGTGGTTTTTCTGTTGGAGCTTGCCAATCGGTTTGGTGTGCGCCCGATAGAAATGGAGAATGCTTCTCCCGGATTTATATCCACTATCGGTAATATTAACTGGTACTGTGGGTATATTGTGATACTTCTGTTTGGTGTGCTGTACTATTTCTGGGCGGATGCAGAGAAAAACACTTATGTGCGGATTGGTCTGGCGGTTTGGCTGACCATAGGCTTTGCTTCACTGATCACTCAGGGAAGCTTGTCAGGCCTTTTGGCTTTGGGGGCAGGATTTTTGTGTTTGTACTTGTTGTCTATGTCAAGTGGAGAAAGGGTAGAGCAGGTTTTGGCATGTTTGGTCTGTCTGGGACTGGCTTGCTGTGGCGTGTATTTTTTACGGGGACGGTTTGAGGAAAAATATACCTATCAGGATCCGGTGTGGGATTATTTGACTAATCATCCCCTGGCTGTGGTGATTTTAATGTTTGCGCTGGCAGGCTGGGGCCTGGTGAAGTATTGGAATACAGAGAAAAAAGCCCCGGTGAAGGCTTATACATATGTAGGATATGGAATGTGTGGGCTGGCTGGAATAGGAATGTTGGTTTACATAATTTTGTTGGTGGTAAATACAAAGCTACCGGGTAGTCTCGGAGCTCTGTCTGAGAATACATGGTTTACTTTTGATAATAGTTGGGGAAGCAGTCGTGGTGCTACATTGATAGCAGCTTGGAAATGTTTTGCGGATCAGGACTTGTGGAGTAAAATCGTGGGTGTGGGTCCGGACGCTATGGTAATATACATAAACAGTGAAAAGAATCCACAGCTGTATGCTTTGGTGAGAGAGGTATTCGGAAGCTTAAATCTGACCAATGCTCATAATGAGTGGCTGACGATTTTGGTAAACGAAGGAATGTTTGGATTGATTACATACGCCGGTATTATGATAAGTGCTATGGTGAGGTTTTTAAAAGCCGGCAAAGAATGTGCGCTGACAGGCGCCTGTGGCATGGCAGTGCTGGCATACACGGTGCATAATATGGTAAGCTTTCAGCAGGCCATGGCCGCTACTACCTTATTTCTGGTGTTGGGCATAGGCGAGGCCTGCATGAGAAGTCATACTACATAAGCTCCAGACGCTTTTTGAAATCTGCTGCATGTTTCCTGGAGACCCGGGTGTTGATTTTACCGGAAAGGGTAATCAGAATGGTGCGGTCCGCAGCAGGTGCAAGACTTATGATTTTATTTAAATTTACCAAAGCAGACTTGGAGACGCGCATAAAGTTTTTAGTAACTAATTGTTCTTCCAGTTCGCTCAGGGTTTTCTTTATTTCATAGCGGCCGGATTTTAAAACGGCCATGGTCTTACGACCTTCTGATTCAAACATAAGGATGTTTTCCAAGGGAACTTTGTGAAGAGTTCCCTCTTTTTGTATAAAAATAGTTTTTACTTCTTCACTAACCTGTCCGGTTACGGTATCCTCCGGGGTGGCAGGAGAGGCGGAAGTAACCATACTTACGCGGTTCTGCATCAGGCTTAAAGCCATGCCCAGACGTGAAACGTACTTTTTTAGGATTGTATTGTATACGATGGGGTCATCGTAACCAACCACCACATGTCCCAGAAACTGTCCGTCATAGGTGATGGGCAGGACATGCATATTTTTACCTTCCTTTTTTTGTAATCGTGGCGGGTAAATATCATGGCTGGGAAACAGATTGGGTGTATCTTCCCATACATGGTGGCGCATGTAAATACACCGGGAGGTGTTTTCATCATCCTTTACATTTATGGTAAAGAAACTCTTGTCCTGAATTAAGTAGGAGGAGTGTAAAATAATGGGGTATAAATCTTTATATTCCATGCAGCGGATAAACTTTTCTTCCAGTTCGCTGTTTTGGTAATAAATGTCCACCAGGCGTTGTTTTTCGTGAAGCTCCAGCTGTAATCGAATATTGTCGGGTTTCCGGTCACCGCAACCACAGCTCATGCCGGTAATCAGACTGTTTTTGGGACTGCTGATTTGAGGCTCTTCACTGTGAGTAATAAGTGCATGGAGACGTGCCATTACCTTGCGCCCGTCATATTCTGCATTGCTGGGGTAGGTGGTAATGGAGAGAAGGTTATTCCGTGAGTCTCTGCGGGCACCAAAGCCTGTAACAATAATATCCTCCGGTACACGAATGCCGTGTCGGGCAAGTGCTTTGATGAAAAAGAATGCCACGGTATCATCCTGACATATAACAGCGTCAGGTTTTTCTACAACATGGTAGGCAATGTCCTTGGCCAACGCTTCTCCGCATTCCATCCAGTAGCCGCCATAAATCAGATTGTCTGTGGTACAGGGCAAATTATGCTTTTCTAAAGAACGGATGAAGCCTTTGTCATTGAGGGTAGGCTGATTAGGTTCGCCGCCCAGGAAATACAAAAGCTCACAGCCGTGTTCATCAATAATATGATCCGTAAGTGCTTCTGTCGCGCTACTGTGGTCGGGTTGATAAATGTTGGTCAGAAGTTGGGACTCTCCCAGCACAATTACCGGTTTCTTGCAGTTTTTATGAAGCATATCTTCAATCATATATCCCGCTCTTTTGTACGCAGAAAAAGAATTTTCAAAAAAGATAACACCGTCATACTGTTCAAAATCAATCAGTTGATAGATTTCTGCTTCCGAATTTGTTTGTGCGTCATGCAATAAGGGCATGGAAAAGATAAAGGTATGGTAACCCAGCCGGTTAGCCTGTTTTTCCATTCCTATCACATAGTCATCACTGTAATCTTCCGTAATATTTGCCATGATAATACAGATTTTCTTAGATACGTTCATATAATTCCCTCTCAGAATAAAGACGACCTTCCTATAATTTAGTTATAGTGTATTATTCTTTCCATGTCAACTGAAAAATAGCGCAAGGTGTATATATTTGCGTATGAAATGCCACGAAATCAATGTTGGCATTTCATGCAGTGAAAAAGGCAGGTTAGAAGCCTAAAAAAGCGAGTTGTCCGTGATGCACTACATGTGGCGCAGAAGATATTGTGGGTCCACAGTATTTAGTATACAGTTAAATGGAACCTATAGGTAAATCGTACGCGCTGTCAGAAGCTATGCAGAGGAAATGTTTGCAGTAATGTGGGTAAATAGTACCGGTTGTGACATTCTGTCGGGCCCTACCCTGGTGGAAAACTGCAAGGGTATTGTTACTACATATTATCAATGATATTGTCCCCGGTATTACGGATGGCGGCGCGTACGAAAAGGATTTTGGTTAGAGGGATTATCATGGAAAAGTTAAGGAATACCTGTTTATTTTTATGTGTCGCTTTATTTACTATGCTTGCGGTACCCCGTATATCTGCATCATTCTTTTATTTGGCTGAGGCAGTAAACCTGAACTTTATCTTTTGGGTATTGGTTACTGTAGGAATCGGTGCGGGCGCTGTGATGCTGGGATATAAAGAGCGTAAGAGAAGAAATGGCTTTGTGTTTTGATTTTAAAATTTACGTATTTACTTATCTCGAAGCTGTATGTTACAATGTAAAATGAAGTAAAATGCATGTAAACGCATATGTAGATTCGGTAAAATCCGGGTAAATAGATGCGCAAGTAATATACGGCAGAGAGAAAGGAAATTTGAAATGGACATATTTGATCTGTTATCGTTAGTTTGTGGTCTGGCATTATTCCTTTATGGTATGGAGGTAATGGGTGATGCACTGAAACAAAGTGCAGGTGCCAGCCTGAAGACCATTCTTGGAAAGATGACTTCCAATCCGGTGAAAGGATTCCTTTTGGGATTGGGTGTAACTGCGGTAATTCAGTCTTCTTCCGCAACTACGGTTATGGTGGTAGGTTTTGTAAACTCCGGTACGATGACCTTGCTGCAGGCAGTGGGTGTTATTATGGGTGCCAATGTAGGTACGGCAGTAACTGCATGGCTGACCGGTTTGTCAGGTTTGGGAGCAGGTGCTCAGGAGGCCATGAATGTAATTCGTTGGTTTAAGCCGGATTCCTGGATGCCTATTCTGGCATTAATCGGTATCTGCCTGATTATGTTTGCAAAGCGTGGTAAGAAAAAGGATGTCGGTAATATTCTTTTGGGCTTTTCCGTATTGATGGTAGGTATGTCCATGATGTCCGATTCTGTAGGCGGATTGGCGGAAAGCGAGAAGTTCAAGCAGATTCTGGTAATGTTTGAAAACCCTATTTTGGGTGTTATCGCCGGTTTGGTTTTAACCGCGATTGTGCAGTCATCTTCTGCATCTGTTGGTATTTTACAGTCCTTAACAGTCACAGGAGTTATTACATATGGTGCGGCAATTCCCATTATCATGGGTCAGAATATCGGTACCTGTGTAACTGCGCTTCTTTCTTCTATTAGCGCAAACCGTAATGGTAAACGCGCGGCAATGATACACTTGTATTTTAATATTATTGGTGTGGTAGTTTATTTAACACTGTTCTATATTTTGAATGGTATTTTCCACTTCCCTATTGTAAATCAGGCCATTGATATGTGGGGCGTAGCCGGTGTGCATACTATCTTTAAGATTTTGTCTGTAGCATTAATCGGACCATTCTACAAGCAGTTAGAGAAGCTGGCAGTGATTACCGTCAAGGACAAGAAGGGCGAAAACGATACCGTTACTCTTTTGGACGAGCGTTTGATTGAGACCCCTGCAGTTGCAGTAGGACGTGCTACGGAAGTAACAGCTATGATGGCAGAAGTGGCTACGGATGCATTAATCAGATCGTTAACTTTGTTTGATAAATATGATGCGAAGCTGGCAGAAGAAATCCGTGATTTGGAAAATAAGGTGGATGTGTACGAGGATGCTATCGGTTCCTACCTGATTCAGATTGCATCCCACACATTGGATGAGCGTGATTCTAAGCAGATTACCAAGCTGCTTCATATGATTGGTGATTATGAGCGTATTTCAGACCATGCTGTAAATGTAGTAGAGTCAGTAGAAGAACTTCATGATAAGAAGACCATGTTCTCCATGGATGCACAAAAGGAAATCGGTGTTCTGAGAGAAGCACTTTCCATGATTTTAGGTATTTCCTGCGAAGCATGCAAGGCGAATGATATCGGTAAGGCTGCAGAGGTAGAACCCTTAGAACAGGTAATTGATGAGTTGATTGATAAGATGAAGCTGAACCATGTGCTTCGTCTGCAGAAGAATGAATGTACCATTGAGTTGGGATTTGTTTTGAATGACTTGTTGGTAAATCTGGAAAGAGTATCCGACCATTGTTCTAACATTGCCGGATGTATCATTGAAATTTCTGAGTACGGTGCCTTGGATATGCACAAATACATTGCAGATATTCGTCATGGTAGTGAAAAGTACGAAGAGAAATATAAAGAATACAAGAGACAGTATGTTATTGAATAAAGTGTGAAAAGGCTTGTCGAAAGGCAGGCCTTTTGTTACAATGGGTAGTGATTTTCAGAGGAGTAATTTTGGAAAGGAAAGAGGATTATGAAAAAGTTTAATTTAGTAAAGGCATTGGTATTGATGCTGGTATGTGGGTTGCTTTTGTGCGGTTGTGGAGAAAAGGAAGTAGAAATGACTTCCGGAAAACCAACCGGCGATAATAGCAGCAAAGAGCAGGTACAGGAAGATACAGAGGATAAGTCAGCCGGTCAGGACAGCGATTCTGCAGAAGGCGAGTACTTAAGCGGAAAGTATCTTGTGGACATCGTTATGAAGGATTTGGGAACCATTCGTGTGGAGTTGGACGCAGATGTGGCACCAATCACAGTAACTAACTTTATTGAATTGGTTGAGGCTGATTTTTATGACGGACTGACTTTGCACAGAATCATGGATGGTTTTATGATGCAGGGCGGTGACCCTACCGGAACAGGTATGGGTGGTTCCAGTGAAACCATTAAAGGTGAATTCGCAGCCAACGGCGTGGAGAATAATTTATCCCACACTGCAGGTGCAATTTCCATGGCACGTTCCAATAAACCAAACAGTGCCAGCTCACAGTTTTTTATTGTGCATGAAGATTCTACCTTCCTGGACGGACAATATGCCTGCTTTGGCTATGTCATTGAAGGAATGGAAATCGTAGATGAAATTTGTAAGAATGCTATTGTAGAAGACAATAACGGTACGGTGCTTCCGGAGAATCAGCCGGTAATTGAGTCTATCAGTGTAGTGGAAGAATAGTAAGTAAAGCATAAAAAAGTTTCTCAGCGCAGCACGTTCTGCATATCCTCCGGCAATGGTGCAACAAAATCCATCGCCTCGCCGGTAATAGGATGAGTAAACTGCAGACGGTAGGAGTGAAGTGCCTGACGGGTCATATGTTCCATGTCAGGATTGTATAAGTGATCCCCGATAAGAGGGAATCCAATATGTTTCATATGCACACGAATTTGATGGGTACGACCTGTTTCCAAATGAATGGAAAGCAGGGAGTGCCCATTTTTGTATGCAATGGTTTCGTAGTGGGTAACCGCCCGGTCGCCCTTTTCGTAATCGACGGTTCGTTCTATGATGGAATCTGCCACGCGGGCAATAGGTGCGTCAATAGTGCCGGCTTCAGGTATCACCTTTCCGCGAACAATTGCCTGATATTCCCGGTGAATAGAGCGTTCAGCTACCATGGAAGACAAAATACCGCTGCTCAGCATATGTTTGGCAATAATAGTAAGTCCGGAGGTATCCCTGTCCAGACGATTGACGCAGCGGAAGATAAAGGGCTTATTTTGCTTTTCAAAATACCATGCAAGTCCGTTAGCCAAGGAATTATAATAATTGTTCAGTGAAGGATGAATCGGCATATCGGCAGGCTTGTTAATTACCATAATATCTTCGTCCTCATAAACAATATCTAAAGCCATTTCCACGGGAGGAATTTTTTCGGAAACATCGGTTTCCTGTACGTGTACGGTCAAGGTATCTCCCGGCTGCAAAATATAACGTACATATTCCCAACGCCCGTCAATTAAAATGCTTTCCTGCATCTTTTTCAACTCTTTAATGCACTGGGAGGAATAGCCTCGGGTCTTTAAATACTGTTCAATAGATTGTGAGGCATCCTGTTCAGTTATGTGGTAGGTTAGTATGCGTTCCATAATGATACCTTTCTGTAGGGTACACCTGACCTTACACCAAATCGGTGAAAAGCGGTAAAGTATATTTTGTACATTGTATCAAATAATAGAGAAATATACCATAAAACAGAGTAAAAATAATTTGGTACAATCCCCTTTCTTGACACGTTTATAGTGATTTAGTACACTTTTACTATAACCTTAAACTATTTGTGTCTGACAGGAGAATATACAATGAAAAGAGAGAAAAATTGTTATCCTAAAGTTCATTTTGCGGCGGAATATGGCTGGATAAATGATCCTAACGGACTTATTTATCATGATGGAATCTATGAGATTTATTTTCAGCATAATCCACACGGTACCCAGTGGGGAAATATGACATGGGGACATGCAAGAACCGAAGACTTTTTAAGCTATGAGGAATTGGAACCGGTACTTTTCCCGGACGAAAACGGAACCATGTTTTCAGGGTGTGGTATCGTAAATGAAAGAGGGTTGTTAGGACTTCCCAAGGATGCATTACTCCTGTTTTATACAGCGGCCGGCGGTACCAATGAAGAGAGTGAAGGGAAAGAATTTACCATTCGCATGGCCTATAGTGTAGATGGGGGAAATACGTATGTGAAGTTTGGCGGGCCGGTGCTTAACTCTTTGGCAGCAGAAAATAGAGACCCCAAAGTGTTTTGGCATGAGGAGTCTGGTGCCTTTGTTCTGGTGCTTTGGCTGGAAAATGAGGACTTTGCAATTTTTCGTTCCAAAGATTTAGAGGAGTTTACGCTTTCTCAGAGACTGACTTTGGAAGGCGGATTTGAGTGCCCGGATTTATTTAAGTTGCCGGTAGAAGGAAGTGACTTAAGCAAGTGGGTCTTTTGGGCGGCAGACGGCTCTTACTATGTGGGGGATTTTGACGGATATAAGTTTACCCAGACCCAAAAGCGTAAAATTGCCTATGAGAGAATTTACGAGAATGGTGAAAGTAAGCCTTCTTTGGCTTATGCTGCGCAGACCTATTTCGGTGTAGGAGATAAGGTGATGAGTATGCCCTGGCTGAAAACGGAGTGTGTTGCGGAGCAGACCACCGGAGTGCTGGGACTGCCCAGATATTTTTCCCTGAAGGAGACCGGGGATGGCTTGGTGTTAAAACAGGTATTGCCGGAGTTTATCAGAGAGGGCTTGAAGAAGCCACAGATGAGTGAACTGGTGGAAGAGACCGGTTTGGAAATAGAATTTGATGCCCGGGAGCAGGAACTTATTGTTCGTTCTGCAAAAAGAGAAATAATGATTAAGGGTGTAGATGTGCAAGATTTGGATATTATTTATGATAGAGGTGTAATGGAGATTTCTACCACGGACTTTACCCGGATAACCTATTGTGATTTCCCGGAGCTTCGGGACGTGGAAACCTGTGGTGTTTAGCGAATTGACAGGAAAGAGACATGAAAGAAAGACGTAAACATTTAAAAAATCATTTGATAAAGAGTATTAAAATAGCGTTGGCAGCATTGCTTGCCATATTCCTGGCAGGGGAGCTGGGTTTTCAATCCTCTGCAACAGCAGGTATTATAACCATACTTAGTATTCAAAATACTAAGCGGGAGACGCTTCGGACGGTGCTGCGAAGAGGAGCAGCCTATGGTTCGGCGCTTTTGATAGCGGCAATCTGTTTTCGACTGTTGGGTTACACGCTGGTGGCATTTGCAGTATATTTGCTTCTGTTTGCTTTTTTCTGCATGGTGGTTGGGTTGCAGGAAGGAATTACCACGGCAGCAGTATTGATTTCACATTTCCTGAATGCCGGAAATATGGGACCTGGAATGTTGTGGAATGAAACGGGTTTGTTTATCATAGGCTCCGGTATCGGTATCTTGATAAATCTTCACCTACGCAGAAAGGATGCAGATTTTGAGCGGTTGGCACAGGTGGTGGATGACCAGATTAAGGATATATTACGCAGAATGGCACAGTGGCTGCCGAATCCCCACCGGGCTTGTGACCGGGTGCATCGTTTTGAGGATCTGGATGATGCCATACAGCAGGCCAAGCTTTGTGCGGTGGCAAACAAGAACAATTCTTTTTTGGATAGAGGCAACTATGAACTGGATTATATACGTATGCGGGAACAGCAGGCAGTGGTGCTGAAGGGAATCTATGCGAATATTATGCAGATTGGTTTTCTGCCGACGCAGGCACAGGCAGTAGCGGACTTTTTGACAGAGCTGGAGCAGGCCTATCACAAGTATAATACGGTAACAGAGTATTTGGACAGGCTGGAGCAGTTAAGTGAGCAAATGCGCAGAGAGGAGTTGCCAAAGACCAGAGAAGAGTTTGAAGCCAGAGCGATACTTTATTATGTTTTGTTACAACTGGAAGAATTGTTGTGGATAAAGCGCAGATTTGTGTTAGAATATGAGGAGAAATATGTGGAAAGGGAAGGTGTGAAGGTATGAAATTTGCAATAATGGCGACAGGCTGGATAGCGGAAAAGATGTCGGTTACAATATCACAGCTGCCGGAGGTGGAAAAATATGCGGTTGCTTCCAGAAGCTTGGAAAAGGCAAAAGCTTTTGCGAAACAGTATGGATTTGAAAAAGCCTATGGTTCTTATGAAGAACTGGTGAAGGATCCGGAGGTGGAATTGGTTTATGTGGCTACACCACATTCCCACCACTATGAGTGCGCAAAGTTATGTTTAGAGAACGGAAAGCCTGCATTGGTGGAAAAAGCTTTTTGCGTAAATGCAAAGCAGGCTCGCGAGTTAGTAGAACTGTCGGAGTCAAAAGGAGTATTTTTGTGTGAAGCTTTTTGGACCAGATTCCAGCCCATGCGAAAGACCTTGGAGGATTTGCTTGCCAGAGAAGTGATTGGTGAAGTGACTTCTGTGATTGCTGAGTTTGGATTGACCTTGGAGCACAGAGAGCGTCTGGTGAAGCCGGAGCTGGCAGGTGGCGCGCTGCTTGATTTGGGAGTGTATCCTTTGAATTTTGCATTAATGTCCATAAAGAGTCCGGTGAAACAGGTGAGTTCGGCAGCAGTATTATCGCCGGAAGGTGTGGACTGGGCCAACAGCATGACACTCGTCTTTGAAAACGGTTGTATAGCCATGCTTCACAGCAACATGCGTTCCATGACCCATAACGGTGCCATTTTCTATGGCAAGAAGGGACGAATTGAGGTAGTAAATACCAATAACATAGAGTCCATTAAGGTATATGGAAGTGACGATACTTTGTGGGAAACCATAGAACGTCCGGAACAGATTAATGGCTATGAATATGAAGTGCTGGCTTGCATGGAGGCATTGAAGCAGGGAAAATTGGAGTGTGAAGAAATGCCGCACAGTGAAACCTTGCGAATGATGGAATTGTTGGATACTATGCGCGCACAGTGGGGAATGAAGTTTCCTTGTGAATAAGGATGCGCAAAGGAGTTTGGAGGATATTAGATTATGAGAGTGTATTTAGAGAATGAAACCGTAAAAGTAGAAATTGAAACCTTTGGGGCAGAGATTAAGTCATTGGTAAAAAAGGCAACCGGACAGGAATATATGTGGTGTGCCAATCCGGCGTACTGGGGCAAAACGGCGCCCTTTTTGTTCCCTTTTATCGGTAAGTTGGTAGAGGAGAAGTATACTTACGAAGGAAAGGTATATCCTGCGCAGAAGCATGGTTTTGGCCAGCGTGTGGCATATGAAATCGTGGAGCAGGAGGCGGACCGTATAGTACTTCGCACTACCGATACCAAGGAAACCTATGCAGACTATCCTTTCCGCTTTATTCTGGATATTGAATATATTTTGCAGGAAGATGCAGTACGAGAAAACTGGTATGTGAAGAATACCGGCGACAATACCATGTATTTTTCCGTAGGCGGTCATGCGGCATTTGCCTGCCCGTTAAAGGGTGAGGGCAGAACCGGTCAGCAGATTAAATTATTTGGGGCAGAACATAAAAATATGATTTTCTCCCTGCGTATCAATGAAAAAGGTCTGGTAACCGACGAGCTTTTGATGCTGGATGTGGAAGACAGTCTGGTGAAAATCGACGAGCATACCTTTGACAGTGATGCATTGGTATTTGATGGCGAAGGTGTAACAGCAGTGGGACTGTGCGATGAGGCTGGCAAGGAATACGTGCGTGTGGAATGCGACGCGCCGGTTTGGGGCGTATGGTCCATGCCGGACAACGGAGCATCCTATGTATGTCTGGAGCCCTGGTATGGTATTTGTGACTACGAGGGTTATGAAGGCGAATTGTCAGAGAGACCTTACACTAACGTGGCTGAGCCGGGTGAAACCTGGACGGGCGGTAATACAATCAGAGTGTTTTAGGAAGTGGAAATTTTGGCAGATTTTTTCAGACAAGTCTTTGTATTTTTACCAAAATCTGTTATAATAAAAGGGAAGCAATACATAAAAATCAAATATAGAAAGGATGAATGAAAATGCCATTAGTTACAACGACAGAAATGTTCAAAAAAGCTTATGAAGGCGGATATGCAATCGGTGCCTTCAACGTAAACAATATGGAAATCGTTCAGGCGATTACCGAAGCTGCAGATGAGCTGAGATCTCCTATTATTCTTCAGTGTTCTGCAGGAGCAAGAAAGTATGCAAAGCATGCTTATTTAGTACATTTGGTACAGGCGGCTTTGGAAGAGACCAGTATTCCCATTGCTTTGCACTTGGACCATGGTGCAGATTTTGAAATTTGTAAGCAGTGTATCGACGGTGGTTTTACCTCTGTTATGATTGATGGCTCTCATCTTCCTTATGAAGAAAATATTGAGCTTTCCAAGAGAGTAGCTGATTACGCTCATGAAAGAGGCGTAGTAGTAGAAGGTGAGCTGGGAACACTTGCGGGTATCGAGGATGACGTAGTGGTTGAATCCGGACATGAGTCTTATACACAGCCGGAGCAGGTAGAGGATTTTGTGAAGAGAACAGGTGTTGACTCTTTGGCAATCGCTATCGGTACCAGCCACGGTGCATTTAAGTTTAAGCCGGGTCAGAAGCCACAGCTTCGCTTTGATATTCTGGATGAAGTTTCCAAGAGACTTCCGGGATTCCCTATCGTACTTCATGGTGCGTCTTCCGTACTTCCGAACTATGTTGATATTATCAACGCAAATGGTGGTGCATTAAAAGATGCTATCGGTATTCCTGAGGATATGCTTCGTCAGGCAGCAAGATCCGCAGTATGTAAGATTAACATTGACTCTGACTTAAGACTTGGTCTTACTGCAGGTATCAGAGAGCATATGTTTGCACATCCTGACCACTTTGATCCCAGACAGTATCTGACCGATGGTCGTGCTTACTGTAAGGAAGTAGTTGCTCACAAGATTAAGACAGTTCTTGGTTCTGAGGGCAAGGCATAAATTGTATAGAGATTTGTAGTGAAACCGGGCGGAGAAATCTGCCCGGTTTTTTATATTGAGAATGGTTCATAAGTCACTTTCCCCCTTGACAAATGTTGCATATATATCCTATGATAAAGTAAATATGTGTAGGCGTTGATTAGGGTGGTACCGCCGAAGTTTCGGCCCCTTGGGGGAGACTTGACGTACCACTATTTTTGTGTACGAACAATGCGTCAACAAAATGATATAAAAGAGGAGATAAGTCATGGCAGACAATAAGAAAATGGTGGAAGCGATTACTTCCATGGATGTGGATTTTGCACAGTGGTATACGGACGTAGTAAAAAAGGCAGAATTGATTGACTATACCAGCGTAAAGGGATGTATGGTTATTAAGCCTGCAGGATATGCTATTTGGGAGCTGATTCAGAAGCAGTTGGATGCAATGTTTAAGGAAACCGGTGTAGAAAATGTATACTTACCGATGTTTATTCCGGAGTCTTTGCTTCAGAAGGAAAAGGATCATGTAGAAGGTTTTGCACCGGAAGTTGCATGGGTAACTCACGGTGGATTGAATCCTTTACAGGAAAGACTTTGTGTCAGACCTACTTCAGAAACATTATTCTGTGATTTTTATAAGAACGATATTCAGTCCTACAGAGACTTGCCGAAGGTTTACAATCAGTGGTGTTCTGTAGTGCGTTGGGAAAAGGAAACCAGACCGTTTTTACGTTCCAGAGAGTTCTTGTGGCAGGAAGGTCATACTGCACACGCAACAGCAGAAGATGCAGAGGCAAGAACCGTACAGATGTTAAACGTATATGCAGATTTCCTGGAGAATGTTCTGGCAATTCCTGTAGTAAAGGGTCAGAAGACCGAGAAGGAGAAATTTGCAGGTGCTGTAGCAACCTATACCATCGAAGCTCTTATGCATGACGGTAAGGCTTTGCAGTCCGGTACCAGCCACAACTTTGGTGATGGTTTTGCTAAAGCGTTCGGTATTCAGTTTACAGATAAGGATAATACCTTGAAATATGTACATCAGACTTCCTGGGGTATGACTACCCGTTTGATTGGTGCTATCATCATGGTGCATGGTGATAACGAAGGTCTGGTGCTTCCTCCTAAGGTGGCTCCGGTACAGGTTTGTATCGTACCCATTCAGCAGAAGAAGGAAGGCGTTCTGGATAAGGCTTACGAGCTTCGTGACAAGCTTAAGAGTAACTTCCGCGTAAAGGTGGATGACAGTGATAAGAGTCCGGGCTGGAAGTTTGCAGAGGCAGAAATGCGTGGTTATCCTGTTCGTGTGGAAATCGGTCCTAAGGATATGGAAGCGAACAAGTGTGTCATCTGCCGTCGCGACACCAGAGAAAAGATAGAAGTAAGTTTAGATGAGCTGGAAGCAAAGGTAGCAGAAGTACTTGATACCATGCAGAAGGAAATGTTAGAGCGTGCAAGAGCGCATAGAGACGAGCATACCTATGTAGCAAAGAATTATGCAGAATTAGAGCAGATTTTCAATGAAAAGGCAGGTTTTGTTAAGGCTATGTGGTGCGGTGAGCAGACATGTGAAGATGTAATTAAGGAGAAGCTCAGCGTAACCAGCCGTTGTATGCCGTTTGAACAGGAACAGCTGGCAGAAACCTGCGTATGCTGTGGTGCACCCGCGAAGAAGATGGTATACTGGGGACGGGCTTACTAAAAATCAAGCGACCACGAAGGGAGCTAAGAAATGATTCACAGCACATATTCTATTCAAGTGGAAGGCTCATTGCCTGACACCAAATTAGTAACATATATACAGGAGTATTCAGACCAAATCGGCATAGATAAGCGACCTTTGATTTTACTTTGTCCGGGAGGTGCCTACTGGCATACTTCTGACAGGGAAGCAGAGGCTATGGCACTACAGTTTTTGGCTATGGGTTATCATGCGGCGGTGCTTCGTTATTCCTGTGCACCGGCTAAGTACCCCACTGCTCTTTTGGAAGTGGCTACTTGCGTAAAGCTGATTCGTGAAAAGGCGGAGGAGTGGCATGTGGATGCGGACAAAATCTTTGTGCAGGGGTGTTCTGCAGGTGGTCATTTGGCGGCTTCTTACGGAATGCTTTGGAGTGAAGATTTTGTAGCAGAAGCCGTAGGGGCAGAAGACAAGGAGTGTTTACGCCCGAATGGTATGATTTTGTGTTATCCGGTAATTACCTCTGGTGAATTTGCACACAGAGGTTCTTTTGAGAACCTGTTAGGTGAAAAAGAAGCAGAGCTGGGTGAGTATTTGTCTTTGGAAAAACGTGTGAATGCAAATACGCCCAAAGCGTTTATTTGGCACACCTTTGAAGATGAGGCGGTGCCGGTAGAGAATTCCCTTTTACTGGTGGGGGCACTTCGAAAAGCCGGAATTCCGACAGAATTTCATATGTATCCAAAAGGAAGTCATGGATTGGGACTGGCCAATAAGCTGACTTCCAATGCAGAAGGTGGTGCAATGCAGGAGGAATGTACCTCTTGGATAAATTTGGCACATACCTGGGTAGAGCATTTTTAACATAGATGGGAACTAATGTATAGCAACATTTCTTTGGAAATGTGAAAGGGTTGACATGAATTATATCGTACTGGATTTGGAGTGGAATCAAAGCAATACGGGAAAAGAAGCGCAATGTGAGGCGATGCCCTTCGAGATTATCGAAATGGGTGCCATTAAACTGAATGGTGAATTGGAGACTATAGGTGAATTCAGCAGATTGGTGAAACCTCAGGTGTACCATGAGATGAATCATATTACCAGTCGTCTTATTCACATGCGTATGGAAGAATTGAATTATGGAAAGCCTTTCGTACAGGTAATGCGTAGTTTCCTGAAGTGGTGCGGTACGGGGGAGTATACCTTTTGTACATGGGGACCCTTGGATTTGTGGGAGCTTCAGAAGAATATGAAATATTATGATATGGAGCCTCTTTCGGACAAGCCAATTCCCTTTTTAGATGTACAGAAGCTGTTCAGCATAGCGTTTGAAGATCGTAAGACCAGACGTACCTTGGAGTGGGCAGTGGATTATTTGCAGATAGAGAAGGACATTCCTTTTCATCGCGCATTCAGTGATGCATATTATACGGCAAAGGTAATGGCAGCATTGAAGGATAAGGATGTTTTTGGTAATGTCTCCTATGATTTTTTTAATCCGCCCAGAAAACGTGAGGATGAAGTAAAAGCACAGTTTGATACGTATGCTAAATTTATCTCCAGAGTTTTTGCGGATAAGATGGAGGCTTTTGCGGACAGGGAGGTTTCTTCCAGTAAGTGTTATATCTGCCACAAAAATCTGCGTAAGAAGGTAAAGTGGTTTGCGGCAAATACCAAGAATTATTATTGTGTGGCCCATTGTGATAAGCATGGATTCTTAAAGGGAAAGATTCGGATTAAGAGACTGGATTCCGGAGAAGTGTTTGTGGTAAAGACTACAAAGTTCATATCTGAAGAGGATGTGAAAACAATTACCGATAAGAAAGAGCATGTGCAGGAGGCTCGTAAAAAGAAGCGGATGGCAGCAGGCCATAGCGGAGAAACAAAATAAGCAAGACGGGAATTAACCTCGTCTTGCTTTTCTTTGTCTTCTTTTCGCTTCTGCAATCTGTTGCTTCCTCTTTTTGCGAAGGTCAACAGACAAATCGTCTTTGTAGAGGGAGGAGCGTTTCCTTCTGCGTCTGCCAACTCGTCGGTTGCGGGAAGGAATGTTTATCTGATAGTTTTTCAAAAAGACAGTTACGATTAAAATTAACAGGCCCACACCCAGAAGACATCCTGTTGCAATCAGAATCTTCTTGATGTTTATAAAGAAGAAGGAAGGTGCGTCTTCCTCTGATTCTTTTGGTTCGGTGGGTGTTGTTTTATCTTCTGTTTCCGTGGCATCCGCAGAATCTGTAGTCTGGGAAGCGGAATCTTGCGTGATTTCAAAATTGTAATCTGCCTGCTTGTCCAGAGCAAACTCAATACCCGCACTGCCTACGTAAGTATCGTGGTAAGTGTAGGTAACGATGGCTGCTTCTCTTGCAGAATCCGTATCGTAGGAAACAGAGGCTTTCAGGGCAGAAAAATCTGCATTTTTGGGAAGAATACAATAGTCCGAAGTGTTCATGGACAAAAGCGGCTGTGAATTGCCGAAAATGTCATACTCACTGTAGGAGGGAGAGTTGCTTCCCAAGTTATATTTGGTATCGTTTTCGGATACATTTCTTTTTTCAAAATTGTTGAAACCATAATCAAATAATGTAATGGTGTCTTCGTACTGATAAGGCGCCTCATCTTTTAAAACCACACAGATTAGTTTCAATCCGTCTTTTTCTGCGCAGGAAACCAGACAGCTTCTGGCAGCATTGGTGTAGCCGGTTTTGCAGCCGATAACATATTCGTAAGCATATTCTTTGCCCGGAAGCAACATCATCTGGTTGTTCTCCCAGATTTCGTCCGGCTGTACATCTGTAGGATACAAGTGCAACTGCTTGGTAAGAGTCATTTTGCACAAGAGTTCATTATCAAAAAAGGCACGACCAATCATAGCTAAATCGTAAGCAGTAGTTACATGCTCTTCATTAGGCAGACCGTTGGGATTGACAAAGTTAGAGTTCAGACATCCCAGCTCCTCCGCGCGCTCATTCATAATAGGCGCAAAGGCTTCCCAATCATCCTGAGCAATGTGCTCTGCCACAGCGAAGGATACTTCGTTGGCGGAACGAATCAGGATGGCTTTCAGACAGTCTTCCATAGGTAACTGCTCGTCCGCATCCATACCTACGTGGTTGCTGCCCGGGTCAATGTCGTGGGTGGCCTTGTAAGAAAAGGTTACCATTTCGTCCATGGCACAGGTTTCTGCAGCAATCAGGGTGGTTAGTATTTTCGTGGTACTGGCAGGATAGTGTTTTTCATGGATGTTCTTTTCGTACAAAATCACACCGGTTTCCGCTTCCATTAATATGGCGGAAGCAGCGCTGATGACAGGTCCCTCCGGCCAGGCAGTACGTTCGTTGGATTCTATGGGAATGGCCTGATTGAATGCCATATTCTCCTCCACTATGGAGGCGGCATGGACGGTAACGGAAGTACTGAACAGACTAAGACCGATAATACAACATCCCAGTTGCCGAAGTAATTTATAGGATAAATGTAAATAACGACGCGACATAAAGTAAAAACCTTTCAATAACATAGTAAATATATGATACACTATTTTGAAAAAAAACTAAACCGCTTTTATGAAAAAAGGCAATTTTATTGTATTTTTGTAAAAATTACGTTATACTGTTCGTGAAAAGAACGAAAGAGGGAAAAATAAGCAATGCGTTTAAGAAATGTTACAGGCTCCAGAGAGATGATTGCAGAAAGTAAATATGTAATTCCGGAGGAGCAGATGTTTGAAATGCCCGGAAAATGGGCAGAAGTTTTTGGAAATGACCATCCGATACATGTGGAAATTGGTATGGGAAAAGGACAGTTTATTCATGCCATGGCTAAGCTGCATCCCCATATCAACTATATAGGAGTGGAGAAGTATTCCACAGTTCTTTTGCGTGCGGTACAGAAAATGGAGCAGGAGGAACTGCCTAATTTGATATTCTTACGTATGGATGCGGAAGATGTAGACAAGGTATTCGGTGTCGGAGAAGTAGATAAAATATATTTGAATTTTTCAGATCCGTGGCCCAAGGACCGTCATGCCAAGCGAAGACTTCCTTCCAGAGAGTTTCTTGCCCGCTATGACAAGATTATGAAGAAGGACAGCAGACTGGAATTTAAAACAGACAATCGTGATTTGTTTGATTTTGCTGTAGAAGAATTGGAACCGGCAGGCTGGACGGCGGATGTGATTACCTACGATTTACACAAAGATGATGCGTTAATGGTAGGAAATGTTATGACGGAATACGAAGAAAAATTTTCTTCCATGGGTAATCCGATTTGTAAATATATTATTCATAGATAGTGTTTTCGTGGGGAAACATATAATAAAAGGAGGTATGACTATGAAATTTACAACACAGAATTTTGAAACAGAAGTATTAAAATCAGATGTGCCGGTATTGGTAGATTTTTTTGCACAGTGGTGTGGACCATGTAAGATGATGGCACCCCTTGTAGATAAAATGGAAGAGAAGTATGCCGGACAGATGAAAATTGGTAAGCTGGACGTGGACGAGTCCATGGAGATTGCCCAGAAATATCGTGTGGCAAGTATTCCGACCTTTGTTTTCTTCAAAAACGGAGAAGCTGTGGGAACCTTTGTGGGAGGAATGTCCGCAAACGAATTGGAAGAAAAAATCAAGCAGTTTTTGTCATAAGGCAGAAAAGTTTATAAATCTTTTAGATATGTGACCGCGATTTCACATTTATTCTATTGATTCTGTTTGTAAAAATGGTACAATATGAATATTATGTGTATTATGTTCGCGAGGAGTTAATTTATGGAAAATCAAAATAGAAACAGTGGTCCGGGAAATAACAATAATCAAAATCCCAAGCGTCCCGGGGTCATGGCTATCGTAATGATGGCTTTGTTTACGCTGATTATGATGGCTGTTTTCTGGAGCCTGATGGGAAGCGGTACCACTACCAAGGAAGTGAAGTATTCGGAGTTTATCACAGACTTGGAAGGTGGAAAAGTAGACGAAATAGAGATTAACGGAGATATCATTAAATATACGCTGAAGAAAGAAGATGATACGAAGGGAAAAGGGTTGTACAGCCTGTATCTTGGTAGTGTCAAAACAGTTTACTCAGCGGTGATGATTGAATCCGAAAGTATTGTGACCCAGCGAGCCCTGGACCAGGGTGTGGTCATCAGTGGTATTACCACCAGTGCGGGCGATCTGATTATGAATATTCTGATTACCGTGGTGCTGCCACTGGTACTTATGTGGATTTTGCTTGGTTTCCTGTTCCGCAAAATGGGCGGTGGAGCCATGGGCGTGGGCAAAACCAATGCCAAGGTTTATGTACAGAAGGAAACCGGTGTTACATTTGAGGACGTGGCAGGTGCGGACGAGGCAAAGGACTCACTGATTGAAGTGGTGGATTTCCTGCACAATCCGGGAAAGTATGTGGAAATTGGTGCAAAACAGCCTAAGGGAGCATTGCTTGTAGGACCGCCCGGTACCGGTAAAACTTTGTTGGCAAAGGCGGTAGCAGGTGAGGCAAAGGTGCCTTTCTTCTCCCTGACCGGTTCGGATTTCGTAGAGTTATATGTAGGTGTAGGTGCCAGCCGTGTAAGAGATTTGTTCAAGGAGGCGGCAAAGAATGCACCTTGTATCGTTTTTATTGATGAAATTGATGCGATTGGACGTAGCCGTGATTCTAAATACGGCGGTGGAAATGAGGAACGTGAGCAGACGTTGAACCAGCTGTTGTCGGAGATGGATGGTTTTGACAGCTCCAAGGGTATTTTTATTCTGGCGGCAACCAACCGTCCGGAGATACTGGATAAGGCACTTCTTCGTCCGGGACGTTTTGACCGCAGAATTATCGTAGATAAGCCTGATTTGAAAGGTCGTATAGCGATTCTGAAGGTACATGCCAAGGGTGTAAAGCTGGATGAAACCGTAGATTTGGAAGAGATTGCACTTGCAACCAGTGGTGCAGTCGGTTCAGACCTGGCTAACATGATTAACGAAGCAGCTATCAATGCAGTAAAGGAAAGACGTAAGCTGGTTAGTCAGAAGGATTTGTTTGCGGCAGTAGAGCAGGTGCTGGTAGGTAAAGAAAAGAAGGACCGCATTATGAGTAAGGAAGAGCGAAGAATTGTTTCTTACCATGAAGTGGGTCATGCGTTGGTAAGTGCGCTCCAGAAAAATTCCGAGCCGGTACAGAAGATTACCATAGTTCCCCGTACCATGGGGGCTTTGGGTTATGTAATGCATGTGCCTGAAGAGGAAAAATATCTGAATACGGAAGCAGAGCTTCGCGATATGCTGGTAGGTTTGTTGGCAGGCCGTGCCGCAGAGGAAATTGTATTCGATACAGTGACCACCGGAGCTTCCAATGATATAGAAAAGGCAACCAATATTGCCAAGTCCATGGTAACACAATACGGTATGAGCAAGAAGTTTGGCCTGATAGGTCTGGCAACAGTGGAGAGCCGTTATCTGGATGGTTCTGCACATCTGAATTGTAGTGATGCTACTGCAGCAGAGATTGATCAGGAAGTAGTCAAGATGCTGAAAGAAAGCTATGAGAAGGCACTTAAGCTTCTTCGTGAGAACCGTGAATTGATGGATAAACTGGCCGAGTTCCTGATAGAGAAGGAAACCATTACCGGTAAGGAATTCATGCAGATTTTCCGTAAGGAGAAGGGTATCCCGGAACCGGAGGAGAAGAAGGACGGCGAAGGTGCAGAGGATTCAAAGAAGCCTGATGCAGAAGGTGCAGAGAATACCGATGCGGAAGTTTCCGAGGATGCAGGGAAGGCGGAAGATGTGAAAGAAGACACTGCAGAGGGCGATGCGGCAGAAGAAGCGCCTGAAGCTGCGGAAGAACGTAAAGAAGAAGCCTCCGCATCTACTGAGGAAGCAAGCACTGTGGATGTTACAGTGACGGATGACACAAAGACCTCCAAGGAGCAGGAGGAAAACGTGGGACGTTTTTCCAACGGACATTTATAGAATAAAGTAATAATGAAACCTCTTTTGTCAGGTGTAGGCTTGACGAAAGAGGTTTTTTACTTTGGGGAATTTTATGGAATCTGCACGTTGGTAAGGGAAAACGTGCGCTTTTATAGAATTTAAAGTTGATACATTATCCAATATAATAATAGTATAACAAATTATTAACGTTTTATATGAGGAGAGATAATGAAACTTTTAATTAAGCAAAGAATATTTTCCTGGGGCGACACTTATGATATTTATGATGAGGTCGGTAATGTAAAGTATGTGGTAAAGGCAGAGGTTTTCGCCTTTGGTCATCAGTTGCATGGTATGATGCGCATAACTATGAAGTAGGAAGAATTAGCCAGAAATTGCTGACATTATTGCCACAGTTTGATATTGAGGTACGAGGAGAAAAGTACGGAACCATCAGTAAAGAGTTTACATTCTTTCATCCTAAGTATGATATTGATTATAATGGCTGGCATGCGGAAGGTGATTTCTGGGGCTGGAATTATGATGTGTATAATGGCTCCATGCCGATTGCACATATTACCAAGGATCTTTTTCAGTGGGGTGACACTTATGTCATTGATATTGTAAATCCGGCGGATGAATTGCATGCCATGATGTTGGTTGTTGCAATTGATGCGGCAAACTGCGATAATAATGAGTAGGAATACATTATTTGAAAAGGGAAGGTTATTGCAGTGAAAAGAAAAAAGCGACTGGTAATTAGTTTCATAGTATTGGCTGTGATGGTTTGTTTTTTCTATGTAGAAAATAATTGGCTGATGGTTTCTTTTTATGCCTATGAAACGAACGAGCTGCCGGAAGCATTTGACGGATATCGGATTGTGCAGATTTCAGACCTGCATAATGCATCTTTTGGGAAAGAGAATGAGACGCTTCTTGCAAAGATTGAGGAGCTTGCGCCGGATTTGGTGGTGATTACCGGGGACATGGTGGATTCGAACCATACGGATATTGCAGTGGCTGTAGATTTTGCAAGGCAGGTGGCGGCAGAACACACTGTTTATTATGTGACCGGAAACCATGAAAACTGGCTGGAAGAAAGTGAACGCCGTGAGCTTATGGATGGGTTATATGAGGCAGGCGTGATTTGCTTAGAGGATGAGTTTGTGGAGATTTCAAAAGGAGATAGCAGTATTACTCTGGTGGGACTTTGTGATGAAAGTTTAAGCGGTCCTACATTGAAGAAGGTGCTTTACGATTCGGAAAGCGCCGGGGCATTGGGACTTCAGATATTGTTAGCTCATGAACCCCAATATATAGAGAATTACAGTAAGTGTGGCGTGGACTTGGTACTGACCGGACATGCCCATGGCGGACAATTTCGCCTGCCTTTTGTGGCTGGCGGTTTAGTGGCCCCGGACCAGGGATTTTTCCCAAAGTACACAGAAGGCGTGCATGAGGTGGATGATACCACTATGATTATCAGTCGCGGTCTGGGGAATAGTATTATTCCGGTACGTTTATTTAACCGACCGGAGATTGTGTGTGTAGAGCTGGGCAGAAAGTAAGAAAGGAAGCGAAGCATGGAGTGATTATGCTCCTGTGTACGATTCGCAAGATTGTAAAGATGAAGAATCAGAGTCGGCTGTGACTTTACGTCACAGCCGTTTTTGCATAATATCTGTTCAATTTAATAAAAGACTTTACACCAGATTTATAAGTTACTATGTGAGAATTATTCTTTGATTATATCCAATTCTGTAAGATTTGTGCCGAAAGATGTTAATATGACTTTTAATTCGATATAGCGGATTTTCATTACTTTGTATGCTTCTGAATTTTTATCAACTAAAACCATATAGGTTTGGAGTCGGGAAAATTCTTCGATGTTTTTCTGTATTAATTCTTGTGTATTCAATTCATTAACCTCCATCTTTTCACCACCCTTTTATATTTTATACTTTTATTATAGGTGGATTTTGAGTTGATGTAAAGTCCTTTATTAAATTGTCAGAGTATGAAGTGGAGAAAAAAATAGCAACAAAACAAATAGATTTCTCAGTGAAAATATACTATACTAACTGCAGCGGCACATTATTAAAAGAATGATAGTCCTAAGGGAGCGGTAAACCATGGGTAAGAAATTATGGACGACGTTGAGCACATTTGTATTGATAACTGCTTTGACGGCATGCGGGCAAAAGGAAGAAATTGTGCATACTTATACCGGAGCATTGTCTAACGAGGATGCTATTGAGAGCACCGTGGTGGTGTATGATTATTTGAAGGAAATCTACGGAACGGCGTGTCTGACCGGTCAAATGGAGTCTACCTGGATGGGGACGCCGGATTATGAAATGGATTATATTGAAAAGAATACCGGCAAATTACCGGCCATTCGTGGTCTGGATTTTATGAATAATGATTTTGACGGAGTGACTGAGCGAGCACAGGAATGGTGGAAGATGGGCGGTATTCCGACTATCTGCTGGCATACCGGTGCAGATTTTGCCAGTGGTTACGAAGAAAGCAAAGCAGATAATATCAACTGGGACGAGGCGTTTGTATCAGGTTCGGATACTTACAACGCATTGCTGCAAGGTATGGACCGGGCGGTACCATATTTGCAGAAGTTAGAGGATGCAGGAGTCCCTGTTCTTTGGAGACCTTTCCATGAACTGGATGGCGGTTGGTTTTGGTGGAGCAAGGGTGGCAGTGATAATTTTGTGAAGCTGTGGCAGTTGATGTACAGTCGTTACACCGACTACTGGGAATTGGACAATTTAATCTGGGTATATGGTTATTCGAAAAATGGCAGAAATATGGAGGATTGGTACCCGGGGGATTCTTATGTGGATTTGGTTGGCGCGGACAGCTATACCGACGGACCGAATACAAAGTTGTATGAAAAGTGTGTCGGCATCGCGCCGGAAGGCATGCCCATCGTATTCCATGAATGTGGTACGATTCCTACGGAAGAAGAGCTTACATCTACCGAAACGGACTGGTTATTCTTTATGACTTGGCATACTACCTGGTTGACGGATACAGTAGAGGGCAACACCTTAGAGGATTTAAATGCGATTTATAATAGTGAGCATTTTATTACTTTGGATGAGTTGCCTGAGTTTAAATAAGCAATTATATGGATAAAGAAAGCATCATGAAGTTCTTGGATTGATAATGGAATTCATGATGTTTTTTTATGTACTATTTATTTTCATCGAAATAAAGCTGTACTCTGTTGTGAATAATATTTGCAACATCTTCGACACGGGTACTTGTGTCATAGGTACAAAGCCAAAAGGAAGATTCTTCTGAAGTTTCTTCATTTGTCTGTCCGGAGGCATTGCCTGAAGAAGAGGGTGAATAGAAGTAGAGATCCAAATTTTTTCTAAAAAACTTGTAAGGTACTATGATTGTGGAGGAAGTTAACATAGATATAAATTTATATATAGATATATAAACTTAATATAAACAAAGAAAAATAAAAGACGATGGGGTATATATAAAAATATATACCCCACATAAGAAGAATATATGTCGCAAATTCAATGATTATGCTATAATAACAGATATATTAAAATATATATTAAAATATATATACCTATGCGATTGGTTGAGGATGATAATATGAATACACTATATTTAAAATATGTGATGGAAATAGAACGTACAGGTTCCATTTCGCAAGCTGCACAGAATTTGTTTATGGCACAGCCTAATTTGAGTAAAGCAATAAAAGATTTGGAACGCGAATTGGGTTACAGCATATTTAGAAGAACTGCTAGTGGTGTGAATTTAACGGAAAGAGGTGCGGAGTTTCTCTATCATGCAAAAAAAATAAACGAACAAATGACGGAAATTGAGAAATTATCCCAAAAAAAAGAAGGTTTATCAAAGCAATTTAAAATATCAATTCCTCGAGGAAGTTATATTGCAAATGGATTTACTGCTTTTGTTGCAGGGTTAGAAATTCCAAATGGAATTGATATAACTATAAATGAGACAAATGCATTGCAGACAATTACAAATGTTGCGGACAGAGGATACAATATGGGAATAATACGCTATCAGATGTCTGATGAAGAAACATTTAAGAGTCGGATAAAAAACAATAAGTTAGAGCAGGAAACAATTTGGGAATTTGAGTATGTTTTGGTCATGTCAAAGGAGCATCCTTTGGCAAGAAAGGACAAGATTTGTGTAGAAGATTTGCATGAATACATGAAGATCACTCATGGTGACATTGAGATTCCTCATACGCAAAGTTATGAGGGGAGTAATTCTCGGCTCATGGAAAAAACAATTTATGTTTACGAACGTGGAAGTCAATTTGATTTACTGGCGAATGTTCCTACTACATATATGTGGGTATCACCAATTCCGGATTCTTATTTGGACAAGAATAATTTGATTCAAAGAGCTTGTAAAGCACCTAACAATCGGTATAAGGATGTGTTGATTTATAGACAGGACTACGAACTGGGCGAATATGATAAGATGTTTCAGAATAAGATTTATCAATCAAAAGTGGAAGTTGCATCTGCAAAATATTATTAATATATGAATACATAGATGAGAGCGTTATATGAAGGGTCATATGACACTCTCATTTTTTTATATTTTTCAACTTTTGTGTTATTTGTTATGCTTTGACAAGGAAAGCAAGGTGAAGAAAGTGGAAGGTTATTTACCCATAAAAGAGGCGACTGAAAAATACATTGAAGGTTGTCAGACAAAGGCAAAAATGTCGACTGGTTGTTTGTTAGGGAAGGCTGTTTTGGCAGGTGCAATGATTGGTTTTGGAGCGGCGGCAAGTAGTGTTGCTGCACATTCTATAGGTGATGTGGGCATGGCTAGATTGGCGGCAGCAGTAGTGTTTCCGGTTGGGCTGATGATGGTTGTGTTGCTGGGCGCAGAATTGTTTACCGGTGATTGTCTTATGGCCATGGGAATGATTAGTGGGAGAAATTCCCTGCTTAGTTTGGTACGTGTTCTGATCTTGGTGTATATTGGTAATTTTATTGGTGCGACTGTGTTGGCGTGGTTGATTTCCATGAGCGGCCAGTTGGATTATTCGGCAGGTCTTTTGGGTGCGTATACTATAAAAGTCGCAGTCGGGAAGGTGCATATATCGTTTATTCAAGGAATTGTTTCGGGCGTGTTATGTAATATCCTTGTTTGTGCAGCGGTACTTATGGCTATGTGTGCTAAAGATATTACTGGAAAATTAGTGGCTATATTTTTTACTATTATGTTATTCGTAACGGCAGGTTTTGAACATTGTGTTGCTAATATGTACTACATAACAGCTGGTATTATGGCTAAACAAAATCAACAATATGTGCAAATTGCAATGGAGACATATGGTTATACGCCTGAGCAACTAAATGAATTGAATGTTATTACTTATGCTATGACCAACCTGGTTCCGGTTACTATAGGCAATATACTTGGTGGAGTAGTATTTTTGGGAATTCCCATTTATTTATTAAACGTGGGTAATGTAAAAAAGAATAAAGAAGGTACTCAAAAGGAGGAAAAGAAAGATGTTTTATATACAACAGTTTCTGTGCACACTGCTCATTGAGTTGGCAGGTGTAGCTGGTATAACAGGAATCCTTTATTTGTATTGGACACTGATGACCAGAAAGAAAAAATAAGTTTACTTTCCCATTTATTGTATAACCAAAGGAGAAAAGTGCAGAACATAAATATGTTTGAGCACTTTTCTTTTTGCGGAAAAATGGAACAAAATCGTACATAAAGGAAGTGGATGAAATGGAACAAATATTGTCGGTGTTAATTTTTGTATTAATGTTTATTCTGATTATTGTGGAGATATGGGAAAGGCATATTGTTACTTTGGTTAGTGGAGTTTTGACGATTGTATTGGTGTTTGGAATAGGAATGCGTAGCTTATCGGCAATCACGGAAACTTTAAACCTGTCGAGTTTCTTTTCAGCGGAATTTTGGTATCGTGTAGGTGACTCTGCCGGAACATCATGCGGAATTAATTGGGAAACGATTATTTTTATTTTGGGAATGATGATAATGGTGGAAGGAATGGCAAATGCAGGCTTTTTCAGATGGCTTTGCCTGCAGATTGCTAAAATGGTACATTATCAGGTTGTTTTGATATATATAACTTTTATGATTTTATCGGCGATATTGGCAATGTTTATTGATAGCATTACGGTAATCTTGTTTTTGGCGGCTGTAACAATAGAACTGTCGCAATTATTAAAATTCAATCCGGTATCAATGATTTTGGCAGAAATATTTTGTGCCAATTTGGGAGGGGCCGCAACCATGTGTGGAGATCCGCCCAATATTATTATCGGCACTTCGTTAGGATATTCGTTTGCTGATTTTGTTCAAAATACAGGGCTTATTGTAGCAATTTCAGTACCGGTGATTGTGGGTTATTTCTATTTTGTGGCAAGGAAACAATTAGCGGGTGTAAAGGTGACAGAGGAAGAAATCGCGAAGCTTCCGAAACCGATAACAGCGATTAAGAATAAGAAAAGCTTTATGATTAGTGCGTTGATTTTTTCAAGTGCGGTTGTTTTGTTGGTTACCCATGCACAAACCGGACTTACTGTCGCGACTATTGGAGTTTTCATCGGAGTGCTGACTTTATTAGTAGCGGGTAGAGATGCGAAGGATTTGTTGAAAAAGGTAGATTATAAAACGATTTTATTTTTTATAGGATTGTTTGTGGTGGTTGGAGGTTTGGAGCAAACCGGAGTATTAGAAACAATGGCGGAGTTCATTGGTAAAATCAGTGGTGGGAATAAAATGCTGATGTTAGCAATTATTCTGTGGATTTCTGCAATTGCCAGTGCATTTGTAGATAATATTCCTTTTGCGGCAACTATGATACCAATTATTAGGAGTCTGGCTGAGGTACAAGGTGTAGAATTACCTACATTGGCATGGGTCCTGGCGATAGGAACAGATATTGGAGGAAGTGCTACTCCTATCGGAGCTTCTGCAAATGTGGTGGGAATAGCAACTGCGGCGAAGGAAGGACATATTATTCGTTGGGGGAAATATTGTAAGATGATGGTTCCTGCTACATTTATTGTTCTCTTGATTGCAATGGTTATCGTATATGTTAGATATTTGTGATAGTGGGAAGATTTGCAGAAACTGTTTTAGGGGAATAATTTGACATATTTTGCATACATTATTTGTAAAAAAAGCTGAAAAAAGTAATTAGAAACACATAATCTTCTCAAATCTGTACATTGTTATTCTAAAGATTATTTGTTATGATATTCTTGTCGAAAAATGCGTATGACCTAAGAAAGGGTAACGAGATGAACATTTTATCACCTTCGATTTTGGCAGCAGATTTTTGGAAGCTGGGGAAACAGATTAAGGAAGTAGAGGCAGCAGGAGCGCAATATCTGCATATTGACGTAATGGATGGAGTGTTTGTGCCGGCGATTTCATTCGGTATGCCGGTGATTACGTCTTTGCGTAAAAGTACGGACATGTTCTTTGATGTGCATATTATGATTACGGAGCCGGAGCGTTATGCGGCGGAGTTTGTAAAGTGTGGCGCCGACATGGTGACCTTCCATTTGGAGGCCACAGAACAGGTTGAGGAAACCATTAAAATGATTCGTGAAACCGGAGCCAAGGTGGGTATTAGTATTAAGCCGGATACGCCTGTAGAGGCTGTGGAACCGTATTTGGAGCAGATAGATATGGTGCTTGTGATGACTGTTGAACCGGGATTTGGCGGGCAGAAGTACATGGAAAAGTGTACGCAGAAGATTGTAACCTTGCGTAAGGTGATTGAGGACAGGCAGTTAGATGTGGACATTCAGGTGGATGGAGGCGTTACCATAGATAATGTACATGTGGTGCTGGAGGCGGGTGCCAATGTAATTGTAGCCGGTTCAGCGATATTTAAGGATGATATAGCAGCGAATGTGAAAGCTTTTTTGGAGAAGATGAAATAGTTGTAGATTCAAAGCGCGAGGGGAAAATGTTTGCAGAGTATAAGGAGAAATTTCTTCAGGCAATCAAAAATCTTGGAGAGAACTTAATATTTTTTGGAAAATGGCTGCTTTTGGCTACCGGTGTGGGAATTATTACCGGTATGCTGGGAGCTGGCTTTTATCATTGTTTGATGGGTGCTACAGACTTTCGTCAGGAGCATCCTATCTTAATTTTAGGACTGCCGTTAGGCGGTCTGTTAATTGTATTTCTTTATCATGCTTTTGGAAGAGAACATGATAAAGGGACGAATACGGTGATTGCAGCTGTTCGTCAGGAGGATACTATTTCATGGAAGATGGCACCGCTGATTTTTATAGGAACCATTATTACACATTTCTTTGGTGGCTCAGCAGGGCGAGAGGGTGCGGCATTACAGATGGGCGGCAGTATCGGTAATGGTATTGCTAAAGCACTGAAAATGGACAAAAAGAGTATTACCATGATGATTATGTGTGGCATGAGTGGTATGTTTGCAGCTCTTTTCGGTACCCCTATGGCTTCAGCTGTCTTTGCCATGGAAATGGTAAGTGTGGGTATTTTGTATTATGCGGCATTGGTGCCCTGTGTGGTTTCTTCGCTGGTGGCGGCAGAAGTGGCGAAAGCACTTGGCGGGCATGCAGAGCATTTTACAGTGCTTAACATGCCGGAACTGACTTTTACATCTACGTGGAAGATTGTGGTACTGGCTATGCTGTGTGCCGGCTTGAGCGTGGTGTTTTGTACAGTGCTTCAGAAAGCAGAAAAAATAATTGAGGGAAGAATAAAAAGTCCTTATTTGCGAGTGGTAGTTGCGGCGGTGTTGATTATTGTAATCACAGCGGTGATTGGTACGGATGATTATATGGGCGCCGGTGTACATGTGATTGAAAGGGCCATGACCGGCGAGGTACGTCCGGAGGCGTTTCTGTTGAAAATGCTTTTGACAGCATTGACTTTAGGAGCCGGATTCAAAGGTGGTGAAATTGTTCCCACGTTATTTATTGGTTCCACATTTGGTTGCATGATAGGACAGTTATTGGGAATATCACCGTCCCTGTGCGCGGCAGTAGGTATGGTGGCATTATTCTGTGGCGTGACAAACAGCCCCATTGCATCCCTGCTTCTGGCGCTGGAAATGTTCGGCATGGAGGTGTGGCCCTACATGCTTTTGGCGGTGGCGATTAGTTATATGTTGTCAGGATATAAGAGCTTGTATAAGAGCCAGAAAATTGTGTATTCCAAGATGAGCCCGGAGTTTATGGGGAAGTAAATTGTTTGCCGCCGGTTACTGAAAGCGTTGCGCGAAATGATTGACAATTCTTCCGGATTGTGCTACGCTACCAATTAGATATACTTTAAAAGCAGTGATGAAGAGAGTATCCTTGGAAAGGTTTTACAGAGAAGCTTCCAATGTGTCGTGAGGTTGGCACGTGGCTGAGAGGAGGCAAACGCG
Source organism: Acetatifactor sp. (assembly GCA_045123675.1). Classification (GTDB taxonomy): domain Bacteria; phylum Bacillota; class Clostridia; order Lachnospirales; family Lachnospiraceae; genus Acetatifactor. The sequence continues at coordinate 19,862 of JBGVKL010000007.1, read as the reverse complement.
GAACAGGGTGAAAATGGCTTCTGAGCAGCGCACCGAGCAGAAATGTTAGGCTGCGACAGGTTCCGCCTGTTATAGCGGGAGAGTCTTATTGGACTTATTGAGGTACATTTCGCGAGAAATGTATGAAAAGAAGTGGTAACACGGGTGTTAGCTCGTCTTCTGTTAGGAATAATAGAAGACGGGCATTTTTTAATTTGCGCGAATAAGCAGAGTCAAGTGGCACCAGACTGAGGCGGGTGCTTGCACACGCAGTCAGAACTGATGACATTTGACGAGCAACGCGAACGAGGAACACCGAAGGTGTTTCGAGTCTGCTTATGAGTGCGAACAAGCAGAAAAGAAAGGATGATGAAGATGAGCAAGAAACCTTATTATATTACCACCGCGATTGCTTATACCTCAGGCAAGCCGCATATCGGTAATAATTATGAAATCGTTTTGGCAGACGCAATTGCCAGATTTAAGAGAAAAGAAGGCTATGATGTATTTTTCCAGACCGGAACCGATGAGCATGGCCAGAAAATTGAGCTGAAGGCGCAGGATGCAGGCGTAACTCCCAAGGAATTCGTAGATCAGGTAGCAGGTGTGATTCAGGGCTTGTGCGACCAGCTGAACATCTCTTATGACAAGTTTATCCGTACTACGGATGATTATCATGAGAAACAGGTGCAGAAGATTTTCAAGAGATTATATGACCAGGGCGATATTTACAAGAGCTCTTATGAAGGTTTGTATTGTACTCCTTGTGAGTCTTTCTGGACAGAATCACAGTTAGTAGACGGTAAGTGTCCTGACTGTGGCAGAGAAGTAAAGCCTGCCAGTGAAGAGGCATATTTCTTCAAGATGAGCAAATACGCTGATAAATTAATTCAGCATATTAACGAGCATCCGGAATTTATTCAGCCGGTTAGCCGTAAGAATGAAATGATGAACAACTTCTTATTGCCGGGTCTGACCGACTTGTGTGTATCCCGTACTTCCTTTAAGTGGGGTATTCCGGTAGATTTTGATGACAAGCATGTTGTTTATGTATGGTTGGATGCACTTACCAACTATATTACCGGTATCGGTTATGATGCGGATGGTAATTCTACTGAGCAGTATAAGAAGCTGTGGCCGGCGGATTTGCACTTGATTGGTAAGGATATTATCCGTTTCCATACCATTTACTGGCCTATTTTCCTGATGGCACTGGGCGAGCCTCTGCCGAAGCAGGTATTCGGTCATCCCTGGTTGTTGCAGGGCGACGGCAAGATGAGTAAGTCCAAGGGTAATGTAATTTACGCGGACGATTTGATTGATTTCTTTGGTGTGGATGCGGTACGTTATTTCGTGCTTCATGAGATGCCTTTTGAAAATGACGGAACGATTACCTGGGAGCTGATGGTAGAGAGACTGAACTCTGATTTGGCTAATACCTTAGGTAACTTGGTAAACAGAACCATCTCCATGAGCAACAAATACTTTGGCGGCGTAGTAGCTGACAAGGGTGTTGTGGATGAAGCAATTGACGGTGACTTAAAGGCAACCATTACCGGCGCATTGGATAAGGTGCAGGCAAAGATGGCAGACCTTAAGGTGGCAGATGCCCTTACCGAAATCTTTACAATCTTTAAGAGATGTAATAAATATATTGATGAAACCGAGCCATGGGTACTGGCAAAGGACGAAGCCAAGGCTGACCGTCTGGCAACTGTAATGTACAATCTGGTAGAAGGTATTACCATCGGAGCATCCTTGCTTCAGCCTTTTATGCCGGAAACCGCAGAAAGAATCGTGGCTCAGTTAAATGCAGAAATTCGTGAATTTGATGAACTTAAGCAGTGGGGCTTACGTGAAAATGATGTGAAGGTTACCGAAACACCGGAGATTCTTTTTGCAAGATTAAAGGTAGAGGAAATCGTAGAAAAGGCAGAAGCTATGTATGCTGCAAGACGTACAGAAGCAGAGGCACCTGCGCAGGAAGAAGCTCCTGCAGAGGACGTCATTGATATTGAACCTAAGGCGGAGATTTCTTACGATGATTTTGCAAAGCTTCAGTTCCAGGTAGGAGAAATTATTGCCTGTGAAGCAGTGCCGAAATCTAAGAAGCTGCTTTGCTCGCAGGTGAAGATTGGAAGCCAGGTACGTCAGATTGTATCCGGCATTAAGGCTCACTATACACCGGAAGAAATGGTGGGCAAAAAGGTAATGGTACTGGTGAACTTAAAGCCTGCAATACTTGCAGGTGTACTTTCAGAGGGTATGCTTCTTTGTGCAGAAGATGCGGAAGGTAATTTGGCGTTAATGACACCGGAGAAGAACATGCCTGCAGGAGCAGAAATATGCTAACAAAGAAAACTTGTTTTTCTTATGAGGTCAGGGAAGCCTGTGCAGAGGATTGGAAGCCTGCAATGAATATGGTATGGAGGACATTCCTGAAATTTGAAGGAAGAGATTATACCCCGGTTGGAATCCGTAATTTCTGGGAGTTTATTACGGACGCGGATTTGTATGATTCTTTTTTGGAGGGAAAATACCGTGCCTGGGTTGCAGCCGATGGCGACAAAATTATTGGTTTTGCATCTTTGCGAAATGTAAATCGTCTTTCCCTGCTCTTCGTGGATGAGAAATATCATAAGCGGGGAGTGGGAAGGGCGTTGATTCAATGCCTTTGCACCTATTTGCAGCAGGAAACGGGTGTGTGCGAGATGACCGTTAAGGCAGCGCCTTATGCTTTGGGATTCTACGAAAAGCTGGATTTTCAGGCGTTGGGGCCGGAGGAGCATTATTGCGGCATACGGGTAACTGCGATGAAGAAGTCTTTTTAGGAAAGGGAAAGTTACATGAAATTATTTGATATTGAAGGACCTTTGATGCAAGGCCTGACCAAAATTGCAGACTTGATGATTTTGAATTTATTGACAATCCTGTGTTGTCTGCCGATTTTTACGATCGGAGCGGCGCTTACGGCGTTGCATTATCAGGTGTTAAAGATGGTGCGTCACGAGGAATGTTATATTGCCAGAGGATATTTTAAGGCGTTCAAGGAGAATTTTAAGCAGTCCACCGTCGTGTGGCTGATTATGCTGGTGATTGTAATGGTGCTGGTGGGAGATTATTATGTTATTTCTCAGAGCGTGGAAGGAGTTGCACAGTGGTTCCGTGCAGTGTTGGGTGCAATTACTGTTTTTGTATTGTTTACCCTTACTATGGTATTTCCCTTTATGGCGAAATTTTCCAATACCACCTTCCAGACCATCAAGAATGCCATGGCAATCAGTATTATTAAGTTCCCGATTACGATTCTGATGATTATTATGAATGTAATACCGCCGATTCTGGGTTATTTGATATTTAATATGATACCGTTAGTGCTTTTGTTTGGTATCTCCGTTCCGGCCTGGGGCGGCGCCAAGCTGTACAATGGTTTCTTTAAGAAATTGGAGGAAAAAATACTGGCAGCGCAGGCGGCAAACGGTGAATTACCGGCAGAAGAAGAGGAAGATGAAAGAATCTTCAAAGACGAATTAGACGAAACTTTAGTGGGTAAAGATTGATTTTGTACAAAATCACAAGGAAAGCGAAAAAACTTTGTGTAATTGTGGCATGGTAAAATGAATCGTTTTCCGTTATACTTATCATCAGAATGTAACAGCAGGGCTGTTAATTATGAAAAACATATGTAATATTGAAAGGAGCTTTTACATTATGGCAAGTTTATCATTAAAGAATGTATGCAAGGTATATCCTAACGGCTTCGAAGCAGTTAAGAACTTCAACCTTGAAATTGATGATCAGGAATTCATTATCTTCGTAGGACCTTCAGGTTGTGGTAAGTCTACAACTCTTCGTATGATCGCTGGTTTGGAAGATATTTCTTCAGGTGAATTAAAGATTGGTGACAGAGTAGTTAATGATGTAGAACCTAAGGATAGAGATATCGCGATGGTTTTCCAGAACTACGCTTTGTATCCTCATATGTCAGTTTATGACAACATGGCTTTCGGTCTTAAGTTAAGAAAAGTACCGAAGGATCAGATTGATAAGATGGTTAAGGAAGCAGCTAAGATCCTTGACTTAACTCCACTCCTTGATCGTAAGCCGAAGGCTTTGTCAGGTGGTCAGAGACAGCGTGTTGCTATGGGTCGTGCTATCGTTCGTAATCCTAAGGTATTCCTTATGGACGAGCCTCTTTCCAACTTGGATGCTAAGTTACGTGTACAGATGCGTATCGAGATCGCTAAGTTACATCAGAAATTAGGAACCACCATCATCTACGTTACACATGACCAGACAGAGGCTATGACCCTTGGTACCAGAATCGTAGTTATGAAGGATGGTGTTATCCAGCAGGTAGATACTCCTCAGAACTTATATGAGAAGCCTCAGAACCTCTTCGTTGCAGGTTTCATGGGATCTCCTCAGATGAACTTCCTTGACGCTGTAGTTAAGGTAGAAGGCGATGTTGCTAACCTTTGCATCGCAGGCAAGAGCATTCCTCTTCCTCCTGCTAAGTCTAAGAAGCTTATCGAAGGCGGTTATGATGAGAAGGTTGTTACCTTCGGTATCCGTCCTGAAGATGTATATGATTCTGAAATGTTTATTGAGAACTCACCTCAGAGCGTTTTCGAGTCTACCATCAGAGTATACGAATTACTCGGTGCAGAAGTTTACTTGTACTTTGATTTAGATCAGTTCCCTATGACTGCAAGAGTAGATTCTCGTACAACTGCAAGACCTGGCGATGTTGTTAAGTTCGCTATCGATGTTGAAAAGATTCACGTATTCGACAAAGAAACAGAGCAGATTATTACAAACTAGTCAATATTCACAGAGGTGCTGGAAACAGTACCTCTGTTTTGTTAAATGGAGGAAATATGTTATCAAGTCAGATTATTCAGACAAGCATAGACGAATTAAAAGCGATTACTAAAGTGGATTTGTGCGTGTATGATTTGGGTGGCTCGGTGATCGCCGGTACAACTGTTATGGCTGATATTACGGAGGCGTTGTTAAACAGTTTTGTTGCATCGCCTGCAGACAGTCAGGTCATCGGAGCACATCATTTGCTAAAAATTTGGGATGAAGGAGAACTTCTGTATATTATCGTAGCCAAAGGTGCAGCGGATGATGCATATATGGTCGGAAAGATTGCGGTCTGTCAGATTCAGAATTTGGCTATTGCTTATAAGGAAAGATTTGATAGAAATAATTTCTTCCAGAATCTTTTGCTGGATAATATGCTTTTGGTGGATATTTATAATCGTGCGAAGAAGCTGCATGTGGAAGTAGCAGCGCCTCGCGTGGTATTTCTGGTGGAAGCAAAACAGGAAAAGGATGGTCTGGTAACAGAACTTCTCAAAGGAATGTTTACCACACAAAGTGGTGACTATATTACCGCTGTTGATGAAAGCAGTATTATATTGATTAAGAATGTGGAAGCAGATAGTAGTCCGGAAGCACTGTCAGAGGTAGCAGATACTATCGTTGCCATGATGAATGCAGAGGCAATGTTAAATGTTAAGGTGGCATATGGCACTGTAGTGCAGGAACTGAAAGACGTTTCTAAATCCTATAAAGAAGCCAAAATGGCATTGGATGTAGGCAAAATTTTCTATGCAGAGAAGAATGTGGTGGCCTATAGCGCATTGGGTATTGGTCGTTTGATTTACCAGTTGCCGGTAAACTTGTGCAAAATCTTTATTGATGAGATATTTGGAGATGTGGAGCTTCTTGATCTTGACGAGGAGACCCTTACCACCATTAACAAATTCTTTGAGAATAATTTAAATGTATCCGAAACCTCCAGACAGCTTTTTGTACATCGAAATACTTTGGTATACCGTATCGAGAAGTTACAAAAGAGCACGGGTTTGGATTTGAGAAATTTCGATGATGCATTGACTTTCAAAATAGCACTTATGGTATCCAATTACATGAAATATCTGGAGAATTTGGAATACTGATATGTTTTGAAAGATTCCAAAATAAGTAATAAAGTAGACAACCCCCTAATATAATAGATATAGAAGTCTATTACATTAGGGGGATTTTTATGTTTTATGATAAGCAAATAAAATATGTGGATGTATATGAAAAGGGTGAAAAGATACAAAATGCAGGTTTTGTGAAGTTGGAGGCAAGAGATAATATGGTGAGTTTGCAAGTACGTGTAACCGGACTTCGAATCACGGATACTTATACTTGTCCGGTAGCCTTACTATCCGGGGAAAAAGAGTGCATAATCGGCGAGCTGCAGATGGAAAACGGAAAAGGTGTAAAGATATTTGAAATGTCGGACAAAATGAACCTGGGCGGACAAATTGGGTATGAGGAATTGGAGGAAATACAGATTCGGACAGCCGGGAATCGGATGCTTCGGTGCATAGTAAGAGAACGTGTTAAAAAGATAGAAGAACCTGCTGTGGAGGAAGAAGTGTTGGAAGAGCCTGCTGTGAAGGAAGAAGTGTTGGGAGAACCTTCTGTCATTGCTGACCCGACTCCTGTAAAGTCAGAAGCGGAGCTATTAAAAGAGGCATTTCTGGAAGAGAAAAGGATGCGGGAGGCAGAGAATACAGATACCACAAGTGGGGAAACGGCGGTGCAGAAGCAGGTTTTCCTAGGGAACGAAGCGGAGTGGCAGATACCTGTTTCAAGCGTCTCTCCGAATACAGAACCACAAAATGTACATAGTCCGCAAGCAGCAGATAAATGGCAACAGTTGCAGGCAATTTACCCGCATATCAGACCATTTGAAGACAGGCGGGAGTATTTGTTGATGAGACCACAGGATTTTGTGATATTACCGCAGAAATATTATTCTTTGTCAGACAACAGCTTTTTGCTGCACGGATATTATAATTATGACCATTTGATTTTGAGTAAGGAGAATCGCCCGGAAGGAGAAAAATTATACATAGGAGTGCCGGGGAATTTTTATGATAAAGAGAAGCAGGTAGCGATAATGTTTGGATTTGAGAGTTTTGAAGGAAAACAGGAACCGGCTAGAATCGGTGATTTCGGATACTATATGATACCGGTGGAGATATAGAATAAAAATATTCCCCACTGGAACATTCCCGGGGCAGTGCTCCTGTGGGGGCAAGGTCGAAATCTATACTCCCTCCATATCGAACGGAGGTATGAAGCTTTCTTCGGCGGTTTCGCCCTCTTGGATAAAGGCATTTTCAATACCGAGGCGCAGGGCAAAGTTTACTACCCGGTCATATTCTTCGCCGAGAACTTTGCGATTAAGCTCCGGAATATGCGCCACGTGAGGAAGGGGCGTATACTGATTCATAATACTGATGTAAATATTATCACCATACGTTTCGTGAAGATAACGCAAGATCTTTTTGGAGTCTTTGGCCTGTCCCGGTAAAAGCAGATGACGCACAATCATGCCTTTTTTCATCATGCCGGTAGCTTCATCAAATACAGGAGTACCGACCTGGCGGTACATTTCTGCAATGGCGAGAGTGGCCTGTTCAAAGTAGTCAGCTGCGTGAGAATATTTTAAGCTCAGTTCTGTGGAAAAATATTTTAAATCCGGTAGATAAATATCAATCAAACCATCCAAGAGGTGTAAAATATCAGCATTTTCGTAACCGCCGGTATTATATACAATGGGAAGTGTTAGGCCGTTTTCTTTGGCTAGGAGCAGAGCTTCGCGGATTTGGGGAATGTAATGGGTAGGAGTCACTAAATTAATATTAGCGGCTCCTTTTTCCTGTAATTCCAGAAAAATCTCAGCCAAACGGGCAATTGTAATTTTTTTGCCACAGTCGCCTATAGCAATGGAATGATTTTGGCAAAATACACATTTTAAATTACATCCGCTGAAAAATACTGTGCCGGAACCGGTGGTGCCACTGATACACGGCTCTTCCCACATATGTAGTGCAGCTCTGGCTACAACTAAATCAGCAGGCATGCCACAATAACCAACCTGACCGGCAAGTCGGTTGGAACCGCATTTGCGGGGGCACAATATGCAGTTGGAAAGTAAGTGGGAAGTAGAGTGCATGATAGTTTCCTTTGATGATTGTTAGTGAATATTGTTACATATATACAAAGACCGCACACGCCGGCTGCAAATACAGCTCCACCCGGCACCCTTACGGCACATGAGAGGTTCTACTTAGTGCTGCTTTGTTCCCAACCTGACACGGTTCGTAGATTCCCATTGCGCAAGACCAAGCTTCAACACTGCATCGCAGATCCGACAATGTACGGCTTTTATAGTGTAGCGTTTAGCGGGGAATTTGTCAACAGTTTCTTTGCAGGATATGTATTGACAAAATTTCTCAATTAATATACAATAATAGTAATCATTACTGAAATAAATTGCGGTAAAAAGACGACAACAAAAGAAATATAATAATTTTAACAGGAGGTATCATCATGAATAAGAACACATTCCACAAATTATCGTATGGAGTTTATGTAGTCAGCACTTGGGATAACGGTCGCCCTACCGGTTGTACAGCGAACAGCGCTATGCAGATCACATCGGAGCCTGCGACGATAGCGGTTAGTATTAATCATGACAACTATACTAACAAGTGTATTCAGGAATCCGGCAGATTTGCTATTTCTATCTTAGGAGAGAATTCCCAGCCCTCTATTATCGGAACCTTTGGATTTAAGAGCGGTAAGGATTGTAATAAGTTTGATGAAGTGGAGTCTGTGATTAAGGGCTTTATGCCGGTGGTGGCAGATGCTTGCGGATACATTACCTGTGAAGTGATTGATAAGATGGAAACAAGCACACATACAGTATTCTTGGGGAAGGTTTTGGATGCAGATATGTTGAAGAATGATACCCCTATGACCTATGCTTATTATCATAATGTAATTAAGGGTAAGAGTCCGAAAAACGCACCGACTTATATTGCGGAGTAAAGAAACGGCGTCCTCATTCAGGGGACGCCATTTTTTTTAACTCTTTCTCTCTTTTATTTCTTTCGCGAAGCTCTGTGAAAAATTGTTTCAGGATAGCACTGCATTCTTCTTCCAAAACTCCTCTGGAAACCTTCACTTGATGATTAAATTCGGGCATTTCCAAAATGTTTAGAATAGAACCGCCGCAGCCTGCCTTGGGATTCATGCACCCCATTACCACCTCTGTAACACGGGCCTGCACGATAGCACCGGCACACATCTGGCATGGCTCCAAAGTAACGTATAAGGTACATTCCTCCAGGCGCCAGTCGCCGATTTTCTTGCTGGCTTTGTTGATGGCGGTAATCTCGGCGTGGGCCAGAGTGTTTTTGTCAGTATTACGTCTGTTGTAGCCACGACCGATAATTTTGCCTTCATGGACGATGACGCAGCCGATGGGTACTTCGCCTAGTGCTAAGGCTTTTTTTGCCTGATTTAATGCGGCGCGCATGTATTTTTCTTCGATGCTCTTGATTCTTGCCATGTTTTACTCCGAGTTCTGCAATAATTTACATTGAAATTTAAAAATCTTTTGTTTATACTATGCTAAGTATAGAGTACAAAAGGGAAGAGAGTCAAGAGTAGTATGGAAAAGAAATGGTATCATAAGTTTATTGGCGACAGAGCTTTTTATAAAATGGTGCTGTTGGTTGCAGTACCGATAATTGTGCAGAATGGTATTACCAATTTTGTAGGTCTTTTGGATAATATTATGGTAGGACGCGTGGGAACGGAGCAGATGTCCGGCGTTGCTATCGTAAATCAGCTGATGATGGTGTTCAATATCAGTATTTTCGGGGCCATTTCCGGTGCCGGGATTTTTGGGGCACAGTTTTTTGGATGTAAGGATTTTAAGGGTGTGCGCCATACATTCCGGTTTAAAATATATGCCTGTATGGCATTGGTGGTTCTAGGGGTGCTGATTTTTGCGCTATGGGGTGAAGAATTGATTTTGCTTTATCTCCATGGAGAAGAGCAGAATGCTGCATCATTACAGGCGGCACTGGATTATGGAAAAGATTATCTGTTAGTAATGTTAATTGGTCTGCTTCCGTTTGGAGTGGAGCAGATTTACAGCTCTACGTTACGCGAGTGCGGAGAAACGGTAGTACCCATGAAAGCCGGTGTGGCAGCAGTTTTGATTAATTTAGTTCTGAATGCAGTGCTAATTTTTGGTTATCTGGGTTTCCCGGCGTTAGGTGTTGTGGGTGCGGCAATTGCTACAGTTATTTCACGCTACATACAGGCCGCAATTGTGGTGGTTTGGACTCATAAAAATGCAGGGAAGCTGCCGTTTATTGAGGGCGCTTACCACACCATAAAGATACCGGGACATTTAGTGGGTAATATTTTGAAAAAAGGTACTCCGCTCATGTTCAACGAAATCCTCTGGTCCATGGGTATGGCTACCTTGATGCAATGCTATTCTGTTCGTGGTCTGGATGCTGTTGCCGGCCTTAATATTTCAAGTACGATTACGAATTTATTTAACGTAGTGTTTATTGCCATGGGAAGTGCCCTGTCCATTGTGGTTGGTCAGCTTTTGGGAGCCGGTAAGCTGGAGGAAGCGAAGGAAGCGGATACCAGACTAATCGTTCTTACTGTATTTTCCTGTGTAGTTATGGGCGGTTTACTGGTAGTGTTTGCGCCTTTCTTCCCGATGTTGTACAATACAACACAAGATGTAAAAAACTTGGCTACAGCATTTATGCGGGTTTCTGCATGCTGTATGTGTTTGCATGGTTTTATGCATGCTACTTATTTTACATTGCGTTCCGGTGGCAAGACGGTGATTACCTTCCTGTTTGACAGTGCTTTTGTGTGGTGTATCAATATTCCGGTGGCGTATGTATTAAGCCGATATACAGATGTGCCGATTATACCTTTGTATTTAATTTGCCAACTGGTGGATATTGTAAAATGTGTGGTAGGCTTTGTGCTGGTAAAAAAGGGTATCTGGCTGAATAATCTGGTGGGAAGTAAAGAGGATTAGTTACAATACAGAAGAAGTATGTTTATTGTAATTTTATAGACATGTGTTATAATAAATGAGAAAAGATATCATGTTACTGAACTTCGAAAGGTTCACAAGATGGTAGAAAGAGGGAAAAAGGACAAAGCGGTACAGGAGCTTATGAAGGTTACCGGACTCAGTGAGGCGGATGCCAATGCGGCAATTATGGATTGGGAAAACCTAACATCAAATAAAGGATAAAGCATATGAAAAGAAATGGTAAGAAGCTTGGTGCATTTGGTACCATATTAGTTATAATTGTATACATAATGTTGGCAAAAGCAGGATTAATTTCGCCGGAAGGAGCAGGAAGTGCAGGGGACAATAATGTAGTGGCAAATAATACACCTGCCCCGATTGTGACAGAGGCGCCTACAGAAGCGCCCAAGGTAACTCAGGCACCTACACAGGAGCCGGAGATTGAGTTGACGGATTACGGTTTCCGTAATAAGAAGCTTCGTGACAGTCATTTTGAGAAGCATGGTATTGAAATGGGTTTTGAAACCGTGGAGGATTATATTGAAGCTGCTAACAAGGTAATCTCCAATCCGGATGCACTGCATAAGCTGGAAGCAGAGGACAATGACCACATCTATTTTATTGAGGAAACTAATGAATTTGTGGTGTTGTCACAGGACGGTTATATCAGAACTTATTACATAGCAAACGGCGGAATTGATTACTTTAACAGACAGTAAGAATGCAAAAGGATATGACAAGGGATGCTTGTTATATCCTTTTTTTTGTGATACACTATTCTTGGTTACATGTTTCGGTGAAAATCGGAGAACATAGATTAGAAAATGAATCAGGAGGACAGGATATGTTAAGAATCGGTATGTTGACAAGCGGCGGCGATTGTCAGGCTTTAAATGCGGCCATGAGAGGTGTGGCTAAGACCATCTTAAATAATCAGAAGGACGTAGAGATTTACGGCTTTTTAGAGGGTTATAGAGGTTTGATTTACAGTAATTTCCGCATGCTTACCGGCAAGGATTTTTCCGGTATTTTAACAGAAGGCGGTACTATTTTAGGTACGTCGCGTACTCCTTTTAAGACGATTACAGATCCGGATGAGAATGGTTTGGATAAAGTAGAAGCCATGAAGCAGAATTATTATAAATTGCAGTTGGATTGTCTGGTGATTCTTGGTGGTAATGGCACCCACAAAACCGCAAATCTGCTTCGCGAAGAAGGGTTAAATGTAGTAACCCTGCCTAAGACTATCGATAATGATTTGTGGGGCACAGATATGACTTTCGGCTTCCAGAGTGCAGTGGATATTGCTACTAATGCCATTGACTGTATCCATACTACCGCAGCTTCCCATGGTCGTGTATTTATTGTAGAAGTAATGGGACATAAAGTGGGCTGGCTTACTCTGAATGCAGGTATGGCAGGTGGTGCGGATATTATTCTGCTTCCGGAAATTCCTTACGATATTGACAAGGTGATTGATAAGATTGAAGAACGTGATAAAAACGGTAGCAAGTTTACTATTATTGCGGTAGCAGAAGGTGCGATTTCCAAGGAAGATGCCAAGCTTTCCAAGAAAGAATATAAGGAAAAGATGAAGAATTATAAGTATCCTTCCGTTTCCTATGAAGTAGCAGAAAAAATTCAGGAAAAAACCGGTCGTGAAGTGCGTGTAACTGTTCCGGGACATATGCAGCGCGGCGGAAGTCCTTGCCCTTATGACAGAGTATTTGCCAGCCGTCTGGGTTCAGAGGCAGGTAAATTGATTTTAAAGGGAGAATACGGCTTCATGGTGGGATATAAGAATCGTGAAATCGTGAAGGTGCCTTTGGATGATGTAGCCGGAAAGTTGAAGATGATAGATCCGGATGCTTCTATTATCGAAGAAGCAAAATTACTGGGTATTTGTTTTGGTGATTAAAACGAAAAGAAAAGGAATGTAATATGTCATACACAGCGTTATATAGAAAATTCCGTCCGGGCATCTTTGGGGATGTGAAAGGACAGGAACATATAGTGACGACATTGCGGAACCAGATTCGTGCCAATCGAATCGGACATGCGTATTTATTTACCGGCACCAGAGGTACCGGTAAAACTACGGTGGCCAAAATATTTGCCAAAACTGTCAACTGTGAACAACCTACAGAGGATGGTCCTTGTGGGGAATGTGCTACCTGCCGTGCTATAGCAGCCGGTGCCAGTATGAATGTAATTGAAATTGATGCGGCATCCAATAATGGCGTGGATAATATTCGTGAAATTGTGGATGAGGTGTCTTACTCACCGGCAGAGGGCAAGTACAAGGTTTATATTATAGACGAGGTGCATATGCTTTCCATAGGAGCGTTTAATGCTCTGTTAAAGACTTTGGAAGAGCCGCCCTCTTACGTAATTTTTATTCTGGCAACTACGGAGGTGCACAAGCTGCCTATCACGATTTTGTCCAGATGTCAGAGATATGATTTTAAGCGTATTTCCATAGATACTATTACAGACCGTATGCGGGAGCTTATTCTTGCAGAGGGAATACAGGTGGAGGAAAAGGCACTGCGTTACATTGCCAAAACGGCGGATGGCTCCATGCGTGATGCGTTAAGCCTTTTGGACCAGTGTATTGCTTTTCATCTGGGTAGTGAGCTGACCTATGATAAGGTATTGGATGTACTGGGAGCAGTGGATACAGAAGTGTTCAGCAGATTGCTGCGTTATGTTTTGGACAAGAATGTGCTGGGCTGCGTAGAGCTTTTGGAAGAAATCGTAATGCAGGGCAGAGAGTTAACTCAGTTTGTTACAGATTTCACCTGGTATCTGCGTAATCTGATGTTAGTACAATCCTCGGATAATCTGGAGGATGTTATTGATATGTCCACAGACAATCTGGCCCGTTTAAAAGAAGAGGCGCAGATGGTAAAAATGCCTCAAATCATTCGATATATCAGAATCTTTTCCGAACTTTCCGGGCAGATTCGATATGCTGCACAGAAGCGTATATTGGTTGAAATTGCTTTGATTAAATTATGTAAACCAAGCATGGAGGTGTCTACGGATGCTTTGGCAGAAAGAATACGTGATGTAGAGGAAAAGCTGGAGAACGGTATTACGGTAGTGGCTTCGGATGTGGGAGCGCAATCTAATGGCGGTGTGGCGACGCCCGTAAAAAAGCCGGAACTACCCAAGGCGATTCCGGAAGATGTAAAGGAAATTGTGGCGAACTGGCCTAAGATTGTGGGAAACACTGATAACCCTATGCGACTGTATTTAAAGAATGCCAAGCTGAGTCTGGGCGGTGATAATAAATTGTTGGTAGTATTGGAAGACGGCGTGGCTTCGGATTATTTTGTAGAACATGATCAGAACAGAGAGCTTTTGGAGAGAGTGATTAATGACTTCCTGGGCAAAGAGGTGGAAGTAAATATTCAATCTGTCCGTAGCAGACAAGAATTTCAAGAGAACTATGTGGATTTAGGACAATTTATCCACATGGATATAGAAGAAGAGGAATAGAAAGGAAAATAAAACAATGGCAAAACGTGGTGGATTTCCCGGTGGAGCAATGCCGGGCAATATGAATAATCTGATGAAGCAGGCACAGAGAATGCAGCGTCAGATGGAAGAAGGACAGAAGGAGCTGGAGACAAAGGAATTTACTGCAACTGCCGGCGGTGGTGCGGTAGAAGTTACTGTTTCCGGTAAAAAGGAAGTAGTAAGTGTGAAGCTTTTAGAAGAGGTTGTAGACCCGGATGATATTGAAATGTTGCAGGATTTGATTGTAGCTGCAACCAATGAAGCACTGAAGCAGGCGGATGATGCAAGTGCACAGCTTATGGGCAAGATGACCGGTGGAATGGGAGGCTTTCCTTTCTAATGGATTTGTATAGTGGTCACATTAACAAATTAATAGAAGAACTGGCAGCGCTTCCGGGTATCGGCAGTAAGTCAGCGCAACGTCTGGCATTCCATATGATTCACATGCCGAAGGATAAGGTGAACCGTTTGGCAAAGATTATGGTGGAAGCCAGAGAGAATGTGCGCTATTGTCAGGAGTGTTATACTCTGACGGACAGGGATGTGTGTCCGGTGTGTGCCAATGAAAGGCGCAATCATAAGTTGATTATGGTGGTGGAGAACAGCAGAGACTTGGCAGCGTATGAAAAGACCGGTAAGTATGAAGGAGTGTATCATGTGCTGCATGGGGCGATTTCTCCCATGCTGGGTATCGGTCCTAACGATATTAAACTGAAGGAACTGGTGAACAGGTTGCAGGAGGACGTGGATGAGGTGATTATTGCCACCAATTCCAGTCTGGAGGGCGAAACCACAGCCATGTATATCAGCAAGCTGATTAAACCTGCCGGAGTGAAGGTAACTCGAATAGCCAGCGGTGTGCCGGTGGGCGGTGACCTGGAGTATATTGACGAGGTTACCCTTTTGAGAGCTTTGGAAGGCAGAATAGAATTATAATTATTGGAGGAAAAGGTTATGGCTTTGAAAAAAAGAAATTTCGGAGTAGAAGGTCAGGAAGCAACTTTATACACTTTGGAGAATTCTAAGGGAATGAAGGCTGAGGTAACCAATTATGGTGCCAATTTAGTAAATTTATATGTACCGGATAAAAACGGTGTAGTAGAGGATATTGTGCTTGGCTTTGACAACGTAGCCGGTTATATGGTGAACGGAAGCTTTTTCGGAGCAACCATCGGTCCCAGCGCAAACAGAATCGGTGGAGCGAAGTTTACCATTGACGGAGTAGAGTACAATATTGATGTGAATGATGGAGTAAATAACTTACATAGTCATATGGAAGATGGTTATCATAAGAAGCTTTGGGAAGTAGAAGAAGGTGAGAACAGTATTACCTTTACTGTTAGAGATACAGATGGCTACATGGGCTTCCCGGGCAACAAGGAATTGTCACTGACTTATACTTTGGATGAAAATAATGCTTTAACATTACATTATCATGCAAAGAGTGATAAAAATACGGTTATGAATCCTACCAACCATTCTTATTTCAACTTGGATGGTCATAAGTCAGGTAATATTGAAGAACATATCATGATGATTAATGCATCACATTATACACCGGTAGTACCGGGCGCGATTCCTACCGGAGAAATTGCACCGGTAAGCGGTACTCCCATGGACTTTACTTCAGAGAAGGTAGTAGGCAAGGAGATTCGCGAAGATATGGAGCAGTTGATTCTGACCAAGGGTTATGACCATAACTGGGTAATTGACGGATGGGACGGAAGCTTAAGACTGGCTGCAACGACGGTTGGACCTAAGAGCGGACGTAAGATGTACACGTATACGACTTTACCGGGCGTTCAGTTTTATGCCGGTAACTGTATTGGTGATGAACCGGGTAAGGATGGAGCTTTCTATACTAAGAGAAGCGGCTTGTGCTTAGAAACCCAGTATTATCCGAATAGTGTAAATACACCCAACTTCCCTTCCTGCGTATTTGGCGGAGAGAAGGAATATGATTCCGTGACGGTTTACAGATTCGAATAAATTGTCGAATACTTTTAGGAATCCTACGACAAAGAATGCTAAAATACCTCTTGTCCAAGTGCTATAGTAATGCTGATGAAGATTAGCTGTTATGGCATACGGATAGGAGGTATTTTTATGGAATTGCCCAAAAATGTTACGCAAATCGGAGAAACAGACAAGTCGTGTAAAATTTATGTAGAAGACTATGTGGTGTCTTATATGAAACAAATGAATCGTTTTGCAGAGGACAAAGAGATTGCACTGGCGTTGTACGGGCGACGTTCTTCGGAGCAGAGCATATCTTATAATTTTATCTACGGTGCGGCAAAATTAAATTTTTTGCAAAGGGAAGTCAGGCATTTATCCCAGGCACAGAATCAGGAGATTGAGAAGTTACATAAAAAATATTTTCCGGAATGTGAGTTTGTAGGTTACACCATTCTGAACGGAGAAATGATAGAGGGTATGTATCTGCAGGAAGCGTCCGGGTGTCGATATGTGAAAGGCTACGCCTGCTTTTATGAAAAGAATGATTGCATGCTGGGATATATGTTGGACAACCGGGTAGAGGAAGCTAAGCCGGAGGAAGTATCGCAGGAAAAATATGAGGATGTGAAAAAACGTCAGGAAGAAAGACGGCAGCAGTATACTTCGCGGCAGGAGTCAGGAAAAGAAATGGTACGTAGCCGTACAGAAATTGAAAAGCGTATGAAGAGTATGCGTTTTGCGGCGGCCAGCATGTTTGTATTACTTTGCCTGGTGAGTGTGGTAACTCTGCAAACGGAAGGGGTGAATGGGGCGACAGGGTCCAAAATAAAAGCATTGTTTAGTAACGTGGCACAAAAAGATAAATCGGGCGAAGATGTGGAAGCTATGAATGGTGATGGAATAAATACTTTGGTGGCAGAAGAACAACTGGCGGAGGCAATTCGTAAGGAAAATGAACAGCTTCCGGTGTCCGGCACGGCAGTGATGGCTACAGAAGCGCCTACGGAAAATCCGGTGGAAGCACCGACGCCGGAACCGACGGAAGTGCCGGAAAATATGTGGACGCCTGTGCCGACAGAGGAACCGACCCCGGTCCCTACGGAAGTGCCGACTGCCACACCGGTGGAGACAGCTACACCGGAGCCTGCAACAGTGCCGACACAGGGGATGGTTACATATGATACGTATGTTATTAAGGAAGGGGATACTTTGTTAGGAATCAGCCTGCGCAGATATGGTAATGGTAATTATGTGAAGGCTATTTGTACATTAAATAATATTTCTGATGCAGACAATATTCAAATCGGACAAAAAATCCTATTACCTTAAAAGAACTTGTGTTATAATGTGAGCAGACAGATGCACGCGGATAATAAACGAAAGAGAATGTGCAGAAATAAATGTAAGGTGAAAAAGATGGCAAGAAGATTGAGAGTTGCAAATGAAGCAGATAGTAATGAACAAATAAAAGAAGATTATAAGGAGAAAATTCGCAGACATAAGCTGTCCTCCGTGTATCGCTTTTTGTTAGTGGTGGCGGCAGTAGCAGTTCTGTTAATTATTGTGTACATACAATATCAGAATCATGTGTATACATCTTATGATACAGTCACTACTGTGGCATTGGAGGCGTCTGAAAAATCAGAGATGGTACAGTTGGGGGAGAATGTTCTGATATATAGTGCGGATGGTGCACGATGTGTCAATTCCAAAGGAGAAGTATTGTGGAATCAGACATTTGAAATGCAGGATATTTTAATTGCAACCAATGAAGATGTGGTGGCGATTGCGGATTATAACGGACATGAAATTTATGTGCATGATTCTACAAAGAAAATTTGTGAAATCAGTACGACAATGCCTATCCGAAGTATAGCTGTGGCAGGAACCGGGCGCGTGGCTGCTACTTTGGCGGATACCAAGATTACTTGGATCCATGTATTCGAACCGGATGGAACATTGGAATATGAGTCTAAGGCAAGTATGGGACAGAGCGGATATCCTTCTGCTATGGCAATGTCACCCAACGGAGAACTTTTGGGAGTGGCTTATACTTATGTAGATTATGGTCTGGTGGAGACACGTATCGCTTTTTATAATTATGGCTCTGTGGGTTCCAACAAAAGTGATTATAAAGTGAATGCTTATACCTATCCGGATACCATTGTTCCGCATTTCGAATTTTTGAATGGTGATACTGCTGTGGCGGTAGGAGATGATCGTTTGATTATTTATAAAGGAAACCAAAAACCGGCAGAGCAGGCGCAGCATTATATTGAGGAAGAGATTCAGGCAGTTTATCAAAATAACGGTTATGTGGGAATTGTGCTTCGTTCGGATGTGTTAGACATGCGCCATAAATTGGAAGTGTACAATACCAAGGCTGAAAAGGAAGGGGCATACTACTTTAACTTAGATTACGATGAAGTGGTGTTTACAGAGAATTATTTCATGGTATATAATGGTGAAAATTGTTTGATTCAGACTTATAAAGGGTTGACTAAGTTTGAAGGGGGTTTCCTAAATACAATGGACATAATGTATCCCATGGGAAAAGGAACAGGATATAAATTTGTAATGGTTTCAAAAGATTCCATAGATACGATTCAATTAAAGTAGCTATGGAATAGGAAGAAAGAAGGAAGTACATATGAATTTAAATTTAATGGTTTTGGTAGTTTTGTTTTTATTGTTACTCAAGATAGTGAGTGGTTATAAGAAGGGCATGGTAAAAGAGATTATCTCTTTTGTTTCATTAATACTTGTGTGTGTAGTGGTGGTCCTTATTGGAGCCGGATTGCATAGCTTTATGGAAAACGAAGTGCTTGGAGTTATAATTGCAGTAGTTTTGTTGGCGGTGCTTGGAATTGTACACCATTTGTTGCAGATTGTATTCTTCTCTGCCAAAGTAGTGTCAAAGCTTCCTATTATCAGTTTTGGAAATAAACTTCTAGGTATGGTAGTCGGAGCATTGGAGGTAGTACTCATTCTTTGGACATTATACACATTCATTATGTATTTTGGATTGGGTATGATAGGAAGTCTGATAGTAGAGTATACCAGCCAGAGCAAGCTGCTGACCTTGGTATATCAGTGGAATATGCTGGCACCTATTGTAGAACAGGTACTGAGCGAATTGCCGGTACATATTATATAGTAGAAATTCTGAAGAAGATTATATAGTATTATAAACCGGTCTGTCGGTAATGACGGACCGGTTTTATGATGGAAAATTATTAGACGTTTGGAAGACAAAGAAGGTTGACAAAGGACAGGCCTTATGATACTATGAAAACCCACCCCTTAAAGGTAGAAATAAGGGAGATTAAAAAAGTTTAAAAAACTTTTAAAAAAGTTGTTGACAAAGCAAAATGGCTGTGTTATTATAACAAAGCTGTCGCGAAAAACAACAGCACAAACGACTTCTGTGAAGTCGTTGGAAATACGCAGAGCGTATTTC
>JBGVKL010000006.1:0-4788 GCA_045123675.1 Acetatifactor sp. | reverse complement strand
GAAAAGAAAAATAATCGGTGAGGAATTCATCAGAGTATTTGAAGAGGAAGCAAAGAAAATCGGTACTGTGGATTTCCTTGCACAGGGAACAATTTACCCTGATGTTGTGGAAAGCGGTCTTGGCGGTGAGTCGGCAGTTATCAAGTCTCATCACAATGTAGGCGGTCTTCCTGATTATGTAGATTTCAAGGAAATCATTGAGCCACTTCGTAACTTATTTAAGGATGAGGTAAGAAAAGCAGGTCTTGAACTTGGTCTTCCTGATTACCTTGTTTTCCGTCAGCCATTCCCGGGTCCGGGTCTTGGAATCCGTATCATCGGAGAAGTGACAGCGGAAAAGGTACGTATCGTACAGGATGCTGATTGGATTTACCGCAGTGAAGTTGAAAAAGCAGCAAAGGAATATAAGGATGCTCACGGTGAGGAGCCTTCGTGGATGCCAAACCAGTATTTCGCAGCTCTCACAAACATGCGCAGCGTTGGTGTAATGGGCGACGAGCGTACCTATGATTATGCTGTTGCAGTTCGTGCAGTGCGCACGGTGGATTTCATGACGGCTGAAGCTGCCGAAATCCCATTTGAAGTACTTCAGATAGTCATGAGCAGAATTATAAATGAAGTGAAGGGTGTAAACAGAGTATTCTATGATCTGACCAGCAAACCGCCGGGAACGATTGAGTTTGAATAGTAGCCACAAGTCTTGGAAACCGCTAAACAAGCGGCTTCCGAGGCTTTTCTTTTTGCTCTGCTACTATTTTGCTACTAATCGCAACTAATCTCAACTGCTTTGTTTCACATCGTTTTTGATAGCAAATTATAGAATTATGTATTGTGCAGACGAATCTGCACATTGGTTACATGACTTTTCGTTGAGGCATCGGGATAATGTTTCCAGATGTCTTTTCTTTTGGCATTGGTCCAAATGGAAGTGATGGAATTGTGGTATCTGCACTATCTGGTGATACATCATCCATATCATATGAAATACCCATTGTCTCCAGTAGCACATTCCTTGCAGGTGGCTCCGGTGATGGAGTGCTTTCTGCTCCTGCACCAAGCTGTTCCAAATTGCTGACAAGCTCCTGCTGTTTGTGTGGAAACAGATGGGAGTAGGTGTTCAGTGTTGTGGATACCTTTTCGTGTCCAAGTCTGTCAGCAAGTACCAGTGCATCACAGCCCTGATTGATAAGTAAACTGGCATGTGTTTCACGTTCTAAAGGATAATTCTAGGACACACAACAATTTACCAATACAACCGGCTTATCTGTAATATATTTGAAAGGACAAAAAAGCTATGAAATTTATTTATGCTACATATAACCAATACTGCAATAGCATTGATATAACAACTTTTGATAATATGCTTTTGCGAATTGACTGTAATGAGGCAGAGGATGGATTGAAAACCACCCCCAATTCACAGTGTGCATTAAATGCTCTTGCCATTGACAACCCTATGGAGTATGCTCGGTTGGCTTTGACGGGTGAGATGCAAGATTGGGTGGATGCGGAAGATAGTTTGGAAGTGTGGTAATCTTATGGGTGGATTGCTATGTATGGCAGTCCACCTTTTATAAAGTTTTCAGAAAAATATAAGTGGAATGTAAGAACAGTGCGTGGTACAATGGGAAGTGGAAAATTTGAATTTTACAGCGAGTTACATATAGCTGTTAAGGAGTAAAACATGTATGTTGATTATGAAAAAAGATTGCATAAAAGCGTCATTAAATTTATGAAAAGAGCAGATAAAATTCACCCTCAATGGAATGAAATGCATGATAATGGGGAATGGGAATACGGATTATGTGAATTTGATGAAATGTGCAACACTATATTTGAAATAATAAAAAAGATTTCATATGAGGAAGCTTCAGAACAAATGCTTGACGATATGTTATTTGGAATTGCTAGGGATAATGAATGTAGTCGTATAGTGTGCGAGTTATTGGAATATCCTGGTTGGTACTCTTTGCTTTGCAAAAAATCATTAGCAACCGATTATATAAATGCAAAATGGCAGTTTGCAGAGAGTTTGAAAGATTATAATGGTCAGAATGGTGTGCATGAACTCATATTTGAATTTTTGAATGTTGATGATGAGTATACTGAACGTCTTGCGCTTAAATCGTTAGCTCATATCTACCCGGATAAAGCCGAAAAGTATGCAATTGAATTTTGGTGGCGAGATAAATACAAGGATGATTATGGAGCTGAATATCAAAAAATAATGGTACTTCATGTGTTAAATATAATTCATTCGAATGAACTCGAAAAATATTTGGATTTGGCTGACCAAACAGAATACTATTATTTAAGAGAAAATTCAAAAGAGATTAGAAAAACGCTGGTGAAATAATAAGAATTATGGAATGAAAAGAAGGTTCATGTTTAAGTACACTCAAATTTCAGTTTGAGCCTTTGTATATTACCCTCCCACGAGCATATTTTATCTGCCCGTGGGAGTAGTTTTGGGGTAGCTTAATGATTCATTTTATAACACAATCATGATACAAAAGATTCAGTCCGATCGAAAAGCCAAGCCACCAGCTCACTACATTGATATCTAGCGGAATATACTTCCCGGCAATCAATGCAAAAGTTACACTGACAATACATAAAGCAACTGACACCACCTTTCTCAAACGTATCTCGCCGTAAACCTCATAATACTGCCAGCGGTCATGCCACTTCTCGCCAAGCCAGTCAAACACATTTCTAAGCAATACAAATCCGACTGCTACAATTCCAATAGTCACAAGAGCCACAACACCAATCGCAACATAAGAATGCATATAATTTGTAAGATACCCATAGCACCATTGATACAATCGGGCAATCATTACAGCTATATCACAACCATTCTCCCAACGGTTTATAAACCACCGGGGAATCGTTCTTGTAATATCCTGATTCATAAAAATGATATACCCTGTTTGTATCATACAGATAAAACAGAATGCCCATGTCCAGATACTTAATGCTATGGTCTGCTTCTGAAGTGCGGTCTGCAACCTGCCCTTCATATCAGCTTCCATATTCCGCTTTACACGACTTACCTTTTCGTTAACACGCTTATCAAAAGTACCATTTAATGCTTTGGCGTCTGCAAGGATTTTCTTAGCGTCCTCTGTCTTTGTCTTGGCTTCTTTGAAGGTATTCTGAGCCTTCTGGTTCTCTACCAGTAGCTTCTGATTCGCTTCTGCCAGCTTCTTGTTCTCCAACAATACCAAGTCGCTCTCGGCTAATCTGGCGATATGAGCGTTCAACTTCTGAATCTCTTGCCCTTGCTCTGCTATCGTCGATTGCATGGAGAGTATCTGCGATTTCAGCTTTTGCACATCGGATAAATGCGTCTGTATCTGATTCTCCTTTTGTGCCAACTGTAAGCGGTACTGCTCGTTCTCCACCTGTAAGTCCTCCGACAGCTTCAAAAGACTGTCTGCGTTCCATAAGTTTTCTGATTCGTTCATCACGATCCCTCGCTTTCTCTTTTAGCCTTTGCATAATTCCTGCAATTGTCTGTTCTGTGTTACTAATTTCTGATTCTGTATGATCAGATTCCGATTTTCGGCTGAGAGCCTCCTGTTCTCGGCATTTAATTTCTCCAGCAATTCCTGCTGTTTCAAATTCACCGATTTCAACTGCTCCAGCTGATGCTGCTGGTCTTCCAGAATGTCCAGCATATTGTCCTGACATTTGAAAATCTCCATGATTTCCTCTAAAGTATCCTGTAATTCGTTCATATAAAATCCGTCCTCTCTCCATAATGGTTTTCTGTAATTCCTTCACTGTAAGAAGCCACTTACCTTTCATGTCATTTAACTTTCTTACAATGCGGTTGTATTCACAGCGGTTGGAAACAAAGCCCGCCTTCTCCATCTTCCGGGTACGATACCCTTCATGGATGGTCGGCTCCAAATCCAGCTCCTGCCGTTTGTAACTTCTGTGGTCAATCTGCTGTTCCAAAGACAGATATTCGTTACAGATATCTGCCCATGACTTTCTCCAGATTTCCGCTTTGCTGTGGTCGTTCCAGTCATTTGGTTCTGCTGTGATGCGTTTCCACAGCTTTTCATTCCGTTTCCCGAGCTTCTGCTCTCCGGTAGCCGGGTCAATGAGCGGAATGCGGTTTCCTGCTTCATCAAGGGAATAAATCTTCTTTTCCTTCTGTGCCCATGTGCCATCGGGCTTGATGCCACGCATGGTCAGCATAATGTGAGCATGGGGATTACCATCACTCTTATCATGCAATGCCCAGTCGGCACACATGCCAACAGAAACAAAATTCTCCTGCACATACCTTCTTACAATCTCAATCTGACATTCCCTTGAAAGCTCCTTTGGAAGTGCCACTTCGATTTCTCTTGCAAGCTGTGCATTGGATTTCTTTTCTACCTTTTCCACCGCATTCCATAATATATTCCGGTCAGCATATTCCGGCGGAGCGTGTGCCGGAAGTGCAACCTCTGTAAATACCACACCACGCTTTTGGGTAAAGTCATGGACAAGACCTATGCGGTCATCCATGAGCTTTTCGCCGGAGCGGTAGGCAGAAGAAGCAACTGCCGATTTTCCATCGCTCCTGCTAATGATTTTGATACTGCAATGATAAATTGCCATAGTGCATATCCTCCTTCGTTAAAAGTACATATTCTTATGTGGAAGAACGCCGGAGGGGTTCTTCCTATGGGAAGCAGACCGTTCCGAAAGTTTATCTTTTAAAATCCAGATGCTTCCCATAAGCCTCGCAGAGCGCGCGCAAGAGACAGGCTCTGCCTGTCTATAAGT
>JBGVKL010000005.1:0-53338 GCA_045123675.1 Acetatifactor sp. | reverse complement strand
TGTGTTCAGCCCTTTTTACTGTTCAAAGTCCGTTTTTCATTTTGCGGGTGGCAAATCGGTGGCAATCCCACCTTTTTCAACCCTTGAAAGTCCTGAAAATGCTTATTTTATGCGGGATAAAAGGCAAACAGTTTCCACATGCACAGTATGTCCGAACTGGTCCACGGGTCTCACTTTCTTCAGCTCATAGCCACCCTCACACAACATCTTCACGTCCCTAGCCATAGTGGCACTGTCACAGCTTACATATACAATCCTCTTCGGTTGCATCTTTAACATGGTTTCCAAGCAGGCTTCATCGCAGCCTTTGCGGGGCGGGTCCACTACAATGACATCTGCGTAAATTCCTTCTTTTGCATATTTTTCCGGCAGTACTTCCTCGGCCTTACCCACGAAGAACTCCGCGTTGTCGATACCGTTTCGCTTGGCGTTTTCCTTGGCGTCTTCAATGGCCTGAGGTACGATTTCCACGCCGTAAACCTGCTTGGCCTTATTTGCCAAAAACAGGGAAATGGTTCCGATGCCGCAGTACAGGTCCCAGACCGTTTCCTGTCCGGTTAAGCCTGCATACTCCAGTGCCAGACTGTACAGCTTTTCCGTCTGCACCGGGTTTACCTGGTAAAAGCTCAGGGGCGATATTTTAAAGGTTAACTCCTGCCCCGTCAGTGGATAACCTTCCTTCTGCATATCTCTTACGTGGATAACGTCTGAGATGGTTGGCTCTCCCCAAAGCACGTGAATTTCCCTGCCCATGATAACATTGGTCTTCTCGGTATTAATGCTGACAGACACACTGGTCATGCCCGGTACGGCGGACAGCCGTCCCACCAAATCTGCCTGCGCCGGTAGAAATTCTCCTGCCTTGCAGAGCTTTTTGTCCCGTCCGTTAATTACCAGGCAAACCATAATTTCCCCACTGGTAAAGCCGGTACGAATCAGTACATGACGCACACAGCCTTTGCCGGATTCCTCATTATAGGCGGGCACCTGATTACTCTTCATATATTCTAAAACATGTTCCAAAATCTCTTTATTAACCGGTACCCCTAAATAGCACTCTGTATTGGCAATAATGCTATGGGTACGGCCTGCGTAAAAACCGGTTACGATCTCTCCGTCCTTATTGGTGCCTACCGGATACTGTGCCTTGTTACGATAGTGATAGGGCTCGTCCATTCCCACGATGGGTTCCATCACATTGTCTACCAGCGACTGCGCAAAACCGCCGATGCGAAGCAAATTATTACACACCTTGCTTTGCTTAAACTCCAGCTGCTTCTCATAGGAAAGGGCCTGAATCTGGCAACCGCCACACTGCTTGTGATACGCACACTTCGGCTCTACTCGAAAAGGAGAAGGTGTTATTACCTTCTCTAATCGTGCATAGGCATAGTTTTTCTTGGCCTTCATAATCTTGGCCTCTATCTCATCCCCTACTACCGCATCCTTCACAAAAAGAGTAAATCCATCGATTTTACCGATGCCTTCACCCTCCGTTCCGATATCCTCTATTGTCAATCTCACAATATCATTCTTCTTATAATCCATGATTATCTTCCTACTCCACCCTGCTGGCCTTCAAGTTAGATTCAAACAAACGGTTATATCCCAACCAGCCTGCATTCTCTGCATTGTTCTCTAGGATTTCTTTAAAGGTCTCTATCTTGGCATCGGTATCGTCCGCATAGTTCAGCGCCAGCGCTTCGATAATGGCCGGAATCTTGGGCGAACCGAACTCGTACTTACCATGATGAGCCAAAATACAATGCTGTACCTGTGAAAGCAGAGCATGAGGAAAGCCTTCTATGCCTGCTGCCTTTTCGCCTACCATCTGGGAACCCATAACAATATGACCCAGAAGCTGACCGTCATCCGTATAATCATTCTCCGGGAAGGGAGAAATTTCCTTGGTTTTTCCAATATCGTGACACATGGCCGCTGTCAGAAGCAGGTCACGCTTTAACACCGGATAAGCACTGCAATAATAATCGCAAAGCTTCGTTACGCTTAAAGTATGCTCCAAAAGTCCTCCTACAAATCCATGATGCACGCTCTTTGCTGCAGAGGAATTACAAAACTTCTTTTTAAATGCCTCATCCTTTACAAAGAATGCCTCCAAAAGCTGTCGTAAATATGTATTCTTTATAGTAGAAATCAGGCCGGTCAGTTCCCTGTACATATCACCAATATCCTTAGCGCTGACAGGCAGATAGTCCGCCGGATTGTACTCGCCTTCGCCACACACGCGGATTCTCTTTACACTTACCTGCAAAGCGCCCTGAAAGCTGCTGACTTCACCATAAACCTCTATATAGTCCAGAGCATCATATTCTGCGATACCCGGGTTATTGGGCTCCCAAACCTTTGCATCAATAGTGCCGGTTTTATCCTGCAAAATAACATTTTCGTAAGGCTTGCCGTTCTTTGTAACTGCTGCCTGCTTATGCTTACACAAATAAATGTCAAATACTCTGTCGCCTTCTCTGTAATCCTTAATAAATTTCATGTTCTTTCCTCTTTCTAATTTGCTTCTTCCAATAATATATCAAATTCCATTTCAATGTATTCGCTCTGAGACATACGCATTACCTTCAGCTTCACGGTAGCACCTGCTTCCAAATCACCGAATGCATTGGCATATTCGTTATAACGTGTGATTACCTTTGTTCCCAGACCAACCACAATATCGCCCTTCTGCACACCTGCCATAAGTGCCGGTGAGTCCTCTTCCACATCCTGTACATATACACCTAAGGGTACATTTCCCTTTTCGTTAGCATCTGCGCTTACGTCAATACCGGTGATTCCCAGATAAGGAATTTTCTTTCCTTCGGAAAGCGTGGAAATCATCTTTTTCAAATCGGAGATTCCATAAGCTGTAATCATATTTCTCATGTCCGTAGACGTTTTTCGGTCTGTAATAATTCCGATAATCTGTCCTTTCAGATTAAACAGAAAACCGGACGCACTCTGACTGCCGTAAATATCCGTAAGGAGTACCTTATAATTGGCATCCACCATGGTCATCTGCCCACTTTCCGAGGTAATCATACCATAACCCACGGAACCTCTCTCTCCCATAGGACTTCCCATGGCAATAACCGGTGTGCAAATAAGACTTTGAATAGAAGAAGACCCGAAGGATGCCACATAAATATCCTTACTGCTGCTTCCTAAAGTATTTACATTCAGACTGAGTACTGCCATATCCGCAGCTGTATGGTACTGCTTCAACTGCACGGAGAAACTTTTACCGGTATACAAAGTGATTTCCAAAGCATCCGCCTTTTTGATACCGGAGTAATCCGTTAATATTAATATTTCCTTACCGGTATTTCCGATTACCACTCCCGTGGTCCGGGTCTGGGTTTCATACTCGTTGGAAAGCCAGTCCATATTTTTCTGGGTAGCCGTAATATCCACCATATACTTATCTAACATCTCTACTACATCTGCCAGGGAAGAATACAGCTGTGCGTAATTATTGTAATCTAAAGTAAGACTTCCCAAAAGCTCTTCCATCTGCTTCTGCTTTTCACTATCATCTGCAAAAGGATGGGGGGTAGTTCCGGGCAGCTCTCCCTCTTCCGGCTCCAGATTATCGGAAAGCATGTCCTCGGGCTCCATCTCTTCTCTTTCTTCCGGAAACAGAACTATATGCTCCTCTGCAGGCTCCGGATACAGCCAGTGACTGATAATAGGCTCCAGCAAAAGGAATGTAACACATGCAATTAATCCGAAAATAACTGCCATCAAAGCCGTCGTCAAAGTTCGGCGCAATAATTTACGTCGGTTAACGGGACGCTCTTTAATCTTTTCAATCATAAAATCATTATTGTTTTTTGGCTCCATATTCTGCATAAAATACCTCAAGAGTTGTACTTAATGATTCCTAAATTTACAATTATCCATAATAAATTATAATTTATTATGGAAATTTCGTCAACATGGCGCTATCCGCCGGTTACTGCCCAAAATACACACTATCTTTATATACAAATTTATGATATACTTATAGGTACAGTTGCAGGCATATCCCACCATTCAGCAATGCCTGTTTTGCGGCAAACTGTAAGTTGCGCCGACACCACAGGTCGGCGGTGTAGTCCTGTGCAGGATATTTGCACAGAATCGAGGAATTATGAACGAAAAAGTATTTAACACATTAGAATATAATAAAATTATACAGACCTTAACGGATTTTGCAGATTCCGAGCCGGGTAAAAAGCTCTGCAGCGACTTAAAACCTTCCACAGACTTAGAAGAGATTCGCAAGGCGCAGGCAGAAACGAAAGATGCTCTTTCCAGACTTTTTAAACAGGGAAGCACCTCTTTCGGGGGTAATAAGGACATCGGTTTCACTGTGAAGACTTTGGAAATCGGCAGCACCCTTTCCAGCGTGGAGCTTTTAAAAATTGCCAAGCTTTTGGATAATGTAAATCGTATCAAAACCTATGGTCGTAGGGACAAAGAGGATGCGCCTGCAGACAGTCTGGACGAATATTTTGAACTGCTTACACCTTTGACCTTTTTGGCAAATGAAATCAACCGTTGTATTCTGGCAGAAGACGAAATTGCAGACGATGCCAGCTCTACGCTGAAGTCCATTCGCCGCTCCATGGTTACTACCAATGACAAGATTCACAGCCAGTTGCTCAGCATGGTAAACGGTTCTTACCGCAGCTATTTGCAGGATGCTGTCATTACCATGAGAAACAACCGTTATTGTATTCCGGTCAAGGCAGAATATAAGAGTCAGGTACACGGTATGGTACATGACCAGTCCGCTACCGGTTCCACCTTCTTTATTGAACCGGCAGCAGTAGTGGAACTGAACAATAAAATTAAAGAGCTGGTTCTTCAGGAACAGGAAGAAATCGAACGAATCCTGGCAGACTTAAGTGCCCAGGCCGCAGAGTATACCAGGGAACTTGCACTGAACCAGAAGCTTATGACCCATTTGGACTTTGTCTTTGCCAAGGCGAAGCTGGCCATGGATTTAAATGCTACAGAACCGATTTTTAATACGGATCATTATATCAACATCCGTAAGGGACGCCATCCCTTACTTCCCAAGAAATCCGTGGTGCCTATTGATATTAATTTGGGTAAGGATTTTGACTTACTTATTATTACCGGTCCCAATACCGGTGGTAAGACCGTTTCCTTAAAAACCGTGGGCTTGTTTACTTTAATGGGACAGGCAGGTCTTCACATTCCGGCATTGGACCGTTCGGAGCTTTCCATCTTTACGGAAGTGTATGCAGACATCGGTGACGAACAGAGTATTGAACAATCTTTAAGTACCTTCTCTTCCCACATGAAGAGCATTGTACACATTCTGGCCAACGCAGATGAAAATTCCTTATGTCTGTTTGATGAATTAGGAGCCGGAACCGATCCTACCGAAGGTGCGGCACTGGCCATTGCTATTTTGAATCATTTACATGACAGGGGTATTCGCACCATGGCAACCACACATTACAGTGAGTTGAAGATTTACGCACTTTCTACCTCCTTTGTGGAAAATGCCTGCTGTGAGTTCAGTGTGGAAACCTTGCAGCCTACCTACCGACTGCTAATTGGTATTCCCGGTAAGAGTAATGCATTCGCTATTTCCTCTAAGCTGGGACTGTCCGACGAAATCATAGCAGCCGCTAAGGAGCAGATTAGTAAGGAAGACGAGAGCTTCGAAGACGTAATTGCGGATTTGGAACAGAGCCGTATTACTATTGAAAAAGAACAAAAGGAAATTGCAGAATATAAGGAACGTATCCGTACTTTGCAGGAGCAGTTAATGGCAAAGAACGAGAAGATTGATAAAGCCAAGGACAAGATTTTACGGGAGGCTAACGAAAAGGCCCGTGAAATCCTGCAGGAAGCAAAAGAGGTGGCTGACGAAACCATTCGTGACTTTAATAAGCTGGATGCCGGCACTGATATTAAAGCGTTGGAAAAGAAGCGCCAGAAGGTTCGTGACAAGATTGCTGAGAAGAACGATAAGCTGGCACTGAAAACTAATACCAACACTCCCAAGCAGAAGACTTTGGATCCGGCCAAGCTGAAAAAAGGCGACTCCGTCAAGGTAATTTCCATGGGATTAAAGGGTACCGTAAGTACTCTGCCGGACAGTAAGGGCAACCTGTTTGTACAATGCGGCATTATGCGTACCTCCGTAAATATCCGTGATTTGGCCTATGCAGAGGAAGTTACCATTACTACACCTACCCTGCAGCGTACCGGCTCCGGCAAGATAAAAATGTCCAAATCCATGTCCGTTTCCACCGAAATCAACCTGCTGGGCAAGACAGTGGATGAAGCAATTTCTGCTTTGGATAAATATTTGGACGATGCTTACCTGGCACATTTACCCAGTGTCCGCGTGGTTCATGGTAAAGGTACCGGCGCACTGCGCTCCGCAGTCCATGGCCACCTGAAACGTTTAAAATATGTGAAAGAATTCCGCCTGGGCGAATACGGCGAAGGCGACGCCGGTGTAACGATTGTGACATTTAAATAAGCTATTACCATCCGCTGCCTGCCCTAAAACATTCCATTTGAGCGCGCTCTCGCTCCATGAACAACGTAGCGGCACTAGATTCGAAAAAACCTCATCAAGTGCCGACGTTATTCAAGGGCTCTGCATTGGAACATTTTAGGGCAGGCAGCGGATGGAGTAGACATTATTCAAAATACATATAATATGAACGCCTAAATACATATCTGTATTGCAAAAACAGGCTACACATCAAGAAAGAGGTATCACATGGTTAGCAGACAAAAGGTTTTAATTGTAGACGATGACAATAATATTGCAGAGCTGATTTCCCTGTATTTTACGAAGGAATGCTTTGAGACCATGATTGTAAATGACGGAGAATCGGTTATGGAGGCTGTAACCTCCTTCGAACCCAACTTAATTATGTTGGATTTGATGCTTCCCGGCATGGATGGTTATCAGGTTTGTCGTGAAGTACGGGCCAAGTATTCCCTGCCTATTATCATGCTTTCCGCCAAGGGCGAAGTATTTGATAAAGTGTTGGGACTGGAGCTGGGTGCCGACGATTATATTGAAAAACCCTTTGATTCCAAAGAGCTGGTGGCTCGTGCCAAAGCAGTACTGCGCCGCTACAAACCTGCCGCTACGGTGACAGAAGCTCCCAATGACAAATGTGTAGAGTACAAAGATCTGGTGATTAACCTAACCAATTACTCTGTCAGGTACATGGGAAATATTGTAGACATGCCTCCGAAGGAGCTGGAGCTTTTATACTTTTTGGCTTCTTCACCCAATCATGTTTTTACGCGCGAACAGCTGCTTGACCAGATTTGGGGATACGAGTACATCGGTGATACACGTACGGTAGATGTACATATTAAACGACTTCGTGAAAAAATCAAAGACCATGCTAACTGGAAAATATCCACTATTTGGGGCATTGGTTACAAATTTGAAGTTAGGAACTAAAAAAGAAGATGAAACGAACTCTTTATTTAAAATTTGTATTGGCATACATTATATTTGGTGTGTTTGGCGTAATTGCCGTGGCTACCTTCGTGCCCTCTCTCTTTCGTCAGCATCTGATAAAAGAACGCTCCATCGCCCTACATTCGGAAGCTACGCTTATTTCCGACACCTTTGCATCGCAGCTGTATACCAGTGAAACTTCCTTGGAAGATGCAAAAGAACAGCTGGACTTTTTGTCCGTGTACCTGGATTCCGTTATTCAGATTATCAATCCGTCCGGACGTGTGATTTTGGATACCAAGACAGCTATTGATGTAGAAAATGTAGTCACCATCGAAGGCTTCGACCCTACTATTACCGGTAGCTCCTATTATACTACCGGTACCTTCTTCGACACCTTTGAAGCAGAATATTTAAGTGTAATAGTTCCGATTACGGCAGAATATAAGGTAAAAGGATACGTAGCAATTCATTTAAATATGACCTCTATTGAGGAATCCTGTAACGAGCTGATTAATATTAGCTTTATCACTTTGGCGATTTTGATGTTTTTGTCCTTGATTATTTTAATTTTCTTTACGGAAATTGTGTATGTACCTTTGCGCAAGATTACTTATGCTACCGAGCAGTACGCTACCGGTAACATGCATTATGAATTTACCGTAGACAGTGAGGATGAAATCGGCTATCTGGCAGCATGTCTTTCCTTTATGGCAAGCGAAATTGCCCGCGCCGAGGATGACCAAAAAAAGTTCGTAGCCAATGTGTCCCACGACTTCCGTTCGCCGTTAACCTCTATCCGCGGTTATCTGGAGGCTATGCTGGATGGCACCATTCCGCCGGAAATGCATGAAAAGTATCTGAACATTGTATTAAACGAAACCGAGCGTCTGACCAAGCTGACTAACGGATTACTTACCTTAAACAACTTAAATACCAAGGGCATGCTTCTAAATAAGTCACACTTTGATATTAACCAGGTTATCCGCAATACGACGGCTACCTTTGAAGGTACCTGCCGCAGAAAAGACATCGCTATAGAACTGGTGCTTTACAGGGATGCCCTTTACGCCTATGCAGACGTAGATAAAATTCAGCAGGTTTTATACAACCTGATTGATAATGCTATAAAATTCAGTCATCAGAACTCTACCATCAAAATAGAGACCTCTGAAAAACGTAACAAAATCTTTGTCTCTGTGAAGGATTCCGGGATCGGTATCCCCAAAGAAGAGTTAAAAATGATTTGGGACCGTTTCTACAAAACAGACACTTCCCGTGGTAAGGACAAAAAAGGTACCGGCTTAGGACTTTCCATTACCAAGGAAATTATCAATGCTCACAACGAAAATATTAATGTTATCAGTACCTTAGGCGAAGGAACAGAGTTTATCTTTTCCCTGGCCAGATCTGAGAAGAACGATGAAGAGGACTAAGCAAAACGCTTAGTCCTCCTTAAATTTTACTTAAATGGTTTCAATGTTATTTTAAAACCAAATTCCTTTTCATCCAATCGATATTTCTCTAAAACGCCCGGTCCGCAACTGTTTGAACCGATTCCGTTCAATGCATAATCCAGACAAAGAATGATACTTCCTGACTCTTCCAGCTCGTAATTATGCTTCTTTACAGTCAATTCCTCCTGTGTGTATACCGACGCATTAAAGGAGAAGCTTTGCTCGGAAGCTGCTGCAAGTCCGAACTGTCCATCTGACAATACCACATAATCGCAATCATAGTGGCTTCCGTTTTCCTGTGGACGAATGTAGTCCTCATGCATGTCTTGTACCCTAGTCTGATACAATCCATGAGCAGAAGCTCTGTGTTTATCACGATAACTTTCCCCGGGACCCATACCGAAGAAAGACACCTGCTCCAGTTTATTATTTATAAACATTCGAATACCGAAACGCGGAAGTTCCGGAAGCTCTTTGTCTTTTACTGCAGACATTTTTACCTTGATACCACCGTTATTATCAATCGCCCATACGGAATCTATACTTAAAAGTCTCTGTACCGTAACTGCAAGGATTGACATTTTTGTGTGAATTTCCACACCCGTCTCATTTCGGCTCACCTTCGTTTCATATGCTCTGGCATAGGCCTGATTGTAATGGGCACTTTGCCAATTATTCCTAATATTCATATCATTGTCCGTAGGTGCTCTCCAAATATTCAGTTCCATAGGTTTATCCAAATATTGTTTTCCCCCATAGCTTAACTGATTGAACAAACCGGTTCGCTTATCGTAGATATACAGGAAATCTGCACCCTTGCATGTGATTTCTGCATCCGTTTCCTGAACCTCTACAGTACCTTCCGCTTTTACAGAATCCTCCAACCACTTAAGAGCCGTTTGATTTCTGCCATCCTCATTCTCCAAAAGAATCTCATCAAAGCCCAGCAAATGTCCTGCCGGCACCAAAGGTGTTTCCTTTGCAGAATAATACAACAGCTTCAGATACACCTTACCGGCTTTGGGAATCATATTATTTAAAACCACCTTAGTGGTTGCATGAGGCTTTATGGAAATTCTATCCAGTTCACCCTCTTTCACTACCACACCATCGCAGGTCATTTCATAGCTGATTCTTACATAATCCTTTACATCCGTAAAATCCAGATAATTTTTCAGTGTCAGCTCCTGTGTTTGTTGCACATAATCCACTACTCTCACCGGACGATTTACATTTTTGTATTCCCGCAGACCAGTATGCGGTGTTCTATCCGGATATACCAAACCATCCATGCAGAAGTTATTATCATGAATTTCTTCCCCATGGTCGCCACCATAATAATAAATTGCCTTACCATTCGGTGCCTCTCCTTTATAAATTGCATGATCACACCATTCCCAGACAAAACCGCCACACATCTGGTCATTGTCGTGGAATACTTCAAAATAATCCTCCAAATCTCCCGGGCCGTTACCCATGGCGTGACAATACTCACAGAGGATGTAGGGCTTCTCCAAACCACCATCCAAATGTCCTTTAATATCTGTCAGGGAAGGATACATCCTGCTATACAAATCCAGATTTGAGAAATCATACTCCCGGACTGACTTATCACACCAGTCACTTTCGTAATGAGTCAGACGGCTATTATCGTAGGACTTCACCCAAGCCAATGCCTTTTCGAAATTGCAACCATACGCACTTTCATTACCCATGGACCAAATCAGCACGCTGGGACGATTCTTATCTCTGGTAACACATCTCTGTATTCTATCCACGATAGCCTCTTCCCACTCCGGATTATCCGCAAGCACCAGGCTCCAACACTGTACCTGATTCTCCCAGCTAGTCTCCTTATAGTAAAAACAAACCGGACCGTGGGACTCAATATCTGCCTCATCAATCACCATAAAACCATACTTGTCACAAAGCTGATAAAAGATGGGGGAATTAGGATAATGGCTGGTACGAATCGCATTAATATTATGCTGCTTCATCAAAGTCAAATCCTTCTTCATCTGCTCTATGCTGATAGCAAAGCCGGTTACCGGGTCGGAATCATGACGGTTTACACCATGAAATTTTATCTTCTCTCCATTGAAATATACTACTCTGTCGCGAATAGTAATTTCCCGGAAACCAATTTGTTCTGTAATAACTTCCTCTTCTGTCTCTATGTATAAGTTGTAAAGATAAGGAGTCTCCGTATTCCAAAGAATAGGATTTTCTACAAGGAAAGTAATTTTTGCACTCCCACCTTCTTTTGTAGTATCTGTAATTCCTTTATAAATCTCCTTACCATTTGCATCACATAGGGTAACAACCGTTTGCACTGCATCTTCAAAATACCGGAAATCTATGGTTACCTGTGCACGTTCCCCCAAAAGCTCCGTATGCACAAAATAATCTCTTACCGCTTGTATCGGACGCTTCAACAAATACACATCTCTGAAAATACCGCTCATGCGGAACTTATCCTGGTCCTCTAAGTAACTGCCGTCACACCATTTGAGTACCAATACCGCTAAAGTGTTTGTTCCTTCTGTAATATAAGGCGTCACATCAAACTCACTGGTAGAATGAGACACCTGGCTATATCCTACATACTCTCCGTTTAACCATACGTAAAAGCAGGAGTCCACACCCTCAAAATTTAAATATGCCTTTGGCGCCTTTTCATCCTTCACATACTCAAACTCGTAAATGTATGTACCGCATGGATTGTTCTGTGGTACATAGGGTGGGTCAAAAGGAAAAGGATATCTTACATTGGTGTATTGATGATAATCGTACCCATACATCTGCCATACTCCCGGTACCGGAATCTCATCATAGGCAGACGCATCGTAACCCTTTTCGTAAAAAGCGTCCTGCACCTGATAAATGCTTTCATAATAACGGAACTTCCATTGATCACTTAATAACTGTAAACGGTCAGACGCCTCACGATACTCCATCGGATTGTCCATTCGCTTAGATGCCGGAACATAATATGCTCGCATGGGCATGGTGTTCTCATGTAACATCTTTTGATTTTCATAGTGTCTTTGAACTATCATTTTGTAACCTCCCTTACAGATTTATGTTCTTTCCCAAGTTACTTATTTCACAAAAATCCTGCTGCTACTTTCTTAAAACCACCTTATCATCTTATATTCACATTATAAATCCAAGAGAAACAAATCACCATAAACTACATTAGACAAAACATGCACAAAATGATACAATTATTCTGTAAAAATATGAAAAACAGCTGTTTTTGAACTGATTTTATGCATTTTCTAGGACGGGAGACTTACTATGTACGCAAATGCCGGCTATTTGAATGATTCTATAATTGATTTTATGGACAACAGTAAACCTTTGATCGTTTGCAGTTGCGGAACCTATCGCTTAATCACGCTGGACCAATTCCACACTTATCGCCCTACCGGGCGTGTAGATTACCAGCTACTGTATGTAGCTTCCGGATTGGCACATTTTTGGATTGACGGTGAAGAAAAACTCATCCCTGCAGGCCATATGATAATTTATTACCCCAATGAAATGCAGAATTATATATATTATGGCAAAGACCAGACTGAGGTGTACTGGGTACATTTCACAGGAGGCGATGTAGATAAAATATTACAAAAAAACGGTATCCTACCGGATACCTCCATCATTTCCTGCGGCACCTCTTTAGAGTATGCCAGAATTTTTAAACAAATGATTTTAGAATTACAACAGAACCAGACCGATTACGAAGAGATGCTTTCTATGCTTTTACAGCAGATTTTTATTTCCCTTCATCGACAGCTGACCAAAGAACGAAAGATTAAAAATGAATACATCGAGACAGAGATGGAACTTGCTACTCAATATTTCAACGCAAATTACAACACAAACATCAGTATAGAAGAATACGCAACTTCCCGTGGCATGAGCGTCAGCTGGTTCATCCGTAGCTTCAAGCAATACACCGGTAGTACGCCCATGCAATACATTGTATCCCTGCGAATTACTAACGCTCAGGTTTTACTGGAAAATACCAGCTATAATGTAAAAGAAATCGGATTGATTGTAGGGTACGACAATCCCTTATATTTCAGTAGAATTTTTAGCAAACAAAAAGGAATGTCGCCGAAGGAATATCGGCGACAAGTAATATCTAATATTTCAGGCTAACTTACAACAGGCTATTGTTGACATAAGCTACCTGACATCACATTCTTTAGCTCTGCCCAGCTTCGCACTGTCAGGACGTCTTCTCGCTCCTCATAGGGCAAGTCTATAGCCCCTATATACCACACCGGGAAAATTCCTGCGCTGCGGGCACCCTTTACATCGCAAGTATAATTATCACCGATGTACCAGACTTCTTCCGGCTTTAAATCCGCCTTTTCCAATGCCAGCTCAAAAATATGCCTGTTGGGCTTGCGGAACAAATAGCCACTGGTAGCAATAATAAACTCAAACTTATGGCTCGGAATCATGCGGTCAATACGCGCCTTCACCGCTTCCGGACAATATGTAATATTACTGATCACACCGGTACGGATACCCTGCTCCTTCAAAAATGCCAGAAAATCCTCAATTCCCTCTGTAGGCACTCCGGGCGCTGCCGCATCCCAGAAAAGTGTGTCCCTTTCCTGATTGGATAAAGGAATTTCTATACCCAAGGACTCATACAAATATGGCGAAAACATACTATTGGGTATTTCCACCTCCGTCGAATGTCTCTGCACCGGGTCAAATCTACCCAGTTCCTTATTAATCACGTTTGCCCGCTCCTGCACCTGCGCCGCAGTCAGATTATACTTATTCTTTGTGGCATACTTCAAAACTGCTGCCGTTCCCGCTTCACCGTCAAAACGAGCTTCATTTAATAAAGTCTGACCGTAGTCGAATAGGATCATTTTGGGTGGGATCATGTAATATTCCTCTCTTCTCGCATATAATACTAGATTAATCCTAACATATATAAAATGCTAAGGAAATGTTTAAGTTTTGTTAATTTCACCCAATAAACTTCTTAATATCTTTTTCTTTCGCTTCCGGATTCAAAAGCAAAATACGTTCTCTGATTTTCTGATACGCCTCATCCACAGAGATATCCGACGTCAGGTCCTCACCCCAAAAGTCCTCCACGGTTGTAAAAACAGTGCTGTTCCATCCATATGGTTCACCTGTGCGGCTTAACTTTTGGCTTCTGCCACACATAGTAATAAAAAGGCTCTTTTGCAGATTGGTAAGCGCCCTGTCAAATTGTCCGGAAGTTTCCTTGGTGATTCCACATTCCCGTTTTAAATCGTGAAGTGCCATGTGTCCGTTTTGCTCTATGTTTTCATATATTCTCTTTTCCAGTTGTCCTGCTTTACCTTCTTCATACCATTCGTCGAAGGTAAGGCCCTGCCTGCGAACCGCCAGAAAATAAGGATACCACTCCTTTGTAATGTACCCGCTTGTTCCAAGGAAGACTTTTCCATAGGCTATATCACTTCGTTCCTCCAATACCCTCATTCTCCACTCCCAAGGGTCTGTTTCCGGATCTCCCGTATGCCACACTATAGGACAGCCGGGTATGGGATTTTTCCAATCAAAAGAAATAATTGCATAAATTCCTTTGGCATTACCGCCACCCATGGAAAATCCGTTTTCTAATAATTTGTCACAAAATTCACTAAAAGAGTTTACCATGTTGTTACCTCCGACTGTATAGTGTTATTTTATCTTTTCCAGCACTTCCATTAAATTACTTACTGCTTCCACGCCTTTCGGTACTTCTCTGCCTCCCCGATTCACCCAAATCGCTGGAATACCTAAAGCAGAAGCACCTTTCACATCGCTACTCATAGAGTCCCCGATATGAACCACTTCCTCAGGGCTTAAACCGGTACTGTTCAACGCCAATTCAAACAATTCCTTTCGTGGTTTGTAGGACTTGGCATCCTCACTGGTAAAAACTGCTGCCGGCTGTAAACCATGATGCTCTATTGCCGCCAGAATATCTTCCCTGTCAATATTGGATACCACATACACCGGTACCGGACAAGCTTCCAAAAATTCCTTGGACTCCGGGAATATCGGCGGTTTTCTCCAATAAGCAAACATTTTCTCACTTAAAGCTTTTGCATCTGCGGTTGACTGAAAATGTGCAATAGTCTTTTCCAAAGAAGCATGCTCCAATATCCGCTGTGTTTGAAAAGTCTCTCCATAAGAATTTAAAAAGGCGGACTGGAACTCCTGCCACCAATATCCGCCAATCTCTGATTTATTTTCTACTTTTCCGGTATCGTAAATAAGCTGTGTAATCTCACTAATGACTTCACCATCCTCATATACCAACGTACCGTAAAAATCTATAAAAACTGCTTTAATCATTTACAGCTCCTTTGCCATAACAATTATTTTATCATATCTGCCTTCTTTGTATTTCATGGCTTTTGGAATACAACCTACCTCTTTGAAGCCCAGCTTTTTGTACAAGGTAATAGCTCTGGCATTCAGGCTCACTACTTCCAGCTCCGCCTGCTCGAAACCGAACTCCTTTGCCTTGTCCAGCGTCAGCTGCATCAAGGCAGTACCTACGCCACAGCCCCAACATCTTTTATATACTGCGATGGATAGCTGCATACGGTGCTTGTTACGTAATCGGTTGCCGATAGCAGAATAACAGCATCTGCCCACGATTTCACCATCGATTTCTGCTACAATCTTCAGTCCGTCAGGAGCTTCATTAATTCCCTTAATGAATATCTCCTCTTCTGTTATGGACAAATCCACTTCCTCCGGATAACGAAGCAGGTAATCTGTCTCACCGGCAGTAATCTGAAGATATTTAATTAATTCTTCTGCATCCTCTTTTTTAGGACTGCGCAGAGTACAGGTCTGACCATTTTTCAATTGTACTACCTGTGGCTCGATTACCATAAATGACTTCCTCCGAAATATTTTGGTGTAAATTGTTATACACTATAAATGTATCACAAGAAACGACGAAAGTCGACTTTATTGTGCAAAAAAAGTACCTGCTACCAAAAATTAGTAGCAGATACTTACTATTTACTGTAAAAACAAGTCTCCGGACTTCTGCATAACCAGTCTTATGGGCTTGTACAACACTAACATAATCACAAAATTACCAATTGCATGCACTATATCAAAGGGTATTCCGGCCACCCACCAGGTGAATCCTGCATAAAGACCGTTTACAAATCCGCCATCTACAGCTCCCATTACCACATAAGGAAAGGAACATAAAAAGCCGAACATCAATCCAAATATTCCGGACAAAATACTCCAGAACCATACACTTTTCTGCTTGCGAAATATCCAGGTAATTAACGCCAACAGAGGCCATGCGTACAAATACATGATCCACCACATCTGCACACCATACATGGCTCCCTCAATTAGAATAAATACCGGTATCACGAACAATATTCTTTTGCCAAAGAAAAGTGTAAATATAATCATCCAAAAGCTGGTAAGCTCAATATTCGGAATTCCGGCAAAGGCAACCTTGCATACTTCTATCACTGCTACCATCATGCCGATTAATGTAATCTCTTTAATTGTCAGGCCGACTTTTTTTGAAGTCTTCATAGGTCACCCTCCTTTCTGTTTTTAAAGTATCACTCCGCACTAGCTTCCCTTTTTGCACTTTAAATCTATTGCATCTCATATACTTCGTACACGATCTTAAATGCATCTCCATCCATGACCGGCTGAGTATCAATACCATAATTGCAGTACCCGCCATTTACATAGAAGCTCCAATAAGAACCATTGTTAAAATCTGTCGTTTCTCCGTTAATTATTTCTACTGTTAATCCATACTGACTCTCCGTACCGCTAAATTCCAGACCTTCCGCTTCTTCCATAGCTTGTCTTAAGAATTCTGCATCCGTACTCACCTCATACGTAACAGCTGCCTTTTCTTTACCGATTACTTCAATGGTAATGTTTTTACTACCGGCTACCGGCTTTGCACCGAATGCAAGATAAACTACCACAAACACTGCAATCAATGCAACCAAGATACCTACCCCAAGCAGGGTCTTTTTGTTGATTTTCTTCTTTTCTTCTGTCATTTCTTCTCCTTTTTCTACGCCGCAGATTTTATTCCTAATTTCATACAGGGTAGCAGTCCTGCTAAAATTTGAATGACTGCGACTTACTTGCACAAAAAGGTATAAAAATACCCTCTGCCATCCGACAAAGGGTTACACATACATACTATTAAAGCCTTACGCACACATTTGCGCACCTTAATAAAGCAGGTCCTCCAAGAAAACCTACCTTGTGCCGGAAGCGACAATACCTCTGGACACATTATGTACTAACCAATTACTCGTGGTCTTTTACGTACCATCATAGGCAGGTCTTCTGACTTAAGTATCCACATTTTGCTTCGTCTTCCCGGGAATTATCCCCCAGTGACAATTACATAATAACACCTAAACAAAACTATCTGTTACTCAGCTATCTTATGTAGAAGCAAAACTCCTCTCTTACAGCGACGAGTTCGTGCAGGACTTCCACCTGCTTCCCTTTTCACCCAACCAGACTATTCATAAGTCTATTGGACACCTATCATGTTTCTTATTCTTTTTTATGCAAGTCGTAGTTTAACACATGCCTTACGGATTTGCAACTACTTTAATCAACCACCTCATACAAAAAAGCATTACCACGTTTGCCTACGCGCTTTACCGCTTCCAGGTAATTTAACAAATTTAATGTTACTCCTGCCAGCTGAGCGCCACATTTCGTAATTTTTGCAAACTCTTTCGTCGTAAACTGTTCCGGCAAACTCATGGGCAAAAACTGTAAATAATCTTCCTTACATTCGATACAAATTTCTTCCACAAACCGATTCGGTATCCTGTCATACTTGGAAGCATTATTTTTCTTCTGTTTTCCCCAACCATTTAGAATCTTATATTCATCCATATCCAACATTATAATTTTGATTTTCAGATTTGGATCCTTTAAAAACATCTTAATACGATACAGCTCCACAAAAGCTGCATATTCACTACCTTTTTTAGGTGATTTGCGGCCTGCAGACACTTCTCCCGTTTCTTCATCTATCCAGTGTAACCACTTCTGGTGCGCCACCGGATACACTATCGTTACCGGGTATTCTCCCAAAAAACATTTCAACTTCTCTCGCATACGGTTAAACTGTCCGGTTTGTATTTCAATAATTTCCTCACCTGTGTAAATATCTGCCACAAACCGGTCTATAGGTATCTCATGCCTGTCCTCATCCGGCTCGTAGAAGTTTTTCAAAATCGCATGCAGAGTTTTTTCCGAAAGAGTACCGATACCGATACGCTGTCTATCTGCTCCTATGATTTTTTCTCTGGCCTTTTCAAACCTCGCGTTTGTACTTTCCATTCCTTGCTCCAAATAATAAATCCACTTTTTTTCTATTATACTAAACTTAGTGTAGTAAATAAACCCAAAATGTATTATAATAATGTAAGGGCTTACATAAGATATAAGGAGGTATTTTATGAATCATTCCAATCCATTATTAAAGAATCCGGAAATAGAGACAAAATTTATCACCATTGGTGAAGTAATGTTGCGTTTAACACCGCCAAACTATGAAAAAATCCGTATGGCTTCCAACTTTGATGCCAGCTACGGCGGTAGTGAAGCAAACATTGCACTGGCTTTGGCTAACTTAGGTGTGGACAGTACATTTTTTAGTGTAGTGCCCAATAATAGTCTGGGTAAAAGTGCCATTCGCTGGCTTCGTTCCAATGATGTGCATTGTACTCCGGTGATTTTATCTACCCCGGAACAGACACCTACCCACCGGTTAGGAAGTTACTATTTGGAAACTGGTTACGGTATCCGTCCCAGCAAGGTTACCTAC
The DNA here is from genome assembly GCA_045123675.1 of Acetatifactor sp. Lineage (GTDB taxonomy): Bacteria > Bacillota > Clostridia > Lachnospirales > Lachnospiraceae > Acetatifactor. The sequence continues at coordinate 34,539 of JBGVKL010000005.1, read as the reverse complement.
GACCGTAAGCATAGTGCCATTACCGAGTATGATTTCTCGGATTATGATATTGAAGGATTACTGGAAAACTTCGATTGGCTGCATTTGTCCGGTATTACTCCGGCATTGGGATCTAATTGTGCAGATTTGATTATGAGATGCTTAAAGGTTGCTAAGGAAAAGGGACTGATTGTCAGCTTTGACGGTAATTTCAGAAGTAAGCTGTGGCCTTGGGAAGAGGCCAGAGATTTTTGTACTAAATGCCTGCCTTATGTGGACGTACTTTTCGGTATTGAGCCTTATCATTTGTGGAAAGATGATAATGACCACAGCAAGGGAGACTGGAAAGATGGTGTACCTTTGCAGCCCAGCTATGAACAACAGGCTGAGATTTTTGAAAAGTTTGTAGAAAGATATCCAAATATAAAATGTATTGCCCGCCATGTAAGATATGCACACTCCGGTAGTGAAAACAGCTTGAAGGCTTTTATGTGGTACGAAGGACATACCTTTGAAAGTAAACTGTTTACCTTTAATATCTTGGACCGTGTAGGTGGTGGCGACGCTTTCGCCAGCGGATTTATTTATGCTATGATGCATGGATACAAGCCTATGGATATGATTAACTTTGCAGTAGCCAGCAGTGTACTTAAACACACTATTCATGGCGATGCAAATATTACAGATGATGCCCAGAGTATAAGAAATCTGATGAATATGAATTATGATATAAAGAGATAGGTATAATATAAAAACCCCGTTTGGGGTGCATATATATCCTATAAAGGACCCTTGAAAGACGTCGTCACTTGGCGAGGTCTTTTCTGAGCCTAAAAGTTTGCTTTGCAAACTTTGGAGGCTACGTCTTTCATGGAACGAGAGTGAGTCCGTATAGGATATATATGCACCCCCAACGGGGTTTTTATTTACATATTTTTTTATACTTCCGGTTCTTTATCACGGGCATATAGTATCTTCAACATAATGGGTGTTGAAATACTTGATATGATAATCAGTAATATTACTGCAGTAAAGTAAATCGGGTCTAAAAGTCCTACAGAAAGTCCTTTCTGGGAAACAATCAATGCCACCTCACCACGGGTCATCATACCGATACCGATTTTCAAGGAATCTGCTGCATTGAACTTACAAATCTTTGCCATCAATCCACAACCTATAATTTTGGTGAGCAAAGCAACTCCAACGAATCCAATGGAGAACAGCAAGATACTTAAATCTAACGTACTAAAATCCGTCTTTAATCCAATACCGGTAAAGAAAATCGGTCCAAAAATCATATAGGAAGCAATGTCTGCCTTTTCTTCTATGTAATCATGATCCTTAATTGAACAAAGAATAATACCTGCCACGTAAGCACCGGTAATATCTGCAATACCGAATACTGCTTCTGCAATATAAGCCAACGCAAAGCAAAGGCCCACACTTAAAATAGGAATACGTCTGGTATGAGGATAACGTTTATCCAACTTATTAAATATCTTATAAAGTACAAATCCCACAACTACAGAGAGTATAAAGAATAATACTGTATTTAAAACTACCTGTCCCGGATTGGAATTCGGATTTTCAAAACCGATAACAAAGGTCAGTACAATAATACCAATAACATCATCGATAATGGCAGCACTTAAAATTGTAGTACCTACCTTACCTTTCAGCTTACCCATTTCCTTTAAAGACTGTACTGTAATACTTACAGATGTGGCAGTCATAATTACACCAATAAAGATAGCCTTATAAAATTCGTGACTTCCCACAGGTGACATACCATAAAATCCCCAGTAAAGTAAAGTACCACCTAATAAAGGAATAAAAACACCACAACATGCAATAGCTAATGCAATAGGTCCTGTTTTAATAAGTTCCTTTAAGTTTGTTTCCAAACCTGCAGAGAACATCATCAGTACTACACCGATTTCTGCCATCATTACTAAAAAATCTGACTGATCTACCAATCCTAAAATACTGGGACCAATTACCAAACCGGCTAAAATTTCACCTACTACAGAAGGTGCTTTCAGCTTTCTGGCAACAATACCAAAGCATTTAGCAAAGATAATAATAATTGCTAAATCACGCAAAAAAACAAATGATTCCATAATTTTCCTCCTCAAAGAAGTGACAACTTCTTAAAAAAATAGACGTACATTAATCACCTCAATTAATGTACGTCTAAAATTTCACAAAGTCAAGAAGAATATTTATTTTTTAATTTTCTGTTGTTGTTTCTTCTACTGCCTCTGATACTTCGCTTTGAATTTCTTCTGAAATTTCATCCTGAATCTCATCAATTTCCAGTTCATCATTACCGGTAGAAACCTTTTCACGAACCTTTGCAATCTGTGCTACGGTTACTTTTTCATCCAGATTCATAAGTTTTACACCGGAAGTAATTCTGCCAAGTGTTGAAATATCCTGTGCTCTCAATTGAATAATAATTCCTTCTGTAGTAATCATCATGATTTCGTGGTCTTCATTTACTGCCTTAATACCTACCAAATCACCGGTCTTATCATTAATCTTGTAACACTTCACACCCTTACCGCCACGATACTGTACATGGAATTCATCTAAATCGGTTCTCTTACCCATACCTTTTTCAGATACGAATAATAACTTTTCACCCTGAGTATCCAGCTGCATACCAATAATTTCATCAGAAGGTGACAGACTCATACCGATTACACCCATAGAAGTACGTCCGGTAGCTCTTACGTCAGTTTCTTTGAAACGGATACACATACCCTGCTTGGTTACCAGGAAGATTTCATTTTCCTTAACAGTAGTCTTTACTTCAATCAATTCGTCATCGTCGCGTAAATTAATAGCCGCAAGACCATTTTTACGAATATTTGCAAACTCTGACAAAGGTGTTTTCTTTACGGTACCTGTTTTGGTAACCATAAAGAGATTCTTATCCTCACTGTATTCCTGAATAGGAATCATCGCAGAAATTTTCTCGCCCGGATTCAACTGTAATAAGTTAATAATTGCAGTTCCTCTGGCCGTTCTGCCTGCTTCCGGAATCTCATAAGCCTTCATACGATATACTCGACCGAAATTTGTAAAGAAGTTTACATAGTCGTGGGTACCCATCATCAGTAAATCTTCAATATAATCATCTTCAATGGTCTGCATACCCTTGATACCCTTACCACCACGATTTTGTGATTTAAAGTTATCTACGGTCATACGCTTAATATAGCCAAGTCTGGTCATAGCAATAATAGTATTTCCGCGAGGAATTAAATCTTCGTTGGTAATATCAGTTTCATCCATACCAATCTTACTTCTTCTGTCATCACCGAATTTTGCTGCGATTGCAACGATTTCTTCTTTGATAACACCAAGAAGTACCTTTTCATCAGCCAAAATAGCTTTTAAGCCTTTGATTTTTTCCAGTAATTCTAAATGTTCGTTTTCCAGCTTCTCTCTTTCCAAACCGGTCAACGCACGCAGACGCATATCTACGATTGCCTGTGCCTGAACTTCTGTAAGTTCAAAGCGCGCTATTAATTTTTCCTTAGCTTCCTGAGTATTCTGGCTGCCGCGGATAATAGAAATTACTTCATCAATAAAATCAAGTGCCTTTAACAGACCTTGTAAAATATGGTCTCTTTCTTCTGCCTTGTTTAAATCATATTTGGTACGTCTGGTTACTACATCCTCCTGATGGAGCAGGTAATATTTCAACATATCCAAAAGATTTAAAACCTTCGGCTCGTTATTTACCAGCGCCAGCATAATTACACCAAAGGTATCCTGAAGCTGTGTATGTTTGTAAAGCTGATTTAATATAATATTGGCATTTACATCTTTACGAAGCTCTATAACCACACGAACACCTTCACGGTTGGATTCGTCACGGATATCGGTAATACCTTCAATCTTTTTCAGCTTTACAAGTTCTGCTATCTTAATAATTAAGTTTGCCTTATTTACTAAGTAAGGAATTTCAGAAACAATAATCTGGCTCTTACCATTGGGAAGAGTTTCAATATTGGTTACTGCACGTACTCTGATTTTACCACGACCGGTTCTGTAAGCTTCTTCACAGCCGGAAGTACCCATAATCAAACCACCGGTAGGGAAGTCCGGAGCTTTTACGATTTCCAGAACTTCTTCAATATCGGTTTCTCTGTCCTGTTCTACTTTATTGTCAATAATTTTTACTACTGCATTTACCACTTCACGTAAATTATGAGGCGGAATATTCGTAGCCATACCTACTGCAATACCGGTAGTACCGTTTACCAAAAGGTTCGGATAACGACCGGGAAGAACAACAGGCTCTTTTTCCGTATCATCAAAGTTTGGTACAAAATCTACGGTATCTTTGTTAATATCTGCAAGTAATTCCATAGAAATCTTTGAAAGTCTTGCTTCTGTATAACGCATTGCCGCAGCACCGTCACCGTCCATGGAACCGAAGTTACCATGACCGTCTACCAAAGGATAACGGATGGACCAATCCTGTGCCATATTTACTAATGCACCATAAATAGAGCTGTCACCATGAGGGTGATATTTACCCATGGTATCACCGACAATACGCGCACTCTTACGATGTGGTTTGTCAGGACCATTATTTAATTCAATCATGGAGTAAAGAACACGTCTCTGTACCGGTTTTAAACCATCTCTTACATCAGGAAGCGCACGAGCTGCAATAACACTCATGGCATAATCGATATAAAAAGTTTCCATTCTTTCCTTTAAATCGACTTCCTGTATTTTATCAAACTCCAAGTCTTTATCAAAAATATTGTCGTTCATATTTACCTCTCACTAGATGTCCAGGTTTTTAACAAACTTAGCATTTTCTTCAATAAATTCACGTCTGGGTTCTACTTTATCACCCATCAGAGTAGTAAAGGTTACATCTATTTCAGATGCAATTTCTTCGTCATAATTTACTCTTAAAAGAATTCTCTTTTCGGGATCCATGGTAGTTTCCCAAAGCTGCTCAGCATCCATTTCTCCAAGACCTTTATAACGCTGAATCTTATTATTCTGGTCACGGCCTACCTCAGCTAAAATTATGTCTAATTCTTCATCGCTGTAAGCATACCATACCTTTTTATTCTTCTCTAACTTATATAGAGGAGGTTTTGCCAGGTATACATGGCCCTGTTTAATAAGTTCCGGCATAAAACGATACAGGAAGGTCAAAAGCAAAGTACTGATATGTGCACCGTCTACGTCCGCATCCGTCATAAGGATAATTTTATTATAACGTAACTTGCTAATATCAAAATCTTCATGAATACCTGTACCAAATGCTGTAATCATTGCTTTGATTTCCGCGTTGGCATAGATTTTATCAAGTCTTGCCTTTTCTACATTTAAAATCTTACCACGAAGAGGTAAAATAGCCTGGGTTGCACGGTTACGTGCCGTTTTTGCACTACCACCCGCGGAATCTCCCTCTACGATGTAAATTTCACAGTTTTTAGGATCCTTGTCGGAACAATCTGCTAATTTACCCGGAAGTGACATTCCCTCCAAAGCAGTTTTTCTACGGGTCAAATCTCTGGCCTTACGAGCTGCTTCTCTGGCACGCTGCGCTAAAATAGATTTTTCACAAATCATTTTTGCAACAGAAGGATTCTGCTCTAAGAAATAAGTAAGCTGTTCAGAAACAATACCGTCTACTGCACCTCTTGCCTCAGAGTTACCTAACTTCTGCTTGGTCTGTCCTTCAAACTGAGGATCTTCAATCTTAACACTGACAATAGCAGTCAAACCTTCACGAATATCTTCACCTGTTAAATTCGGCTCATTGTCTTTTAATAATTTAGCACTTCTTGCATAATCATTAAAAGTCTTGGTTACTGCATTTCTAAAGCCTATCAGGTGAGTACCACCTTCCGGAGTATTAATATTATTTACAAAGCTGAATACACTCTCGTTAAAGGAATCATTATGCTGGAAGGAAACTTCCACATAAACATTATTCTTTTCACCTTCAAAATAAAGAATATTTTCGTACAAAGGAGTCTTACTCTTATTTAAGTAAGTTACAAATTCCTTAATACCTCCTTCGTAGTGGAATTCCACCATCTTTTGTTTCTTTCCGTTTTCTAAGGTAATGTAACGGATTTTACCTATTTTTGAAGCTTTTACTTCTTCTTCTTTTGCAGATTCTGATGTAACTTCCTTTTGAACAACATCTTCACTGTTCAAACCTTCACCGGATTCTTTTTCCTGCTGTTCCTGCTTTGCATCTTCTTCTGCACGTTTTAATAATTCACTAATCTGTCCATTTTCTGCAGAAGTATCTATTTCTTCTTCTGTTCTGGAATCTCTTAAAATAATACGGAGTCCTTTAGTCAGGAAAGCCATTTCGCGTAAGCGACGCTTTAATATATCAAATTCATAAATAGTGGTTTCTGTAAAAATTTCTGCATCCGGCTTGAAACTAACCTTCGTTCCTGTTTTCTCTAACGGACAAGTGCCTATTTCCTTTAATGAATAACATACATGTCCTCTTTCATAACGTTGTTTAAAAATCTTACCTTCCTGGCAGATTTCAACTTCCAGCCATTCAGAAAGAGCATTTACAACAGATGCACCTACACCATGTAAACCACCGGATACCTTATATCCTCCACCGCCGAATTTACCGCCGGCATGAAGAATGGTAAATACTACTTCTACTGCAGGTATACCTGCTTTTTGGTTAATACCTGTAGGAATACCACGACCGTTATCTACAACTGTAATCGAATTATCTTCATTAATGGTTACATCAATTGTATCACAATATCCGGCCAAAGCTTCATCTACTGCATTATCTACAATTTCATATACCAAATGATGCAAACCTCTGCTGGAAGTAGTACCTATGTACATACCGGGTCTTTTACGCACAGCTTCCAAACCTTCCAAAATCTGTATTTGGTCGGCACCGTATTCGTTTTCCACTGTTGTATTGCTCATTGTCTGTTCACTCATACTAATCCTCCATGTCCCACTTTAAAAAGTCGACATTCTCTCTCTCAATCGCTCCATCCGGTATGCTTACCACACCATCTGTTACTTTAAAAATCTTATTCACTTCAAAACGATTATTTACAAATTCTTCTAAACCGGTACACGTAATAATTGTTTGAATATCACCAATACTGTTTAAAAGATAATTTTGTCTGTTATTATCCAATTCCGATAATACATCATCTAATAATAAAATGGGTGTATCTTTTGTAATACGCTTTATTAGCTCTATTTCTGATAATTTCAAAGAAAGAGCTGCTGTACGTTGTTGTCCCTGGGAACCAAATTTACGAATATCAATATCTCCCACATAAAAACAAAAATCATCTCTATGAGGACCTACTGTAGTCATTTTAGCCTTAATATCTTTATCCTGACTATATTTAAGACTTTTTTCAAAATCCTCCATTTCTACATTCGGTTCATATACAATTTTTATTTCTTCTCTTCCGCCTGACAGCTTTTTATGTATGTCATATATAATTTCATTCAGCTGATCTGCAAAGATTCTGCGTCTTTCAATAATTTTACTTCCGTAAGAAACCAACTGAGAATCCCAAATATTTAAAGTTTCTTTCAGTTCCGGCTGAAAATATAAATCCTTTAAAAGACTATTACGCTGATTTACAATTTTATTATAATTATTTAAGTTATAAAGATAGAAGTTGTCTAACTGACAAAGCTCCATATCCATAAATCTTCTTCTCTCCGCAGGACCCTCTTTAATAATACATAAATCCTCCGGCGAAAAAAATACTACATTACATAAACCTAGTAAATCTGCAGCTTTCTTTATTTTCTGTCCGTCAATGGCAATTCCTTTGGACTTACTTTTACGAAGATGCATATCCACTCTTGTTTCAATACCTTCCTTCTCTAAATAAGTCCTTATATGTGCCTCTTCTTTATTGAAATTTATAATATCTCTGTCTTTACTTCCTTTATGTGACTTTGTAGTAGCTGCCAAATAAATTGCTTCCAAAATATTTGTTTTTCCCTGGGCATTATCACCATAAAGAATATTTGTGCCTTTATCAAATGTAATATTCAGTGAATTATAATTGCGATAATCCTGAAGTTCCAGCGACTTAATAATCATACTTTCCCTCTTTTTACGCATTTAAGCTTCAATTAAAATTTCTTCTCCGTCAAAGGATACCTTATCTCCTGCCACCAGCTTCTTTCCACGCTGGGTTTCAACAGAACCGTTTACCTTTACCAAACCGTCCTGAATTACAAACTTAGCATCCACACCGGATTCTACCAGACCGGCCGCTTTTAACGCCTGTCCAAGTTTAATATATTCTTCTCTTAATTTAATAACCTGCATAATCTTACTCCTATAACTAATTTAATTTATAAACTATCATTAGCTTACAGTAGTAAAGTTAACCGGCAGAATCAAATAAATATAGCTTTCATTTTCATCCTTAATAAAACAAGGAGCTTTAGGATTCACCATATAAAGAGTTACATTTTCATCATCGATAACACGCAAAGCATCAATTAAGAATTTAGGATTGAAACCAATCATAATATCCTTACCATTCTTTTCAATATCAATATCTTCGTTCATGCTACCAACTACGGAATTAATTTTTAACTCCATATTAGTATCTGTAATATTCATAATAATAGGCTTCTTATCGCCTTCTTTTACCAAAAGAGTAGCTCTGTCAATACAACTTAAAAACTCCTTCTTGTTTATCACAAACTTAGTTTCATAATCGTTAGAAAGCATCTGCTCTATTCTGAAATATTCACCTTCAATTAATCTGGAAACAACTACTGTATTATCAAACTCAAATACAATATGCTTAGATGTAAAGAATATACTTACATCCTTATCTGCATCTCCTGATAAAATCTTACTGATTTCATTTAATGTCTTACCGGGAACTACAACCTTTCTGGGAGCATATTCTTCTTTTAATTCAATTTTACGAATAGAAATACGATGACCGTCCAAAGAAACTACTTTTAATTCATTTCCCTTAATATCAAATAATTCACCGGTCATTAATTTATTATTATCGTTATCAGAAATAGAGAAGATAGTTTGTCTAACTACTTCCTTTAAGGTAAACTGAGAAATAGAAATACTTTCTTCTTTCTCTACGATAGGTAAGTAAGAGAAATCATCTCCTGCCTTTCCGATAATATTAAACTTTGCCTTTTCACAAGTGATGGTTGTTTTGTAATTGCTGTCTGTTTCAATAGTAATATCACTGTCAGGAAGCTTACGTACAATTTCAAGGAAAATCTTTGCATCTAAAGCAATGATACCCTTCTCTAAAATAGTTCCTTCAATGGTAGTTTCTATTCCAAGCTCCATATCATTAGCAGTTAAAGTAATAATGCCTCTGGAAGCATCTACTAATATACATTCTAAAATAGACATTGTTGTTTTATTAGGAACTGCTTTTGATACAATTTGAACTCCGCTTAAAAGAGCTGATTTTGAACATACTAATTTCATGTGAATAACTCCCTTCATGTGTAAAATAACAAAAATTATAATCTCTTTAAATAATAATTAATAATAGAATTTAGTAGTAGTAATAATAGTAGCTGTTGATATGTGCAAAACTACCTTTATTATACTATTTTTCTGACAAAAATGGAATGGAAAAGTTGTTTATTCTTAAAAAAAATAAGGGGATAAGTCATAAGTTATGAACATCCCCTTAAAAATTACGATTTTGCCTAAAATAAATTATCAACAGGTTATAACTTTAAATGAACATTTTAACCACAATGAATTGTGAATAAATGTTAATAAAGCAGATAATTATGTAGATTAAGAAGGTATGATTTTTTTCTTGATTATTTCTACTTTATTATTTAATTCTTCATTTATTTTAAGTTCGTCTTCAATTTTTTTAATACCGTGAATAACAGTAGTATGATCCTTCTTTCCTAATATTTTTCCTATATTACTGAGAGAAATATTAGTTAAATACCTGCAAAGATACATAACGATTTGTCTGGGTATAACAAATTCACTGTTTCTTCTTTTGGATGATATATCTTCCGGTTTAATTCCAAAATGTTCTGCTACTACATTAATAATAAGTGTAGGAGTAACCTCTTTCGGCTTATTAGGATAAATTACATCCTTTAAAGATTCTTCTGCCAAAGATAAGGTGAGAGGTACTTTATTTAATTTAGAAGAAGCAATTACTTTATTAAAAGCACCTTCCAGCTCTCTGATGTTAGATTTAACATTTGTTGCAATATATTTAATGATTTCATCATCTATATCAACATAAGAGTTTTCAGCATAGCTTCTGAGAATAGCCATACGTGTTTCGTAATCAGGTGGCTGAATATCAGCAGTTAATCCACAACTGAAACGGGAAGTAAATCTCTTATCCAATATTTCAAGTTCGTGAGGTGGTTTATCAGAGGATAAAACAATCTGCTTGTCCGCATTATATAATTCATTAAAAGTATGGAAAAATTCTAACTGGGTACTTTCCTTACCGATGATAAACTGAATATCATCGATCATAAGTACATCTACATTTCTGTATTTTTCACGTAATTTACTCATAGAAGCAGCATTACCGCTACGGATGGATTCAATAACATCATTAGTAAATATATCACTGGCAACATAGAGAACCTTCATATTAGGATTATTTTCTAATATTTTATTGCCGATAGAATGCATTAAATGAGTTTTACCTAACCCGGAACCTCCATATAAGTAAAGAGGATTATAAGATTTTCCGGGATTATCCGATACAGCTTCTGAAGCATTGTGAGCTAATTTGTTATTTTCGCCAACAATAAATGATTTAAAAGTGTATTTAGAATTCAGGTTAGTATTATCATAATTTAATCTTTTAATAGCAGAAGAAATAGTATTAGTTACATTTGATTCAATATCACTTACATCTGACTCTAAAATAAATTTAACTTCATATGTATCTTCAAACATTTCTGATATAGTTACCTGAAAAAAGCTTTTATATCTGCTGGAAATATAATTTAAAGCAATATCATTTGCTATGTCAGAAGGAATAATAACATATACTGTGTTTCCTTCTAATTTATAAAATTTTAAAGGTTCTATCCAGGTTTTAAATGAAATAGGAGAAAGATTGTACTCCTTGTTCATTATATCTTTAATTTCAGACCATTTTTCTCTAATTAACTGTTCCATAACGACACCATTCCCATACATATTTCAGATATTTATATCATTAAAAATACGACTCAAAATCCTCATTCTTATATTAATATAAAGTGAGGATTATTTCAAATAATAGTTATGAACAATTATCAACAAAAATTATCCACACCCTGTTGATAACACTGTTTATAAATATAGTAATCAACCGGGTATGTGAAAAAAAGGGTGTATAACTTTAAGAAAATGTGGATTAGTTTTTTATGGCTATTTTACAGTATTTTGATATGTTATGAACAGGTAATACACAATATATAGGGTTGACATAAAATGTTTATCCACAAGTAATCAACATTTTGTGGATAAATAGATGTTTATAAAAATCTGTGCATATGTATGTGGATAACCATTAAATAATTTTTTAAAAAATTTTTAATTGAAAGAAAATCGCATATTTACGCTATTTTTTTAATATTTTACTTGACATTGAGCCTCTTTTCAATTACAATCAATTTGCTATTTTCGAGCGTATGGGTTACCATAACTTAACGATTAAAATTAGTTGCCTTATGAATAGATTAAGGTTAAGAAGAGAAGGAGGTGCCTTTATTATGAAGATGACATTTCAGCCGAAGAAGAGATCAAGATCTAAAGTTCACGGTTTTAGAGCAAGAATGAGTACTCCGGGCGGAAAAAAAGTTTTAGCAGCAAGACGTGCAAAAGGAAGAAAGAAATTATCAGCATAGGTCACAGTAATGTGACCTTTTTTTCTCTCTGAAAATAAGTAGTTTGAAAGGATAATTATATTATGAAATTTTCAGAGTCACTTAAAAAAAATCATCAATTCCAGTTTGTATACAAAAATGGTAAATCATTCGCAAACAAATACCTGGTTATGTATGTAAAAGAAAATGGCCTTGAAATTAACAGAATTGGAATTAGTGTAAGTAAAAAAGTCGGAAACAGTGTTGTCAGACATCGTGTGAAAAGACTGGTCCGCGAAAGTTATCGATTACATGAAAATATATTCAATAGTGGTTTGGATATAGTAATCGTAGGAAGACCAAGTGCAGCTACCGTAGGTTATGAAGAGGTAGAAAGTGCACTTTTACACCTGGGAAAACTTCATCATATTATAAAAGTATTTTTTTATTGGGATGAATAGAACAGATTGTTTTAAAATTTAACAGTAAATTAATATTTATTTTATGGTATGGAAAGTAGGATTTGTTATAATATGAAAAAACTACTGATTGCTCTTATAAAATTTTATCAACGTAATATATCACCTTTAAAGAGTACAAAATGTCCTTATGTACCTACCTGCTCCCAATATGGATTGGAAGCGATACAGAAATATGGTGCATTCAAAGGTTCATTGTTAGCTTTTTGGAGAATCTTGCGTTGTAATCCTTTTTCAAAGGGAGGGTACGACCCGGTTCCTTAATATAAGAAGCAATACAAGGAGGATAAATGAACGCAGTATTTTTAACTCAGGACGACGGTCTTATTATAGGAAATGTAGCAAAATTACTTGGACTTATAATGGATGGAATATTTAAATTAATCGATTTTATAGGTATTCCAAATGTCGGACTTGCAATTATTTTGTTTACTATCGTAGTAAACTTACTTATGCTTCCTCTGACTTTAAAACAGCAGAAGTTTTCAAAGCTTTCTGCCAAAATCCAGCCCGAAATTCAGGCAATTCAGGCGAAGTATAAAAACAGAAAGGATAATGATTCCGCAATTGCACAAAATCAGGAAATACAGACAGTATATGCTAAGTATGGTGTTTCTCCTTCCGGAAGCTGTGTACAGTTGTTGATTCAGATGCCTATTTTATTTGCATTGTATAGAGTAATTTATTCTATGCCTGCATATGTTTCAAAAATTAAAGATACCTTTGCTGTTCTCGCTAACAAAATCATTTCTACTGAAAATGGTATTGAAAGTTTCAAAGCCATGACAGACGGTGATATTTCTAACACCATGAAGATGTATGGTCAGAACATAGTAGAAGGCAATGAAGTAAATGGTGTTATTGATGTTTTAAACAAATTATCTTCTACAGATATGGCGATTGTAGCAGAAAAATTTGGATTAACAAACCTTACTTATGAAGGTGAATTAATTTTAAGTAATGAAACTACCAGAGGTTTGTTAGATACTTATAATAACTTTTTAGGATTAAATATTGGTAACTCTCCTCAGCATATTATTAGTACTGCATTTGCTGTTGGTGCTTGGGGATTAATTATCGGTGCCATTGCAATTCCTTTATTATCTGCATTAACACAGTGGATTAATGTTAAGTTGATGCCTCAGCAGAATACTGAAAACAGAAGTGAGCAGGAAAATGCTATGGCTTCTTCTATGAAGACCATGAATATGATTATGCCTTTAATGTCAGCATGGTTCTGTTTTACATTACCTTGTGGTATGGGTATTTACTGGATTGCCGGTTCTGTAGTAAGAGGAATCCAGCAGATAACTATTAATAAGTACTATGATAAGATGGACTTCGAAGATATTATTAAGAAGAACGAAGTAAAGAGTGCTAAGAAAATCGAAAAGATGAAAAAGCAGCAGGAAATGATTAATGCGTATGCCAGCATGAATACAAAGAATATTCAGAATAAGGCAAATATGCCTACCGGCAGCAATTATTTAAATTCTTCTTCAAATACTTCTTCAAAGGCAAATGTTTCTTCTACATCAAATGTAGATTACAGTAAGAATTATAAGCCGGGAAGTATGATGGCAAAGGCAAATATGGTAAAAGAATTTAACGAAAGAAATAATAACAGAGACTAATTTGGAGGATTAGAAAATGGAATATATGGAGTTTTCTGCAAAAACAGTTAGTGATGCAATTACAGAAGCATGCCAGAAACTTTCTGTAACAAGTGATAAATTAGTATATGAAGTTGTAGAAGAAGGCTCTTCAGGATTTTTAGGAATCGGAGCAAAGCCTGCAATTATTAAAGCTTGTGTAAAGTGTTCTGTAGAAGATAGTGCAAAAACATTTTTAAAGGATGTTTTTGAAGCAATGGAAATGACTGTTGCAGTAGATGTTAAATACAATGAAGAAGAAAAGAGCATGGATATCGACTTAAGTGGTGATGATATGGGTGTTCTGATTGGTAAGAGAGGACAGACCTTAGATTCTTTACAGTATTTAGTATCATTGGTTGTAAATAAGGAATCTGAAGATTACATCAGAGTTAAGGTAGATACCGAAAACTACAGACAGAGAAGAAAAGAAACTTTGGAAAATCTTGCAAAGAATATTGCTTACAAGGTAAAGAGAACAAAGAGAACTGTTTCTTTGGAGCCTATGAATCCTTATGAAAGACGTATTATTCATTCTGCATTGCAGAATGACAAGTATGTAAATACTCATAGTGAAGGTGATGAACCTTTCAGAAGAGTTGTAGTTACATTAAAGAAATAAATAAAGATATTATGTAGCCGGGTATGATTTTCATATCCGGCTATTTATAATATATTTCTAAAATTTTACTATTTGATATTTAATTTTTTATAAAAAAGTGATAGAATAATTATACAAGTCAGAACTATATATCTGATAAAAATTATAGGAGGTATTTTGAAATGGATACTTTTAGACAAGTTATGAATACCATTTGGCCTGTATTACAAGCTTTATTGGTACTCGCAGCAGCTTTCATTGTTGCAGGTATTATTAAATCCCTGGTAGTTAAGCTGCTTGCAAAAGAAAAAGTTGCTAAAGCACTCGGAAAGGTTGATCCTGAAGGAAAAGGTGGTTTAGCACAGTTTATTGCAAAGGCAGTTTACTTATTAGTATTTATGCTCTTTGTACCCGCTATTTTCGGTTCTTTAGGACTGAGCGTTATCTTTACTCCGGTTGCTAATATTTTCAATGCAATCTGGGCTTATGTACCTAATATTATTGCAGCAGCTATCGTTTTAGTAGTTGGTTTCATGATTGCAAAGTTAGTTCGTCAGCTGTTAATTCCTGTATTTGACAAGATTAATGTTAATAAGCTTCAGGAAAAGGCTGGTATCGAAGTTGCTAACTCTGACAAGCTTTCTGTAACACTTGCTTACATTGTATATTATCTGATTTTAATTCCTATGATCGTTATGGCATTAGATGTATTAAATATCAGTGTAATTTCTGCTCCTGCTACAAGCATTTTGAATTCTATTTTAGGATTTATTCCTAATATTTTAGTAGCTCTTATTATTATCATCATCGGTTGCATGATTGGTAAGTTTGTAGGACAGATTGTTACCCGTTTAATCGCAACTGCAGGTTTAGATGCTAAGCTTGCTAAGTTATTAGATAAGGACGATCAGAAGTTCAGCTTATCTAAGTTGGTAGGTACTGTAGTAAATGTTATTATCGTAATCTTCTTCGTAGTAGAAGGTTTGAACGTACTTGAGTTAGAAGTTCTTACTAATGTAGGTACTGTAGTAATCGGTTATATGCCTGTAGTTTTAAGCGCAGTTATTATTGCTGTAGCAGCATTCTTCGCAAGCTCTGTAGCAGAGAAGGCATTAAAGAAGAACGGCAAGACTACATACGCTTTAATCGCAAAGGTAGCTATCTTTACTGTAGCAGGTTTCATGATTCTCAGCCAGTTAGGTATTGCAGCTGAAATCGTTAATACAGCATTCAAGCTTGTATTAGCAGCAGTAGCAATCGCTGTAGCATTAGCATTTGGTCTTGGCGGCAAGGAATTTGCAGCTAACACTCTTAAGAAGATTGAAGAGAAAGAAGACAAGGCTGAATAATTTTTAATTAAATAATTAATGACAATGCAGGGTCGAAATTACTATAATTTCGACTCTGTTTTTATTTCCTTAAAATTAAGACTTTTTTTCTTGCTATTTTAATTAATAAGTCTTATCATTAAAATGATAAATTGTGAACTAATTTCACTTATTTTGAGATAATATAAATCTTTATTATAAAGTAGGTTATTGATGATGAAAACAGATACAATCGTAGCAGTTGCAACAGCTCTTTCAGATGCCGGAATAGGTATTATCAGAGTATCCGGAGAGGAAGCTTTTGAAATTGTAAATAAGTTGTTTGTAAATAAATACGGAAAACATTCCTTACTTAAGTATGATACTCACACTATCCATTATGGCTATTTTGGATACTTTTCTGAAAATGACGATTGGAAAGCAAATATTGTAGATGAAGTAATGGTGACAGTTATGAAAGCACCAAATACTTACACAAAGGAAGAAACGGTAGAAATCAATTGTCATGGTGGTGTGCTTTTATTACAGAAAGTTTTGGAATTAATTGTACAGAATGGTGCTCGTATTGCAGAACCCGGTGAATTTACCAAGCGTGCTTTTTTAAATGGCCGTATTGATTTGGCTAAGGCAGAGGCAGTAATTGATGTAATTCATTCGCAAAACGAATTTGCATTAACTTCTTCCGTAAATCAATTAAAGGGTAGTGTATCTGATGCAGTAAAGAGTTTACGTGAAGAAATTATTTACGAAATTGCTTTTATCGAATCTGCACTGGATGATCCTGAACACATTAGTTTAGACGGATATGAGGAACATTTGCAGGAAAAGATGGAGTCTGTTTTAAATCGTCTTGATAAGTTAATTGCTTCTGCAGATAACGGAAAGTTGTTAAAAGAAGGTATCAATACCGTAATTGTAGGAAAACCGAACGCCGGTAAATCTTCTTTGTTAAATCGAATGGTAGGGGAAGAACGTGCCATTGTTACAGATATTGCGGGAACTACCAGAGATGTATTGCAGGAATCCATTAAGTTACATGGTATTGGACTTAATATTATAGATACTGCCGGTATCCGCAGTACAGAAGATGTTGTGGAAAAAATTGGTGTGGAACGTGCAAAAGAATATGCCGGTAAAGCAGATTTAATTCTTTATGTAGTGGATGCATCTGTTCCTTTGGATGATAGTGACAGAGAAATAATGTCTGTTATTAAAGATAAGAAGGTTATTGTACTTCTGAACAAGTCTGATTTAGATACGGTAGTTACAGAAGAAAAAATATGCAAAACACTTGAAATAGATAGTAGGAGTATATATTGTCAGACAATTAAGATTATTCGGACATCTACAAAAGAAAATTTGGGCATGGAAGAATTTGAAAATGTAATCAAGGAAATGTTCTTCCAGGGACAGATTAAGGCAAATGATGAAGTGATTATAACCAATATGCGTCATAAGGAAGCACTTATGGATGCAAGGGACAGTTTAAACATGGTTATGAATAGTTTGGAAAATCATATGCCGGAGGATTTCTACTCTATAGACTTAATGAGTGCCTATGCATCTTTAGGTACTATTATCGGAGAAGAAGTAGGCGAAGATTTGGTAAATGAAATTTTCGCTAAGTTTTGTATGGGTAAGTAGTGTGGTGTATATTGGGCATATCACATATATATGATGATATACTTTAAGCTACATCACAATTTAGAATAAATAGACGAGGAAATAATTATGCCTGAAATTAGAGAAAAAGTTGATATATGTGTTATAGGTGCCGGTCATGCCGGTTGTGAGGCAGCTTTGGCTGCAGCCCGGTTGGGATTGGAAACCGTAATTTTCACAGTAAGTGTAGATAGTATTGCGTTGATGCCCTGTAATCCGAATATAGGTGGTTCTTCCAAGGGACATCTGGTAAGAGAAGTAGATGCCCTGGGTGGAGAAATGGGTAAGAACATTGATAAAACATTTATTCAATCCAAGATGTTGAATGTTTCCAAGGGTCCTGCGGTACATTCCTTACGAGCTCAGGCAGATAAAGCGGATTATACCAGAGAAATGCGTACTGTTTTGGAGAATCAGGAGCATCTGACTATTAAACAGGCGGAAGTTTGTGAAATTATTTGGGAAAATTTGGACAACGAAGATAATACAGAAAATACTCAGTCTTGTTGCAAAAAAATCGTCAAAGGTGTCAAAACGTATACTGGCACTATCTACGAATGTAAAGCAGTCATTCTTTGTACCGGTACTTATTTGAAGGCCAGATGTTTATGCGGAGAAGCAATTACTCATACCGGTCCTAATGGTTTGCAGGCGGCAAATTATTTAACAGATTCCTTAAAGAATATGGGTATTGAAATTCGTCGTTTCAAAACAGGTACACCTGCCCGTATGGATAAGAGGAGTATTGATTTCTCAAAGATGGAGGAACAGGTGGGCGATGAAAGAGTTGTACCTTTTTCCTTCTCTACAGATCCGGAATCTGTTCAAAAGGAACAGGTTTCCTGTTGGTTGACTTATACCAACGAAAAGACTCATGAAATTATTCGTGGTAATTTAGATCGTTCTCCTTTATATGCAGGTGTGATTGAGGGTACCGGTCCCAGATATTGTCCTTCTATCGAAGATAAAGTTGTAAAATTTGCAGATAAGGAAAGACATCAGGTATTTATTGAACCGGAAGGAATTCATACCAATGAAATGTATGTAGGAGGTATGTCTTCTTCTTTACCGGAGGATGTACAGCTTGCAATGTATCGTACAGTTCCCGGCTTGGAAAATTGTAAGATGGTAAGAAATGCATATGCCATTGAATATGATTGCATCAATGCCAGAGAGTTATATCCCAGTCTGGAATTTAAAAATATAAAAGGTCTTTTCAGTGCCGGACAGTTTAACGGAAGCAGTGGTTATGAAGAAGCAGCTGCCCAAGGTTTAATTGCAGGTATTAATGCCGCTATGTCTATTTTAGGGAAAGAACCTTTGGTACTGGACCGTTCCGAAAGTTATATTGGTGTGTTGATTGATGATTTGGTTACAAAGGATAATTTTGAACCTTATCGAATGATGACTTCCCGTGCAGAATATAGATTACTTCTTCGTCAGGATAATGCAGATCGCAGACTTCGTAAAAAAGGTTATGAGGTTGGATTAATTTCTGAAGAGCAGTATCAGGCACTTCTAAGAAAAGAAGAATTAATTGAAAAGGAAGTAGAACGTTTAAAAAATACTAATGTGGGTGCTAATAAGCATGTGCAGGCATTTTTAGAAGAACACGGAAGCTCTAATTTAAAGACAGCAGCTTCTTTGGCTGAGTTAATTTGCAGACCTGAACTTTCTTATGATTCCTTAGCTACTATTGACCCGGACAGACAGGCATTTGCTTTGGAAATATCCGGAATGGAAACTTTACCAAGAGACGTTATAGAGCAGGTAGAGATAGAGATTAAATATGAAGGTTACATTGTACGCCAGCTCCGTCAGGTAGAACAATATAAGAAGATGGAGAAAAAGGTGATTCCGGAAGATTTGGATTATGATGAGGTACCTTCACTCAGAATCGAAGCACGTCAAAAATTAAAATTATTCCGACCGGTATCCGTGGGACAGGCATCCCGTATTTCCGGTGTTTCACCGGCAGATGTTTCGGTGTTGTTGGTATACTTAGAGCAGTATTCTAGAAAAAATAATGAAGCCGGGAGAAGTGAAAGTGTCTAAAATAGGAATAAAGATTTTCAATGTGATATTATCTGCAGGTTTGCTTTTATGTATTACGGGCTGCCAGAGTGAAAAGCAGGATACTCCTGTAGTAGAAAGTACATTACAGATAGAAGCATCAACAGTGGAAAGTGCTGCAGAAGAAACGGAAGATATTATAAAAAATGATTTCTTCAGTGTGCGTCTTGATTCCATGACAGAAGAAGAGGATAATGTCACAATAACTTTTATTTTTACGAATGTGAGTGATATTTCTTACTATAAAGGTGATGAAGAATTTCATCCGGGAGACTCCTGGGAGAAAGTAATTAGATTTACCAGAGATAAGTGGGAAAGCTATGATGATGTCTATATACATTACAAATTATGCGATGCCAGTATTTATGATCCGGAAGCAAAGGTATTATTTGCCGGTGGTGCAAAATATGAAATGGATGAAGAATTAAATATTTCTAATTTAGAGATATTTGTAGATGTTCCTGTTCAGACGGAAGAATAGGAAAAGGATGATGAGGGGTAATAAGTATGGGGTATGATACTACACAATTTGAAAAAGATTTGGCTGCCATAGGCGTAATACTTACCGACAACCAGATAAATCAATTTTTGAAGTATTACGAACTGTTGGTTGAGTGGAACGGTTTTATGAACTTAACTGCAATTACAGATTATGATGAGGTCATGAAAAAACACTTTGTTGATAGTTTGTCTTTAATAAAGACTTATGATGTAAGCAAAAGTGTGTCTGTAATTGATGTAGGTACCGGTGCGGGTTTTCCCGGACTTGCACTTAAAATCGCTTATCCGAATCTACAGGTAACTTTGTTAGACTCATTAAATAAGAGAATTCGCTTTTTAGATGAAGTTATTTCACAGCTTGGATTAACCGGGGTAGAAACAATTCATGGTAGAGCAGAAGATTATGCTCAGCATGACAAACTAAGAGGAAAGTTTGATTTGTGTGTCTCCAGAGCGGTTGCGAATATGTCCACTCTTTCAGAGTATTGTCTTCCTTTTGTAAAGGTTGGAGGAGAATTTATTTCTTATAAGTCTGAGAAGATAAATGAAGAGTTAACCGTTGCAAAACGTGCAATAGGCATATTAGGGGGAAAGTTTGACCGGAGCGAAGAATTTAATTTGCCGGATTCTGATATTTATAGAAATTTGGTAACAATAAAGAAAGTAAAGGAAACGCCAAAGAAATTCCCTCGAAAGGCAGGCTTGCCTTCTAAGGAACCATTGGTATAGATATATGGATAATTATAATATACTAAAAAACGATAATGAATATTCTGATAACCGTCAAATTATAATTTCAATACAAGAGAATGAAAGACAACGTATTGCCAGAGATTTACATGATGCATCTTTACAAACATTAACCCATATGATACACCAGTTAGAACTTTGTGAATTATTTATGGATAGTGATATTTCAAAGGCAAAGTTGGAATTGTTTAGTGTTAAAAAAAATCTAAAAAATGTAATAGATGAAATTAGAAATGTTATTTTTGATTTACGTCCTATGGCATTTGATGATCTTGGATTAAAAAATTCTTATGATAATTTTTTCGACACTTTAAAAAAATATTCCAGTATTGAATTTGATGTAGTAATTGATGATATCAAGAAACAAGATGATTATTTTCTTTTGTCTATTTATAGAATTGGAAGAGAATGTATTATGAATGCAATTCGTCATTCTAAAGCTACCAAACTTATATTTAGATGTATTGAAAAAAATAATAACATATATATATGTATATCGAAGATAATGGTATTGGTTTTTCAGAACAAAATGTTTTAGAAAAGAAAAATCATTATGGGTTAACGGTTGTTTATGAAAGAGTAGAAATCTTGAATGGTACGATTCATATAGAATGTAATCAGGGAACAAAAATAGAAATTACAATACCGACTAATTAATTTTAAATGTTGAGGTGATTTATGAGTATTAAAGTAATGCTAGCAGATGATCATGTTTTAATCAGAGAAGGAATCAGACAACTACTTGAGTTTGATGGAAGTATAGAAGTAATCAGTGAAGTGAATGATGGTGAAGAATGTTTAAATGAATTGTTACACGTGAAACCTGATGTTTTACTTCTCGACATTAATATGCCAAAAATGAATGGAGTAGAGGTATTAGAGGAAATTCATAGAAGAAATATTGATGTTAAAGTACTGATACTTACAGTTCATAATGAAATCGAATATCTTGTAAAAGCAGTAGATATTGGAGTAGACGGTTATATAGTAAAAGATTCGGGTTCCGCTGAATTAAAGAAAGCTATTAATTGTATTTTGAATGGTGAAAATTATATTCAGCCTAGTTTGATTCCGGCTTTAAATAAACGATTGGTATCCAGGGATTCAGATAAAGATAAGATTGAATTACTTACAAAACGCGAATTAGAAGTACTGATTCAGGTGGCTAATGGGATGTTTAATAAAGAAATTGCTACTTCCTTAAATATAAGTGAACGTACAGTTAAGAATCATATCTCAAACATTTTTAAGAAAATTGATGTAAATGACAGAACACAAGCTGCTGTATTTGCTATAAAAAATGATATAATTAAACTTTATTAATATGATAGGATGTTTCACGTGAAACATCCTATTTTTGTTTAACCGGGTCAGTCAATGAAACACAATATAATGTTTCACGTGAAACATTACCACCCCAAGATATAGTGGAAAAGCCCGTGAAACATTGATACAAACCATCCGTGAAACATGAAAAACAGCCTATTTTGAAGGAAAAATGCCAATTTATTGGTACTATATGTAGTGGTGGATGGGGGAAGGGGATACTATTCTTACAGCTCCTGTGTACAGAACTTAAGAAAATCTAAGTGTTCCTAATAAAGACTAATGAAAAGTGACGCACCGGCGTAAACAGACATCCATGTCTGGTTACGCCTTACTTGGACATCCATGTCCAAGTATTGCTGTTCTAAAACAGGAACACTAAGATTTTCTAAAGTTCCTCCCAAAGTCGCTTTAAAGAATAGTATCCCTTTCCCCCATCCACCACAGCATATAATCTGCATAAGAATAGAACCACATTTCCTTAAAATTTCCAACATATTTATATAGATATCTTTGGGTTTTAGTGATATAATTGTTAAACATGGGATAGTTTGTTTTTAGGAGAAGAGTTAAGAGACGAAAGGTGAAGAATTATGGGTAGAATTATAGCAGTAGCAAACCAAAAAGGTGGCGTAGGTAAAACAACAACTTCTGTAAATTTAGCAGCATTTTTAGCAGAAAAAGGTAAAAAAGTCTTATTAATTGATGCGGATCCACAGGGAAATGCAACCAGTGGATTTGGTGTAGATAAAAATGATTTAGAATATACACTTTACGAATTAATTATTGAAGAATGCGGTATCAGAGACTGTATTTTGGAAGATGTGATTCCGGGAGTCTCTATTATTCCATCTAATGTAAATTTGGCTGCAGCAGAAATCGAATTGGTAAATGTGGACAGAAAAGAATTTATTTTGAAGAATGAGATAGATTATGTAAGTGATAAGTATGATTATATTTTAATCGACTGTCCGCCTTCCTTAAATATTCTTACATTGAATGCTATGACTACAGCAAACAGTATTTTAGTTCCGATTCAGTGTGAATATTATGCTTTGGAGGGATTAAGTCAGTTAATACATACTGTAAACCTGGCAAAAGAAAGATTGAATCCGGGTCTGGACATCGAAGGTGTTGTATTTACCATGTATGATTCCAGAACAAATTTATCAACACAGGTTGTAGATAATGTAAGAAGTAACTTAAAGAGTTATATCTTCGAATCTGTTATTCCAAGAAATGTACGTTTATCAGAGGCTCCAAGTTTCGGTATGCCAATTATTAAATATGATCCCAAATCTACCGGAGCAGATGCTTATATGAGTCTGGCAGAAGAATTACTCGGAAAGTATGAAGACAGAAGTAAGCCGGCAGAAGAAACTGCAGAAGCATCAGAAGAGACAAAAGAGAAATCGAAGAAGGGCAGATAGGGGGTAGGAAATACATATGGCAGCACCAAAAGCAAGAGGATTAGGCAGAGGTTTGGATTTGATGATTCCAAACGTTGTTGGAGAAGAGAAAGAAAAGAAAGTTGAAACCAAGAAGCGGGAGCCTGTAGATAAAGGTCCTGAAACAATGGTAAAGATTACGAAAGTTGAACCAAATAGAGAGCAGCCGCGTAAACATTTTGATGAAGATGCTTTACAGGAGCTGGCAGATTCTATTAAACAGTTTGGTTTATTACAGCCGATTCTTGTCCAGGATAGAAAAGATTACTATGAAATAATTGCAGGAGAACGTAGATGGAGAGCTGCAAAGCTGGCAGGTCTTAAGGAAGTACCGGTAATTATTCGTAACTACACAGAGCAGGAGATCGTTGAAATAGCGTTGATTGAAAATATTCAGCGTGAGGATTTAAACCCTATCGAAGAAGCACAGGCATATAAGAAGCTTTTAACAGAATTTAATCTGAAGCAGGATGAAGTGGCGGAACGAGTGTCAAAGAGTCGTGCTGCAGTAACCAACTCTATACGTTTGTTGAAGCTATGTGACAAGGTGCAGCAAATGGTAATTGACGATATGATTACTACCGGTCATGCAAGAGCGTTGCTTGCAATTGATGATCCGGAAGAACAGTACAATGTAGCACAGAAGATTTTTGATGAAAAGCTGAGTGTACGAGAAATTGAAAAGTTGGTAAAGAATCTGCATAAGGAACCTAAGCAGAAGAAAAAGGCAGATGACAAGGCTTTAGAAGCAATCTACCAGGATATTGAGGAGAAGCTGAAACAGAAGCTGGGAACGAAAGTATCTATAGCAGCAAAGGGTGAGGGAGCAGGTAAGATTGAAATAGAGTTTTATAGCCATGAGGATTTGGACAGGCTAATTGATATGATGGGCCGATAACAAATCGGAATGATTAAGAGGAGTAATTATGAATTTAACAAGTGAATTAGTGACTACACCTGCGAGCACTTCCGGCGGATTAAGTACAGAAATGATACTAATTATAGCATTAGCAATATTTCTTATTATAAGTATAGTTTTGATTATCTTTCTGTTTACAAAGATTAATCAGATTAACAGAAGACTTCGGATATTTATGTCCGGTAAGGATGGTATCAGTCTGGAAGAAAGTATACTTGCGTTGGAAGGTGATACAGCATTTTTGAAAGAGTATGCTGCCAGAAGTAAGAAGGAAATCCGTAATTTATATAAGAGGATGGAAACTACATATCAGAAAATGGGTATGGTAAAGTATGATGCCTTTCAACAGATGGGCGGTCAGTTAAGTTTCAGCCTTGCACTGTTAGATGAGCATAATGATGGATTTCTGATTAACTCAGTTCACAGTACGGATGGTTGTTATTCTTACACGAAAGCAATCAAAAATGGTGAATGTGATTTGGCATTGGGTAAGGAAGAACAGCAGGCGTTAGATATTGCAAAATCAAAAAAATAAAGTAAGTTCAATAGGTGGATTATGATTAGAAGAAAAGTTGAGGAGTTGCAGGGAAATGAAGTCCTGAGTAAACCGCTAATGACTTGGGATTATCAAATCATACTGCCGGAAGGCGCCATAATCAGACCGGATTATATAGAGAAGTTAAAAGAGCTTGGTGTATTTGACGTATGGATTCAGGAACCTTACGTAGAAGATAACAATGAATTTTCACTTCTGAAAAAAGATATAACCGGCACGGCAATGCAGAAGGTAAAGGATATATTAGAGAGACATACCTATCAGAACAGTGAAGAGCTGGAAGGACTGGCGGAAACAGCGCAAAATATTATTTCTAATATTTTAGAGAGAGAAGAAGTAGTAGAAAAAATTTTTGATATCCGTCAAAGAAGCTCGGATTTGTATGAACACTCCATTAGCATATGTACTTTATCCATATTGACTGCGTTGAAATTGAAAATCCCACAAGGGAAAATACAGGAAATAGGTGTTGGATGTTTGTTGCATGATATTGGTCTGCGGTATGAAACGGTGAATTTTGAAAATATTGATGTTGGTCAAATGAATGTTTCAGATGGAGCAGAATATAAGAAACATCCGGTGTATGGCTATAATGCATTAAAAGGAGAAAACTGGCTGGGAAATATCAGCAAGAGTATTATTCTGTTTCACCATGAAAGACTGGATGGTTCCGGATATCCGTTGAAATCGAAGGATATTCCTTATGAATGCCAGATTGTCTCGGTGTGTGATGCATTTGATGAAATGATTTGCGGAATCGGTTATAAGCGTGTTAAGGTATATGAAGCAATCGAGTTTATGAAGGCATATAAGAATAAACTGTTTAATGCAAAGATTGTGGATACTTTTTTAAGTTTCACGGCAGTGTATCCTTCGGGCACACATGTCTTGACCAATGAAGGTGAAGTTGGTATAGTTGTAGCACAGAACAAGGATTTCCAAGACCGGCCAATTATTCGAATCTTGAAAGATAAAACCGGTAAGGATTTGGAAACGGAAGTAATGAAAGACCTGGTAAAGGTTCATAATATTTTTATAGAAAGAGCTTTAGATTAAGCATGAGGAGGATGTGACATGATAGATATTGATTTTTTAAGAGAAAACCCTGATGTGGTAAAGGAAAACATTAAAAAGAAATTCCAGGATGCGAAGCTTCCTTTAGTGGATGAAGTAATCGAGTTGGATACCCAGAGAAGAGAAATACAGCAGGAAGCAGATGCACTTCGTGCGAATCGTAATAAGATTTCTAAGGAAATCGGTGCTTTGATGGCACAGGGTAAAAAAGAAGAAGCAGAAGCTAAGAAGGCAGAAGTAGCAGCAAATAAGGAACGTTTGGCTGAATTGGAGGCTTTAGAGCCGCAGATTCTGGAAAAAGTGAATAAGATAATGATGGTAATTCCCAACATTATTGATGAGTCTGTACCTATCGGTAAGGATGATAGTGAAAATGTGGAAATTCAGAAATACGGTGAGCCGGTAGTACCTGAATTTGAAGTGCCTTATCATGCAGATATTTTGAACAGCATTAACGGTTTGGATAAGGATGCGGCAGGAAGAACCAGTGGTAATGGATTTTATTACTTAATGGGTGATGCGGCAAGAATTCACTCTGCTATGATCAGCTATGCAAGAGATTTCATGATTAATAAGGGATTTACTTACTGTATTCCTCCTTTCATGATTCGTAGTAATGTAGTAACCGGTGTTATGAGCTTCGCTGAGATGGAAGCCATGATGTATAAGATTGAAGGAGAGGATCTCTACTTAATCGGAACCTCTGAACATTCTATGATTGGTAAGTTCCAGGGTGAGATTGTAGAAGAAGCTAAGCTTCCTATTGCTATGACATCTTATTCTCCTTGTTTCCGTAAGGAAGTAGGTTCTCACGGTATTGAAGAAAGAGGCGTTTATCGTGTTCATCAGTTTGAGAAGCAGGAAATGGTTGTATTATGTAAACCCGAAGATTCTATGGACTGGTATAACAAGATGTGGCAGTATTCTGTAGAATTCTTCCGCAGCTTAGATATTCCGGTACGTACATTGGAATGTTGTAGTGGTGACTTGGCTGACCTGAAAGTGAAGTCTTGTGACGTAGAGGCATGGAGTCCCAGACAGCAGAAGTATTTTGAGGTAGGTTCTTGCTCTACCTTAGGCGATGCTCAGGCAAGAAGATTAAAAATCCGTACCAAGGGCGAAAACGGTACTTACTATGTGCATACATTAAATAATACCGTACTTGCAACTCCTCGTGGACTGATTGCATTCTTGGAGAATAATGTAAATGCAGACGGAAGCATTAATATTCCGGAAGCACTGCGACCATACATGGGCGGCATAAGCGTTGTAAAACCCAGATAAAAAAAGCGTCAGCGAGCAAGCCGGCGCGATAGCGCTGATGAGTACGTAAGTACGTGCTTGCGAGCGGGAAAGAAGAATAAAAACAAGCGCCTGCGTAGCAGACATTTAAAGGAGGTGAAACCTTGCACAAATTCATGAAATCCATCGGATTCAGTGAGTATACGAATCGTAAAAAGATAAAAAACTTAATACAGGATGTAGTATTATCCGCAGACAGACGAGAATATACTTTGAATGAAGATGGTGTGATGTTAGGTGAATTTTGTAAGGATTTCACGGAGACCTTAGGTGTAGCTGTTTGTGGAGAGTTTGATGAGGATGATAAATTTATTTATGAGTATTATTATCCTTACATCAAAGGTACCGGGATTACTTCTTATGAAGATGTAACGGTAGAGCGTCATGCTGCAAAAGAATCCTATGCCGGTGTATGTGATGATATTAATGTAGGTATTACCCTGATTTTTTATCTGCAAAATATGATTCCCTATGTGAAGGCCAAGTACTGCGGGAAAATTCCCATGCAGGGAACCACTGTGACTATAGCAGGTCTGGCGGATAAGGGAACCATCATGTTGCCTATAAAGAAGAATGAATTTCAAAAGAGTCAGGTCCGTAAGGATTCCGTGAATCGTTCGAAATTGATTCAGGCGGCAAGAAGAGGCGACGAAGATGCCATAGAAACTTTAACCTTGGAAGATATGGATATGTATACAACGATTTCCCGTAAGATTCAGAAGGAAGATGTATTCAGTATTGTGGATACTTATTTCATGCCTTACGGAGTGGAATGTGACTACTATTCCATACTTGGCGAGATTACAGAATGTAAAAAGGTAAAAAATTCACTTACCGGTGAAGAAATTTATTTACTAACAATTTTCTGTAATGAATTGACATTTGACATCGCAATCAATATAATAGACTTGTACGGTGAACCACAAGTGGGGCGCCGGTTCAAAGGAACTGTCTGGTTGCAAGGTAAAATTAACTTCCCGGATGAGTTCTAGGCAAAGAGTTGACAATAAACCAAAAGAGTCGGCGTTGGTGCCGGCTCTTTAGTCTGTTCCCTTAGTTAAATGGATATAACAAGCGCCTCCTAACTGTACATCGGCGTATTCCCAAATGGACAAAAAGCCAAAATTTTATACGTTGAAACGTTTGTCTTATTAGCAAACTTTTCATAAATGTTGGTGTAGCACAGTGGATAGTGCAGTCGCCTCCTAAGCGAAAGATCGGGCGTTCGAGTCGCCTCACCAACGTTGAAAGCATTGAAAACACTGGGTTTTTTCAATGCTTTCTTTTTTTATGTTCATCGCAACACATAGATAATACTTGGTTAAAGTATTTGCGTTATTACGATAACATCTTGCTAATTTAGAATCGAACTCATTTTGACCATATTTGGAGTCTTGCTAATAATTTGCTAATTGACTCTTAGCAACTATGAGATAGTAAGTTCGTTTCCCTTCATTAGCTGGGTCAGCATCGATACTAACTCAGGAGATTGCTGTAAAGCTGATAGCAGATTATTTAGTTCAGGATTATCTTCTTGAGGAGGTTTTACATCTCTTAATGGATTACCTAAATTCTGCGCATAAAATGTTGCTTCAAATTTCTGTGCATTAATCTTTCTGTCCTCATCCAAGATATGAGCATAAACATCAGTAATCATATCAATCTGAGAATGCCCGGTGTCACCCTGAGTAGCCTTTAAATCACCATGATTCAATTTTAATTTGTAAGTAGTACTAGAATGTCTAAGTGAATGAAAAACTACATGTGGTAAGTTAGCTTTTTCTTTAAGCTTTTTAAATTCTTTATCTATTACCCGGCTTTCAACAGGTCTACCATTTGGTAAAGTTAGTACAAGATCATAATCATAGTAGTCTGAACCTAAATATTCTTTATATTTATCTTGAATACTTTTCCACTCGAGTAAAATATAGGAAAGAGTCTTCGGTATCCACACTTTTCTGATACTTGATTCTGTTTTTGGTTTTTTCAGTATCAGATTAGTATGGGTATTTTGCATCATAGAGGGAAAAACAAAATATATATCTTTATCATTCAATAAGTCCCTAGCTTCTTTAGATGCTCTTGATAATTCCTGTGTTACAAGCAGATGTGCATCATCATTCAAGATGTGTTTCTCAGTAATAAATACATTACTCCAGGTAAGACCACTGATTTCACCAAATCTTAATGAGCAGGCAAAAGAAAGATTCATTGCAACATACAATTTCATATCTTCACAGTTATCTAATGCAGTACGAATCATATCAGCAGTCCAGATGTCTCTCTTTTTGTACTCAACTTTAGGTTTGTTTGCATTGGGAAATGGATTACGTGCAATAATATCCCATTTTACAGCTTGGTCAAAAGCACACCTCAATAATTTGTGAATTTCATTTATCACATGTGGAGATAAATACTCATTCTTAGGTTTATGGTGCCTGTTGGCAATGCTTTTAACACGTTGGAGATCAACATAGTATTCATCAACATATCTTGCAGTAATATTTTGTACTAATTCATTTCCAATGGTAGGATTGATATAGTTTGCAATCAATGCAACATTTGATTGAAACGTAGATAAGGCCCAATGGGTTCTACCATATATTTTTACAAAGTCTTCTAATAATTCTTTGACAGTCAGTTTTTGTGGTGGTATGAAAGACCCATTGTTAATCTGATGCTCAATTTCAGCTTTCAGTTTTTTTGCAGAAGCATAATCCTGACAGGTTTCCCATTTTTGTTTCTTCTCCCCTTTCTCATCAAAATAATAATAAACAACGGAATATTTCTTTTTTCTCTTAATTATTGTTGCCATTCTTTCTCCTTCCACTCTCACAAAAGGTTGTTAAGCCAGTCGTCAAAAGATTGCTTGGAGATTCTAATAGTGCGTCCTAGCCGAATAACTCTAAATTCAGGATTAATACATAATTCATAAGCTTTCGTTTTACTGATCTCGAGTATATTGGCTATTTCTTTAACAGAATAAGTTTTTTTATCTCTGGACGAAGGGCTTGAACAGCTTTTTGATTCAGAGATTTTTTCGTTTGTGGCTGACATAGAAACTCCTTTCTAAAAGCAGCCTAATTAAGAGTCCGTTTTGATTCTGCTAAAGAAAATTATACTCTATGAAGTAAGGCTGCACAATAATATTCAAAATTTTGGAAAAAAATGGATTTATCCTTACTCATACCTTCCATCCCCGCTTCCTATGCCCTTCCGGCCACGTTGTTTGGCTGTACTTTGTACAATTCAATCTTGACGGATGACATAATTTACCCAAATATGTCACTCATCAGAACCCATATACATGATGGTGTATGTTCTTCAGTTGTCAAAGAACCAATGACGAAATTTGTAAGGTCATTTACTAATTAAATACCCAAAAACTCCAAAATACTTGAAAAAAGACAAAAAAATTTGAAAAAATATATTAGCAGATATTGTATGCGGCTGTTGACAGAACACAAAATGTTGTGCTAATATGATGCTGTAATTGATTTTTATGCTTACCCAGTCAGGGGAACGGGATGTAGCAGGATATACCCGATATATCTTGCAAACAGTTATCCCTTGTGGGAGTTGACTTGTAGAAGTCAGGCATACGTTGTTTATGATTGTATTAGTGTCAAAGGAATTACCATTTACTAAAATGGCAGTCTTTTGGCACTTTTTGTTTTTCTATGGATAGACATGCATAGGGGAGCAGAAAGTTATTTTGTGGATTACCACACGTAGTATGGAATGGAACTTAGTTGGACCATTCCTTTTTTTATTGCCAGAAATGCCCAGAGGGCTTGTCCGCATTAGCGGCTGGATAAAATAACCTCCAGAATGGAGAGAAAGAAAGGTGGAACAAGGTACATTATATTATGATGGACAGTCTGACAGATACAATTTTTACTATTTGGATGAAGATGGGGACAGGCGTAACTATGGAGGCATCCATTGTGGTGAAGTATTTGAATTTAAGTTAAATGATATCTGGGTACCGGCCCGTGTGGAACTGAATATGGAACGCCAGTGGTACCTGGTGGGACTGCCGGGACTAAAGTTGGATGGGCTGGAAGTAAGGTGCAAGTAAGGAGACAAGGGATGCGTATGAAACAGAAAGACATCAAAACATGGGATACCATGAGTTTAGCAGAGCAAAAAGAATACATTCAGCAGGTAGAGGAATGCGTCAGACGGCATGGGAACCAGGAACTGTTGTTGCTATTTAGGCTGATGTTGGAAACAGGGATTAGATATGGAGATATTCTCTTGCTTCGGGAAGAGAATGTAAAGGAACGTAAGCTGCAGGTAATTGAGAGTAAGTTTGGAGGAAAAGATTTTTATCGTAATCCGGATGGCAGCTTTCCGGTTATTACTGAAGAAACCGAAGCATTATTGGTACCGGATGAGGAAGGGAAATACTTTCAGCACGATAAGCAATATTATACTATGCTTATTAGGAAAATATGCCCTGATAAAAAATTCAGCTTCCATTATCTTAGGCAGTATGTGATGGATGTAAGAAGAATCATGCATTAATCGTTTCTTTCAAAATATAACGGGTGTTCATTTCCATTGACAGAAGTAAGCTTTTTGGATATACTAACATTAAGTAAAAAAGTTGTTTACTTTCCGAAAGGATGTGAATAGTATGTTATATGATTATTTAAAAGAAAATTATGAACCGGGAGAACCTATTTTTTCCGGAGATATTGAAATACCGGGTTTATCGGAAGAGAACCTGCGCTATCATTTAAAGAAGCTTACTGATGATGGTATTATATCCAGATTTGAGGCTGGAGTATACTATTTTCCCAAAATGGATATTTTAGGAGAGAGAATGAATCTTTCTGCAGAAACAGTTGCTATTCATAAGTATATTCAGCGTCGCGGGAAAAGAGTTGGATACTACTCAGGATATACATTAGCAAATCGGATGGGATTGTCTACGCAGGTACCGTTTACGATTGAGATTACCAGTAACTATGCACCGGCATTGGTGAGGGAGCTGACAATAAAGAACAGAAAATACATTATCAGAAGGCCGGTTGCGGAAGTGACAGAAGAGAATGTGGCCGTGCTGCAGTTTTTAGATTGTCTGAAAGACATAGAAAAATGTGCAGAAGAGGAAATGGATGTTTGCGGAAAGATTCTGTCCAAGTATGCGAAGCAGAATAATATTACAAAACAGAAGATAGACGAGTTCATTGAAGAATACCCGGTGAAGATTTATAAGGCAATATACGAAACGGGGGTAGAATATGTATCTGCATGAAGATAGAGAAACATTTAGGGATTTGATTTTACAGGTTGCCGATAAGAACGGCAGAACTCCTATGGTGGTAGAGAAGGATTACTATGTAACATTGATACTGAGGTTGCTGGCAGAAAAGCTTGAGCAGTGTGTGTTCAAGGGAGGAACGTCATTATCAAAGGGATTTCATGTAATAGACCGTTTTTCAGAAGATATCGACATTACATTTGATGAACATATCGGAGAGAGTAGGAGAAAAAAGCTGAAGAATGTGGTTCTGAAAGGGATCAGTGACGAACTTGGAATGCCGATTGCAAATTGGGCTGATACGCAAAGTGATAGGGATTATAATGCATATTTGTTTTCCTACGAATCTGTTTTTGAATTGGAAGACGACAGGATGCCACAGTATGTTAAGGTGGAAACAGCCCTTGGTTCATACTCTTTTCCAACAGAAATGGTGGAGATAAGAAATTATGTGGGTGATTACCTGACAGAGCGACAAAGAGAAGATCTGATGGAACAATTTTCGCTTGGAAGATTTACCATGAAGCTTCAAGCTTTGGAGAGAACATATATTGATAAGGTGTTCGCTCTTTGTGATTACTACATTCAGGGGAAGTCAAAAAGATACTCCAGGCACCTATATGATATATATAAGCTAAGTCCATTGATTAAGATGGATGAAGAATTTGCAAAACTGGTAGCAGAAGTGAGAGAACACAGAGCAAAGATGTCAATCTGTCCTTCAGCAATGCCCGGAGTGAATGTTCCAGATATAATCACACAGTTTTGTGATGCAGCTTTTTATGAAAAGGATTATCAGGATATTACAAGCTATTTTGCGGCGGATTTCGTGCCTTATGAAGACACAATCGCGAAAATGCGGGAGATAGCAGGCGGAGATTTGTTTGTAGAGAAGTAACGTATTTTTTGAGAAAGGTATAAGAGTCTATGTGTGGCAGATATTATGTGGATGATGAAACTGCAAAAGAGATAGAACGTATTATACGAATAGCGGATGAAAAAGTGAAACGTATGTCTGTCACAGATATTACACTGCAGGCAAAAGACATTCACCCTACAGATAAGGCTCCCATACTGATGCAGGCTGGTGACGGACTATGCTGCAGGTTGCAGACATGGGGCTTCCCCGGATTTGACGGAAAGCAGATTATCTTTAATGCCAGAAGTGAATCTGCTCTGGAGAAGAAGATGTTTAAAGAGGGTGTGGAAAGCAGAAGAATAGTGATTCCGGCCACATGGTTTTATGAATGGAACAGTAAAAAGGAAAAGAACACTTTTTTCCGAAAAGACCGGAAAGTATTGCTGATGGCAGGAATTTATAGTAGAGTGCAGGGCCAGGAGCGATTTGTCATTCTGACAACAGCAGCGAATGAATCCATGCAGCCTGTGCATGACAGGATGCCACTTTTATTAGAGGAAAATGAAGTGGAAGAATGGATATTGGGCGAGGACATGTACAAGAATATTCTAATGAAAACACCATATCTGTTGGAAAGAAAGAGTGATTATGAGCAGTTGAGTCTGTTTTAGGTTCTGTGTGGGAAAGTATTCTATATTTTACCGTTGATAAAACATTTCCCAAGGGACAAAATTCCTGTTGAAAATCGAACAAGTGTTTGATATAATCCCATCTTTGACAGTTAAAGGAAAGCAAAATAGCCACAACGCCAGTGTTTATCGGTGTTGTGGCTACTTTATGTTTTGCATAGATGTGTGCTATTTTTTATTTTGTGCTATTTTAGACTGTTTTGTTTCTTT
>JBGVKL010000004.1:0-1696 GCA_045123675.1 Acetatifactor sp. | reverse complement strand
AAATAGATGTCGGTATCTGTATGAAGCTTATTGCAGATCCTTCCCCTGTTGAAGCTAAAGTAGTAAGAGCGGTAAACACAACAATCACAAACACATCATCCACAGATGCTCCCGCCAAAATTAACTGTGGAATACTCTTGTCCGTACCATATCCATCCTCTATCAGTTTTATCATTCTAGGAACAACCACCGCAGGAGATACCGCAGCCATGACACTTCCTATGATTGCTGCATCCAGAATAGATACATTTAATAATAACGGTGCGAAAATTATTGTTCCCACCATTTCAATGCATGCTGGTACAAAACACATTAGAATTGCAGGACGACCTACCTTTTTCAAATCAGAAAAATTTAAAGACAAACCAGCTCTTGTCAGAATAATAACTAATGCAATCTGTCTCAAATCTCCTGATATTGTAAGTATCGAGTCATCTACTAAATTCAGACAATGTGGACTTAATACAATTCCCACAATAATCATTCCTAACAGGCTTGGTAATTTCATTTTTGAAAATATCCATCCCACCAGTAGCCCAAACAGTAAAATAATAGCAATACTTGTTAACATATAATCCTCCTTTAACGCAGGAACTAAAAAAGCCGACAGTTTCTGCGTAGTTTTCGCAGAAGCCATCAGCATAATTGCGGTTTAGGGATTATTACCCAAGGGAGTGCCTCATTCCCAATGTTGATATTATAATACTTTTTCTTCTGATTCACAACAGAAAATTCAAAATTTCTCGTGTATTTTCTTAGCTTTCCAGTAATTACAGGCTTTCCAGCCCATCTACATCTATGTAATTTGCACTTTTCCCTTATTTTTTCCCTTATGAGGAAGCTATAAGGGAAAAAGTGTTGTTTTCGTCTTAATCGTTCCCTACTACCTTATCAAGAAGCCTTGCTGAATTCTTCTTGGCTTCCCTTGTAGCGTGGGCGTAAATATTCATTGTGGTACTTACTGCCGAATGTCCCAAGAGCTCCTGCACATCCTTCGGCGGTGCTCCGTTTGCTAACAGATTGCTTGTGTAAGTGTGTCTTAATGAGTGGAAGTGGAAGTTTTCAAATCCTTTCAGATGCTTTCTGATTGACCTGCACATCCAGTCCAATGCTTCCCTTCCTAAGTACATTCCGTCCTGTCTGACACACACCAGTGAAATCTCTGTGTAGTCCTCCGGCACTTCCTGCGTTCCGTCCAATGAATACAGTTCGTAGTAAACTCTGTTCTTTTCTCTGACTTCCCTGTAGTAATTTCTCTGATAAAGCTGTCCGTACTGAAAGCGTTGCTTGTGTTGTTCCCTTTTTGCCTTTCGTAAGATTTCAGCGAGAGTATCACCAAAATCTACAATTCTGACTTTTTTACGTTTGGTAGGTCCAAGCTCTAGCTTATGCCTTGCGTTGTTCCGGCTCAAGCTCCTACGCACCGTCAGATACTGTTCCTCCAAGTTGATGTCATCCCAGGATAATCCTGCCACTTCCCCAATTCGCAGACCTGCATAATATGCTATCTGCATTGCCAGCAGAGAGGAGCTTTTCTTTTTGGTAAGATAAGCTATGATTTCATTATACTGCTGGTGGGTAATGGTCTTTTCCTGCGAAAAATCTTCATCCTCCGTAGCGAACAAATCCACTTCTTGCGTCGGTCGTCTGATTACTACATACTGCATAGGATTGAAACTGATATACTGCTTTGGAA
>JBGVKL010000003.1:0-2791 GCA_045123675.1 Acetatifactor sp. | reverse complement strand
GCATTATCTGATGATTTTACGGACATATTGATATGAAATCCGTTTCCGGGTTTATCTTCAAGGGGTTTCGGACTAAAATCAGCATATAATCCGTTGCGGCGCGCCACTGTTTTAACAACCGTCTGAAATGTCATAGCATTGTCAGCAGCAGCCAGAGGGCTGGAATAACGAAAATCAATTTCATTTTGGCCCGGTCCTTCTTCGTGGTGTGAACTTTCAGGACGGATACCCATTTGCTCAAGCGTGAGACATACTTCACGTCTAATATTTTCCCCCTTATCCTCCGGTGCAATATCCATATAACCGGCATTATCATAAGGTTCTTTTGTGGGATTTCCGTTATCGTCCAAATTAAAAAGATAGAATTCCTGTTCCGCACCAAAGAAGAACTGGAAACCTGCTTTTTCGGCATCTTGAACAGCCTGTTTTAAAATAGAACGAGAATCACATTCAAATGTTCTTCCATCCGGATAAGAGATGGTGCAGAACATGCGGACTACTCGTCCGTGTTCCGGTCTCCAGGGAAGGGGCATTAATGTGTCTGCGTCAGGGTGAAGCAGCAAGTCGGAATGTGTTTCATCACCAAAACCTTCGATGGCAGATGCATCAATGGCAATTCCATATTCAAAGGCACGAGGAAGTTCCTCAGGCATAATGGATATGTTTTTCTGTTTGCCAAATACATCACAAAAGGCAAGGCGGATAAATTTTACATCTTCCTCCTGTACATATTGCATAACCTCTTGTTTGGAATACTTCATAAGCCTACCTACTTTCTTTTTATTTATGCGAAGATTAGTTCGCTACATACATTTGTTTATAAGGATTTCTGCTGTCTGGGGTAATAACAGTAAAAGCATCAGATAAAATATCGTCCATATCATACGCAAAGTCAGAACAATATTCGGACAGGTAATTGCGTATTTCGTCCAAGTCCTCACTGGTAGCAGGTTTGGCTGTGACCTGCGCGGGGAATTTAATATTTTCACAATTACCACGAAGGTACATTTTACCGCCATGCATACCTGTGCAGGGGAAATTACCAACAATATGATTTTCAGCACAGTTCAAACCCAGCACAATAATAATGCCGCCAGCCTGATATTCGCCAAGGAAACTTCCGGCGCAACCACCAATAATCATGACAGGAATTTTTTCTTTGTATGCCTTCATATGAATTCCGGCACGATACCCTGCGTTGCCACGGACATATATTTTGCCGCCACGCATAGCATAGCCGGCAGCATCGCCAATATTGCCATGAATTAGGATTTTTCCTTCATTCATGGTATCGCCAACGGCATCTTGTGCATTGGCATTTACTGTGATATTGGCATTGTTAAGGTATGCACCAAGTGCATTGCCGGGAATACCATTGATTACGAGAGTTTTGTCTGACATACCTGCTGCAATGAATCTTTGACCACAACATCCATCAATGGTACAATCTTCATCAGCCTGACGCAGCTCTTCATTTAAAGTCCTGTAATCTAAATTTTTAGCATCAATCAATTTCATATTATACCACACCTCCAAAAATATGTTTACGTTTTTCGTAAGAAAAAGCAGTAGAAGTTGCACCTTTTTTTAGGGTTTCAAAATCAATAGAACTAAGCGGAATGTGTTCTCTGATTAAAGAGGTATATATTCCGGCACGACTTGTATTAGTGTTACCGATCAGAATAAATCCGGTCAGATAGCCATCTCGTGTAAATAGGCGTTTCAGTGTGTTTTCTGTTTTTTCCTCATATAATTCTCCACCTTTATCAGCGGTATAGTAGCTACCGGCAGTCATAGCATGCAAACCAAAGAAGCCGATAGAATTCATTGGAATTGCATTGTCAAAAATAGCAGTGCCGCCTGCCATATTGATACCTGCACAATTGCCCTGCATATAGGCATTAGGGAGAAGGGCAAGGACACGTTTTCCATTATAAGAAATATCTTCACCTTCCGTGCAGTCACCAGCGGCGTAAATATCAGGGATGGAAGCTTCCATTTTGTTGCTGATAATTATTCCACGATTTACCTCTCCGCCGATTTCGCTTAATAGAGCTGTA
This sequence comes from Acetatifactor sp., assembly GCA_045123675.1. GTDB lineage: Bacteria > Bacillota > Clostridia > Lachnospirales > Lachnospiraceae > Acetatifactor. The sequence goes on along the minus strand of JBGVKL010000003.1, from coordinate 731 downwards.
TTGGCTCGTACACCAACAGCAAGGACTAAAATATCGAAATTGACGGTTTTTCCGCTTTTCATAAGAGCAGTATTTTTATCAAAGGATACAGCACTGTCGCCTAACATAAATTGAATTCCGTTTGCCTCTAAGTGTCTCTGCATCATGGCAGCACAGTCTGAATCCAAAATGCTGGAAAGTACACGATCTGCAAGGTCACAAACTGTAATGCTACAAACGCGGTCTTTCAAACCTTCGGCACATTTTAAGCCGATGAGTCCTGCACCTATAATTAGTACCTTAGAATCTTTGTTGATTGCAGATTCAAGATCCAGCATGTTATCTAAGGTCATGAATGAATATTTATGTTCTACGGTTTCAAGTCCTGCAAATGGTGGAATAAAAGGAGCGGATCCGGTAGCAATACAAAGCTTATCATAAGGAATGATAGTTTTATCATCCAAGGTTACCTGTTTTGTAGTATTATTAATTTTTACGGCTTTTCTGCCATAAAGCACGTCGCAATTCATTTCGTCATAAAAATTAGGATTGCGGTATGCCATTTTCTCTAAATCTGTTTTACCTTCCAAATAGTAGGAGATGAGAGGTCTGCAGTAAACAGGGTGCGGTTCTTCTGAGATAACTATGATTTTATTTTGTGTATCTTCTTTTCGTATTCCTTCGATACAGCCAATGGCTGCCACACCATTTCCGATGATGACATATTGAGCCATACTATTCACCCCTTTCTT
>JBGVKL010000002.1:0-6050 GCA_045123675.1 Acetatifactor sp. | reverse complement strand
TGCAAAAATCAAGGATGAATGGGGATTACAAATGGCGTAAAGTATAGTCATTATCTCTGTTTTTACTAGCAAAAAACCAAGACTGCAGAAAAATAACTCCGAGAAACAATACTTTCTCGGAGTTACTTTGTCTACAGTCTGCGGCAAGGATGTTGAAATCCTTGCCGTTTGTTCATACGTTGGTATTTGGCTGTAGTTCCTTTCTTTTGTGCCGCCTGACTCGGTTGATGTGTCTTTCAAAATCACCATTTTGAATGAGCCTTGCAATTACGTATTGTTCAAAGGTAGGAACAGTGCATGAGTAAAAGCCAAGTTTCTTATCAAACTCACATACAAGTTGTTTAGGAAGAACCATATATCCGACACGCAGGGAGGGGGAGATGGTTTTTGAGAACGTGTTCAGATATATTACGTTATCGCAGTCTGAGAGTGAGAACAGTGTATCCTCCGACTTTGTCGAAACCGAAAATTCAGATTCGAAGTCGTCCTCAATGATATATCGATTAGCATTACTTGCCCAACGTATATATTCATGCCGTTTGCTTGCTGAGGCAGAAACACCCGTAGGATAGCTTCTGTAAGGTGTCGTATGAAGTACGTTGGCTTTAGTCTTTGCCAGTGCCGTGCTGTCGATACCGTCGCTCGATAATTGTAAAGCTTCGTAGGAAACATCGTAAGCTTTGTAGACTTGTTCAATCTTCTTATAAGATGGTTTCTCAATTCCATAGGTTCTCTTTCGTCCAAGCAGTTCGATGATTAGTCCATACAAATATTCAGCACCTGAACCGATGATGATTTGTTCTATATCAATTGAAATGCCTCTATTCTTAGCAAGATACTGTTTGATTGCAAGGCGTAATGAGACACAGCCTTTGTTATCGGATTTTTCGAGAAGCTCTTCGCCCAAATCACTAATCACAGCACGCATTGTTTTGGCAAACACGGAAAAAGGAAAATCCGGGCTTGCGTGGTGAATGTGAGAGATTTCAGCGGGAGGTATAAGTACATCCGAAGATAAGGCAAAACCGTCGGTGTTGCGGAAGATTACATAGTAACCGCTACGTTCGCGAGACTCGATGTATCCCTCGTCACAGAGCAATGCATAGGCATGTTCTATAGTGATGGTGCTTGTTTCGGTTTCATCGGCAAGCAAACGCTTTGAGGGGAGTTTCGAATTATATGGATAGTTGCCGATTATAATATCATCTTTAATCTGTTTGTAAATCTGTAAGTAAATTGGATGCGTGCTTTTATCAATCTTGTATTTCATCTGGTTATATATTATTCTCCGTTTCTGGCTATTTCAATATCATCAGAGATATTATGTAATACTTTCAATGAAAATGCAAGGAGGTACTATTATGCAACAGAAAAACAATTCAAAAAGAACAACGATGTGGATATGCACCACTGCAATGTTTATGGCTCTTAATGTAGCAATGAGCTCCTTTGGTGTACCTGTTCCCGGAGGACATCTATACATGAATGATATAATAATATGTCTTGCGGCAATTATTCTTGATCCGTTTGCGGCTTTTATGGTGGGCGGCGTTGGAGCATTTCTCGGTGATTTCTTTTTTTATCCGACACCGATGTTTGTTTCACTTGTAACCCATGGCTTACAGGCAGTAGTGATATCGGTGTTCTCTCATCACGTTATGAAGAAACATCCAATCATTTCGTCGGGAATCGGTGTTTTTATAGGCGCGATTATTATGGTTGTTGGCTATTCACTTGGCAGAGCTTTCATTTACAGCACACCCGAATATGCGATATTGAAGCTTCCGTATCAAATATTGCAGGCTGTAGTAGGTGCTGTTCTTGGCATGATCATATGTTGGAAATGTGGCATCTATAAGCTTTATAATAAGATGATGTCAAATTACCATGGCTAAAAGAAATAACTGTTAATAGCCCTTATGTTGTTAAATTACCATTAGTAATATAATAATAGGTATAGGAGGTGTGAAATGGATAGTAAAGCAATGCAAAAGATTTCTTATGGTTTGTATGTTATTACAACGAAGGAGAGAGAGAAGGACTGCCTTAAGGCCTGTAGCTGCTACAAGCAGGATCTCTACACAGGAAATAAAATCCTTTGCCTTTGTAAGGAAGTCGTCACCCTTTGTAACTACAGTGTCAATTGCTGTGATTACTTCATTTTTCTTACTCATTTTCGTGTTCCTCACTTTCACTTGTGTTTGCTTTAGTTTGTCTTAGTTTGGCTGCCAGTCTCTTTGCTACAACGCTGATGGCGATAAGAGTATCAATAAGCTCTTCATCAACTTCGTCGATAGCACTGGCTGAATCATTTGTTTGTGCCATTAGTCTCAACCTCACTTTCCGATTGGCTTTTTGCCTTTCTAACTTCCTAAGTTCAGAGCCGAGATGTTTTTCCGGGCTTTTTGAAAATTTCTTAAAAAACTTTTTTGAGCTCGGTTCATTGCTCCTGTCTTTCTAAGTGGAAGCGGGAGAGAAAATTCCGGGTGAAATAAAATTTTTTGAAAAAAGATTGACAACGACAGCAGACGATGTATAATATAATTACAACGACAGCAGACGTTACCGTAATTAAGTTAAAGGAGTGAAGCTTATGCCAACATTTAGATTTGATTTGAACGATGAGTATAGTAAGAAGTTAGAGGATGCAGCAGCAGAAAAAAGAATGAGTATTCAGGAGTATATTCGTTACAAGTTATTTAATGAAATAACAATTTTTTCTGTGGATGAAGTTATTAAAAGAATTCAAGCTGGCGATTATGATGGAAAAGAATTCACAGTACCAGATGTATTTACAGATGAGGAGTGGTCACAGATTGATAGAGGGAATGCAGGTGTATTAGGTAAGAACTTCTACATTCATATTACTGAAAATCCTGAGCTTGGAATTAGCTTTGTAAAAGATAAAACTATTAAGCGTAGAGCAGTTTACACATATAAGAAAGGATGATGCGTATGTTATATTCAATTGATACTGGAAAGTATGTAACAAGTGTTCCTCATAAGAAGGATTTTGATAGGTGGATGAAGAACCTGTCAGCAGATGACTATAGAAAAATTGAAGATGCACTTAATGAGAAAATCGACCAGAATGATATTAATACCGCTGGTTGGCTTCCAGGACATGATTGGACTGGTACAGTATTTGAGCCTATTTATGACGCCTGCGGAAAGAATGTTACTCAGGCAGGTATGTTCTTTGGACTTATTGTTTTTGATCTCTTGATGAATCGAGAGGATAGAGTTTGGGGATTTGGAAGATTTGAAAAGGATGGAAAGCAGATAGCAAGTATGACATACTTTGTGCTTCAAAATCCTCCAGCGAGGTAAGTGCCTATGAATAAGACGTTGATAATGACTTATGGTTTGTCAGAAACTCAGATGGAGATACTTAGGAGAGAGTTTCCTTCTGAATATATAAAGGATGTTACAGATTGCTTTACTGATCTGATTGCAATTCCTGCAGCGGCGGTTGTTGTAAATCCAGATACTTTAGCTGATGATGAAAAATCTGCTTTTAATGAAGTATTCGAACATGATTTTAATACTTGTATATCGGTGCTTGGATCATGGGATGATATGCAGTTTGTTCATGTGGCTGAGGATGACTATGTGAATATGGAAGAAACTATCAGTGCAATAAAGGATAGATTTTCTATTCCAGATGAATTCGCTAAGGTTAGTCAGAAGAAAGAAAATGTCATAGCAAGGATTAATGCTGCTTTTGAAAATGATCCGGACGCTTCATATTTAAGTCAGATAGGTCATATTAACAGTACAAGTATTCCGTATGATAACTTAACAAAAATATTGGAACACTTACCAGAATTAAAGGCTAAAGAAAAAGTTCCATATAGAATTGAATTGAATTCTATACTGCAGGCAGTTATGCTTGTTCATGGTATTGTAAGTATTGATGATATCGATTTTGTGAGTGAACCAGATATCGGATATGAGCGTGAGTGGATAACTTCGTTAGCAGATTCTATAAGCAAGCACTATGAAAATACAGTAATGAAAAATGGGCCAGTATATCGACCTATTATTCAAAAGATATCGTCATGGATAGAATATGAAGAAAATAAGCCTAAGACAAAATACGATGAAGATGCAGAAAATCATGACAAATTCAGATCGGAGCATGATTTGGATTGTGTTTTAAGAAATGGTAATTTGCACGCAGATACAATATTTTCTTTATGGCTACCACTTAGATTCGCATTAGTAAGGCTAAGTGGTTATGATAAGATAAAAGAAATAACTGGACTAAATCTGGAACAGAGTGTTCCGTTTTGGAAAGCATTGATTAGTAACGGGAATCTTAAAAAGTTGCTGCCAATAAAAAATGAAACGACTAGGTTGTTATCTGAATTGTTTTATTATGGACAGAAGATAGAAAATACAATGCTTCTTCCGGAACGCTGGCTGCAATCAAGAGGTGGTGATCCATATTATGATTACATGCCATACTTCTTATATGAATGTTTCAAGGGTGGAAATTTTCATAAGGCCTTTGGAAGTGATGAAAAGGTATGTAAGTGGATAAGAGAAGAAAAGCTGGAATGTTTCTTTGATGGGACAGTTTGCAAAGAGCATATTATTGATTTGGCTGGCACAGGTAATGTTAAAAAGGGAATACCGGATGATTTGAACTATATGCTGAGGTCGTATATTTCTATCCTTCAAAAAAGAGAAAAATAATACTTATATGTACGTAAGGATATCGCAGAAATGCGGTGTCTTTATTTTTTTTGCAATTTTTTTTGAAAGGGCCGGAAAAATGAAAACTAACCTTACTTAGGAAATTAGAGGATGAGTTCCTCACAACAATTTAACGAAAGTGAGGTGAGACCGATGGGTAGTGGTTTCAAGAATCAGGAAGGGTACGCTGACCCAACTGCAGGACAGGCTATTGCGCAGGTAGTTAAGGAAGAGAAGAAATACAGACCTCTTGTTTATATCTGCTCACCATTCTCAAGTGATCCGTTTGGAAACACAGAGAAGGCGAAGCGCTACAGCAGATATGCAGTTGACGCAGGTGCGATTCCATTTGCTCCACATTTGCTGCTTCCTCTTTATATGAAGGAAGAAAGTGAAAGCGGGCTGGTACTGTTTATGGATATGGTTTTCCTAAGTAAGTGCGATGAGCTTTGGGTCTTTGGAGACAAGATCTCTAGTGGCATGCAGGCCGAGATTGACAAAGCAACCAGAAAGAATATGAAGATTCGTTATTTCACAGATGCATGCTGTGAAAAGAACACAGAACAGGAGGACTAACGATGGAGCTGATTTTATACACAGCAAATTGCACCGGGGTACGCAGCAATTGTTTGTATCCCAATCGTGTGGTCATAACGGATAAGGATGGCCTTTGTGCAGCCATCAAGTTTGACCATGTAGCAGCAAAGTACAAAGACAACTATCGAAGCAATGACAACTTCGAAGAGGCGACTGGCATTTTTATGGATAACGATAATGACCATTCAGAGAATCCTGAAGACTGGCTTACTGCAGAGAAGCTTTCTGAACTTTTATCAGAAGTGGATCACGCAATTACACCAAGTCGTAATGATATGAAAGCTAAGAATGGAAAAGCAGCAAGACCTCGTCAGCATGTATATTTTCCAACTTCTGTTTTTACAGATAAGGACCAGTATGCGGCTGAAGGCTAATCGATTTAGCATTCAGCCGTCATTATTATATCATGAGCGTTTTATGATACCACTCTAAACCCCATCCCCTTATACACCCTAACCGGATTCCCTCTCACAATTCGATTATGCTCCTGCCAAGCATCATTAGTCTGCTTTGCCTTATTCGATGCTTCCTTCTCAGCAAGGATTAGATTAAGCTTATCAAGCGCATTCTTCCGATTTTGAATCTGGCTTCGCTGCGCAGTAGATGTCACGGTGATGCCAGTGGGAACATGAATTAGTCTTACCCCAGTCTCAACCTTATTTACATTCTGACCGCCATCCCCACCGCAGTGAAATCGCTCAAACCTGATATCATTATCTTTGCAGATTGATGGCACTTCGGGGATGATGCTC
>JBGVKL010000001.1:0-33097 GCA_045123675.1 Acetatifactor sp. | reverse complement strand
CAATTTATTTTCAGTGGGGAGTGGCACTGGTTGTCCTTCTTCATTAAACATAACCAACAATCCTTCGCCTTTATTATTTATTCCATGTCCTTCGTGCTCATCATGACATGATTTACATTCATAAGATAAATAATCGTGGTTAAGTGCAATTTCAGGATTATTGATATTGTCTTCTGTTAATAAAATAGTATGGTGAACAATGTAGCCTAATCGCTCTTTACATTCCTCGCACAGCCCACCATCTATCATTCTTCGTTTTTCGATATAGGATTTTCTACATAACTTCCATGCTTTACCCTTGTAAAACGTCTTCGCAAATTCCTTCATTTTTCTCCCGTAAAAAAAGCGCAACCTTTCTCGGTCACGCTTTTCACGATATACATTACCACAGAACCAGTATCAACTAATATCAACTAACTAGATTTTTTATTATTCGTGCGCGAAGATTTGCGTTTCTTCGTCTGCTTCTTCTCCTTCTGTTCCTTCATCACATGTGCAATGGCCACATCAGCTGTCGGATCAGCATAATATCTTCTGCCCATTTCTCGCCTTTCACTTAAACATATCTTTACAAAGAGTTTAACCCACACTAATTTCCGACTCTAATGGAAGAAACACAACTTTCTTTTCAAGAGTTAAACATTCATTTCAATATGTTCATATACCTTTACAAAAAAATATCTACCGTTTTCTTCTAAACGATAGATTCCTGATTGCTTCGTTCATTGCATCCTGTTCGATACCAATATACCGCATGGTAATATGATGATCCGAATGATTAAATATTTTCTGCAACGTAACGATATCCTTGGTCTGTTTATAGAAATGATACCCAAAAGTTTTCCTCATGGTATGCGTTCCAATCTTCTCCAGCCCAAACCGTTTACCTGCTTCATTCAAAATGTTATACGCCTGCACTCTTCCAAGATGCTGCTCTTCTTGTCTCGATGGAAACAGCCACTCATAATCTGCTTTTCCTTTGATGTACTTATTCAGTAGCGGCCGCAGCTCATCATTAATCGGAAACTGCTTTTCTTTTCCAGTCTTCTGCTCACGGATGTATACGTACTTCTGCTCACGCACGTCCCTCACCTTAAGCTTTAAGATGTCAGACACTCTAATACCTACATAAATACCAAAAAGAAACATAATCTTGTTCCTCTCACTGGTCTCTCCCAGATAATCTGCAATATCCCACACAGTCCCGATGTCTCGAATCGGTTCTACAGTATTCATACTCTCACCTGCCTTTCCACGCAAAAAGAGCAGCGCTGCGTAAATGAAGCTCTGCTCTTTGCTTAATTTCATATTTACTTTATAACACAGGTGGAGTATCAAATAATATCAACTAGTTATGATTTTATCCTAGTCTTAAATCCAGCCTTTGTCAAGGTATCATTTATTTCCAGAAGGTATCTGGCAAACCAGGTCTTGTATCCTTCATCTGGAAACGCTGCATCTGCCTTGCTCCTTAAAGCACTATATTTTCTTGGAATAGGTTCTCCATCTGACAATAAGAGACGTATGCAATAAGCAAATGTGTTTCCGTTACGGCGTCCACCCTTTCTTACATCCGTTTTTCCTAAAATATACTCCTTTTGCCAATCGTAAAGCTTAAATCCAAATATCCTTTCAATTCCAGTAAGCATTTCTTCTGTAACCATCGTATAAACTCCTTATAATATCAACTCTTCATTAATCCTTTGTAAAAGGTATCGGATAACCATCTGGCAAGGCATTTATCAATTTTATCCCTTCCTCATATCCTCTAATATACATGAGTACAAATACACTGTTTTGACATTTCCTTAATTCTACGATGTTCTTCTTGCAACACGCAATTATATCTGCTCTAAGGCTAGGTGTAAGTGGTTTGTAAATTGTTTTTCCCATTTTTACTGTCTCCTTCTTTCATTATGCAGAATCTCTGCAAGATTCTCCTTACTTCCTGTTGATTAACTCCACTCTGAAATGAGAACCTAGTCAAGAGCAAAAGCGAAGCGTCTCTTTACTTGGTTCGAATGAAAGATATAATCCGCAAACAGGAAGTGATATACCAGCTTACGTCTTAACTAGCATCAATTTATCAGTGAAAATCTGCAAGATTTTATATATATATAAGCCATAACAATATAGGATAGAGGAAATATAGAGGTGCTGAAATCCCTTGAAAATTCAACGTTTTCACAGATTTTTCCATGAAACCTTTTAGAATGAGTTATCCGCTTTTTTGCTGTCATTTTAGAACAACTTTATTTTTTCTATGTCACGATTTAGAACGTTTTTTATTTTATTGTCGCAGTTTTAGAACAATATTTTTCTGTACAAAAAAATAGCTTTCAGCAGCCGGCTCTATTACCGGTTCTGAAAGCTATTTCTCTTACTTTTTTGTGAAGAAACATTTTCTATTGTACGACAAAAAGCCTGAAGTGTTTTCAGGCTCATTTTTTATATTAAGTTTAAGTTCTCCCTTAGTATGGTATGTACGTAAGGAACCGAAACCTTGTAATTCCATTTCGGTTTCGGAACTAATTCATTTGTTCTGGCAATGCTCTCCGCTACTGCCTCAATTACTAGAGCTGAAATATCAGCGCAAGCTTCCTTTGCTTCTTTTGTGTACTGTTTTACAAGGCCTTTTAAATCATTTATAACCCTATCTGGCTGATTCTTAGCATTTGCTCGCTTGCAGGCAACCTGTGCCACATGCTCTCTGTACTTATCTTCCTCTACAGCATGACCAGGTGCTGAATCCTTTTTCCACTTCTCTTTCAGTTTGAAAAAGTACTTATGATTATAGCAATTAATGTTAAAATACTTTCTCAAATGCTGCAAATATCGTCGAATTGAACGTTCTGTTACTTTAAATGCATCCTTGTACGTCTGGATGAAGAGCTTCGTGTCTTTTCCCTGTGCTGCCGTATCATCATTATACCTCATTCGAAGTAAGTCCAACGCCAGTGCCATTTCATGTGCAGATAATTTATAAAAATCTTCATCATCAAATAGTTTCATCTGCAGATCAATGTAACCTCTTGAAAAATCATGATTATAAAAATTATTATTTACGATCAGCACATCGATATCCAGTCTGTTATCCTTGGAAGTCTGTATAAACCCTTTTTCTTCCAGCTCCTTTTTTGCATTGTAAAATGTCTGATTACACTTATCGAGAATATTACTGATATACTTATAGGAAAGTCCTCTGACACGTCCAGAGCTATCCTGTATTCGCCCAATCTGCAGCAAATTAGCCAAGGCAGATTGGGTCAAATCCGCATGCAATATTCTTTTTACTAATTCGCTGCTTAATTTCTGCATAAATACATTACAGTACCTTTCTTCTGTATTTCCGCTTTTTCTCATTGTCCTTATTAAGCATAATCATCGCTTTACCTTCGCACTTCTCACACCAGGACAAATAGTACTCAACTTCTAAATCTGTCAATTTTCTGCCGCAATTGCTGCATCTGGATGAATCATTTCGAAACAACCATCCTAAAAATGTTCTTCTCATACCTAACCTTTGTTAACTCATCATGACTTTCAATTTGTGATATATTACTCGCATGATAGTTTCTTTCGCCTTCTGACTGCAGAAAGCTGGTGTTTCAACCATTTACACTACCAACCTTTTTCCGCCTTCTTTTACCCATATTACATTTTTAAAAGGTTTTACAGCTTCGTTCCACTCTCTTACAAAAGGATCCTCGTTAATCTTGTCATGATATGTAATCAAATAACGTCCTTTGTACTTATTTTTATCCTTAACATACTGAGTAATCCCAGTTGGTAGCTTCTCTCCCAAATAACTCTCTATGTCTCTCCGTGCCACACCCTGCAGAGCCAGAGTCCCATTATCATATAAATTATATAGTATAGCCATCAGACTCCTACTTCCCTCTTTTAATACGTCGGTTCTTCTTTTTATTACCGACAAATCTGCTGTTACCTATCGGTTTGCCATAAATAAAGGCAACCATATTACCACACTTCTTCAAACTACTTATTCCTGCTTTCCCAGTCTTCCCTATGTGCTTTACGAGCCTCCAAAGGTGATACCTCCTCGCAAAAAGTTTTCTCATATAGCTCATTTGTTGCATGTCCATTTATTTCATGTACTTTACCAGTCTCGTCAAAAAAGGCGATAGGTGTTATCCTACCACACCCTGCACTATTACATGAAATACTAATTGCTCTAGGGATAATACTACACTCTACTTCAAAATCCTGTCCGCCACAATTTGCACATTGTAATGATATTCGTTTCATTATCGTTTCTCCTGCACTATCGGTTCTACCTGATAATCATAGTAATAGTCATATGAAAATTTCTTTGAATTCCCAGAACCACAGCTTTGCTGGTTCGCCCACATTCTTTCTGGTTTTTCTCCTTCTTTCGGTTTAAATCCTTTCTTTTCCCATTGTTTTACAGTTAGCACTTCACCTTTATATCTGTCCTTCACCAATTTTGCTACTTTCATGTTCCATACCTCTCACGTAACTGATAAACTCATCCATATTTTCCCAACTACCACCAAACAGCAAATCCTTTACCTTATTTAACATCACAAGTCGGTAGTTATCCAGGCTAATTTCCGGATGATAATGAGAATATCTGCCCACCTTGTAAATGCTGACATATCCCTTCTTCTGCATCCGTGTTAAAAATGTAGCCATTGTCTGTATCTTCCATTCCTTACCATATCGAAGTCTTGCCTGCTCTGTCAGTTCTTCTAAGGTCATGTCTTCATCTGACTTCATCAGGATTGCCAATATCTTCTCTTCTGCACCTGAGAGCATATTCTTGTCTTCCATTTTCATCTTCTCATCCTCATTCTTTCAATGATTTGTTATTCATTTCGCTCTGACACCAAGAGAATTAACATATCCGTTTTCTACAGCCAAATATCTTGCTTTTGCACAAGTACGTTTAAATTCATGTAAGCCGCCTTCATAGAAAACGATAACCACACCATTTTCTTCTGCAGTATCCAAACCATTCTCTCTTAAAACAGCTACAAACTCCGATTTGCTCATTTCTCTTCGCTCCTATTGCAAATATTTCTTTAATATGTCCCGACTGGATGAGCGTGGCTTTGCTTCCTCACTCACTTTTTTACCTGCAGTCAAAAAATTTACGTCTTTCTTCATGCTACTTTCTGAGGTTGCAGTCAAATTCTTTACGATTACCTCCTTATACGCTGTAGCTTTGCCATAAATTTCTTCCAGCCGGGTCATTGGATAATTCAAACCACTAAGACAGCATATAGTTGACTTTTCATTATAGGTCTGAAATACATCCAAAGGAATGCCTATTTCCTTTCTCATATCACCCACATCTATCATGCCGGCAATTGATATTGTGATATACTTAATCACTCTGTCTGGTTCAATTGCCGCAAATATGCCCTCTTTAAATGCATTCAGCAATGCTGCTGTTGATGCTTTATTTGCAGGAACTTCTGCAAAAGCAATCATTCCCTTTGCATGTAGTGTTTCTTCAATCTCTGCCCGGTCAATATTTCCCCGTTCGTCATGATGCTTCCGTGGTATTTCAAGAAAGTTACAGAATAAAGAAACAAACTGCTGATTTAGCTGCAGCTTATCTCCCTTTGAATTATCAATAATAACCGTACTGGCAATATTACCGATGCTTGTCAGTTCCTGGAAGCACTCATAACTATTGATATGTGCTTTTGGACTCTCTGTTTCTGCAGGTAACACCGTAATCGCTCCTACAGCATCAATGGTACTACTATTCTCTGTAATATCTGCCAGCAATAAATCAATTAACATTGGTCCGCATCCACTTCCGGTACCGCCTCCGGAAGAAAAGATAACATACACCATAGAAACATCCATCTTCTCATAAATTGCTTTGCTAATGTTATCAAAATCTTCACATACCAGGCGCTTTGCTTTATTTCTGTCTTTATTACATCCCTCTCCACCTGCAATGTGATATACAAACTTCACATTTTTAAGCGTCTGTAGGTCTTCCTGGGATGTATTAAGATAGAGGACACAAAAACCTCTGTCCTCAAAAAGTTTTCCAATATTACCACCAGCCTGTCCGATCGCAATAAAACCAATCTTCTTTTTCATCTATTTCACCCTGCCCTTTTCGTCTCTTCCAGGGAAGTCTTTCCCTCTTCCGTAATATAATAAGTATTTGCCTTTCCATCCTTGCAGCCAATCTTGACGCAGTTTTTCTTTATTAGCTCCACAATCTTCCTATAAATGCTATCCGCTTTATAAGAATGATGCACTCTATCCGCAATTTCATAGACCGACATGGCTGACATACTGTTGACTGCTTCTTCACTAAGCAGAATGGATAAAATAATACATTCTAACCGACTCAAACTATCACCCTGCCTTTCCCAAACCTGCGAAACGCTATTGATTCTTTTTAAAAACAACTTTTGGGGAATAAAGCGAACTAATCAAATATAAATTCGCTCCACATACTTCGCATTTCGTTTTATTCAGTTCCGGAGTTGTATGGTTACATTGGTAACATTTTTTGTACGTCCCATACATTTCCTGCTTTTGTGTACTATTCTGCATATTGTTCTCTCCATTTTCTTTGCAGTATTTTTCAATCTGTGGATATACTCGGATATGTTCGGTCATACTTTGCCCAAAGTGGTTTTTACTGGATATTCTCTGCATCCATTAACTTTTGAAATTCGTTCAGGGCATTATTCCTTAAGGTACACGCATACTGATATGAAATACACATATCTTCAGCCGTCTCATAAAGCGTCATGTTCTGCAGATAATATTTATACAACACCATCTGATAACTGTTATTCTTAATCTTGTTGATCAGACGCACTGCTGTCGTCTTAAGCTCTACGTATTCTTTCCGATAAGAAGCCAATTGCTCCTGCAGTGCAGTCTCATCCACCGCCTTATCTTCTGTTGGCTTAGATATTCCATTCGTTTTGGAAGGAACAGCAGAAAACTTCGGTGATGATGGGGTCGTTCCCGCTTGGGCGTATGCCAATTCCTTGTATATCGTTGCTATTAACTTATCAATGTTTTTTAAGCGTGTCAGATATGTCTTTGCCGGCAAGTTCTGTGTCCTCCAAATCTTTTCTCTTTCTGCCCGGTCTTTTTCTGTGAGGTCCTGGCGCGACTTATTGTGGAATATACACCACTCCATCGCACGCAGAACCTTCTCTTCTGAAAAAAGACCTTCCACCACATTTTCGGGGTCTTCCTTAGAACCAAATAGCTCTATGAGCTGTCTGTCTGACAGTTCCATGAATAGAGCGATTATGCGGGCACATTCCACGCAATACGAAGCTTCGGCATATTGCTTTTTCTCAATATACTTATTAAATATCTCCGGCTGCGTATAAAGTTTGTCCAGCATCTGATTCTCTGACAACATCTTGTTTTCCTTTCCTCAAAAATGTGATATAATGTCGGAAAGGCTTCGTTATGAAGTTTTTTGTTTTTACTTAGCACCCGTGCCGACCAAAGCTAATGGGTGCTATTTTTATTGGCTCTCAATGTTAATCACTCCTTCCTGTCTGTTCCTTTACCGGCTGATAACCCAGTCCTTTTAATAAAGTCTGATATGCCCACACACCAACTTCATACCGCTCCTGCTCCGTCAATGTATCGATATTCACCGGATTACCGTCTTTATCTTTTACAAAATACCGAAATGTAGGCTCTTTCTTTGCCATAACAAACCTCTTTTTTAATCATCTTATGCTGTAGGGATTGTCTAATATCAGTTAAAAAATCATATTATCCTACTGCAGCGAGCTCCTAGCTTATTAACGAATATTACTTACGGGACAGTTGCACTTGCAGTATAGGTCCTTCTAATGAATTAACAGTCGTTTCTTCCACTCGCGGCCTATACGAACGTTCTGATAGAATCATCTTTTCCTGCTTTCTCTGTGTTCCTAATAGCTGAACAAGTTGATTCAATACCTTTTTATTCTGCGGCTCTTCAAAAAAACTCACTACATTTTCTAATAGGAGAACCGTATCCTTATTCTTTCTTCGAATCTTCCTGCTCTTATGTAACTTAGAAGCAACACGATTTCTTTCTCTTGCATTTTGGGAAAATTCTAATTCATGCACCAAATCCTGAAGCCTTTTATCTTCTCTTCCGACATTCTCAAATGCCATATTATATTCTGTCTTCCAGCATTCAATCTGATTTAAAAATTCCTGGATAATTTCTGATGGTGTCATAACTTTTGTCTCCTACTGTTTCCTATCCTGTAGCGGCGAGTTCTGCTTTAATGATTTCACCAGACAAGTCATACTTTTTTAGGGCAACTTTTGCATTTGCACTAGCCTTTGCTATTCCAAGAAAATAGCCTTTGTCAAATTCACTCATATACGGAAATGCCTTTGCAATGTTTTCAAGTATCTCTTTTTCTCTTTCGTTCATGGCTTTTCTCCTTTCTTGATAACTTGTGATTATAAATTATCACACATGCAAACATTTGTCAATGTATTTTTGTTGACAAGTATTCATTTATTTGCTACGATGATGAAGAAAGAGAGGTAAAACTACTATGAATACCCGAATTACCATGATTCGTAAAAAAGCAAATTTAAATCAGAGTGAGTTTGCAGAACGACTTAATTTATCCAGAAATTTTATTAGTTTAGTTGAAAATGGAAATAGAGAACTTTCCGACAGAACCATAAAAGATTTATGTTTTGAATTTAAAGTCAATGAAAAATGGCTACGTACTGGAGAGGGTGAACCGTATATTCCACTTAGCAGAAAACAAGTTATTACAGATTTTTTAACGGATTGCCTTAAAGACGAAGATACTTCTTTTCGTGTAAATCTTATCGAGGCATTAGCCGAACTTAGTATTGAAGACTGGGAAGTTTTGGAGAAAATTGCACTTTCTGTGCTTAATAAGAGTGTAAACAAGAAAAAAGACTAGAAAAATTCTAGTCTTTTTTCTTTGTTCAATATTTGAATTAGGCATCTTGAAGATATTACAAACAAATGTTATACTATCGTCGTGCTACCAGAAACGGTAGGCGGTTAGCTCTCTACCAGAGAGTACAAGCTCTGTTTACATAGAAACCCTTTTAGGGAATTTATGAAAGGGGGCCATTGCATATGATAACATTGGAAACATTATATTATATCGTTGCAATCGCAGGAATTTTATGTGGTGCAGCATATAAATTAGGATACGAAAATGGCAAGAATGCAAAAAAATAACCGCCCAAGCCTCGGAAACTTAGCGGTTATTCTATAACCAATAAATTCAGAGCTAACCGTCTATCGGTAGCACTTTCTAATAATACCTTTTATTAACTACATACTTAATAATAAAATAATTTGAACCCGTACCTTCTTTTATGGTTACTGATATATACGGTCACAGTAATAATAAGACCTCTTTTCTTAAATATAGTATAAGCTATATTTAAGGATTTGAAAAGTAGAAAAGCAAACCATATTTAATAAATATTTTTGTCACTTCATTCAATTCTTTAAAACAATGTTTCTTTGTCGCACATTGTGAAGCGTCTTTTGAATAAACAATGTTCCTTAACCTACATTGTGAAAGGTATCCGACAAAATATTTGCCTTAAAGGTACAATACTTTATTATCTGAATAGCAGATTGGTTCTCCTACCCCAATCAGGTCGACTTCTGTGTATATTTTAATTCCTCACAGAAAAGGATGGAATGGCTATTCATTACATTCCTCTTTTCTAAAATATCATAATGCCACTTTAGATGCAAGTATTTATTCTTCCTCAAACTCCTCATCCAGTTCGATATCCGATGTATAAACCTCGTTTGTAGACTGTGACTGTCTAAATTCTTCTGCAAGCATTGTCTTATTAAATTCAGCCGTCGGACAAATCTCATACACAAGTTCTTCTAATTCATCTATAGTAATATTGAAAAACTCTTTTCGTAAATTAACTTTATTTACACGTCTATCATTCAAACGTCTGTGTAATTCATTTTCCAGAGCAACTGCATCATCAGCAAATATGAAGCTATGAACATCAAACTTAAATGGCACACTTGCATCTCCTAATTCATCCACACGATCCTGCGGATTAGAACGACGTGTCATACCAACTTTGAATACACAATCTCCAAAGGAACCTAAATTACTAATGATATATACTCGTCCGGCTTTACCATTCTGTAATTTTGCAATTTCATCCTTTTTAACAACTACATTGGACAACTGTGCCTGTAATTCTAAGATTCTCGCCTGCAGCTTTTCTAATGCATCTCCCTCTGCAGTATTAGCCTGTTCTGTGAGTGTAGCAATTTGACTTTCGAACTTTGCTTCTTCCTGCTCAATCTTCTTACGTTCTGCCTCTAATGCCTTTCTTTCTTCTGCTTCCTGGCGCATCTGTTCCTTAATTGCTAACTGTTCCTGGCGAGCCTGCTCTTTCTTCACGTAATAATTGTACTCAATTTTTACTGCATTGATAAAGAGATACTCCACCTCTCCAATGAACTTCGTCAGTGTTCCGGCAATGCTCTGGTTGCCTTCTCCGGCAATCTTTAAGTATTTTGCAGAAACTGTTTTTACATCCTCTATGGACTTATCCAACTTTTCATACTTCAAATTATAAAGGATATTCTGTAATTCAGCTCGTAATGCAATTACCATCAGATTATAAATGGACTTATTAGCCTTTGTTGTATAACGTGCAGAATACTGTTCCAAAAGCTTTGTAATCTGCTTCTCGTTATCTCTGTAGGCCTGCTTCAGGCTCTTAACGTCCATACAGTGTAACTTTAATGTAATTGTTGGTGCAATCTCTTCAAAGTCTTCACTATCCATTCTGTTGAGCTTACACTTATCATATTGTGGCTCAAACTCTAGGAAATTATTAATAGCATAATCTACACTTCTGTAGAGTTCCTTTATTCTTCCCAACTTTCTTTCCTGAGATGTCACATTTTTAGTAAGCTTGCCTTCTTTCTCCTGCAGTTCCTGAATTTCCTCTCTCAGTCTTTGAATCGTAATGTTGTTACTTAAAATTTCTTCATTACTTCTTTCCAGGTTACTCTCTGCTTCCTTTTCCATTGCAACTATTTTCTGCTTAGTTTCATAGTATTCAGTTACTCCTAATGCAGACATCTTTTCGGATATACTGGCATTTTCTGCCTGTAATCGCTCAATCTCCTCGTGAAGCTTCTCATTTTCTGCTTTTATCTGTGATACCTTAAAAATATCAAGTATTCCCATATGGTTTACCTCGCTTTCTACAATTATAGTAATAATATCATACATTTGTAGAGTTTTCAATTATATAAAAGAGCTAGGAAATATCCTAGCTCAAATACCGTCGTATAAACCGATATATAATTTCCAATGTCTCCTCATCTTCCACTTCATTTATTAATGCAATGATTCTCTCCTGGTAAAATTCCATACTCCTGCCCTCCAATCTTCTCCTTTCCTGGTTCCAATTGTAAAGGTCTGCGCGCTTTCCTTTGATAAATTGACTATATCATTCTATTTTACTTTTGTCGATAATTCGGATATAAAATTGCAAAAATTTGCACAGTTTTGTAGAATGAAGCTATTTTCTTCGTTTATGTTTCATATCTGAATCATATAAATCTTCTATGCCTACATCAAATACTGCAGCAAATAATGCCAGTTCGCAGATTGTTGGACACTTTCTTCCCTCAAAGATATTGTATAGTGTCCGTACACTCATGCCTACCTGTTCCGCCAATTGCTTTGGCTTCATATGCCGTTCTTCCATCATTACCCGAATATATAATTTTATCATGCACTTATAATAGCATTTTTTCATCCTGTTCCTTGTGGTAAATATTGGAAATTTATCATATATATTATAACACGTGTTAATATGTGTATTTTTATATTGACACACGTATTAGCACGTGTTATAATTATTTTGTAGAAAGGAGCACATATGAAAACTTCAGAGTTATTAAAAATACTCAAGAAAAATGGTTGTTACATCTTGCGTAGCGGAAGCCGACACGATATATGGTTCAGTCCTATATCCAATAAACAGTTTCCCGTGCCACGACATAAAGACGATGTAAAACCGGGAACACTAAACAGTATATTAAAGGATGCAGGGCTGAAATAAGCCCTTGCAAACCTTATTCAAACAATATTAAGGGGGACACTAAATGGCAAAATATGTATATCCAGCAATTTTTACACCGGAGGAAGACGGTGGATACTCTATTAACTTTCCAGATTTAGAAGGATGTTATACTTGTGGTGATGATTTAGCGGATGGAATGGAAATGGCAAAAGATGCTCTTGCACTTGTACTATATGGATATGAAACTGATAAGAAAGAAATTCCTGTACCATCTCCACTTTCTACTTTTACTACTGAAAATGGCGCTTTTGTAAATTACGTAGCTTGCGACACTTTGGTATATCGAAAAATGTATAATAATAAAGCTGTCAAGAAAACTCTTACTATTCCAGAGTGGCTGAATGAAGAGGCGACAGCTCTCGGTGTTAATTTTTCACAAGTACTTCAAACTGCTCTTATGGATATTACCGGTTATTCTGAAGCACATAACCGATAATATTCAGTTACAATCTGTAAGAAGGTATAAGTTTGAAACAAATAAGTGGAGGATAGCCTAAGAATAAAGGGCATGACAAGAAAACCATCAAAATAGGTGGTTTTGAAAAGTAAATATAGACACAACACCTAATCAGGTAATTGGAACAGCATCATCTTTGATAACATATCCTCGTTGTTTAAGTAGATTAAGTGCCTGTGAAGTAGTCAATACTTTTGCTTCGTTCACAGGACGCGATTCAAGAAAACCTTCCGATGTATACGGCTTTAAATCTGTGAGTATGTGCCAGATAGCGGTTAGGAGCATACGACAGATAGCAATGATGGCTTTCTTGTGACCACGACGTGCTTTTATTCGTCGATAACGAGTAGTAAATTCAGGATGTTTCTTGGATTTGATTAAAGCATTTGCAACTTGCACCAAAACTGGTTTAAAATAAGAACCAGCACGGGAAATCCTAGTGGATTTGATTTTACGATTGCTTTGGTCATTGCGGGGACAACATCCAGCCCATGATACGAGGTTTTTTGCTGTGGGGAAGACAGACATATCACCTCCGATTTCAGAGAGCACCTGAATAGCAGTCATTGGGTTCTTATCGAATCCTGGTACGGTTCGAATAAGAGAAAGCACTTGTTCGTATTTATCACTGAGACGAAAGATTTCCCGTTCTATTTCTGCTTGATGCAACTCTAATTCATCGATGTGATTTAGACACTGTCTAAGTTTCACAGCTTGTTCCCTAGAGATAGCACCGTCAACAGCAGCTTGTATTTCTTCAACAGGAGTTTTACACCTGCTATCTACAAAAGGTGTCACATCAAAAGTTTCCCCAGGGTGTTGTAAAATTTGTTCCGTAATGGAGCGCGAAGATTTACCAAATACGTCAGAAAAGACATCATCTAATTTTAGGTTAGATACGGTAAGACAATTTTGAGCACGATTTTTTTCGCCGGTTATCATACAGGTGAGTTTGTATCGGTATCGTACCAAGTCTCTTAATTCACGGATGTCAGCAGGTGGAATAAAGGACGGTTTTACCATTCCGCACATATATAAGTCACAAATCCACTTAGCATCCTTGCGATCGGTCTTATTGCCTTTTTGAGGCTTAGTGTATTTGGGGTGAGAAAGAGTAACCCAGACGTTATTCTTCTCCAAGATATTGAAAACAGGAATCCAATACTTGCCAGTTGATTCCATACAGACATCAGTGCAGTTATATTTTGCAAGCCAGTTACACAACTCTTGCAAGCCTTTTGAAAAGGAAGAAAAGCGAGCTTGTTTATACTCTGTACGGCTGTGGGAATCAGTAATACCAATGCAGGCATAGATCCATGTTTTATGGACATCAAGTCCACAACAATTATTCTTTAAGATTTTAAATGACAATAAAATAACCTCCTGATATTTTGTAGCTAAAAAACTGACAGTGACTGGTCATCCGGCAAAATCGAGTCGACTTTGGAAGAGATAAGTTTACGGGCTACGTTATGCGCCATTCATTGATGCCTTAACGGATGACCGACAACAAATAATTATACGAGGTCGCCGCTATACAGCCCCGCCACTCACCTCCACGTGTTCTGTAGTGTGTCAGTCTTATAGTGAAATAATATCAGAAGGAAACAAAAATAGAAAAGCGAAAGTAAACCAACATATTTCATGACGCATTGGTGCCTTTCGCAGAAAGGCAGAAAATAATTATGAAGAATGATAATTCTATCGCAAACCAACGTATTGGTGCTTTATACATTCGTGTGTCTACAGATGAACAAACTGAATTATCTCCAGATGCACAGATTCGACTAGGAATGGATTATGCTAAGCAACACAATATTTATATTCCAAATGAATTTATTTTCCGTGACGATGGTATTTCCGGAAAGAAAGCAGACAAACGTCCTGGCTTTAAATCACTTATAGCTCATGCTCGTTCCAAAGAACATCCGATTGATTGTATTCTAGTGTGGAAATTTAGTCGTTTCGCACGTAATCAGGAAGAAAGTATCGTCTATAAGTCTATGCTCGCACGTGATAAAGTGGAAGTAATCAGTATTTCTGAACCTTTACCGGATGGTCCATTTGGTTCTTTAAACGAGCGTATTATAGAATGGATGGACGAATATTATCTGACCAACCTATCCTCTGAAGTAACCCGTGGAATGACTGAAAATGCCATGCGTGGCAATTACCAGGCTGCTCCTGGAACCGGCTATCGTTCACCCGGTTATAGACAAGTGCCAGTAAAAGACCCTGACACATTTCCTATCATCGAATACATTGATAAATGGTTTATGGAAGATATGCTTACTACACGGCAAATCGCTATAAAATTAAATGCTTTAGGCTATCGTACAAAACGAGGTAATTTGTTTGATGCCAGAGCAATTGAGTATATTATCAGAAATCCATTTTATGCAGGAAAGATTCGTTGGAATTATACAGAACGTGGTCGTAAGTTGAAGTCTGCTGAAGAAGTTATCATCGTGGATGGGCGTCATGAACCTGCTTGGAGTTGGGAACATTATCTTGAAATGCAAAAAAGACTTGATGAAATAGCTGCAGCTAATTCAAAACGTGGCCGTAAGAAACGTGATGTTTCATCTTGTCATCACTGGTTATCCAGCATGCTTATTTGCTCTTCCTGTGGAAAATCCTTGGCTAATTGCGGCGGATCTAAAGAACCGGGCTTTCAATGCTGGGCATATTCTAAGGGTATGTGTAATGATTCACATTATATCTCTGCAGAACTTGCAGAAAAAAACGTTATAATAGGTTTGGAACAACTATTGGCATCTGATATGATATTCTATGAGGTCGTACACAGTTCTCCTGCTACAGATGATAAGGAAAAAGAGCTGCGACGCATACTCTCCCGTCTCGATGAGCGTGAAAGACGTGCCAAGGACGCATACCTAAATGAAATTGATACGCTGGAAGAATATAAAGATAATAAATTCCAAATCAATGCTGAGCGTATACGGATTACCAATGAACTAAATGCGTTATTATCTGCTTGTGATAGTTCCAGTAAGCAAGAGGATGATAAATGTATGATTGAAAGAATCGAGGACGTTCTCAATATTTTAAAGAATCCTGATATAGACTATTCTAAAAAAGGTCTAGCTCTCCGTGGAATCGTCGATAGAATTGTTTTTGACCGTAAAAATACCATCTTCGATTTCCACTTAAAGCTAGTAAAATAGAGGGTTTGCACTTGCACTCCCTCTATTATATGTTAATGCTATAAGGTCCGCCATATATCATTAACATATAATATTTATTGTTAATCTCTATTAGTATAATATCATTAATCGTCATTTTCGCAAAGTATATACTTTACAACACAAAAAGTTACCAAGGATTTCTCCCTGGCGGTATCTTATCTGTGTTCTTTCATATGGAATCTTGTAGCAGGTCCGCACTTCCTGTCATGCTTCAAACCGTACTTAATCTGATATGCTCCGATAGCTGCCTCTGTCACCGGACCACATTTACGGTCAATCTCTACGGCCGGATATACCTTGCCATTGTATGTAAACGGTTTGTCATATCCTGCTTCTCTCAGCTCATACTGTACCCACGCAACATCGTTTCCGGTCATGGTTGGGAATGTACGCTTGATAGTGCGTTCTGGGATTGGATAAGGATTACCATTTGGACTTTCTCCTGCTTCCAGTTCCCCGTAAAAATAACTTCTGTCAAGCTTCTCTTTGAAGAAGTCTGATGTATCAGCTCCGGATGTGTACTGCCACATGTAAAGTGGTCTACCAACAGATGGCTTTGTGCTGGAATACTTCGCAATCCAAAGCTTATCTGTCACTAATTCTTTGTTAAAATAATTGTTATAGAAGTAAGCTCCTGTATAGAGCATTACATCATAAGAGCTGCGGTTTCTCATTCTGTTTGCAAATGCATTGTACATCTGTGAGTTTGCCGTCTTTCTGCTTGCACTCTTCTGCGTGCTGTGCTCGATGTCGTAAGCAACTGGTAAATCAAGCTGTCTACCGTTTAACCAACCAAGAACACGGTCTGCATCTGCCCTTGCGCCATCAGGTGTGGTGGAATGGGTGTAGAAGTACACGCCGACTTTTAAGCCTGCGGCGATTGCTGCAGCATAATCTTTTTCAAAACACTTGTCCTTGGTCTTGTTGCAGCCTACACGAAGAATTACACCTGCATAGCCTGCTTTCTTTGCGGCTGCGTAATCTACTTTACTGTTCTGCCATTTTGAGGTATCAATCATTTTAATCGCCATAGTTTATTCCTCCCCGCTTCTGTTAAGCTTGCCATCATCCAATAAGTCTTTGATGGCTCTAAACCATCCTTCTACTACTTTTTCCAAAAATGCATCTGTAATCATCACCTGCAGCCATGACGGTAAAAGTAAGCGTGCCCTGCTAAGCACCCATTTCATTCGCTGTTTTGGCATCTCCGAAAATGCCGGATTATGTTCCGCTTTAAGAAACAACTGATATACATCTGCCCGGATTTCATTTAAACTTTTATCCCTTAAGTAAAAATAAATACCGACTCCGATTGTAAATACGGTAACCGCAATAATGATAATTGTAAAAATTGTATTGATTGTCATTTTCTATTCCTCCATCTTAAAATATATTTGCCATAACGACTGACACAACACCGCTCACTAATGCTGTAATCAGTACTGTAATAACTGTATCCCAATGCTTTGCCGGCTTCTGTTCCAGCTTTTCAAGTCTCTGGAATATCCGCTCCTGTGTCTTTGCATATTTCTCCTGGTCTCTTACCATTGTCTGAATATTCAGCGCCAATTCCTGCACGGAAAGGGTAAGCTCATGCAGTATTTCATTCTGATCTTCGAGGTCTTTCACCCGATGTTTTAAGGAGCCTATTTCTTTCTCATGCTCTGTTAGTTTTACTGCCACTTCTTCGTTTGTCATCCGTGGTACCTCTCTTTCTTAAACAAATACGCCGAACACATCCAATCTACCTGACTGGACATATCCGGCGCTTAGGCTCTGTTTTTATTCTACTGTTTCAGTTTCTTCAATTTCCATTTCATCTTCGATGTTTTCCGGTTCAGCTTCAGTAATTTCCGTCTCATTCTGCTCTGTTTCCGGTTCGGGTTCTTCTTCCTTGACCATCTGTTCTGCTTCCCAAGTGGAAATCTGTGCATCGATGTTTGCAACATCTTCCTCTGACAGAATTCCTTTTACCAGGTAATTTACCGCCATGATATTTCCGTATTCCTTGGAAAATGTACCGTTCTTGATGCCGTTTACGATATTCTTTACAATAAATTCTTTCAAATTAAACATGCTTGTCTCCTCTCTATGACTGGCTAAGTGCTAACATTGCCGCTGTCAGCTCGTCCATTCTGATTTCATTCTTCTTGCCATTGCAGAATGTTGTTGTTACAAGTGCGCCATCTTCATTTCTTGGGAAACGCATTGCAAATGTCGGATTCACACCATCATGCAATCCCTCAATACTAACATTTGTCACTTCGTCATAAGATGGGATATTGTAGAAAATAGATTGGTCTGCAATCTCCTCATAATAAGGTTCTGCAAGTTCATAATCTAGCACAATAGGATTAGCTGAAAGCCATGCCAAAAATGAGTCTAAATCCGTAATATCTGCACTTTCAGTTGTGCAATATACAGTAGATGATGTGCTATCTGCTCCTGCAGTTGATTTGTAAAATAGCATCACACCTGCCTCGGAATAATCTGCCACACCAGAAGCACTTGCATTTCCGTATCTAATTCCTATATTAGACATGGCTGGCGTTATTGTTGCACTGTGATATGGTGGAATAACAGCACATGAAAATCTGCACTGTCCGCTTGTTGCTCCAGTATAATTGCTGGTTCTATCAGCCCATCCTTCATCCGCTGAACCATCAAATACATAGTGACCGACTTTTCTAATAACTCTGTATACGCCATTCTGTACAGGTAGTTCATCCTTTACATCTCCGACAGCTCTTATAGGTTCATTAACCGGTATATAGGTATGTTTACAAACACCTTCCTCACTAACGTTATTCACAATAACTGCATACTTACCGTTAATAGTGATACAGGTCTTAACTTTTAAATCCGGAAGTGCCACATTTGCATCATTTCTTAAGCAAAACAAAAAATATGCTGTATCAGCTGGTGCTGTTGCAGTCAATTCTGTATCTGTCAAGCCACTTATCGCTCGACTAATAAAAGTACCATCTGCATTATAAAATCCAATGGAACAACTATGCTGAACACTTGATAAATCACCATAATGTTTCAATTTGATTTCATCCCCTGCTTTACAAGGTATTTTGTTTTTTGATACACAGCAGTAATTAGTACCTGTCGATACCACACCACTAACGGTGATATAGGCATTTGCAGTCCACTCACCATCAAACCAGCCCATATCACCTACGCTGTGAATGGTCTGCTCATTCTCTGGTGCAGGTTCTCCTAAATCCAACAATAAGTGAATATCACTCAATTTAGCAACAGCATCTACACTTACCGATATATATCCTATATTCTCCTCAAAATCACACCTCATCTCGCTACTGGAAGAACCGGAAAGATTAAAATTATTAGTCATGTAGACATTTCCAGCTTTATCTAAAAATTCAAAACGCACTGTTGCAAAAATGGTGTCATGTTTAAATTTCAAAGTGTACTCACCAGCCGGAATATCCACTCCAACCTTATTTAACACTTGCCCCGTCGCTGTTGTGGTAATATCACCCAGTGTCCAATAATCTATTGATTTCACTTGTAAGCTATCTCCGGTCAACTTTTCAAGTAGCGCATTTCCCTCTGCTGTCGGTCTTGCTGTTCCACCACGCACCATTTCTGTTGTGGCTGTGAGGATGTATTTCTTATCCAGTACAGCCTGCGCTGCTTCATTGGCATTGGATGCAGCTGTGTTTGCAGATACTGCGGCATTCTCTACGTCAGAAAGCAAACCTTCCATGTCTTTTGCAACTTCTGCAGCATAATTTGCATCTTTATTAACAGCTTCAAGTGCATTTACAATAGAAGAACGCACGTCCTTTCCAAAACGTGCGCCACTGATTTTATCTAAATATGATTGTATATTAGCCATTTGTTATACCTAACCTTTCTTCTAACTGCTTAATGCGCTCATTCTGTTCCTGAATAAGTTTAAGCATTGCAGGAATCATAATGTTTGAATTCCACATTTCTGCTTCGCCTGATGCATTATACTGCACCGCTGAAGAATATTTTTCTTCTAAATCTTCAACAATAAATCCGACAATATCCTTGCCATTCTTAGAATCATCTTTAGAAAGATAACCTTCTTTGTATTTGAACATCTTAACAGGCACATCATACAGTTTCTGCGGATTTAATTCTTCGCTGATGTTTTCGGTAATATCGGTTTTGTAACGCTTACTTGATGATGAAGAACGTTTGAAAAGTCCTGAACTAGTGACGATTACATTAGGCGAATCTGAACCTACTGTATCCCATGTATACTGTGATGAAATCATTCCGCTATTATGCAAAAACAAACCGCCCAATGCGAATGACTTAATTTCATCATTTGAATCAAATTCAAGAATATTATAAGTACTCAAACCGCCTTCTGTTACATCTAGGAATTTCATATTCGATTTATCTATAAACCTGATATGATACGGATTAATTTCAACTGAACGTTCACTGCTTCCGCTTAACTTTATAATAGATGGTGCAGTGCTTTCATCTTCATTTGTTGATATTTTGATACTTCCACCAGTGATTTCCGCATTGCTGGATTTAAACTTATTCGCCATAACTTCGCCATTTGGTCTAGCTGCAAAAGTAGTATACCAATTCAGTCCGCCCGATAAATAATAGCTCTTCGGTCTGTAACCGATGTAAAATGATGCGGTTATTGCTGAAGTAGGCTTCTGAATCCATACTATGTACTGTACTGGGTCATTATCGCCTACATCCTTAAGTCCCTCTTCTGTCATATCAGGATATAAGTCTATGGTTTTTGAAAGCATATTTGGTGCAATGTTCCATCCTGCTACTTCTCCAGCTGATGCGGCAATATTTCCTTTTTCATCAACTGTGAATTTACCATCACCATTATTGATTCTTACACTATTTAGTGTTCCAGTTGTGATTCTGTCAGCTACAATTGCCCCATCCATTGTCATGGCAAGGTCATATTCGCCGTTGTAGCCCGTTGATGAATAGCCAAGACCGTTGATGTTCCACCGCCATACTTTTGTAGCAGAATTAACATCTGTTGTGTCCATTATTAACAATTCTTTAGGTTTACCTTCTTTATCATAGACAAGAAAAATATTTCCTTCCGTAGAGTTTTTAATTAGCTCACTTGCATTCTGCTTTGCCAACTGCAGTATAGCTGATTGCTGCGGGATTTCTTTTCTTAAGCTATTCTTCTCGTCTGTTACTTGCTGTGTATATGTCTTTTTGACATTATCACCAATAGAAATATTGTGCTTTGTAACTGGATTCAGTAAATCCAGTTTCTTTTCAGTCACATAGCTCCATCTATCCATTCCAAATGGTTTCGCAATAATTCTTGTCGAATCTCCTAACTCAAAAGATTCTATGTTAGAATTTACCTCGGATAAATCAATGGCCGTGACATCAATAGTCATATTTTGAAATTGATTATCTTTTAACCAATTCTCACCTGCTGTTTTTACAGCTTCCGGTGTAGTTAATACATTAAAATGCACAGTTCTCCATACATATCCAATTCCTGACTGGATGGCGTCTGTATTTTCAATATAGTCCTTTCCGTTATTCACGGATTCGATTGTCAGGTAAGAATCTATTCCCTCAATGTTTCCATTTTCTAAAGCAACTCCAAGTGGCCTTACAACTGTTGCTATAGCATCTGAGCTTATTCCGGTTGCGTAATCCAATAAGTTTTTTCCAAATTTTATAGGCTGCTCACATGACTTTCCATAGTCTTTTAAAGAAACCAAATCAATATATCGCACGCCGTCTACTTTCCTGATCCGCAAATATCCACCTAACTTATCGCACATTTCTTTGCGAATAAAATCCAGCGTGTTTTCATAATTTGTGATCCAGTCATAGTTGTAGTTCCCTACTGTTACTACACCCACAGCAAACTGTTTTCGTGGTTCCACCTGAGAGTTATGAATATCTACCAGTGCTATCATCATTTGAAGTGGATTAAC
Organism: Acetatifactor sp.; assembly: GCA_045123675.1. GTDB lineage: Bacteria > Bacillota > Clostridia > Lachnospirales > Lachnospiraceae > Acetatifactor. The sequence goes on along the minus strand of JBGVKL010000001.1, from coordinate 11,339 downwards.
ATTTGTATATTTTTTCTGCGGCTGGGAGGATGCGCCTAAATATGAAAGTTCTCCTACTGCATGTATTACATTTTCTTTCTTTAAATTTCCCTTACTACCTCTGATTTCTCCATTCCAAATTTCTTTTCCATTCTTTTTTATAAGCAACTCCGATACTCTTTCTTTAAACTTCCCGTACAACGGATTTTTGCGTGGAATTGTCACATCAAAAGTCCCCGAGTCGTTCAGTTTTGTTTTAAGAATTGCCGAAATAACGGTATTTACTTTATCGCCCGGATAATATAATAACTTTCCATCTAAATACACTTCGTACATTACAAGCTGCCTCCTCTGTATTTAATGGTGCCTGTTCCTTGTCCCTTAAACTCCAAAACAACCTCTTCTGCTCCTGCGACAAGCAATGATGGAAATCGATTTTCCCCAATTTCCAACGCATAAGTATTACCATTGGCCACAACAGACAAGCTGCCAATTATCGTATCAATCTCAAATACCAGGACAACCAGCATTCCGCCTTTAGGCACTGTAATCGAATTATTATTAAACTCAACTGGTCCTATGTATCTAATTACTCCCTGTTCAAAATCAAACGGATCCCATAACCACTCGTCTTCCGAAGTAAAAATATCGTACTTATAAGGCTCTGCTTGTGGAATCGCTAAGGTAAATTGTCCCAATTCCCTTACCCTGTTAAAATTAGTAATATTTACACGTCCTCGCCAAAAGAAATTCATGTCATTACTAAAGGTCAGGCGCACCACCTGACCTTCTATTTCATTTCTATATTGTGAAATAATTGCATCCCAATTTAAACGTTTCTTTCTTCCACCTAATAAAACTTTTATTGGTCGATACTTAAATACTGGTCTTCCTGTAATCACTTCTGACAAATCAAGCATAGCTGATGCTCCAGGAATATTAATATAATTTGTCTCCTGCACCGGGTCGCCAATGTAATCATTGTTACCTACTGCTAATCCCCAATCTGATAATGTATCGAAAACTTTCCCTGTGCTTTCTACTGTAATTTGCATGCTTATCGTTAATGCATTACTCATTGATACTTCTCCTGTTCTGCAATCTCACCTAAAGCTTCGTTATAGGCTGGTGCAGTTGCTCCAACCAGTTCTCCCGTATCAAGTACAATCTGTTGTCCTGCTGCCAGATAAGGAAGATACATAGCTAATAAGCTCATTAATTCGCCAAGACCTTGTCCTGCTGCCGCATTTCCTGTTAATGGCTGCACAATCGCACGCCCACCGCTAATGGTCAGTATCTCTGGTCCCGCCTCACCTACTACCGCTGTTCCATCATTTAATACTCCACCCTTTGCTAAATAAGCAGCGTTGGGAATAAGTGAAACATTTGGATGCCACGAACCACCGCCTAACCATTCTGGTATATCAATACCAATAGAATTAAATCCGGAAATCATACGATTTACAGCATTTATACCTGAATTCAAAAGCCCTATTAGCCCATTTATCGCACCTTTTCCTATCATTTTGATTCCATCGAAAATAGTACCAAAAACATTTGATATGCCTTTCCACGCTCGTTCCCAGTCTCCTGTAAATACACCTCTGATAAAATCGATTATTCCATCAAGCAGACGTTTAGTGCCATCCCAGACTGTCTTAAATATACTCATGAAAATGTTTAGTTTTTCACCAAGGTCTTTACCAAATACCTGTGTCCAATCCACAAGGAAAATTTGTTGCAAGAAATCATCTACATTTTGCAGCACCTCTTGTATCTCGTCTCCCTTTGTTGCTATAAATGTAACTAATCCAACTATAGCTGCTATAAGTAGTACGACTGGATTCGCCGCTATGAATCCAAAAACTGTTGAGAATCCGGTTTTCAGTGCAGGTAGGACGGTATTTGTTATAATATCTATAGCCCCGCCTAATCCACCGATTCCTTTGCTAACTGAGCCTATCGTAGTTATTACCGGTCCAAGCGTGCCTACTAAAAGTACTGCTCCTAATATGAATTTCTGTGTTCCATCATCCAAATTATTGAACTCCTCTAAGAGACCTGCAACAATCTCTGTAATCTCCGTAAAGACAGGCAATAAGGTTTCTCCTAGTTCTGCTATTTGCTCTTTTAGTTCTGCTTGTGCCTCGTTATTTTCGACTAAAGCTTCATTATTATCTCTCCACCCTGCACCCGCTTCTTTTAACCCTTGCTCCGCTAGTGCAGACATGAGTAAATTGATTCTTTCCGACTCTGTCTCTGCTTCTTCCAATGCCAAATTAAACTTATCTTCGGCACTTACTGCCTCTAATATTTTTTCATTATACTTTTCTGTTTCCTCATATTGTGCTTTCCTGGCTTCGTATTCTTCTTTCTGGCTCTTGGTAAGTTTCTTTAATTTTTCTTTAGAGAGTTCTGTAAATTCAATATTTTCCTTTAAGGATAAGCCGAAATTTTCCTCTGCATCTGTTCCCCAGTTCAATACATCTGCTAGATTTCCTGTTACTTTTCCAGTTCGTATCGTTTCATTTATCGCTTCTGCTAGTCCGTCTATTGGTATGGAGTCTCCATATTTTCCCCATGCGCCAATCGCCATGTCCGTTAATTCGAGTAATTTCTCCTGCGTCAATCCGATAGCCTGTAAGTTTGCTGTAGTTGTAGCTGCTGCCTGTTCATCGGCTAAAACACCATATAATTTTTTATATATCGCTGCTGTTTGTTCAGCTCTATATCCAGCATTTTCTGATGAAACTTCTAAGCTAGCCATTATTTTTGTGTACTCTTTTGATTCCTCGGCAACATCTTTAAATGTCGAAATAAGCCCCTTGGCCCCTTCGACAATCATTTCAGCCTTTAAGTAATCTCCGAAATTAGATGCTTCTTTTCCTGCTTCTTTTAATTCCTTTTCTGCTTTATCCGCCGCTTTCGCTACCTCTTCAACAGAATCCTCGTCAATGCCATTGATGGCATTTTCTGTCTTTGCAGCCTGTTCTTTCAAATCCTTTAGTTTACTTTCAGACTCGATTATTTCTCGTTGCAATGCGTTGTATTGCTCCTTGGATATCGGGTTTCCGAACTCTTCATTGACTGCCTCTGCTTGCTTTTTTAATTCTTTAAGTTCAGAGTTTGCTGCTTTGATTTCTTCTTTTAACTCTTTGTATCTGTCGCTATCCTCGCCCTCGATATTAAAGACTTCCTTCTGCTCTTCTTTTAAGCCTGTCAGTTTTTTCCTTGTTTCATCTATCTGTGTCTGAATCGGATCATATGCAGCCTTCCAGTCGTCATACTTCTCTACACTTTTTGTTGCCTGTTCATTAGCTTTCTTCAAGCCTTCCAATTTCTCTTCTGTACTTTCTACTGCTTTTGCAAGTAATTCCTGCTTTTGCTTTAAAAGTACCGTGTTTTTAGGGTCTAATTTCAGCAGTTTTTCTACATCTCGAAGTTCAGACTGTGTTTTATTTATATTTTTATTAACACCGCTTAGTGCTTTGTCGAGACCGGTGGTATCGCCACCAATTTCTACTGTAATACCTTTTATTCTCGTACTCATACTTCACCCCCTATGCTGGAAAGAATGCATCGATATCTTCTTGCGTTGCTTTGATAGGATACTCTTCCCGGTCATTCATTTTCTCGGCAAGCATGTCATACACCATGCCTACGGTCATTCCACTTAATGCCTCGTCTGAAAGATTTAGTTCTGCGCACCGAAGCATAAAAATAGCACCATTACTTTCTCGTACCGTAGGCTTTATCCTTTTTTTGGTATAGAGGTTGTTGCGGTGCTTAAGTTCCAAAGTGTTAAAATCTGTGGCAATACCTGATAAATTGAAAACATGTCGAATTGGTCTAGCCATTCATCTGGTGTGTCCGGCTGATTTGCATCGGCATGTTTTGCCATGATATATGCTACATTTTCAAATATCGTTAAATCCAATGCTGATAACTGTGCATTTTCTTTTTCTTCATCAGTTGCATTTTCTGGCAAATCACTTGCTTTTTCAAATGCCTTTTTTAAGGTTGTAATATCTTTAACAATATCTCTACCGAATTTGAAGCGATATAAACGAGGAATGAGAGCCGAAGCCCTCATTTTTACCTCTTTATCGCCTACAGTAATAATTGCTTCCATAGACTCTCCTTATGCTGCTGTTTTTTCATACACTTTCTTGAACCAATTAGCCTTTACATCCTCTTTAGTCTTAGAGGTTGTTCTTGCCATAACTTTTCCATCAGTTAATGGCACCGCAGAAATCGTACTCTTTCTTGTCTGAGGCGTTTTTGTTCCTGCAATAGTAGTTCCACCAATTCCAGGTCTTGTACCAGTGCAATTATACAGGCAATAATAATCATTATTTGCATCACCATCAATCTGATACAGCATTGCAAATGCCTTTGGTTCAGCATTTGCATTCTCGATAATTACATTTTCTTCATTCACTTCAAATCCCCACACATCCTGGAGCATCTTATCCGGGAATCGTGCAATTTCTAAATCGCCTGAATAACCATTATTTGCTACTGCCTGGTAATATACAATGCCATCTGCATAGAACGGTTCTACACTTCCCTGCGGGTCAAGTGTAAGTGTTACTGCACCAGGAACTGCTACCGGTGTTGCAAACACCACATTTCCATTTTCGTCCACACTAATTACAGCATAATGGACATTCTTTAAGTTAAACTGAACTTTATTATCTGACATTTTTATACCTCCAATTCATACAAAATCTCATAACATTTTTCATCATCTAAATAAATTGCTGTTTTCTCATAAAAAAAGGCGGATAGCACAGCTTCTACCGCCTTTTCAATCTCTAAATCTCTCTTTTCTGTGTAAAGCTCCACATGAATTACTTTTGAAGAATGATATACCTTGCCATCTGCTGCAAAATTGTTATCTTCCGGATTTATGTAGCATATAAACGGAAGAGAAGGAGCTTCATTTTCCGGAAAGGATTCATATGCAACAGGTAACCCTGTTTTTTTTAACAATTCCGTTACTTCTGATAATGTCATTCACCTATTCCCTCGATGCCTTTCATTATTTTGTTTATCAAACGCTTTTCCGCATGAATTTCAGCATTCTTAATGTGTGGAAATGCTTTTACTTCTCCTATCTCTCTGCCTCCCCGCCTTAAAGCATGACCATATTCCAACAAATGTGTTAATCTATAATCCGGTTTTGCAGAGTACACAATCATATCATACCGATATCTGCCTCTAGCATTTTTATCCCTTTTTTTCTTCCAGCTATCGGAATAATCACCAGTAGCACCAACTGGGGATGTAACTCTTAATTCGTTTACAGTTTCTTTTGCAGTCTCTTCTACTGCATTTTCTACAATCTCAACAGTCGCTTCGCCATATAGTTTTAATTGATTCATTACTTCCAAACTCAACTTATCAATATCAACTTTAGCCATTCTTTACACCAGCCTTTTCTTCCAGATAAAGTTCGACCGTATTACCCACTGGCAGGTATGTTCTGTATATGCCATATACTTTGTTATTATATTCTACAAGATTTTCCTCTGAGTAATTAATCCTTGGCATTACAACTTTTAATTGTGCTTTTAACCCTACTCTGCCGGCATCATACCATTCAGATTTTGATATGCTTTGAACTTCACAAAAAACTGTAGTTTCTTTTCTTTTAGTAATAAACTGTAGCAAATTATCTTGCTCGTAGGTTTCTGATATCAACTTAATTGTATCATTATACATTATAATCACCACATAGACTCATACCATCACGCATCGATTCATACGCATTTTTATATCGTTCAGCGGCATTTTCAAAATTGAACATCCATCTTGCATATTGCTTTTGACATGAAATAATTAGTGCATCCTCTTCGATAGACTTCTTTACATCGCCATTCTCATCAAAAATCACAATGCCAACACGATGCATATCCCTATAACACGCATTTATGGTATCCTGAATCTCTTCATCTAAGACTTCAGTATTAAACCTTAGCGCTTCTCTAGCTTTATCCAGCATATTTTTTACCTCAACTCTACAGGAAAGAGGACTAACTAGCCCTCTTATTATGCTGTAGCTTTCTTAAGTAATGCATGTGCTTTTGTTGTAGTAACATTTCCATCTGCAATTGCATAACCACAATAATCTGTTTTTCTAGCTTTAATATGGTCCTCTGGAAGCATTGTTACCTCTTTGTTGATGTTCATTGAGTAGCCAGCTTCTGCATTAGACATAAGGATTTCACCATCATTCATTGAGTCATCCTCTTTAACAAGCATACCTAATACTCTGTACGCTCCACCAGCTGTTGGATCTGGAACAAAGATTGGTCTCTTGTTACTATCTACGATATTCGCAATCTGAGTCCAGATTGTTGTTGAATTAGCATAGATTCCAAGTCCTGCAGCATAACCGCCTTTAATCTTACTTCTTGCAGTTGTGATTTCCTTGTATGTAGGTTCTGTTCCAGAATATTCAACAATCTGAGGTGTACCCTCCTCTTTTTCAAGAGCTGTGCAAATACCTGTAGGTTCTGGTTTTCCTTCTGTACCCTTTCCAGCACCATGTGATGTACCATAGCCTAAAGCAGCACCCATTTTCTTTGCCATTTTGCGCTGGATGTATGGGATAAAGTCTTCTACTGCCATTTCTTTTAACTTCCAAGATACTGTAATTGATCTAGATAATTCACAGCCCTCTAAAGTGAACTCTTTAAATGTTTCTTTTCCATCTTCTGTTTCAGTATCCTCTTCATACCATGCTGCATCAGTAGATGTATCCTCCTGAATCATGCTAAGCACACCATTTACATAGGTTTTTGAAATAGCACCAAATAATGGGTATAAGTTTCCAGCCTCTTCCCAGATACCTCTGGACACAGTCTTAGGAATTACAATCTGTGTATTTCCGGTTGTGTGCGTATATGCTTCATTCACCATCTTAAATGCTGCGTTTTCTTCTGCAGACATTGGCAAATTCATAAGGCTCTTTGCCCACGCATTCTTGTATTCCTCTGAAGCCCAAACCTGTGCCACCTTATTTTTTTCTTCACCTGCAGAACCATCTGCACGCATAGAGCTGCTTTCCGTTCCAAACACATTAACTGCTTGTGGCTCTTTATTTAACGCATTAAAATTAGCCTGTGCCTGTGCAATTGCATCCCACTGTTCATCAAGATTCTTAATCTCTTCCATTTTTGCATTTGCTTCCTCTGCCTTTCCAGAATTAATCAAATTCTGTGCTTCCTGCATAAGAGCGTTTCTTCTTTCTTCATACTGTTTTCTGTTCATCGTTTTTCTCCTCTCAATTTTAAAAGATTTAGCTGTTGCTGCATCAAAAAAGCAGATGCTCTATCTGAATTTCCATCTGCTTCTTTCATCATTCTTTTTACTTTTTCCAACTGTTCCTCATCTGGTAATGCAAACATCGGTCCTGCAACTAATGGCATTATTTCCATTTCTTCAAACATTATTGCATCTATCAGACCCCTTCCCTTTGCCTGCTCTGCAGTTAACCAGGTCTCGTGCTCCATCATGTCTAATACTTCGGCTTCACTCATACCTGTCTTTGCTATGTACGCACTAGATAAGGCTCTATCTGCAGTTCTTAACACTTCCGCCATATGCTCCATATCATTATGATTTCCACGCGCACCAGAAGATACGCAATGTACCATCATAAGTGCTGTAGGTGACATCTCACAATATCCCGCCATTGCTACGATGGAAGCTGCACTACATGCTTCTCCGGTAATATAAATTTTTACATTCTCCTGTGCTCTGAGTAACGTATAAATCTCTGAACCTACATCAATTACTCCGCCTGGCGAATTGATATAAACCTCAATTTCATCACCTGCCACCATGGCATCTAAAACTTTTTGTACGTCCCTAGGGCAAGTACTATCTTCGCCAAAAAATTCATAATACCATTTATAATCATTTGGTATCATTACACCGCGAACGTTAATTTTGTGCTTCACCTTCTATTTCACCTCCCGATTTTGTGCAATTTAAAAGCTGGGTTATAATCCCAGCCATCACAACATAATTTTCTTTATTCATTTTTTGCAACACTTCATTGACCATATTAACAACCTGTGTATCCAGTCTTCTAATTGGAACATCTCCACCCTCTATCGGCGCCAAATTCATAGTTTCTCGCCACTCATTAGGTGTCATTGCTCCACGGTCTACCATGGCCTGAAATGCCAGCTTCGTTGCTAAACTAGCACACTGCAGATTATTCGCTTCAAATACAATTTTATTGCCAAAGCCTCTTTCTTTTCTAGAAAAAATAGCCACTGTATATGTTTGATGCATTTGCACCACAACCGGTTCTATTTCTGCCTCATAATACGATATCCATTCTTCCTCTGTGAAATTACTCTGCACAATCTTTTTATTAGTATTGAAAAATGAATAGATTCTGTCAATCGTTCGGTCTGTCTGTGCTGCATTTGGCACATAGTCTTTAGGCTCTATTCTCTGTACATTTGCCTTTGAATCGACACCAGCTGCGCCAAAAGTATCCGTTTCAAGAGCAAGATAGTTCTTTACAAACTTCTCTACATTTTTCTTTATATCCTCATCTCGCATGGAAGAAGTAAACGTTAACAACCAGCGTACTACTCCGCTATTCTTAATCGCCTTAATAATTCCCTGGTCAATTGTTGTAATTACTTCCATCATACCAGAAAGTGCCGGTGCTGGGCTATCACCGAAGATTTCATTTTCATTGTAATCTTGCCTAAGATGTATAATATCCGAATATCTAAACGTTCCAGTTTTTCCGTTTTTGTATTGGAATTTCAAAAACAATTCTCCAGCTTCACTGTATTTTGTTTCAACAAGTGTACATGGAATCGGATACAGCTGTATTGCTTTACCATTTTCATCTCTTACAACCAGGATAAATGCATTATTATTTAGGCATAACTGATTAGCAACTTTTTCCTGCATTTGCTGGGCTGTCATGTATGGATTTGGTTCTGACAACAAGAAACGTATATTAGCATCAGGATTTATCCGTAACATTCCAGCCGGATCATCTCTGACATGCTTTCCTACTAATTTACTAATTGCCTTAACTTTTGGCCGTATGCACGCTCTTACAATATCACTTTCGTATAGCTTCCCATTCCATGCATAATAATGCTCTCCTGCTGTTGTAATCATCTGCAGTACATTTTTACCTGGCTCATTCTCATTTCCCTTATTCACTGTGGGTTCTCTTTTCCAAAATGGTTTCATCTTTCCTCCTAAATCAATGACATATATTCATTCATATTGTTTTGTAATACCACATAAGCATCGAGCAGAGCTGCTGTACCATCGATACGTCGTCTTGCTTTGCTCGTTTTGATTGGCTGGATATTGTCGTTCCTGTCAACATCTACAGCAGTGTTATATAAGCACCACTTATCCACTGGATTGTTATTGTAGACAATCATTTTATTTTCCAAATCTGCGCCCAAACATTTCATCGGATGTGATAATGTCTTCTTACCTTGGATTACAGGTATCATTGCACTCTTTCCAAAATAATCCTGCATATCCTCTACAAAGTAGGTTGCGCTCCAAGAGTCATATCCAATCAAATTGATATAAATATCCAGTTCTTCCTGTATTTCTACAAACCACTTCTTTACATCTTTGTACGATATTTTATTTCCAGAACAAGTTCGAACATATCCTTTTTCTATCCAAAAGTCATACGGTATTTTATCCTCTGCAACTCTCTTTTCTACCAAATCCTCTGGAATCCAATACATAGACAATACGTATGTCTTCTCATCATCAGGTACCTTAAATAACACCTTCGCTGCTGTCAGGTCAGTTGTTGACGATAAATCCACTCCGCCAATGCCATATCTTGGTTTTAATTCTTTAACATCGAATGTCTCTGTGTTATTTATCTGTTCGAATGTCAACCATGCTTCAGAAGATGTCTCACGAATATTAAATTCTTTACAAAGCAGATTTTTAACAAGCAATGGATTTTTCTTTGCTTTCTCAACTTTATCCCGCAGAGTCTGCAAATTCTTAATTGTTCCAATACCCGGATTTGCCTTAACCCAACACTCTTCTTGGATCCATTCTTTTCTATTATCCAGCTCGTATATAAATGCAATTAGATGTTCATCTTTGTATCCTTCTGGATCGGAGTAACCATTAATAACCATCTCTGCTTCTTCATACTTTTGGTCATATATATCTTCTCTAATCGTACCAGCTGTAGATGTCATATAAATAAGCGGTTGCTCTCGCGCAGACACACCATCAGCAATAATATCAAAAAGTGCCTTTCCTTGTTTCCACTGATGAGTTTCATCCATGAGTGCTCCATGAACATTTAATCCATCTAAGGTATCACTATCAGATGCCAGCGGCTTAAATGTTCCATCATTAAATTCTGTCGCGATTTCAGATACAAGAGTTTTTGCTATTCTACTAAGGGTAGGCGATTTGCGTATCATTCTTTTTGCTTCTAACCAGATAATCTTACTTTGGTCTTTTTTCGTTGCTACCGCATAAACTTCTGGTCCCATCTCACCATCAGCTAATAATAAATACAGCCCTACAATCGATGCTAAAAGCGACTTACCATTTTTCTTTCCGACAATTAAAATGGATTCACGATATTTACGGTTCCCCTCAATATCAATGAATCCAAATACCGCTGCCAAATGTGCTTTTTCCCACAACTCCAGTCTAACTGGTTTACCACCGCACTTACCTTTGGAATGTCTACAATAGTTTTCAGCAAATTCCAAAATATGATTTGCACGCTTAGGACTGTAGAAATATATTCCAGGATTATGTATATCATATACTAGCTTTCTATACGTTCTGAAAATCTTATCACATACAATAATTTCACCGTTCTGAATCTTTTCCCAGTATTCCAGAATCGGGTTGTATGTTTCAGGATACCTAATCATCTCTTGCATTTACAAAATCCATAAAATTATCGGATTCTGCCATTCCTCCATTGCTTGCGTCTTTTGGTATCAAATCTGTTAGCTGCTTTACTATTGATGTGTAATTTTTAATCATTGTATTGTATAATTCGACCTCAGAACACTTTTTAACACCTTTCTGATTCGCACCGTTTTGGTACTCCTCAGTGTAACCTTTTTCATCAATGATTTGTCGTAATTCATACAAAGAAGCAGCCATAAATGCAGCCTCTTCAATCAGTGAATCCACAGCTTTTTGTATTTTTTTATCTAATTTTCTATAGATTCCCTTAAGTTTTGTTTTCTCGCTCTTGACAATCTCATCTTTTGTTTTTCCTTGATAATTCGCCACATCTACCTCCTCCTTTCCGTATTTTTTTGGTTCCTTATACTACACCCATCGCATATGCG